>NZ_JAOTIK010000001.1:0-720000 GCF_030116705.1 Streptomyces sp. ML-6
GAACCGACGGCACCAGCCACAACAGGGCGTGCCCGGGGGGCGGAGCGCCCCGGGCACGCCCGGGGCGGCGCGGCACCGGCCCCAGCCCCCCGGGAAAGGTCCTCAGGCGCGCCCCAGCACGCCCGCGCCGCTCCCCGCCCCTGTGCCCCGTCCCGTCGACGGCTGCATGCTGCGCCCGTCATGCCGTCAGGCACGGCCCCCTCTGCACCCTGCCCCGCAGCCGGGCGGAATTCGGGCCGTCAGGCGCGGCTGAAGAGCCGTCAGGCTCTCCAGCCCGTGCTTGGGCGCTCCCCAGCCCCCGCATCGCCGCGCCTTGGCCCCCGCACTCCGCGTTCCGGGCCTGCGCTGCGGCCTGATCGTGGCGGGTAGTAAGGCCGGTAGCGCGGAGGGGCGCAGCGGTGTGACGGGCGGGGTGTGGGTGTGGGCCTCGGCGAGGTGCTGGCCGACGACAGTTCGGCGCTAGCGGGCGGCCGCGCTCGGCCAGGGCCGCGCCGAGGCCCACACCCACACCCCGCCCGTCGGTTCGCTGTCGTGTCAGGTGCGCCTGCCTCCTCGGCACGCCCTCCCAGCGGGTACGTGCAGGTGCACCATGGCCGGCCTTGTCGGACCGTCGACGCCGAGTGGTCGCGTCGCTGCCTCCGGGGAGGGCCCGCCCCGGAAAAACAGGATTAGGCAAAATGGGGTGGAAAATGCTCCCGAGTCCGGGATAATTAATTTCCGCTGCACTGCCTGGATCGCTCGACAAACAGTTAGGAATATCCGATGAAGAAGATCGCCTTATTCGGCCCTCCTGCGAGCGGGAAAACGACGATCGCGAAAGAACTTTCCGCTTCGCTGGAAATTCCTTGCACTGACCTTGACAATGTGCTGTTCACCGAGAACGGTCCTCTTCCACTCGATGAATTCCGGGGCAAGGCCGAGCGGATCACGCGGGGGGAATCGTGGGTGGTCGAGGGGAATTACTCAAAGCTTGCAGACGTGGTGTGGCACCGGGCGGATGTCCTGGTCTGGCTCGACCTCCCGTTGCCCCTGATCGTGCGCCGGATCGTGTACCGGAGCCTGCGCCAGCTCACCGGCCTGGACGCGAGCATCCAGGCGCAGCGGCTCACGTGGAAGCGTGCCTTCTTCGGGCGGCGGTCCCTGCTGCGCACGGCTGTCCGGAAGTATCGCAACAACCGCCCCCGGTATGCCCGGCAGGTCGCCGAGACGGCCGAGCTGGGCGTCCGTGTCGTACGGCTCCGCAGTGGGCGGGAGGCGGATGCATGGCTCGCGCGGCAGCTCTCGGGACGGTGAGCGGGTCGCAGGGGATGAAGGCGGCACCGAAGAGTCTTAGATACTGTAATGTTGTAACTGTCGAATGCTGGGTCGGGAAAAGGTCGAGGCCGACGGAGAGCCGCTCTGAGAGCGACCCGGCACACCGCCGGCCTCGTAACCACGTCGCAGGCCCGGAAAAGGAACCAGCCTGCACCCAAACTCTACAGGTCGCACCTGCGGCACAGCAGCCCTCGAGGAGACGATGTGATCCCCCGTAACCGGCCGGTCATCAACGAAGCCGACGTCGCCCGCCGCATCGGCGTGCCGCTGGCCACCTGGCGCCGCCGCGACGCTCCTGGCTTCCGCAGCCGCGTCCCCAGCCTGCTCCCTGAGAGTCGCTACCTGGTCTACGACCTGGCCCAGGCCGAGGCCTACATCGACGGCAAGCCGATCCCCGCACTGCCGCAGGACGAGCACCCCGAGGACCTGCTCACCGCCGACGAGGCCGCCGCGGTCCTCGGCATCAACCCGGGCACTGTCCGCGCCTACGCCGTTCAGGGCTACCTCTCGGCCGGCACGACCGTCTACGGAGCCCGGCTGTGGCCCCGCCGCGAAGTCAACAAGCGCCGCGACAACCCGCCGGGCCAGGGAAAGGGCGGCGGCCGCCGCGCCGGCGAACCTCAAGTCCCCCGCAAACAGCACTCCTACGAAGGAGACCCGCGGCTCCGTACCGCCAGTGAGGCCCTCGCTGCGGCGAACAGCGCGCCCAAGAGCCGCATCGCCGCCGAACTGGCCGCAGAGCACGGAGGTACACCCCGCACCTGGGAACGGCTCCTCACCGCAGCCGCGGCGCTCCAGGACGGCGCCCCCGAGGCCCGTGCCTGAGAGACCACCCCTGACAACGAGCGCACGGAAGCGGGCCTCCCCGAGGCGGGGCACCGCATCGGTGCTTCCTTCCTGATTACGCGTCACCCGCGAAAAGGAGAACACGGGACATGACCGTGATGAAGCTGCGTGACCACCAGATCGAGGCCGTGAGCGCGATTGTGCGCGGTCTCGATATCCCGCCGGGCGGTATTCCCTGGAATGGTCTGCGCGGCCAGGTGCACGCCGCGTGCGGAACGGGAAAGACCATCATCGCGGCGGCCTCCGCGAAAAGGATTGTTCCCAAGGGCCGCGTTCTCGTGGTGGTGCCGACCCTCGATCTCCTGGCGCAGACCGTGAAGGCGTGGAGCAGCGTCGGGCACAGAGGGCCGGCGGTCATGGTGTGCTCGCCGCTGGAGGATCCGGAGCTGTGGCACCTGGGAGTGCGGTGCACCACGAACCCCGTGCAGCTGGCGCTGTGGCACGCCACGGGGCCAGTGACCATCTACGCCACCTACGCCTCGCTGGGCGTGCTCAGGGAAGCCTTTGAGGGCGCCTACGGCCAGAAACTCGGCCCGGTGGACCTCGCCTGTGTCGATGAGGCGCACCGGACGTCGGGGTCGATGGGGAAGGCGTGGGCGGACATCCATGACCAGACGAAGATCCCGGCGCGCCGGCGGCTGTATCTGACGGCGACGCCGCGGATCTGGGAGGAGCGGCTGAACCGTGAAGTGGCCGAGGGGGTGCGTGACCCGTTGCCGCGGGAGATGGCGGCCTCGATGGATGACGAGAAGGTCTTCGGGCCGGTCCTCTACAAGCTGTCGCTGGCGTCGGCGGTGTCGCGCAAGTTGCTGGCGCGGTACCAGATCATCGTTCTGGAGCTCCAGGACCCGGTCGTGACGCCGGAGCGGCTGATGGGTGAGGAGCGGCACACCGAGGAGGTCCGCGGGCAGCGCCTGGGTGCCCTCCAGGCTGCGCTGCTGCACACGATGGAGCAGCACAACCTGTCGACGTGCATCACCTTCCACCACCGGACCATAGAGGCCGCGGCGTATGCGGAGGGTCTGGAGCGGGTGGCCGAGCGGCTGCACGCCGACCGGCCCGAGAAGTACCCGGCTCGGATCTGGGCGGACTGGCTGTGCGGTGAGCACGTGCCGGAGCGTCGGCGGGAGGTGCTGCGCGGGTTCGGCTCCACCGCCCGGCGGGCTGTGCTCTCGAACTGCCGCGTCCTGGGTGAGGGCGTGGATATCCGGGCCGTGGACTCGGTGGCCCTGCTGGACCCCAAGGGGGCCCCGCACGACATCGTGCAGGCGATCGGCCGCGCTCTACGTCAGAAGCCCGGTGAAGGAAAGCTCGCTTCCCTGATCGTGCCGGTATTCCTCCGGCCTGACGAAAGCCCGGAGGATATGTTCACCTCTGGTTCGTACCGGCCTTTGGTGAAGGTATTGGAAGGTCTGCGGGCTCACGATGAAGAGGCAATCGAGTTGCTGGCTATTCCGCAGGAGCCGCAGAAGGACGTCGTGCAGCCCTCCAGATACCTCGGTGCTGCGCCTGGTGATAACGAGGAGGAAACCCGGTTGCTGCTCCGTTTCGCGGCTCCCAGGGACCCTGTGATGGTCGCGGACTGGGTCAGCTTCAACGTGATCGACACGGAGCGGCAGGACTGGGCTCGTGGCTGGGCGGCGCTCAGGGGCTTCGTCGAGCGCGAGGGGCACGCCCGGGTGCCGTACGAGCACCGCGAGAGGGCGTTTCCTCTGGGGCGGTGGGTCGCGGAGCAGCGGCGGGCGTTCGGGGCGGGGCAGATGGCCGGGGTGCGTGCCCGGCGGCTGGAGAAGCTGGGCATGGCCTGGTCGGCCGCTGATGCGCGGTTCCAGGAGAATCTGGCGGCGGCGAGGGTGTACTACGAGCAGCACTGGACGCTGTGCGCGCCCCGGTCGGCGGCGGTGCTGGACAGGCCGGTGGGGCAGTGGCTGTCCAACCTGCGCCGTCCCGGCGCGCTGGCCGGGCACCCGGAGTGGGAGGCCGCGCTGGTGGCCCTGGACGAGGACTGGAATCCGTCGTGGCCGGCGCAGTGGCAGCGGCACTTCGCCGCGCTGCGGGAGCTGGTGCGCGACGAGGAAGGGCCGGCGGAGGTTCTGCCCGGGTTCACCGTGCACGGCATGGACGTCGGCAAGTGGCTGGCCCAGCAGCGCAGGCCCGAGGTCTGGGCGGCCCTGGTACAGGGTCAGCGCGAGCGCCTGGAGGCGGTCGGTGTCACCCCGCTCCCGGTGACCGTGCTCCCGGAAGTCCCTGCCCCGGCCCCGGCCCTGGCGGAGCCAAGCATGCCCGCCGAGTCGTCCACGGCGCCTGTGAGCGCCTTCGAGAGGGGCGTGGCGGCCCTGGAGCAGTACAAGGCCCGCACGGGCTCTGTGAAGGTGCCCAGGGCTCACGTGGAGGTGTTGCCGGACGGGTCGGAGGTCAAGCTCGGAGTCTTCCTGTCCAACACCAAGTCCAGGCGCGCGAAGCTGACCGTCGACAAGCTCGTCGCGTTGGCCGGCCTCGGGCTGGAGTGGGCGGCCATGGAAGGAGCGGCGTGATGATCGCAGCCGCGGAAGAGCGGGGTGTGCAGGATGCTGTGCGGCGGCACGCCCGCACCAGGGCCTTCGCGGAGGCGGAGGGCTTCGTCTCGGCTGTGCTGTCCGACCCTCGGGTGCAGGTGACGCGGGGGCGGGTGGACGGCGGAGACGGAGCTCGGCATGGAGCTGTGCATCCGTCTCCAGTCGTTCCAGGACCGCTATGACCAGGCCGTGGCGGGTGGCGACGTGGCCCGGCTCCCGGGATCTGCCCGGGCAAGCACGGCCGCTGGGGGCGGATCTGCGTCCTGCCCGACGGGCATGAGACCTCGATGGAGGAACCGCACTGGGGCCGCAACAGCGAGGGCCAGCCGATAGCGTGGGTGGGCAGCACACCTGACGACTGGTGAGCGGCGGTGGTAAGACCGGCGGAGGGACCCCGGGGCGCAGGGCGGCCCGGGGTCCTCCACTGTCCGGGGCCGGGGACGCCTCTCCCAGGTCCTACACGCACTGAGGTGCGATGCCCGGGGGTTCCGAGCTGCGGCATCGCACTGGTGTGCGTGTAGGGCCTGGGAGCTTGGGCCGCTCCCCTCACCGAACTGCGGCGCGGCCAGGACCAGTTCAGTTCGGAGTGAGACGACCTGACCGACAAGCGCCAGGCGCTGGCTGGCCTCGGGCTGGAGTGGGCGCAGTAGCGCAATGGGGGCTCTATGGGTCCTGCTTTCGGTGCCCTTCTACATGCTGTGCAGCTAGTCGGGGGGAGCGGCAGCGGAAAGCTGCGGTTGGCGCGACTCCACCGCGAGCAACTTTCAGTGACACTTGAAGCGGTACTGAAAGTTGGCTACGGTGGGGGCTGCACCAACCGCACGGGCAAGCCCTGCGGCATCGCCCCGGAAGGACCTGTGGAATGACCGTGAGCAAACTCCCGACACCCGTGTCTGAGACGGCGACTGTGGCGGTGCGCAACGCCCGGAACACCCTTGCCATGGTGGCCAAAGGGCCGATCCTCCGAACGGGCAACCCTGATGACTCCGCGCGTGTGGTGCTGTGCTGGGGCGAAGGCGGCGCCGGGGCCCTGAACAGGTGGGAGGTCACGGCCTCATGGCGCGGTCACGGCTTCTGGGTGGCACAACACAAGGGGAGTGGTTCATCACTCGCGAGCGAATGCACCCGGCGGACCTCAGTAAGAACCCGAAGCAGTGGCGCAAGTCTGAGCAGGTCCGACACTCGGACCGCCGCCCGATCCGGAGCCGGGCAGAGGCGGAAGCCCTGATGATCGCCCGGGTAGAGGAGCGGCGTGGCCGTGAGTCCAAAGTGCGTGGGATCATCAAGGCCGCGGCCGATGGCCCGGCTCCGAAGTGGACCCCGGCCCCGAGCATCATCAAGCCGCGCAAGGCCCCGCGTGCGGACTGGTCCCCGGCTGACGTACTGGCCAAATGGGGCGACTCGGTGAGCTACGAGGAGATCATCGAGGAGGAGGCCGAGGACGTCGCCACTTTTGAAGGGGCTGCCGGTCCCTCGGGGCTCGTCGAGTGCCAGGCAGCGGCCGAGACCACAATCAGCCAGAGCGCGGAGGCCGGAGAGATCAAGACCGGAGCACCGACGGGGGCTAGCACGCCGGCGCCTACCAGGGTGTCCGACCCGGGCAGTGTCCAGACGTGGGAGGGCGGCGGCACGGTTCCGGGCGTCGATGATCCCTGCCCGACAGCGCCCTGTCAGGGCGTTAATGCGAACGGGTCGAGCGAGATTCTCCTGCAGGTGGCAGAACCTGTCTCCGACGCGCCCGTAGTACCAACACCCGTCAAAGGCGTGCCCCGGTACCGATTCAGGCGATGCGACGACCGGGGATGCTACCCGGTGACGGTCGATGGCGCGTTTGTCGGCCACGTCTACCGAATTCGCTGCACATGGTTGGCCATCGGCCTTTCCGAAGAGCATGCGACCAGTCACACCAGCCGCGCGGCAGCAGCGGCCCGACTCGTAGCGCTGATTGACATGCGGGTCGCTGCTGAAGCCGACATGGCGCGCAACATGCGGCGGCGCACTGAGCCACCCCAGGGATGGCGCTTCACCATGTGGGACGCGGTCGGTCCGGGCGACATCGTCCGAACCCCGGCCCGGTGCCAGCCCGTACAGGGAGCCTCGGACGGCGGTCCGTTGTATCCGGAAGTGTGGAGCGCCCCGGTGACCTTGACCGGTGTCGACTATCTGTCCAGCGGGGCCATTGTGGCGCGTGGACAGGAGGAGGGCGCGCCTGCATGGTCCGGAATGGGTGTCCTCCTGTCCACGCCAAAGTTCGCTGAGGTCGGCGTCCTGGTGCCGGAGACGACCCCGGCGCGGACGACCCCGGCACAGTGGGTCGGCGCCCAGGCCGAGGGAAAGGGAAAGGTGCTCTTCCCCTTCGGGGGAAGAGGTGTCGGCGGCTGCGTCACGCTGACCCATGCCGCTGACCTGCGAGGACAGCGGGCAAGCGAATCCACCGTTGGCAACCTGTTGAGCAACCCGTTGCGCAACCTGTTAGGCAACCCGTTACGCAACCTGTTGAGCAACCGGTGGGCCTGCGGGCTTTACGTCGACATGGTGGCGACGGTTCCGTCGTGTGGTGGGAGATCGAGCAGCATGGCGTGGAAGAGCGGGGCGGCCGGGAGGGTCGGGCGTAGGCCGCCCAGTGTCTGCCAGCCCCATGATTCGTACAGTGCCCGGACCTTGGGGTGCTCCTGGAGGACCAGGAGCGTGGCGCGTTGTTCGGGCCGGGGTATGAGCAGTGCGTCGTGGAGTCGGCGGGCGGTGCCGGTCTTGCGCCAGGGGGCGCGGACCATGAGCTCGCTGAGTGCGTAGGTGCGAGTGCCGGTCTCGGTGATGGTGTCGGCGGGTGTGTCGGTGAGCAGTCCGCTCCACCACCGGCTGGCGGGAGGCAGCGGGGCTCCGTAGGCGTAGCCGACGGGCTGGTCGTGGTCGTAGGCGACGGTGCAGGTCCAGCCGGGGCGGGTCATCCAGCTGTCGAGTCCTTCGGCGAACCGGTCGAGGGCGCAGAACGGGTCGCTCTGTGCCTCCTTCGCGTAGACCTCGGCGTAGATGTCCAGCAGGAGCGGGCGCAGGCGGGGGGTGTGGCGGGTGGTGTAGTGGCGGATTTCTATGCCGGTGGTCACTTCGGGTGGTTCTCCTATGCGGTGGCGAGGGCGCGGTGGAGGGTGGCAAGCCGGTCGGTGATGGCGCGGCTGCCGATGTGTGTGGTGTCGATGGCGGCTGTGGTGGTGTGGGCGTCGGTGGTGTTTCCCTGGGCGAGCTGGAGTTCGGCGAGCTGGACGGTGTAGTACGCGTGGCTGCGGCGCAGGCCGGGTTCGAGGAGGGTGAGGGCCTGGGCGGTGGCGGTCTCGGCGTCGGCGAGATGCCCCATCGCCTGGTGGGTGATGGCGGCGAGTCCGCTGATCTCGGCCGTGGTGAGGAAGTTCAGCCACCGGGGTGCGGGCTGGGTGGGGTCGATGCGGTCGTGTGCGGTCTGGGCGGCGAGCAGGGCGCGGGCTGCGGCGGGGCGGTTGCCGGTGTGGGCGTGGCTGATGGCCAGGCGGGATTGGAGCAGGGCGGTGTAGCGGGGGTTCTGGCGGGCTGCGCGGCTGGTGAGGGCGGTCTGGCTGATGCGCAGAGCTTCGCGGTGGTGGCCGCCGCGGCGGGCGTGGATGGCGAGGTCGGACCAGGCTCGGGCCTGGGCCTGCGGGTTGGATCCGAGGATGGCTCTTTGCAGGGCGGTGGTGCGCCACCGGTGTGCTGCGTCCAGGTTGCCGGCGTCGTCGGCGGCCCATCCGGCAGAGCTGCACAGCGATGCGATCGTGGTGTGGAGTGCCTGTTCGACGCGGGGGCCGTAGGTGCAGTGGTCGGCTGCGGTGGTCAGGCGGTCGAGGTAGGTGGTGGCGACGGTCAGGAGGGGTTCGCCGCCGATCGCTGCGAAGTGGGCGTCGAGGCGGTTGATCCTCTCCCGGGCGCGGGTGATGTCGCTCATCGCGAGGCGGCCGCCGGTGGGGGTTTCGTCGATGCTGAGGGCGAGGGCGACTGTGGTGGCGGCGGTGGCGATGATGAAACGGCGGCGGCGCACGGGCACCTCCTTCGTCGGTGCGGGAGGCCTTGGGGGGGTGGGCAGGTTCGCGCTGTTTTTGCCTCGGGGGATGAAGCCGAGTGCCTGCGCCGGGCGGTCGAAGAGCTGTTCCAGGGCGTGAAGGTAGCGGGTCCAGGGCCATCGGACCTCGCCGCTGATCCAGCGCCGTACGTGGCGGTCGGTGCACTTGCGGGGGTGGTTCTCCCCGAAGATCCGGGCGGTGACCTGGTTGATCTCGTCGGCTAGGCCCTGGTGTGTGAAGCCGTACTCGGCCATCACCGCCTCGAGCCGGGTGTTCCGCTGCCTGTCCATCAGGTCCCCCCGTAAGTACCGGTCGCGGCGCGGACGGTAGTCCTGCCGGTTTTCTCCTGTTGGTAAAACTGTCCGGTCCCTGGCCGGTACTTGCCCGGAATCCGGCCTGAGCCCACCCGAACGTGTCGCGGTTGTCTGGGAGTACGCCGACAACCGTCCCGGGGAGGCCCTCATGCCGAACTCGTCCGGCCACCACCGCACCGCCCGGCCCTTACCGGCCCGGGTGCGCAGGAAGATCGCAGCGCTCCGCGCCCCGGCATCAGACGGGCCCCTCGTCGTCCCGGTGACCGCGGTGGCGCTGTATGCCGTGGTACCGGTGCCGGGCACCGAACACCTGGTGCTGCCTCCTCTGGCCGCGCACGCAGAGGCACGGGACTGGAGGGTTCCGGCCGGGTGTGCGGTGACCGACACCGGGCCACTCGACCAGGAGACGGAGCTGCGGCCGGGCTGGGCACGCATCCGCGCAGCGGTGGACGGCGGCCGGATTTCCGGGATCGTCGTCCCTTCGTTCGCGCACATCGCCTACCGCTGGCACGACTGGAACGCGCAACGGTCCTGGCTGCTGGGCCGCAATCTGTTCGTCACCGCCACCGACACGGTCACGGGTCTGGAACCGGAGGAATCACGGGCATGAGCTACGGCGTGCTGCACGACCCCGAGGCGCTCCTGGCCGAGGAGCTGCCGCTCGACCGTACCCCCGTCACGGCGCTGGCCGACGCGATTCTGGCCCGGAAGAACGTGAAGGGTCTACGGGCGGGCGACTGCGCGCAGATCGCGCTGCTCCTCACAGGGCACGCCCGCGTCGTCGCCGCCGAAGTGGGCCGGCGCTTCGAAAACCTGCCCAAGGACAGTGACCTGCGGCCGCTGATCGACCAGGTCCTCCAGGAAGCGGAGCGCCGCCTGTCGGTCACTTCCCGGACCACCCTTGCGTACGCCCAGCAACGGGCCCGGCTGGTGAAAGCGCTGTACCGGGCGCTGGACCGGCTCCCCAACCCCGGCCCGCGCCCGAGGACTCCTGACCTCTGCGGCTCCCCCGGTGGCACGGGATGAAGGAACCCTCGGGTCGGAGAAGGTTTCCATCCCCGGGGGTTCCTTCGTCTCGTGAGGACGGCCGGATGCTCGGGCCTCGGTCAGCCCGCCCACCCGATGTCACGGACCTCCAGACCGTCGCGGTAGGCCACGTACGAGACCCAGCACCGGCTCCCGAACACGTCGACAACGTCCTCGCCGCCGGGCGTCGGCCACCGGTCGGGTCGCTTCGCGACGTCGACGATCAGGTCCTGCACAGTGCTCCGCGCCGCGGCGGACGGCAGCCCGTCCATCACCTCCGCGGCCAGCCACTCCAGCCGTACGTACCGCATTCTGCGCACCCCCGGTGATCGGCAGGAGAGCACGCTACGACGGAACGTCTGGGCTTGCCGGGGCCTGTGGATATCCCGGTGATGGGCCTGTGGCGGCCAACGGCAGTAGTGGCATCTGGTGGTTACCCGGGTCAGCGCGAGCGCTCAGTGCGACGTGGGTCTGCTTTTGGGCAACCTTCTGACCTGCGCATTTGATGGTTTGGGTCAGCGGTCGGGTCAGGGGTGCTGAGAAGAGTTCACGGCATCACCTGAACGGGAGCTGTCGTGACTGGAACGCGGGTTTTTGAGTCGCTGGATGCCGAATGGGCGCTGGTCTGCGCCGAGGCCGGGAGCGCCGAGATGGTGCTGGGCTGGTTGCAGGAGGGCGGGGTGGTCCTCAGCTGCGGGCGAGCAGCAGGTCTCGAGGATGTGCTGGCCGAACTGGGGGGTCGGGACCGGGGGCAGGGGCGTGTGCACAGTGACCGGTGGATGCGGGTGCTGCTGGAGCGGGCGGCCGGTGAGGGTGTTGGTGCGCAGTTGGCTGCGCGGGTGGTGGTGCAGGCGATGGTGCCGGGTGCGGTGCGGCTGACGCAGCGGCTGTTGCGGGCCGGCCGGGATTTCGACGAGGTGGGGCAGGTCGTCGTCGCGTGCCTGTACCAGGTCGTACGCCGGTACCCGTTGCAGAGGGCGGGCGGGGTCGCGGCGAACCTCCTTTTGGAGACGCTGCATCTGGCGAGCCGTGAGCTGAGGGCGGATGCGGAGACGGACGCGCTGCCGTGGCACCCGGCCCTCGAATCGGCGGTGGTGTTTGACGGGCCGGTGGCCGATCCGGCGGAAGAGGTCTGGCAGACGGTCGTCGGACGGCAGGCTGTTGAGGCCGGGCTCCTCGCAGCTGGTGAGGTCCCGGACGGTGCGCGGGGCGAGCTGGTCGAGCTGCTGGTGTGGGCTGTGGCTGCCGGACTGCTCGAGGTGGTACGGGCTCGGGTGATCGCGGAAGAGTCCCGGGCTGGGGCGCGGGAGAGCGCGGAGCGGGCTGGTGTGTCCGCGATTGCGTGGCGGCAGCGTCGGAGCCGGACCGTGCGGCAGCTGCGGTCGGTCGCGGACCGGTGGGTGCAGGCGGCGTGATGACGATTTCTCAGATTTCTCGGCTGTGGCTGTCACGTCTGGGGGGCGGGCGCTCCTTGGTCTGGGTGTGCGGCGGAACGGCTGCCGTACTCGGGCTTGGAAGGGGTGAGCGGGACATGGCGGATCCGGTGCTCGCGGCGGAGGACGGCGGGGACATCGAGCTGCTGGTGCGGGCGCGTCGACGGTTGCGTGATCTGGTGGTGCAGCTGGAGGTGGCGCCGTTCGCTGACCGAACGGCGCGGTCCATGCGCGCCTACCTCGATGAGGATGCGGCACCGGCCCAGGCCGCGTTCGCCCGCTGGGCCGCGTTGCCGAAAGCGGCTCGGGACACGCTGGCCGCCCGGATGCGGCAGGAGCAGCCGTGAAGCGCCGCAAGGAGCAGCCGCAGGATGTGCTGCCTGCCGAGGCGGGTGGTTGGGCGCTGGGTTCCCTGGGCGGTGCGGCGAACGCGGTAACGGTGATCCGCCGTACGGCCTGGGTGCTGTTGGTGGCCGGGCCGGTTCTGGCGGGGTGGGCGCTCGTGTCCCGGCCTGCGGTCACGGCGCCTGCGGCCCCGGTGCGCCAGGAGCAGCCGGCGGCCGGGCAGCCTGCGGGGCCGGGTGGGTTCGCCGAGTTGTTCGTGAGCGCGTATTTGACGGCTGGGGAGGGCACCGAGGAGTTCTTGGCGCCGTTCTTGCCGAATGCCCGCGAGGTGAGTCTGACGGCTGATCCGGGCGTGCAGCGGGCGCAGGAGGTCGCGGCGGTAAGGGTGCGGGCCGTGTCTGCCGGGTACTGGTCGGTGACCGTGGCTGCCCGGGTGGTCTCGGCCGGTGCCGCGGGCGGGAAGAAGACAGGGCTGGAACCGGGTGGGGCCGGGCCGGTGCTGCGGTATTTCCAGGTTCCGGTCAGGGCCGGTGCGGGCGGGGGTTTGGCGGCTGTGGCGCTCCCGGCCGAGGTGGGTGCGCCGTTGTCGGGTGAGGCTCCGTCGCTGGCGTATGGGCAGTCGGTCCCGGTCCGCAGTACCGATCCTGCTGCGCAGACGCTCACGGGGTTCTTTGCCGCCTATCTGGCCGGCCGCGGCGAGCTCGACCGCTACTTGTCCCCCGGGACGGCCCTGGCCGCGGTGTCGCCTGCCCCGTACGGGCGGGTCGAGGTGGCCCGGTTCGCCGAGGTCGGCACGAACGACCCGTTTGGCACCGACGAGCGGGGCGTTCCCGTGTCCGACGGGGAGCGCAGGCAGCTCCTCGTCGATGTCACCGCATCCGATGCCGGCGGGCAGGAACGGCCGCTGACGTACGCCGTCACGATCACCGCGCGGGACGGGCGCTGGGAGATCGCATCCGTGGAAGGGGCCCCCGTGCTGAGCAAGGAGCCGGTCGGGGCCGGGACGAAGGAGAGCGCGCAGTGATGGACGTGACGGTACTGGCTGGGGCGATCGACGACGTCGACCAGCTCACCCAGAGGATCACCGGTTTGCTGGTCGGCTCGGTGATGTCGTTCATGGTGGTTGCGGCAGTGGTGACTGCCTGGGCCAAGTCGAAATCGATTCTGGCTGCCGGTGTGGCGCTCGCCGGTGGCGTGGCGTTGTGGTTCGCGGTGATGAATGCTGCGGTGTTCCGCGACAGTGTGGGCGAGGACATCGCTCCGAACAGCGGCTCCGTGAAGAACGCGGGCGCTGTTCATGCGGTGGTCCGAGTCGTCGAACCGGTGGACGGTGCGCGGCGATGACCAGCGTTCTCGCCGTCTTCCTGACGGCAGTTGTGGTGCTCTTCTCGGTGTCGCATGTATGGGCCAAGGTCCGCTCACTGTTTTCTTCGGTCGCAGTACTCGTCGGCACGGCGCTCTTCTTGTACGTGCTCCTGGCGGCCGTGTTCCACGACAGCGCCGGTGTCGAGATCGTCTTCGACGGTTCCGTGAAGAGCGCGGGCGCCGGTCACACGGTGGTCCGGGGCATCGAACCTGCGGCCGGTGAGCAGCGGTGAGCGGCGTTGCGGCGCCGGAAGTGCTGGTTGGCCGGTGCTACACCCGGGCGCGCCGTCACCCTTTGATGATCGGGAAGTGGCCGGGTGGGCGGGGCCGGATCTGGGGTGGTCCGTACACGGTGCCGCAGATCGTGGTCCTGGCCGCCTCGCTCGCGGGCCTGGTGCTGACGCGGGGGGTGTGGGCTCATTTCGGGCTGTTCAACTATGCGATCGCGATCGGTGGGCCCTATGGGTTGTCGCTGCTGGTGCGCCATATCCGGGTCGACGGCCGTAATCCGCTGGCGGTGGCCGCGAGTTCCGCCTCGCTGGTGGCGCGGCCGCGGGGAGGGCGGCTGGGCGGTCGTCCGCTCAGGTCGCGGGGTGGTCACCAGCCGCTGATCGGGGTGTGCAGCGTGACCTGGGCCGCACCGCAGCCCGGGGCAGGTGCCAGGGGCGCGGGCCGCCCCGTGCTCCGCCCGGTCCGGTCTCAGGCTGCGGCCTCCCGTGTGATGGGCGCCGGCCGCACCACCACAAGCGCTTCTGTGTCCGAGAGCCCTGTGCCCGTCGGCCGGAAGGACGTCGGCGCAGCCCGTGGAGCGGTTGGCCGTCGGCCGGCGCCGGTCGCGGCTTCGTTGCTCGCCGCCCGGCGCCGCGGCCGCCAGTTCAGCACGAGTGATGCGCCTGTGGCGCAGCGAGGGGAGTGACCTGTGATGCGGATGCCGATCCGGCATGTGGCCGGGAATGTGATGTGGACGGTGCACGGTCAGGTCTGGGCGGTCTACCGGGTGGCGGGGGCGGATGCCGCTCATGCCTCGCGGCGGGCGAAGGAGCAGCGGCTGGGGCAGCTGGAGGCGCTGGTCAAGGCGCTCAAGGGTGAGTCGATGCTGCTGAGTCTGTGCCCGGCCGTCGACCCGGCGAGTGTGGTCGCGAAGATGACCGAGGGGATCGATCTGGCGGGCTGTGGCCGGTACCGGCAGGCCATCGGTGTGCTGCGGGGGCAGTTGGAGCAGTTGGAGCTGACGGGGCGTACGGACTGGCTCGCAGTTCCGCTTGCGATGACGCGCGGGGAGTCGGTACGGGAGGTTTTCGCGGCGGCGCGTGCGGATGTTGCTCTGCAGCTGGGGCTGCTTCCGCGGCCGGTGTCGGCGCGCGAGGAGGACGAGCGCCTGGCCCAGGCGCAGCGGATGGCGTCGGTGTGGCCGCCGGGTATTGCTCTGCGTCCGGCGACGACGGCGGAGGTTTTGTGGATCTACGGGCACAGTGCCCGTCGTGGGGTGTTCGAGCCGGTGCTGCCGGAGGGTGCGGGGCCGGGGATGCGGGGCCGGGGGCGGGGTGCGGCGGCGCTCGGCCAGGTGGTGCTCGCCGAGGGCGGCAACCTGTTCGACGAACTCGACGGGCAGGGCCTGGGCGGTGGCGGGGCCGGTTCTGTCCGGGCGGGGAGGCAGAAGGCAGGGCGAGCGAATCCGTTCGCGCGGCGCTGGCTGGAGGTGACCACGGAGTGGGGGCCCTCGTATCAGGTGATGCTCGCGCTCTCCGAGATGCCCGAGGCGTTCGCGTTTCCCGGGTCGGAGTATCTGTCCTCCCTGGATGCGTTCTCGTTCCCGGTGGACTGGGTGGTGCGCCTGAGCGTCTCCTCCGGTACCGAGGCGGAGGCGAAGACGCGGCGTCAGGCGCGTGAGCTCGCCAACCAGTACAGCGAATACGACGGTGAGACCGCGGGTGTCCCGGCCAGCGTCGACAAGGCAGTGGGCGGGCTGGACGAGTACCGCGAGCGGCTGACCGCCTCGCAGACGGAGGTCGAGGTCCGTGCCATGACCGCCCTGTGCGTGTGGGGCGGCACCCCGGAGGAGGCCGAGCGGCGGGCCGGGGAGCTCGCCGGGCACTTCACCGGCAACGAGTACACCTTCACCCGGCCGCACGGTGAGCAGGAGAACCTCTGGTACGGGATGCTGCCTGGTACCCGCACTCCGCGGGTCATGGCCCAGTACGCGCAGTACCTGGTGGCGCGGGACTTCGCGATGGCCGGCCCTTTCACGGGCAGCGGGCTGGGGGATGCCTCGGGGCCGTTGTTCGGGCTGCAGCTGGCCGGCGGCGGGGTCAGGCCGGTGCTGACGGACTGGGCGCGCGGCCCGCGGGAGAACACCTCGGCGACCGCGGCGTTCATCGGGGAGCTCGGTGCGGGCAAGACGACCGCGATGAAGTCGGCCGTGTATTCCGTGCTCGCCGCGGGCCGGCGGCTGCGGGGCGGTACCCGGCGGGGCCGGGCCGTGATCGTGGACCGGACCCCGCGCCAGGAATGGCTCCGCTACGCGCAGGCGTGCCCCGGCGAGACCGAGTGCATCACCATCGACGACCAGGCGGCCGTTTCTCTCGATCCTTTGCGGCTGTTCGCCGGGCGGGAAGCGCAGCGGTTCACCGAGTCGTTCTTGACACTGCTGCTGGGGCTGGCTCCCATGAGCGATGAGGGCATCGCCCTGTCGGAGGCGGTCGAGGCGGTGCTGGCCGAGCCGCATCCCTCGATGCGGGTCCTGGTCGAGGAGCTCACCAACCGCGGCGCCTCGGGTGATACGCATTCGGCGATGGCTGCCCGCCGCCTGTCGGCGGTGAGGCGCAAGGACCTGGCTCGCGCGGTGTTCGACGAGTCGCTGCCCGTGGTCCGCGGCTCGTCGGCCGACACCCTGGTCTTCTCGGTGTCCTCGCTGGCGTTGCCCACCAAGAGCGAACTGCGCGGCGGGGAGCGGCTGGAGAAGATGGAGTTCGAGAAGATCTTCGGGCGTGCGGTGATGTACCTGATCGCCGCCCTGTCCCGGAAGGTCGCCTATGCGGACCTGGACGAGTTCGCGCTGGTGGTGTGGGACGAGTGCTGGTGGCTGACGTCCAGCCCGGAGGGCCTGGCGCTGGCGCTGGAGCTGGTCAAGGACGGGCGTAAGCACAATGCCGGTGCTCTCTTCGGCGGGCACGACGATGACGACATCGGCCCTGACGACGAGGGCGGGCAGATCCTGCGCGGGCTGATCCCCCGCAAGTTCGTCTTCCGGCAGACGGACCGCAATCTCGCCCGCCGTACCCTGCTCTTCCTCGGCTGCAACCCGGACGACGAGGACCTCCTCGCCCTGGTCATGACCGGGCTGTCGCCCAACAGCGCCGAGTTCGGTGACGAGGAACGGGCGGCGCGGGCCGGTGAATGTCTGCACCGCGACCTGACCGGCCGAATCGGTGCCATGCAGGTCACACTGCCCGCCGACGAGCAGGCTGTGGCCCACATCCATTCCCAGCCCATGCAGAGCGCAGCAGCATGACCAGGCGGGCTGCCGCATCGGCGGGGACACCGAGGGCGCGCGCCCGGGCCCGGGGCGTGGGGGTGCTGCAGGGGGTGAAGCGGTGGGCGCGCCCCGGGCGGTCCATGGCTGCGGGGCTGATGCTGCTGGTGCTGTCGTTCCTGGTGTCGCTGGTGCTGGCGGGCGTGTCGGCGAGCGCGGCCCCCACACCGACGCCGGCGCCTTCGCCTTCGGTGGGTCCGACGCTGCCCGGCCCGCAGAACCCGCTCGAGCCGAGCCCGCTCGTCCCCCAGCCGGGTACGTCGGGCCGGCCGGATGACTCCCCGCTGATCCGGGACGGGATCAAGGAGGCCGAGAAGGAGGAGAAGGCCGCCCGCGCCGAGTTCGACAAGCTGGTGGAGAAGTACAAGAAGGACCGGGCCGCGCAGGGCGGGGTGCTGTCCGCGTTCGAGGTGACCGACCGGGACGGGAATCCGGTCAGCTCGTACCGCATCTACTCCGACACCGGGGACTGGAACGACTGGGACCTGAGTGTGCAGGGGTTCCTCGTCGAGATGATGTTCATGGGGAACAAGTGGATCGTCAGCTTCGCCTGCTTCCTCTTGACCTGGAGCCTGGCGTTCTCCCTGGCCGGGCTGATGCTCAAGCCGGCGCTGCAGGTGTCGACGTCGCTGTACGGGAGCGTTGTCGTGCAGATGGGTCTGCCGGTGCTGTTCCTCACCTTCACGATGGTCGTCGCGTCGTGGCATCTGCTGTTCGGAAACCGGGTGCGCGGCTGGGGCGAGATGGCGGCTGCCCTGGTCATCTCCGCACTCGCGCTCGGTGCTCTCGCCTCTCCCCGCAGCTCCTGCTCAGCAAGGACACCGGGGTGGTGGGCGTGGTGCGGGACCTGGCGGTCGAGACCGCCGCCCTGGTCCTGGACAAGGAAGCCATCGACACGGCCCGGCCGACCACTGAGAGCGGATGGGAGAAGAAGCCGTCCGGGTCGACCGTGGGTGCGCAGGTCCGGTCCTCGCCGAGCGCGCTGGCCCGCCCCATCACCGACGCCCTCGTGGACGCGTTCGTGGCCCGGCCGGCCATGCTCCTGTCCTACGGGCGGACCTTCGAGGGCAGGTGCGGGAAGAAGTTCCGCGATTCACGGGTCCAGCAGGCCGTGTTCGACCAGCTGGTCGACACCAAGATGGAGAAAGGCAAGTCCTTCCTCAAGGACCTGCCGGGCTTCGGGATCGCGCTGCCCGACAGCGTCAAGAACTGGATGGTCGACACCACCGTCGACGCCGCCACCTCCCAGATGCTGGAACAGGTCCACGCGTCCGGCCCCATCAAGGCGTTCGAGAAGGCCTGCGTCCAAAACGCCGGCACACTGAAGAAGGCGTCGATGGACAAGGTCGGCGGCGCGCTCTTCATGCTCCTGGCCGCGTTCCTCACCTGCATGTTCGTCATCGTCCTGGACGGTGCATTCCTCTTCGCCCAGCTACAGATCGCCATCGAGGCGATGATCGCAAAGGTGGCCCTCGCGGCGGGGATCCTGCCCGGCCCCGGCCGGGCCTGGCTGTGGGGCCGGGCCGCGGCCATCGCCCGCGGCCTCGCCCTGATGCTCGCCTCCATCGCCTCCATGTCCGTCTTCATCGTCGTCGTCAACGCCGTGCTGAACACACCGGAAAGCGACCTGCCGGGCGGTCTCACCGTCCGGTTCGTCCTTTTGGACTGCGTCTGCGTCGCCGCGTTCATCTACCGCAAGAAGCTCGCCCGCTCCACCCGCGGAGCGGTGGCACGCGCCCGTCACCGCCTCGGCAACTCGCCCCTGGGCGGATCCGTCTCCCCCGCCCCCGTCGACATGCCGAGGCGCGGCGGGCTCGGCAAGGGCCTGCTGCTCGGCGGGCTCATGCTCGGCGCGGCCGCCGCCACCGGGGGAACCGGTGCTGTGCTCGGCGGCGCCGGACGCATCGGCTCCACCCGGCTCGCCGGACGCATCGGCGGCTGGCTCGCTCACGGCGGGGGCCGTGCCGTGGCGGGGCTGACCCGGCTCACCGGCCGCACCATCGAGGCCGGGGCGAAAGGCACCGTGAAGGCCGGGGTGTTCGGCCTCAAAGCCACTGTCGGACTGCCGGTGTACGGGCCGCGCGCGGCCCGCAGGGTCGGCGCGGCTGCGACCGCTCTGCCCGCCCAGGCCGCAGGCCGGGTCAGCAGCGCCGTCCAGAACCTCCAGCAGAGCGCGCAGAGTTTCCACCGGAGCTACGTCCAGCCCGCCCAGCAGTTCGCCGGGGAGTACCGGCACAACGTGCGCTCCCTCGGCCGGATCGTCCGGGGCCGGCCCGGGCTCGGCCCCTACACCCCGCCCCGGGCCGCTGTTCCCGGTCCCCGGCGGGCACCGGCGCCCCGCCCCGCCCGGCCGGCTCCTGCACCCCAGCCGGCCCCCGCACCGCCCGTCCGGCGGCGCCCTGCGCCGCCGCGCGTCGCCCAACCGCCCTCCAGCGCGGCCCAGGCCATGCTCCAGCAGCGCCTGCACCGCATGCGCCAGCCGCGGAACACCGGGAGCAGCACCCCGCCTGCGCCCGTCCCCTCCGCCCCTGCGCGTCGTTCGCAGGCCGCGCCGCGCCTGGGAGGGCGCTCATGAGCGGCGCACGGAAAGTGGCCTTGGCCGTTTCCCTGTACTGGTTTCGGCTGTGGGTGTCGTCGGCGTCCTGGTGCTGTTCATTGCCGCTGTCGCAAACGGGGCGGCCGGACACGAGAAGGAGGCCGCCGCCCCGCCGTCCGTGTCCGGGGCGGCCCCGGGGCGGTGGCCGGCATCAGTCCGGTGATGCTGTCCGCCTACACCCGCGCCGCCGCGAACGTGCGCGCCCTGCGGCCGAAGTGCACGGGCATGCGGTGGTCCGTCATCGCTGGGATCGGCAAGGTCGAGTCCAACCACGCCTCCGGGCGCACCATCACAGTCGGCGGGGATGTCCGCCCGCGTATTCTCGGGGTCCGGCTCAACGGATCCGGGGCCGGGGGGAACACGAGCGTCTTCTCCGACACCGACCACGGCCGGCTCGACGGCGACACCGCGTACGACCGGGCAGTCGGCCCCATGCAGTTCCTGCCCTCCACCTGGAACGGCCCCAGCGGCCAGGACGGAAACGGTGACGGGGTGAAGGACCCGCACAACGCGTTCGACGCCGCGCTCGGAACCGCCGTCTACCTGTGCGGAACCGGGACCACCGACCTGTCCCGGACCGACCAGCTGCGCAAGGCGGTCTACCGCTACAACCGTTCCGAGGCGTACGTGGGCGACGTCACCGGCTACGTCGACGAGTACGACCACCTCCCCGCCGCCCAAGACAGCACGGCGGGGTCGGCGACCGGCCGGGCCGGCGCCGTCGTCGACGCCGCGCTGGCACAGCGCGGCACTCCCTACGTGTGGGGCGGCGGCAGTACCACGGGCCCCACCAAGGGCGGCTACGACTGCTCGGGCCTGATGCTCTACGCCTTCTACCAGGGCGCCCGGGTCACGCTTCCCCGCACCTCCCAGCAGATGCGGCACTCCGGTACCCGGGTCCCCCGCTCGCAGATCCGGCCCGGCGACCTCATCGTCATCAACAACGACGGAAACTGGGGACACGTCGGCCTCTACACCGGCAACAACACCATGGTCCACGCGCCCCGGCCCGGAAAGACCGTCGAGACCACCTCAACGTCCGGGTACTGGGAGCGGTACGACTGGGACGTACGCCGAGTGCTATGAAGTCGTGTAGATTCTCATTGGAGATGTCGTTGTCTCAGTGTTCTGTCATCAACTTGTCGTCCAGCAGCCCGAGTTACAGGACGGGCTCGACGTAAACGACGAACGTCATCTCGGTTCGAGAACCAGCCTTTCGCTTGGTTTTCCATGCCTTCCGTGCAGATTCCCGCTGGCCACGCGCCATCGTCCCGGTGTCGGTTCCGCCTACACAAGGGGTCGCTGTGGCACGCGCTTCGAGCCAGAAGAGCACGACAGAAGGTGAGACGGTCTCGGTCCGCTACCGGCAAGCGGATGGCCAGTTCGTTGAAGCGGTCCTGGACCGCCTCATCGTTCCCGAGGTGACCGGCGGCCTGCCGGTACGGGATTTCCGCTGGTACAAGGGCCGTCGTCATTACTCGGGCTGGTACCACGCCGCCACAGTGGGGCGGCTGGTGGCCTACGAGAGCCGGTTGGAGCTGGCTCGGATTCTGCTGGCCGATTTCGACCGCGGTGTCGTGGAGATCGCCTCCCAGCCCTTCCAGCTGGCCGGTCGTGACGGTGACCGGCTTCGGCGGCACATCCCTGACCTGCTGCTTGTCCACTCTGACGGTCTGGTGACCGTCGTCGATGTCAAAGCCCCTCACGCATGAAGGACCCGAAAGTGACTGCACAGTTCGCCTGGACGAAGCGCATCTGCGCTCGTCGCGGCTGGTCCTACGAGACCTGGTCGGGCGGCGATCGGGCCGTGGTGGAGAACGTACGGTTCCTCGCGGGCTACCGGCGCCCTCAGCTGCTGGAGATGGACCGGGCGCCGGCAGTGCTCGCGGCGGCCCGGGGCCAGTCGACCATCGGCGGCATCGAGGCGGCCCTGGCCGCTCGGTTTCCGGCACATGCGGTCCGTCCGCTGGTGCTGCACCTGATCTGGTCGGGAGCCCTGGTCGCGGACCTGCGGCGCCCCTGGCGGCGGCCACCTCGATCGAGGTGGCGTCATGACCGGCCGGGCAGTGACCGTCTTCCCGGGGGTGCGGCTGCTCTACTGCGGCGACGTGGCCGAGGTTGTCGAGCTGGAAGGACTCACGGCCACGCTGCGCAACGAGCGGACGGGTGAGTTCAGCACACTGCCGCTCGGGCGGTTGGCGGCCGACGCCCGGTCCCTGGGGGCGGGGAGTGAGCCGGAGACGCAGGATGGGTCTGTCCTGCTGGCGAACCTGTCCCCGGCCCGGCGGGCGAGGCTGCATGAGAGGGCTCGGCATGTCCGGGAGGTGCTGACCGGCTTCCGAGCCGGGCACCCGGACGGCGCCGCGGCCGACGAGCCGCGCCCGCAGTTCCAGCCGGATCTGCCGCTCGGGGACCGCACCGCGGCCAAGGCGACGGAGCTGAAGGTCTCACCTCGGACGATCGACCGGTGGGTGGCTGCCTACCGTGAAGCAGGCGAGGCCGGGCTGGTGGACGCCCGAGCCGTCAAGGGCCGGGGTTCGCGGGTGGATCCGCGCTGGGAGGAGGCCCTGCGCTGGGTGCTGGCCGAG
Organism: Streptomyces sp. ML-6; assembly: GCF_030116705.1. Taxonomy (NCBI): domain Bacteria; kingdom Bacillati; phylum Actinomycetota; class Actinomycetes; order Kitasatosporales; family Streptomycetaceae; genus Streptomyces; species Streptomyces sp. ML-6. Next base: position 21,982 of record NZ_JAOTIK010000001.1, read on the forward strand.
TTGGTGAACGCCTCTACCCCCACCCGGTCCGCGGTGCTGCGCCGCACCGAAGATCGACTGGAAGAGGAGTTCGGGGCCGGGACGGTGCCTCTTCCCTCGCGCGCTACGGCCTACCGGCGCCTGGCGGAGCTGACGAAGGGCACGAGCGCGGTGTCCGGCAGTGCCAAGTCCCGCCGCTCGATCGCGGACCGGCCCCGCGGCGCCTACGGTCGGCTGCGGGCGACGCGGCCGGGTGAGTACGTGGTGCTCGACACGCAGGACCTGGACATCTACGCGATGGAGCCGGTCACCTGCCGCTGGGTTCCCGTCCAGCTCACTGTCGCCCAGGACCTGTTCTCCCGCTGCATCGTGGGCCTGCGGGTGACAGCGTGCTCCACCAAGGCGGTCGACGTCGCCGGGGTGCTGTTCGAAGCCGTCTGCCCGCCCATGGACACTGCGGACCGCCCCGAGCTCGCTCCCTATCACGGGCTGTGGGACCACGTGGTGTTCACCGAGGAGGACGCGGTTCCCGGGCGGGGGCTGTGTCCGCCGGAGACGCTGGTCGTCGACCACGGCAAGGCATTCATGTCGGCCCACGTGATCAGTGTCTGCACCCGGCTGGGCATGTCGATCCAGCCTGCCCAGCCGAAGAAGCCCACCGACAAGCCAACCGTCGAGCGCTTCTTCCGAACGCTGCGGGAGGGGCTGATCCAGCATCTGCCCGCCTACAAGGGCCCGGACATCCACAGCCGCGGGGAGAGGATCGAGGACCAGGCGTTCTTCTACCTCCACGAGGTCGAGGAGATCGTCCGCGAGTGGATCAGCGAGGTGTTCCACCGCCGCGCCCATGAGGGACTCACCGTCCCGCACTGGCCCCACCTGCAGTTGTCCCCGCTGGAGATGCTCCGCGTCGGAGTGCACCGGGCCGGACGGCTGCGGATGCCCGCCACCGCCGAGCTGGCCTTCGAGTTCCTGCAGGTCAGGCCGCGCACCATTCAGCACTACGGCGTCGATGTCGACGGGCTGCGTTACAACGGGCCCGCGCTGGACGGGCTGCGCGGGACGACGAGCCCCTACGGCGGGCGTCTGGCCGGGCGGTGGCCGATCCGCGTCAACCCCGACGACGTGCGGTTCGTCTACTTCCAGGACCCCGACGACGGCTCCTGGCATGCCCTGGAATGGGAACACGCTCCCGCGCTGAACATGGCCTTCAGCACCGAGGCCGCCGCCTACGCCCGGCGGCTGGCCGCCCGCACCGGACGGCACATCGATGCCTCGAAGGCTCTGGGAGATCTGCTGGCCCGCTGGGACCAGGGGCTGGTCACCGACCGCCGCGAGCGTCGCATGGCGGTGCGGCTGTCGGCCGAGCGGGCCGCGCTGTCCCTGCCCACCCTGCCGGACCAGGCCACGGCCACGAGCCGGCCGGAGCTGACGGTGGTGCCAGATCCTCCCCTCGGCGACAGCGACGACGAGGACGAGCTCTTCGATGCCCCGCAGGGCGAGGACTACTACGCCGATGCCTTCGAGGTGATCGAATGAGGCAGCCGCATCTGTTCAGCCTCTCCCGCAAGGAGGGCTGGCGCCGCTTCGTCGACGAGCCGGCCCGGCAGCGCCCCGCGACCCTCACCCGGCGCCAGCTGGCGGCCCTGGGCGAGGAGGCGGCCGAGGACTACAACGACGCCCGGCACGACTGGCATGCCAACTTCGGCATCGTGCAGACACCCCAGCTGGCCTCCGTCCACGATGCGTTGGACGAGATCGTCGCGTCCAACCGGCAAGACGGCGACCGCATCCGTTCCGCGGCCGTCATCGACGCCCTGCCGGGTCTGGGCAAGACCACCATCGCCAACCTCTTCGGCCGCACCTTCGACCGCCAGCAGATGCGCCGCCTGGGCCAGGTCACCGACGCCGGGCACGAGCGCATCCCCGTCTTCCGTGTCGGGCTGACCTCCAACACCACACTGCGGACCCTGAACCGGATGATCTGCGAGTTCTACGGCCACCCGGCCGCCGACCGCGCCAATGCCGCCACCTTGGCCAGTCACGCGCTCGACTGCGTTCTATCCTGCGAGTCCCAGCTGGGGATCATCGACTTTACCGACCGCCCGTAGTCCTGCCCGTGATGTCCGTCTGGGACTGTGACCAGCACGTCCTGGGCTTGTTTACCGACCGGGTCCGGGACGTCTGTCATGTTCTGGAGTCGGTACGGAGGACAAGTGGTACGGCACGTTGTGGTGGGGGACCTGAGGGTCCAGCGGATCGAGCGGAAGGACGGGCAGCGGTCATGGACGATCGTCTGGCCCGAGGGAACACTGCACGCGGAGGCGGACCGGTTCCTGCGTGAGCACGAGGGCTCGGGCACGCAGAGGACGTACGCGTACTACCTGGTGGACCACCTGCGGTGGCTGGAGCGCGAGTGCCTGGCCTTCGACACGGTCCAACTGCGTGACCTGGAACGGTATATGGGGATCGTCGGCGCCGAGGTCCGCATACCGCTCGGGGAACCGTGGCGGGTGGGCAAGCGCCCCTACGGCCGCTCGGCGCTGTCGACCGCGGCGGCCTGCTTGAAGGGCTTCTACCTGCAGCAGGCTTCTCGCGGCATCAACGGCGAACTCGGCAAGAAGCTCGACAAGTCCCGTCTGCCGACGCGGGCCGACAAGCGCCGCTCGTTCCTCGGGCACGTGAAGAACAAGCTGCCGACCAACCCACTGGCACCGAAGGGGCCGCACCGCCGGCACCCGAAGATGCTGCCGGAAAAGGCCAGGGAGAGGCTGCTGGGGACAGTGAACGCCGCCCGGGACCGGCTGGTTATCGACTGGCTCGCCGACGGCGGACTTCGGATCGGCGAACTCTGCGGGCTGCACCTGGTCGACCTGCACCTGCGCGAGAACGCGGCCTGCGGCGAGTGCCGCACCCCGCACCTGCACGTCTGCCACCGGCCCGGCAACCCGAACCGGGCCGAGGCCAAGACCAAACATCCCTGGCGGGTCGAGCGCGGGACGGTGACCGGCGGGCTGATCAAGCGGGTCAGCCCGGCGATGGTGCACTCCTACTTCGAGTACATGACGACCGAGTACCCGCGGGGCGCCGGGCACGGCATGCTCCTGGTCCAGCTGCACGGCGCCGATAGCGGCCAGCCGTGGGCTCCGGTCGGCGCCCGCCGGATGCTCGGCCGGGCCGGGAAACGCGCCGGGTTGGGGCTGGTGAAACCCCATGCCTTCCGGCACACCTTCACCTCGGCGGTTCTCGATGCCGCGGACGGCAACACCCTGATCGCCCGGGACGCCGGCGGCTGGGCGTCGGCCGCGATGGTCGATGAGGTCTACGGGCACGTCGATGTCCACGACCCGGTCTTCGATGCCGCGCTTCGCACGGTCTGGGGTGAGACGAAGTGACCGCGAACTCGCTGCTGCCCCTCTACACCGAACGTTCCGACCGCGAGGGCCGTGACAGGCTGGAGATCCTCACCGCGCTGATCAGTGCCCCTTTTTCGACCCGATCTTCCGTGGAGTACTCGTCCGGGTTCCCCAAGACCACTCCGTCTACCAGTGGGGATGCGTCGTCGGCGCCTGCGAACGCGTCCGCTCCGGAGGGACGGACCTGTGCTCCAACCATCTCCGGCAGTGGGGAAAGGCGCGGGAATCGGGCACGACCCGGGCGGAGTTCCTCACTGCGGCACAGCCGCTGTCCCGGGCCGAGTTCGAGCGCGAGGGCCCGTGCTCGATCTGCCCCGATCGGCCGGCGGAGCCGCGAACCGACCTGCGGTTGTGCCGCGCCCACTACAGCTCCTGGAAGTACTACGTCGCCCCGCGCGATTCCGGGGCGGACTTTGAGCAGTGGGCTGCTGAACAGGAGCCCCGCGGGGGTTACGGCAACTGCAAGGTCACGGTCTGCCCCGGGCTGGCGGAGTCGCCGCTGGGTTTGTGCAGCTGGCACTGGCACCGTTACAAGCGCGACCGCCGCCCCGGCGGGGCGGCCCTTCCGGCCAGCTGGTGGCAGCGATACGAGAGCCAGGGACGCTCCGTCCCCGTCTCCTGCACGGACGAGAACGCCTTCCGCACCTGGTGCGCGAGGGTCGATCCGGCCCCGAGGCCGGGACTGGTCAACCTGCGCGGTCTGCGGCCGCTGCTGCGAGCCGAGATCCAGTACACCCTGTTCGCCCACACCCAGCAGGACCGGCACAGCATCTGGCGCCTGGACTGGATCCAGAAGCTCGTCAACCTCGCGCGAGAGCGCGACGCCGGCTCGCTGACCGACCTGGACTTGGACGACTTCCCGCGGTTTCACACCTCGATTGTGAAGAAGATGCTCCACTACCTGCGGCTGGTCTACTTCACCCCGAGCAGACGCGGGACGCCGGGTTCCTCGAGACCGACCACTTCGGCATCCGCTTCCCTCACCGGGCCAGCCACATCGACCTGACCCGCATCACCCAGCGCTGGCTGCGTGACCTGCTCTGGGACTACACCGCCGAGCTCATCCGCTCGCCCCACCGCCCACGCACCGCAGTGCCCATCGACGGCATCCGCCGGGCCTGCACCGAGCTGAGCGCGTTCATAGAGGTCGACGCCCCCGGCGGCGGCCACGACCCGAGCGCCTTGCGGGTGGAGCACATGCACCGGTTCATCGCCGATCAGCGCCATCGTGAACGCCACGGGCTGCCCTCGCTGGTGATGAAGGGGCTCTACGGAAAGCCGTCGACGGTCACCTCCGTCACCCGCACCGACGTGTTCAACGGCGTCCGCAAGCTGCTGCGGAACGCGATGGAGAACGGCGCCGCCGAACGGCTCGGCCTGGACCGCGAGTTCATCATCGCCATGCCATTCGCCGGCGGCGAGCCGCTGCGAGCCCGGCGTCCGTTTCCCGACGAGGTCGCCCGAGCCCTGGCCGACGAGGCCAACCTCGCCCAGCTCACAGAGCAGTACGACCCCGATGACCAGGGGATGCGGGACGTCTGGGAGACCATCGTGCTGACCGGCCGCCGCGTGAACGAGGTCCTCAAGCTGCGCTGGAACTGCATCGGCCGCTACGGCGGCCTGCCGATGTTCTGGCACGACCAGACCAAGGTCGGCAACTACGACACCGCAATCCGTATCCCCGACCGGCTCTACGACCTCCTCGCCGAACGGCAGCGCAAGACACTGGACCGGTTCGTCGCCCGGCACGGACGCCGCCCGACCGGCACCGAACGCGCTCAGCTTGCCCTGTTCACCAGCAAGGTCCGCAACCCCGACGGCGCTACCGCTCTGTCCTACCAGTGGTTCCACCGAAGGTTCCGGGAGTGGGCCACCGAGCTCGACCTCGGCCAGCTCGTCCCCCATCAGGCTCGCCACACTCTGGCCACCAGCCTGCTTCGGGCCGGGGCGAGCCTCACCCACATCCGCCGCTATCTCGGCCAGGTCTCGGACCGGATGGCCGAGCACTACGTCCACCTGACCAGCGAAGACCTGGAGAACGTCCTCCAGCACGTCTGGGTCACCGGCCCCGGCACCGCCCAACCCGGCGAACTCCTCGCCGGAGAGACCACCCCACTCACCCGAGAGCAGGCCCAGGCCCTCGCCATCGACCTCTCACGCCGCAGCACCCCCTCCGAGGGCGGGTTCTGCACCTTCCAGCCCGTCGTCGACGGCGGCGCCTGCCCCTGGAACCTCGACTGCCACAACTGCGACAAGTTCGTCCTCTCCGGCGCCGACCTCCTCTACTGGCGGCGCAAACGCGAACAGTGGCGGCTGCTGGCCGAAGGCGCCCCGGACGACGCGATCGCCGACTATCTCCACCGCTACTTCGAGCCCACAGCCCGCGCCATCGACGGCCTGGAGAAGGCCCTGGTCGGCCTCGGCCTCCTCGGCGACGCCCTCGCCCTTGACCTGCGCAAACCCCAGGACTACTTCCACCGCGTGTGGTCCACGGCCTTCCGCGCCGCCGACCTCGCCGACGCGGGCGACGACGAGCAGAGCGAGTACAGCGATACGTGCACAACCGACAACGACCCCGAGCAGGACATCGCATGAAGACCTCTGCCGTTCCAGAACCCCGCACGGCCGCCGCCCTGGCCGCCCGCCGCCACAAGACCGAGACCGCCCTGAAGCGGGTCCGTGAAGCCATCATCCGGCTCCGGCGTGAGAAGGCCCAGGTCAGCGTGACCGCCGTCGCCCGTCGAGCGGACGTCTCCCGCACCTTCCTCTACGACAATCCCGAGGCCAGAGCCGTCATCGCCTCCGCGATGGCCGAGGCTGGAGAGCGCCGGACCCAGTTGCTCGCCGACCAGGGCGAGGAACGTGAGGCGACCTGGCGTGAACGCGCTCTGAATGCCGAAGACGCCCTCAAGACCGCTCACAGCGAGATCCTCGCCCAGCGGAATCGCATCGGTGAACTCATCGGCCAGGTGCGGGACTTGGAGGCCGAATGGGCCGAGGAGGCCGTCCAGCGGATCACTACCGAGAACACCACCCTCAAACAGCGAGTCCGTCAGCTCACGGCCGACAACCGCAGCCTTGACGAGCGGCTCAAGGCGGCCCGCTCCAACCTCCGCTTCCAGGACCGCCGCGTCGCTGACCTCGAAGCCCGGATCGTTGACCCAGCGTCAGGCATCTGACCTCGCCTTCGCTCTTCCGGCCTCATGGCCCGTTCTCCGTCCGGTGGACGGGCCATGTCGGCGTACACGTGAAAGTGGCCTGCAGTCACTCCAGGAATCCTCCGTTACAGAAGGCACCATCCGCTGCGAGGGTCCGGTAGGTCACGCCTTCCCACCCGTTGGGTTGGACAGCGAGTCGAGTGGCGGCTTCGGCCGCGAGGTATTCGTGCACGAGCTCCTTGCCGCCAGCCTTGAACTGTCCTTCGAGGGTGTGTTGGATGTTCCTCAGGGTCCGGTTGGCCTGCACTGCGTAGGTCTTCGCCAACCCGAACATAGTGAAGTGGTGCGTGGCCCGGGCTATGAGGCCCTGCCCCCATGTTGGTGGCGGGGTCACGAAGAACTCCAGCCGCACGGGGGCGTCGTGAATGACTTTGGCCTGCAGCCAGGTCACGTCGTCGATACGGTCGAGATACGGGTGTAAAGGTGTGGTCTCAACCGTGGTCGGCTTTTGATCGCCTTTGATGTGGTTGCAGTCGCTGCAGGCTGGCACCAGATTGAGTGGGGCCACGCAAAGAGCGGGGAAGGACATCTTAGGCAGGACGTGGTCGAGCTGACGGACGGTTCCGTGCCCGCACAGGGGGCACCTCTCGTCGACGGGGGCGCCCATGAGCTTGTCATAGATTAGGCGGCCCTTTTTGGTTCCCCGCATCCCGTTCTCGTACGCCCAGGTCACGGCGGCCTTGTCGTCGATGCCTGGAACCTTGAACTCGGCGGCTTCCAGGGCGTGCAACGTCTGGCTGTGGGCTGCTTCCCGGAAGCGCTCTCCTGCAGCTTCGACGGCTTCGGCCGCGGCTGTCAACTTCTCTTGCCGACTGGTGTCCCGGGTGCTGCTCACACATGCGTCGTAGCTCTCGCGGGCTGTCTCGGCGGGGGGCTCCAGCGGCCACATCAGCGGCTCTCTCCTGCGGCCTTGTCTGCGAGGAGGATCCGCACCAGCCCCTTGGCCTCGCCGCCCAGCTGGCCGCCGAAGTGGGCAAGGACTTCTTCGTAGGTGCCATGGGCCCTGACCGCCCTTTTGACTTCCGCGTAGAAGCCGGACTCCTTCACCTCCAAGCCGAAGATCTCGTGTGTGAGGACACCGACGTTCTCACCGAAAGTCTCGATGGTGGGCCGCTCGGCCTGACGGTTGCCCCAACGGCTCAGTTTCCAGATGCAGGAGCGGGGGACCTCTTGGAGGACGACAGGGGAGTGGGTGGCGATGACCGCGACTGCGTTGCGGTCATCCATCAGGTACGACAACGTCCTGATGAAGGAAGATAGGAGCGGTGGGTGCAGGTGGGCCTCGGGTTCGTCTAGGAGCACCAGGGACTGCTCGGCCACGAGCGTGGCCAGCTTCGTGATGGTCAGCAGCACGATCGAGTGGCCTGAACTGAGTTGGCCAAAGATCCTTCGGGCTGCCTCTTGATCGCTCTCCGTGAATGTCTGTGGCGACTGCTCACGGAGGCGTCGAGCGAAGTCATGGACGGGGAGGCGGCGAAATGCGGGTCACTGCTCAGAATGCGCAGGGCATGGACCCACCGTCCGAGCCGTCCGGCCGCCCAAACCTCTTTGAGGCAACTGGCGAACTCCGAGCCCAGTTGTTCATGTGATTTGGGCTCGCCGAGGTTGTTCCCAGCGCTAGCGAGCCCCACGTACGCGTACGTGGTCGCTGCGTGGTCGGGGTCGCCAACCACACTGACGAAGGGGTCGAAGGCACTGAAGGTGACGGAGACGACGTTGACGAAGGGTTCACCGTCCTCCGCGGTGGGGGTGGGGAGGTGTTCGATTCGGCCGGCATTGACGTCGGCGCGGTCAGGGTGGACGGCCGCTTGGGCCATGTTGCGCAGCAGGGTGGTTTTGCCGACTCCGTTGCGTCCGATCAGGACGTGAATGTTGCTGGACGGGGTGGTGCGGGGGGTGACCACGAAGCTGAGTGGCGGGGGCGGCGGGACGTCGCTGTCTGGCGCGGGAACGAGGTAGTTGAAGCGGTACTCGGTGAGCCGGGAACCACCGCTGGCGATGCGCTTGAACTGGGCCATGACCGTACGCTTCTCGACGCTGCGCAGCAGCGAGAGGGCCGTCACGTCGTATTGGAGGGCGAAGTCCAGACGCTTTGATGAGAGAGCGATATCACCCAGTCCGATGAGGATCTCCAAGCGTACCTGGGTGCCGAGTTTCCTGATGCTGTCGTAGTACAGGTCGTCTTGGCCCAGGGAGAACAACTCGGGCCTGCGGAGGGAGTCAAGGTGCTCGAACTGCCCTACGGGGAGGGGACTGGGCCCCGGTTCCTGGGCGCCGAGGGCGATCTTGACGCGGCCCAGGCGCTGGATCTGTCTGTTTTCGTCCCGAAACCAGAGGTCGTAGCTGGTCTGGTAGCCGTGGTCGTCCCCGGCAACTGGGACGAGGATGGCTTCTTGGGGGCCTTCGTCCGACGGGGACTGTCGATCGGCTTGGACCACGAATCGCACAGGGTCTCCTGGGAGCCACTCAGGGGCGCCGAGCCTTGACGAAGCGGATGCGGCGCCGGGACTCGTGAACGGTATCTGGTCCTGGGGCCTGGTAGCGGCGTGTATTCAACTGCCGTGAGTTGAGCCCGTTCATCAATACTCGGCTGAACTTCGGGGAGTACGCGGACAGCCGTCTCACGAGACCACACAGACGAACGACAGCAACTCTCCATCACGGACATGTAGTCTATGAATCGTCGCAGTTCAGAGCCGGTTTCCGAGCTCCTGCGGTCGGTAAACTGGACGACATCCACCTCCTGGACACCCGCACCCGCGTGGGCGCCGAGACGTCCGACCAGATGAAGTACCTGTCCGAACGTGTCGGCGCCACCTTCGTCTACGCCGGAGTCGCCGTCGAGGACTCGCCCCTGCTGAGCGGAATCCGCGGGGCGCAGCTGGCGGGGCGGTTCAAGCTCCTGTCCAACCCTCCCCTGGCATACGGGAGTCGGGAGCAGCAGGCAGCGTGGCGCGGGCTGCTGGACGGCATGGAGAACGCGCTGCGTCTTGAGCGGCACCGTCCCGGATCGCTGGGGCGCATGGCCCGCTATCTGCACGAGCGCACCGGCGGGCGGCTCGGGAGTCTGTCCGCGCTGATCCGCGAAGGAGCGATCACCGCGATTCTGGACGGCACCGAGAAGATCACCAAGAAACAACTCGATGCCGTCCGTCTCGACCATCTCGCTGAGCAGGATGCACGGCCCCCAGCCGAGCAGGCCCCGTCCGGCCACTCCCGGACGGCCGCCTGAACAGCACGTACTCGCCCCTGCCTCTTGTTCTGCTTGTTTGGTGGACGTCCCCATCTGCGGGCGTCCACCGGCCAGTCGAAAGCTGACCTCACCACGCTATGCCCCTGTCCCCACCTGTCCAAAGCCGCCTGGCCGCGGGCGCGATACGCACCGCGCCCCTCGAAGGCGAGACGACCGCTTCATGGATCACCCGGTGCGCAGCCCGCTACCACCTGCCCGCAAGTCCTTACCTCCGAGCCGTCCTTCAGCAAGAGGGCCGCGCCACTGTGAGCGGCCGGAGCGCGCTGGGCGCCGAGCTCTACCTCAATGCCGCGGCCCGCGAACGCGTGGCCGCCTACAGCCGCATCGAGGAGCAGGTCCTGGCACGCGTACTGCCCGCCTGGCCGCTCGACCTGGATGTTCTACGGCACCACACCGGGCCGGCCGCGCACTGGCAGTCCCCCACCACGCACACGGCCGCGTCGGTCATGGCCGGGTGCCTCAAATGCACCGCACCACGCAGCCGCGGACAGCAGGTATGGCAGTACCGGGGCCGGCACCAGCGCGTCTGCCACACGCATCGCATCTGGCTCGTCGGCGGCGAGGCGGGCTACACCGGACCGACCCAGATACCGCTCGATCACCTGGGCCAACACGAAGCCGCCCGCATCCTGGCCGCACACCGACGCCACCAGGACCTCACCGACCCAGGCGGCATAGCCGCCGAGGCGTGGCTGTGGGCCCGCGGCACCATCCAACACCTCTACACCGACCAGAAATTGATGTCGGGCACTGTGCCGGTTTCGTGGAACAAGCGCCTTGACGCCCTGGCCGCACAGGCCGGTCGTATGGGCAAGGTGTGGCCGTGGTGGATCATCGCCCGCGACCTGGTCACCTATCCCGAGACCTTCGCTCTGGCCGAAGCCCTCACCGCGATGACCGCGGACGCGGACGCGTACCAACACGCCGCAGCCGAAGAGCACTTGGCTGGCCTTCTGTCCGACGCACTCCGGACGAACACCGGCCCAGACCCCGCCGACGAGGCGGGAACCCTCGCTCGATGGCTCGCCCGACACGCACGCAGCGAACTACAGCGCTGGCTGAACAGCCGCCACGGCGACGCGAGCGCGGCACCCCTGCACGTGGCGCCCCTGACCTGGGCCCTCAAACGACACGCCGACCGTCAGGGCTGCGAGGCGGACGGGGTGTCCGGCCCGGTGTAAGAGAACCGGTACCCGGCGAAGTCGCCGACGTGGATGTATCCGAGGCGCTGATAGAGAGCGTTACTGGTGGGGTTGTCCGGGTCCGTGAACAGGACAACGTCCGTCGCGCCCGCGGCCAACGCGGCGCGGCTCGCCTCGGCGGTCACGGCGCCCGCGAATCCGCGGCCCCTCAGGTGGGATGGGGTGTAGACGGGGTCCAGCCGGATCATGCCGCCGACAAGCGAGGTCGTGGCTGCCATGGAGACGGGAGTGCCGTCCGAGGTATGCCAGAACGTGAAGTGCCGGTCACCGAAACGCGAGTCGACCCAACGACCGGCATCGATCAAATCGATGGAGGACTGCTCTTTGACATCCACGCAGAACTCGCGGCACCAGCGCACAACTTGCTCATGGTCTGTCCCGTCCGCGATACGCCCCTGTCCCTCGGGGCGGGGCTGCGGTGGGGTGAGCGTACCGAGACGGTAGAGGTGAGTCCGCCAGAAGATCTCCGATACTGCTCCTGTGCGCTGCTGCCATGCCCGTGCGAAAACGGTGGCGGTGTCGTGGTCCGCAATGACGTTCACCGGCAAGTGGCCCTGCCGGGTCAGACGGGCAGCGAGGCCATCGGCCTGCGAGGCAGAGAGCGGGGTAAGGCCCAAACGGCCACGCGGAGTGCGGTAGAAGATGGCGCGGACCTCGCCTTGTGACGCAAACCAGCCGAAGACGGCCGCCTCGGCCTGTGCGCCTGTACCGCTGACACGCAGCTTCTCGATGTCCGTCAACGGCGTGTTGTGGAGAGCAGGCCGCGAGCGCAGAAAGTCCCCGGTGTGAGCGAGGAAGACATCGATGTCTTCAGTGAGTTGCCAGTCATCCGTGAGCATGCTGCATGGTCCACCAAGGCAGTAGCCCCACGCACCCCTCCGTGTGGGTTCCAGCACACGCTTCATACCCACACTCGGTAGAGCTGACCAGCCGCCCAACCAACCTGCACACCCGCCACACCACACAAGCCACAGGCCTACGCGGCGCCCGCAGTGCACCACCAGGACGTCATCCCGCTGATCAGGAAAACTGACTGAACCGCCCCGGGTGAAGTGGAGACTCGATTTCATGAAAGGATCGAGTCATGGCACGACCTTCCCGTTACCCGCTTGAGCTGCGCCGACGTGCGGTGCGCATGGTCGCCGAGGTCCGCGGCGACCACCCGACCGAGACCGCGGCCTTGCAGGCGGTGGTCGAGAAGCTGGACATCGGCTCCCGCGAGACGCTGCGGAACTGGGTCAAGCAGCACGAGATCGACGCCGGGCAGCGGCCGGGGACGACGACGGAGGAGTCCGCCCAGCTCAAGGCGTTGAAGAAGGAGAACGCCGAGCTGAAGCGGGCCAACGAGATCCTGAAGGCGGCGGCGTCTTTCTTCGCGGCCGAGCTCGACCGGCCACACACACGCTCGTAGCGTTCATCGACGAGCACAAGGGCCGCTTCGGCGGCGTCGAGCCGATCTGCAGGACGCTCACCGAGCACGACTGCAAGATCGCCCCTTCCACCTACTACGCCCACCACAAACGCCGGAGCACACCGTCGGCCAGGACCGTGCGCGATACCGAACTGAAGGAACGGATCAGCGAGGCCTTCCAGGCCAACTACCGTGTCTACGGGGCGAGGAAGATCTGGCGTGAGCTGAACCGGCAGGGCCACCGCGTGGCCCGCTGCACCGTCGAGCGCCTGATGCGTGAACTTGGCATCGCCGGAGCGGTCCGCGGCAAGCGCGTGATCACCACGCTGCCCGGCGGCCAGTCCGAACGGGCGCCGGATCTGCTGGACCGCGACTTCGTCGCCGCTGCCCCGAACCGCTGCTGGGTCGCGGACTTCACCCACGTCAAAACCTGGTCCGGTGTCGTCCACGTCGCCTTCGTCGTGGATACGTTTTCCCGCCGGATCGTGGGCTGGTCCGCAGCCACCGTGAAGGAAACGATCTTCGTCCTGGACGCCCTGGAGATGGCCGTGTGGCAACGTGACCGAGACCAACATCCGGTGCGGCCGGGCGAGTTGATCCACCACTCGGATGCCGGATCGCAATATACGAGTTTCCGGCTCGCCGAGCATCTGGACACCGCCGGCATCGCCGCCTCGATCGGATCGGTCGGTGACGCCTACGACAATGCCCTGATGGAGAGCACGATCGGCCTGTACAAAACCGAGCTGATCAAGCCCCGGCGGCCCTGGAAATCGCTCGCCCAGGTCGAGCTGGCCACCGCCGAATGGACCGACTGGTACAACCACCGCAGGCTCCACGGTGAGATAGGCCACGTCCCGCCCGTCGAGTACGAAGCCAACTACTACATGGAATCCACGAAACCCCAGGTCACAACCACAATCTGAGATCTCTACCGAACCCGGGGCGGTTCAGGCGCCTCACTGCGAATTCCCTTGACTCCTGCCTGCAGAGCGCGGGCCGTTCCTTCGGAGAGGGGGAGCTGGCCTATCTGGCGCTGACCTCGCAAATTGAGAATCCAGTCCGCGACCGGATGGCCTACGCAATGCACCGGCAACTCAAGGGGACGCGGCTGGACGTGGGCCGCGAGTGGACCGGGCTGTTCACGACAGGCAAAAGCGGAGAGCCCGCCAAACGGAGTGTGGACCTGGCGGTGGTTGAAAAGCCGAGGCGCCGCAGTAGCCGCATTCCACAACCACACGGAGTGGTGGAGTTCAAGGCCTTCTACGCGCACGAAGCCCGCGAGCCTCACCAGTTCAACCGCATCGACCGTCAGGTGCGGGAGGACGTCGAGAAGTCCTTGACGTGGGAGTGGGCCATCATGGGTGAGGTGTTCGCTGTGGTGCTGCTGCCGGAGTTACGCATCGTCAACTCGCGGCGCCTCCCACACCAGATCATCAGGAAGATCGAAGACAAAGTCGTGTACACGACCTCCTGCGCAGCGCAGGCATGGTCCCCGATGGGGAACCGGTGCAGGAAGTCTCCTCTAGGCTTGCCCTACTCGGACCGGTGAGCCATGGGGTGATCGACGCGGGAACTGAGGGCGGAGTCCACGTCACTGTGCCGTACGTGATCCTCGGCCCGGTACCGGTCGAGACGTTCGAGAACATGCCCCCGCCTCAGCAGGCGTAGAGTGTCGGGCTTCTTCTGACGAGGGCCCGCCAGCCTCATCAGGAATCAGATCAACCGATATGTCAGTAGCTGTTGTCGTTCCGATCGTGAGGGGTGGGCGTCGAACGGGAGTCTCGTTCGGGTGATCGCGGGCGGCCGTGGGAATGAAGGCAGGGCCTCTCGGTAGCTCGGGGTTGCGAAGCCGACCGAGATCCAGGAGACCCTGTTGCCGCAGTTGTACTTGCTCGCGCCGGTGGAGTTCAACTCGGCCGCTCCGGCGTGTGATTGTGTCGCTCACCGGTTCGGGAATGCGGCCGACCATCCGGAGCGTGTTCGGCGGTATCCCTCGGACATGACGGATGTGGAGTGGTCTGTGGTCCGGCCGCTGCTGCCGGTGCCGGGCTGGATGCGGGGCCGGGGCGGGCAGCCGGAGGCGTACTGCCACCGGGCGATGCTGGACGCGGTGCGCTATCTGGTGGACAACGGGATCAAGTGGCGGGCGATGCCGGCCGACTTCCCACCGTGGGACCGGGTCTATGCGTTCTTCCGCCGCTGGCGTGACCACGTGCTGGTCCCGGAGTTCCACGACCGGCTGCGCGGCCAGGTCCGCGAGGAGGCGGGGCGGGATGCGGAACCGACGGCCGGTGTGATCGACTCGCAGTCCGTCAAGGCGGACGCGGTCGTCGGCGCGGACAGTCGCGGTTTCGACGGCGGTAAGCTGATCAACGGCCGTAAACGGCACGTGGTCGTCGACACCCTCGGCCTGCTGCTGGGCGTGATGGTCACCGCGGCGGATATGGGTGACCGCGCTGCCGCGAGGGTGCTGCTTGAGCGGGTGACCGACGCTCATCATCGGCTGGAACTCGTCTGGGCCGACGGCGGCTACACCGGCAGCCTCGTCAAGCACTGCCTGGCCGCGCTCGCGCTCGTCCTGGCGATCGTCAAGCGCAGCGACGACATGCGCGGTTTCGTGGTGCTGCCCAAGCGGTGGATCGTCGAGCGGCTCTTCGCGCACCTGATGCGAAGCCGCCGCCTGGCACGTGACTTCGAACGATCCACCACCAGCGCCGAGGCGATGATCTACTGGTCGATGACCATGATCATGACCCGTCGCCTGGCCCGCTCACGCCCCGCGCGAGCGTGAACCGGCCCGGTGCTGTCTCGGCCAGCCAGCCCCGCGCGACCAGGCGTTTCGCCTTCGACCGCAGCCCCTCCACCTTGGCCGGCACTACATCCATGCCGAAGAAGGAGGCCATCTCCTGGCAGGTCAGCGGCCCTTGACCGAGACGGATCCGATCCGTGAGCACGGCCAGGATACGCTGATAGTCCGCCGACAGTGCCGTCTGGGCCAGCCCCTCGCGCCACACCGGAACCTGCGACCTCGCCTTCACCACCAGAGGCGGTGACGCCTGCACTTCCGTCCCGGCACTGCCCGGTCGTTCGGCGGCCACCGCGTCGGCTGAATCGCCGCCCGGCGCGGACAGCACCGCCCCCACACGCTCACGGGCGATCGTCCACTCCAGCCACTCCTGCTCGGCCGTCGCGAGCTCGGCCTGAACGCGGTCGGCTTCCTCGCGCAGCCCGTCCACACGACGACGAGCGGCAAGCTCGTGCTGTTCCAGCAGTCCGACAACCGACGGCATCCTCGACCTCCACGAGAGCGACGAAACGACACCCCATCACTCCCACACCGACGCCACCCCTACCCCTGAACAGCGAAAACACAGCCGTCAGACTCGGAAAGACAACAGCCTCTCAACCTTCGATGAGAATCACTCAACCTTCACTGCGACGGGTCAATACCGAACGGCCCGCAAGGGGTCGCTCTCACAACCACGGCCGGGAGACCCCAGTGAAGGAGTACGGCGAGTTGTCCGCCGGGAGGATCGTGTCGGAGTCGACGGCGGGCGCGGCGCCGCAGGAGCGCCCGGTGGCGGTATTCGTGGCGGGGCAGGCCGGCAGCGGCAAGACACTCGTGATGGACCTGGTGCACGCGGCCCTGGGGCGGCGGGACGGTGCGGTGCGGGTGGACCGGGACGCCTACAAGGCCGCTCACCCGGACTACAGCACCTTCCTGTCGGAGGACGTGCGTACGGCCGGGGTGCGGGTGCGGCCGGAGACCTACGCCTGGCAGGCCGAGGTCGAAGCCCATGCCCGGGCGTGCCGGTACGACGTCGTGCTGGAGGAGGCCCTGGCCGCCCTCGGTGACCAATGGACGAACACCGCCGCCCCCGGCCCGAGCCGGCTGCTGCTCGTCGCGTGCCTGCGCCAGGGCCTGCGCCTGGCCCGCGACCACCACCTCACCGACCTGGACTGGCTCATCGAGGCCGCCTACGTCTACACCGACGACTCCGTCTGGGAACCCCTCGCCCCACCCACCACCACCACTGGTCCGGTCCCCGACACCCCCGCCGACGCCGTGGCCGAACTCCTCACCGCGATCGCCCGCCGCCAGCACGAACACCGCCGGCGCACCGCCGAGCGCCTCACCGCCGTCCTGGACACCGGCCTGCTGCCCACGGAGCTGACCGAGATGGCCCTGTACTACCGGGCCAAGGCGTACAAGGACCTCAGCGAGAACACCGCCGCCCGCACCGGCATGCAGCAGGTCGCCGACCTCCAGGGCCGCCTCGCGCCCAAGGCCCGCCGGGGCCTTGCCAACCTGGCCCGCCTGGCCGGGGACTTCCCCACCGCCCTGGCCGCCGTCCCCTCCCTGGGCTGGAAAGGCCGCCACCACCGCGTCCTGGGCGACATCCACTGGTCCCACGCCGACACCGCGGCCGCCGTCGATGCCTTCGAAGCCGGCCGCGCCGAAGCCGAACAGCACGGCGCCGCCGGCGAGCGCGCCATGGCCCAGGTCCGTCTCGCCCTGGCCCTCTCCTTCGCCGACCCCGCCCGGGCCGGAGACGAGCTCGCCCTCGCCCACCAGCTCCTCGAGGGCCTCGACCAGCGCTCCAACACCCTCCTCGCCCAGGTCGCCGCCCTGATCAAGGACGCCGGAACCGACGACGTCACCGCCCGCGCCCAGAACCTGAACACCGGCATCGAGGCCGCCGGGCTCCCCTTCCTCCACCGGCTCGTGGAGCTCGCCCTCGCCTTCCACCATGCCGTCCGCGACGAGGACCAGGACCTGGCCGCTACCATCGGCCGGCTGCGCGCGCTCACCGCCACCGGCGACTTCGCCTACTTCACCGACATCGCCCACCACATGGCCGGCCTACCCTTGCCAGGCCCCTCCGCCACCCGCTGGACCAAGCCCGAGCCCGAGGTCCGCACGGCATGGCGCGGCCTGGTCCGGACCCGGCAGGAACACCTGCGCACCGGAAACTGACCTGTACATGTACATCGGCCCCGACCAGGCATTTCCTGGTCGGGGCCGATGTGCATGTACAGGGGAAGGGCCGGGCGTCGGGCCCGGGAAACGTCAGTAGGTGTCCGGGCGCCGTCCCACGAGCTGGGTCAGCAGCTCGATGATCTGCTTCTGGTTGCGCTCCATCTGCTGGCCGAGCACGTCGAGACAGCCATCGAGCCGGTCCACCTTCTGATCAAGGTTTCCGACCTGCAGCCGCACCGCGGTCAGGTCGGACTTGATGATCCCGAACTCGCGGCCGTGCTGCTCCGCGACCTCTTCGAAACGCCGGGTGAGAGCAGCGAGCTCGCTTTGGGCGATGGGGTCCTCAGGCACGCCGGTACTCCTGCCAGATCACGAAACCGCAGATAGGAAGACCCCACAATAACGCGCCTGCCCGGCCCGAACCGAAGCCTTCCCATCGGACCGGCAGCCCGCCCACAGGTACGCACGGCATTGCACAGGGGGGCCGCACGTGTGTGCCGTGGTGTGCGGGTGATCACTGCTGGGTGTGGCGTTCCAGGTAGATGGAGGTGAAGACGGCGACCTTGGCGCGCAGGGCCCAGGGGTCGAAGGGTTTGCTGATGTAGTCGACGGCGCCGGCCGCGTATCCGCGGGCGGAGTGTTCGGAGTCCACGCCCATCGCGGTGAGGAAGATGATGGGGACGTCGCGGTTCCGGGGGCGGCGTTTGATGTGCGCGCAGGTTTCGTAGCCGTCCATCTCCGGCATCTGCACGTCCATGATGATGACGGCGAAGTCCTCGTGGTCGAGCAGTGCCTTGAGTGCTTCGCGTCCGGAGGAGACGGTGACGAGTTCCTGGTCGAGGGAGGCCAGTACTGCGGTCATCGCGAGGAGGTTGCCCGGCTGGTCGTCGACGATGAGTATCTTGGGCATGTCCCGGGGTGCGGCGGCGGGCAGCGGGGGTGGGGGCTTCTCCACGGCGTCCAGCTGGCGTTCGAGCAGAGTGCAGCGGTCCTCGGCCGCGGTCCGCAGGGCCTGTGCCTCGCGGAGCTCCGTCCTCAGCCGCTGCACGTCCAGCTGGAGGTCGTCGCGTTCCTGGAGGAGGCCGGAGATGTCGGGGTGGGCCGCCGCGAGTTCGTCGGCCCGTCTTCGTTCGGCGATCCGGTCGGCCTCCAGCTGGCTGAGGCGGACCTCCAGGTCCGCGATGCGGTGCGTACGTTCCAGCAGCGCGTCGCCCAGGACGTCGCCGCGGACACTCGACCGCCGGGAGACCCGGTCGGCGTCGGCCAGCTGCTGCTCCAGGATCTCCACCGCGTGCCGGGGAGAGGCCCCGGCATCGACGGCCGCTCCGTACAGCCCTCGGACGAACTCGATGGCATCGGTGGTGACCGCGGCTCCACGGTGCTCGGCGAGGTCCGTGAAGAGGTCCGTGATCACCTGCCACGGGGGTAAGCGGGTGCCGTTCAGGTAGCGCGAGAACGTTCCCGGATCACGTCGGCGCCGGGCCGCGTACCGGCGCACGGACACCTCCAGCCCTTCGAACAGCTCGCGCAGGGCCTGGGCCAGTGCGCGGGAGGTGTCCGTGAGGTCGTCTCCCAGCGGTCGCAGCTCACCCATTTCCCTCTCCTTCCCCGGCCTGAGAACCCGTGTCTCCGTGCTGCCGGCCCTGGTTGTCTTCGGCGGCGATCAGGTGGTTGAAGAAGGGCACCGCCAGTCCCACGGTGGCCAGGGCGGCGAGCAGGCTGTGCGGCGTGCCTTCCCCCGCGAGTGCGGTCAGCCCGCCCGCTGCCGCGCCGGCGAGTAAGGCGAGCAGGAGCACCAGGGTCGTCCTCAGTGACAGCAGCGGCTGGTCCACCAAGATCTCCGTTCATCCGCCCCGTCGAAGTGCCCGGGGGCTGGTCACCCGTCCGGCGGATTGCGGAAGGGGAATCACAGGATGGAGGACACCTGAACCGTTGCAGTACGTGATCGGAGAACAGGGGGCAACGATGGTTCTGTTGCCACCGCCCGGAGCCGCCCGGCCGTAAGCGTTCTGGCTGATCAGGGCGGCGGCGGACCAATTCAGTACAGGCTGTTGCACTGCAACGCTGCCGGTGCCTGGCAACACGCGGCAGCCCCCTCGCGCAACGGCCGCCCCGACCCGTGCGGCCCTCCGAGCACTCCATCAGGGCCCGTACCCGTGCTCGGATACCCCCTTCTGCGAGGGCTCCTCTGTTTCCGGACCGCGGCGTTCCAAGGTGGGGTACGGGCGGCTGGAAATCATCGCATTACCGGACCTGCGGGGTGGGGAGGTTCCGATCATCGCTAACAGAAGGTGATCGGACAGATACATGAGGAAAGCGGACTTCGAGAATGCCCTGCAGAAGCTTCAGAAGGAGCTGGCCGAACAGCTGGAGGCCCGGCTGAAACCGGTGACGGACGGGCAGGAAGCGATACGCCAGCAGTACCTGAAGATCCTGGAAACCGGCCAGGCAGGCGTCTCCGGACTGCGCGAGGAGAACCGGGAACTGCGCCGCCGCCAGGAACGGCTGATCTCGGACGTCACCGACGCCCGGCAGGACGTGGCAACAGTCCGCACCGAGCTCGCCCAGGCATTGCGCGCTGCTCTTCCTCCCGCACTGCCGGAAAACACTGCCGCACCGGCCACCGAGACCCGCCCCCTGCCTGAACCCGCCGAATCCGAAGAGGAGCCCATGAACCACAGCGAGCCCGGCCCGGCCCCCCACGCCCCTGGCATCCGCCCCACCGGGACCGGCCTCCAGAACGGAAACGGCCAGGACGCGCTGAAACAGGCGGCGGCGGACGCGTACCGCGGCACGGCCCCCGCCGCGCAGTCCGGGCCGGTGATCCCGCAGCAGGCCCGCCGCCAGGAGCAGCCCGCCGCCGACGGGCTCGCGCCGGAGGTACAGCATGGTGTCCGGCTGATGAAGGCGGCCGGTGTCGCCCTGGCGGAGCTCGTGTGCCACCGCGACACATGGGAGTACCTCACCGGCCTGAGCACCAACCAGACACACTTCCGGACCCCGCCCAAC
Source organism: Streptomyces sp. ML-6 (assembly GCF_030116705.1). Taxonomy (NCBI): domain Bacteria; kingdom Bacillati; phylum Actinomycetota; class Actinomycetes; order Kitasatosporales; family Streptomycetaceae; genus Streptomyces; species Streptomyces sp. ML-6. The sequence continues at coordinate 42,454 of NZ_JAOTIK010000001.1, forward strand.
GTCGACGACATCAAGGACGGGCGGGTACGTGTCGCCTTGTCCGGACGGTCGCTCATCGCACTCCTGATCGCCCTGTGGGACACCCGGGACAAGGCCGAGTTCCTCACCGCCGACTGGGCCCTGGCAGCCACCGCATACGACCGGTTCGCCAACGAACTCGACACCGTCGACAGAGGAACCCAGCACACGGTGCGCATCACGCTCGACGACGGCGCACCTGTCGCCCAGCCCGAACTGGCCCAGGCCGCCGCAAGGACGGGCACACCGGACAAGTAACGGTGGCGGGACGGTGGTGCCGACCACCGCCCTGCGGCTTCCCTGCCGGGGCGACTCGATCCGGTCTCGTCTTGCCGGGTCAGTAATCCATGTACAGGGGCGCCGGTGTTACGCAGGGCGAGGCGCCGGTCGGCGATCCGCACGTGGGGGCCGCCGTCGGCCCGGTGGTGCGCCAGGGCCTGGCGCACCACCGGCCGGACCCGTTCGAACCTGTCCGTGCCGTAGCCGCCCAGGAGCTCGTCGACGACGTCGCCTCCCTCTGCGGCCGGGGCCGTCCTGCACGTCTCCAGCGCGGAGAGCGGGTACCGCTCCAGCACGGCTGCGGCCTGCCCGAGCTGCACTTATCTCCAGCATCCGTTGATCACCTGAAGGAGACCTGCCAGGACGACAGTTCGACCGGACCTCGCGCCATCTGGGAATGCCTTCTGGACCACGTCAGCCGACTATGTCGTAGCAGGCCCGGGCCCGGGTGAAACGGCCAGCGGCCAGGTCGTCCCGGCGAATCACCCAGTGGACCCTGCCCAGAAGATCACCGTCGTTCGCCCCGATCTCCGCGAGCAGCACCCAGTCGTCCGGGCCGTGGTCGTAGTCCGTGACGGGATCGTTGTTCCAGACCCAGGGGTAGCCGCCTATCTGCACCGATCCGCTCGTCTGTACATCGTCGGAGGTTTCCCACCACACCTCGCCCAGCTCCTCACCGTGCGGGAACTCCTCGGTGTAGTCGCCGTGGTTGGGCAGCGAGGGATCGATCACCAGATAGAGATCACGGGCCGAGTGGACCTGTGGCGGCCACTCATCGCCCGGACCGCGTCTGGAGACTGGCCTGCCAGCCGGGACATAGAGGAGCCGGGACCAGTCGCGTCGTGTCCACGGGTTAGATTCAGATGTGTCCGCGAAGAAGAGCAGCGTGCCGTCCTTCGGCAACGGGAGGTCCGTCGCGCCCGGTGGGATGGCCGCGAGGTCGACCGAGGCGAGGAACGGCAAGTCCGGCACGGGCTCGTCCTCGGGCATCGGCGGCAGCCCGCCGAGCTGTCCGACCACCGGGCCGTGACTCGGCTTTCCTGCGCCCAGCATTGCGCATGGACGGACTGTTGTATCGAGCCACCGCTCGACCTCGTCCTGGGGTATGCCCTGGTCGCGGGCTAGGTCGCGGAACGGATCCATCGATCTCATATTCACAGAATATCCAGGGGCGATCATTGTCCGCCTACCAGGCGGCCGCACCGATCAATCCGAGTGGCCTCCGTTGCCACCCAGGTTCGCAACCATGCGCCACAGTCCCGGCCAGCAAGAAAGTCACACGTCGGTGCACCGGAAGTGGACGAGGAAGGTGCGGAGCGACACAGCGGGACATCAGGGCCTCTTATCCTCGACTGACTCGACATCACCGAGATGTTCAAGAGGCCCTGCTGCTATGCACGGCTGAGCCTTGATTGCCTGAACGAGACCCGCTTGGAGGACGGTTCGAGCAAGTCCCCTGCCTTCCGGTTTGGGAATCGCTTCTCAAGCCACTGTTCGAAGACCACGCCAAACACCTGGCCACGGCAATCGACAACCGCTCACGACACTGCCGGTGACAACTACCTTGCTTCGACTCATCGGCAGCTGTAATGCCGGGGTCAGGAATTTCTTTTTCAGTAGGAAATATCGACGTATTCGATACTTGTGAATTCCATTTCCAGGTCCTGGGTGCGGTGTCCGCCGTCCTGAAAATAGATTTTTTGATTCCGTCGGCGATCACTTTGTTCGGTGTCTGGTCGCCGATGCCCTGCCGTGCATCGAAGAGGCGCCTGGCGTAGTGGACGGTGAGGCGGCGCTGGCGGCCTTCGTCGGTGGTGCCGACGGGGACCCGGTAGCCGAAGGTGGCGCGGGTCTCGATGGTGATGCCGGTACTGGTCGCGGCCCGTTTCTTCGCCCGCCGGCGGATCCTGGGCTGCCACCGGGCCCGGACCGCGGTCTCGATCCGGGCCGCGATGTTCTTCGGCGGGTTCTTGCGCTGGCCCTTGCGGTAGCGCTCGACGGAACGCTGGATGATGCCGAGTTCGGCGGCGACGGCCCTGGTCCGTCTTGAGCTGCTTCACCAGGAAGTTGGCCTGGGCGGGCGGGGCGGCGGTGAACGTCTCCTGGGCGGTGCGCTCGATCGCGTCGACGACCAGGACGTCGTCGGCATCCGCGGTGCCCGGCCGGATGCTGCGTGCCACGGCTACTCTCCTTCGTCCAGCGACGCGTCATGCCCGTGTAGGTTCTCAACTTCAGTGTCAGGCGCCGACCCTGTGACCTGGATGTTTCCCTTGAGTCTCACGATGTGTCGGCAGGCGGCTGTCTCAGATCGGTGTCATTTCCTCAGGCCGTCCAGCAGGCTGCAACGCGGTCCGGGGCGTTACGAACCTGCATCGGCAACCATCCGTTCCACCCACTCACACACCTTCACTGCTCGCTCGATACGGCTGACGGTGTCCTTCAATGTAGAGGTTCACCTCCCCAGTAGTTCTCGCTGGAGTGCGGCGATTTTCCCCCTCGCCGAGATGGGCCGACTGATGAGGAGATGGGTGGGGGTCGGAGAAGCGGCGGCAGGCCGGTGCTTCTGGTAGTCGGACGGGCTGATCGTTCGAGTTGAGCAACCGATCGCGTGGGTGACCGCCGGTCTGCCGACCGGCGCGGTCCAGCCGTCGCCAGCACTGCCAACGATATGGCGAGTCGACACTTCGGCTGATCAGTGGAGACCCCACCGACTGAGACTGTGCCAGGCGGTCTGAGACCGTACAGTTCCTGTTGACGTGCAGCGCAGGTTGCGCGGACACGCCGTTGCACTTTGCGTGATCTCGGCTGTGTCGCTGCGGTCGCGAAAAGCAGGTTGCACACGAACGTCCCGAGCGTCGTCGCCGACAAGCGCCTGCGGTACTACGGACGGGATGATCAGCCCATAATTGGAGTCAGTGCCGAGCGACCCGGCGCACCGCACCCGCCCCGGGTGCACTCACCGCGATCGGAGAGCACCGTGAAGAACAGGGCGTTGTGGCGTGTAGTTGACAGCGAGAGTGGCAGCCAGTCCATCGTCAGCACGCCCTCCGAGGCGGTCGCGTTCGTCAACAGCCGGTTCGCCACCGATGACGACGACGAGCCGTTCAGCATCACCGAGGTCGGTCCTCTCCTTCCGAAGCCGCTCGGGGTCATCACCGCATGGGCCGCCGAGAAGGACGGCGAGGGAACCGACGGGCGTACTACCCCGATCACCATCAGGCCGGTTGTGACGGACAACGCCAGCGAGTGCGATGACGTCGTGCTCTGGGGCGACGTGTACGTCTCCTGGGACCACGACATGTACACCGTTGAGGGGCCGGACGGCTCCGAGTATAGCGAGGCTTACAGCGCAGCCGAACTGAGCGAGATCCTCGACGAGTACGCCGGCGACTACGAGTACGCGCCTGAAGGGCCCGACAGCCACAGGTGGCCGAAACCGGAAGAGTTGATCACCTACGGCGCCCAGGAGTGTGCCAAGCGGTTCGGGCACCTCGACGACGACGCCTTGCTGTGGCTCGCTGCCACCCGCATCACGCTCGCCGTGTGGCGCAACACACCCGTCGAGAACTGGCACGCCGGGAAGAGTCCGCTGCACGACGGCACGATGATGCGGATCAACACGGCAACCACCCGACTCGTGCGCTCAATGCTGTCGTTCGACCATGTCAACTGGATCGATCTCGGTCTCGCGATCGTCAACCCGTCCCGGGTTCTACCGACCGGGCAGTCCGTGCTCGAGCTCGGGCTGGCCTGCCACAACCCTGACGACCCGGCGCACGAGGTTGATCCGCGCGAAGAACTCGCGGAGATGGCACAGGACGCGATCGCTTGGGGGCGAACGTACCGCCTTCGCGAGAAGGAGTTCGGCCTGCGAACCCTGATCGAATACTTCTGCGCGTTCGACAACGGCTGGTTCGGAGCACCGAGTTGGGAGCGCATCGTCGATCGGTTCCTTACAGCTGTCAACAACCGGGAGAATGCGCACTGGCGCATGCACCGGGACGAGCCTTGGTTCGACGAGTGGTTCACCAACCGCCCGGCCGACATTGCGGACACCACGGAACTTCGTCGGCTGCTCCATGCCGGGCCCGACCTGCTGTCCGAGGAGGCCGCCGAATGGTGCGTGGAAGGTGCCATCGGCTACATCTGCCAGGACGACCACGCGAACGGCTGCCCGCGGTGCGATATCCCGCTGGCAACGGAGTCCCCAAACGAGTGAACGTGGGCAGCCTCCTCCGCGAGCACTACGTTTGCATCCGCGTGAGGCGCACATGTCCTGTCGCGTTGGGCTTGTCTGTGGATCTTGCGCTGAGCTGCGGGGTTGCCAGGTTCGACGAGAACGCCCGGCCCCGGACTCTCAGCGCATCTGGTTTCTGCGGAATCCACGGCGGGTTCGTGATCACCAGGGGACGACGCCGTCGTCCTCGAAGAACGAACCGGTCGGGCCGCCGTCGGGCAGCGTGGCGAGCCGGATCGCCGTGGTCGCACCCTGTTCAGGGGTACGGGGCCCTTGGAAGCCCGTGAAGTCGGTCGCGACCAGACCCGGGCAGGCGGCGTTGATCAGGATGCCCGTACCGGCGAACTGCCGGGCGTACTGCACGGTGAGGGCGTTGAGGAACGACTTCGACGGCGCGTAGGCCGCCATGATCGGGCCGATCTCGAGGTCCGGGTCCGATTGCCGGGTCAGGGAACCGACGCTGCTGGAGACGTTGACGATGCGTGGCGAGGCCGAACGCCGCAACAACGGCAGCATCGCGTTGGTGACCCGGACGACACCCATGACGTTGGTGTCCACGACCGTGCGAAGCACCTCCAGGTCGAGTGCGGTCGGGTCCTGCACCCACCCCGGGCCCATCTCGCCCGAGATGCCGGCATTGTTGACCAGGGCATCCAGACGCCCGGCCAGCCGTTCGATCAGTTCCGCGGCATCAGTGACGCTCCGGTCGTCGGTCACGTCCAGCGGTACCCCGAACGCGTCCACGCCGACGGCGCGCAGCTTCCCGACGGCGGTTTCGCGCCGGGCCGCGTCACGGGCTCCCACGCCCACGCGGTACCCGAGGCCACCCAGCCCGGCCGCGATCTCGTATCCGATGCCCTTGTTCGCGCCGGTCACCAGCGTAATCATCGTTTCGCTCATGCCGATGATGTTGGCTCGCGGACGAGTGGCGCGGCCAACACCGATACGGTGTCCTGTCATACCTTCCGGGTATCACCGCGTATGCTGCGGCCGTGGACACCCTGGAGACCCGCGAGTTGAGGTACTTCGTGGCTGTCGCCGAGGAACTGCACTTCGGACGCGCCGCCGAGCGTCTCGGCATGGCCCAGCCGCCGCTGTCGCGGGCGATCCAGCAGCTCGAACGGCGCCTCGGGGTCCGCCTGTTGCAGCGCAACCGCCGCGGTGTCCTCCTGACCGGTGCCGGAGAAGTGCTGTTGCGCGAGGGCCTGGCGGCCCTCGACGCGACCGCTGCCGCTGCTCGCCGCACCCGGCGCGCGGGCGGTGCCGACAGCCCTGGCGGCCCCCACGGCCGGCTGGTCCTTGCGGTGAAGGCCGCCGCGTCGCACGAACTGCTGCGGAAGCTCCTCGACGCCTACGCGGTCGAGCCCGGCAGTGCCGAGATCGAGGTGCTGCTGTGCGGTCTGTGCGAGCAGGAAGAGTTGCTGCGCGACGGACGTGCCGATGTCGCGCTCATGCACGCACCGTGGAACTCCCTCGCGGGGTTCGACAGCGAGGCGCTGACGACCGAAGGGCAGATCGCCATCCTGCCCGCCGGGCACCCGCTCGCCGCCCGCGAGACCTTGTCCCTGGCCGATGTCAGGGACGTCCCGGATCTGCCGCTCGCCCGCTGGCCCACCCACGGCACCTACGCACCCGGTCCGGGCCCCGAGATCCACAACCAGACGCAACTGGCTCAGTTGATCGCTCTCGGACGCACCGTGGCGGTCGTCCCCGACTCCGCTCGCTCCTGGCTGTGGGCCGAGCACACGGCCGTCCCCTTGACCGACGCACCTCCCGTCGTGACCCACATCGCCTGGCCCGCGCACAGCCGCTCCCTCGCCCTGGCCGACCTGGTCCGCACGGCTGCGCGGCTATGGACAGGTCCTGCCGCGAACGCCCGGAATGCGAAACGGTGAGAATCCGACAACACGGATGAGATCCGGTGAGAATTCGTCAGCTTCGGTGCGACCGGACAGCACACGCCGGACCTGAGGCAAGGCCACCCGAACAAGTGACGACAGTGGCCAGCGGTTCTCAATCTGAAGTTCCCCCCGGGGCCTGGACAGCGGGTGTTTACGCTGCGGGGGTGAGGTCCTGCCTGAGCAAGGTTCTCGTTTCGAGCGGGGTGACGTACCCGTACTCGGGATGCCTGCGGAGTCGGCTGCGGTTGTACTCGATCTCGATGTAACGGAAGACGTCGGCCCGGGCAGCCTCGCGGGTCTCCCAGACGGTGGTACCGATCTCGGGCCCTGACCCAAGGCCGGGTAGTTAACGTTTTCGCAGGTCATGCGCGCCAGTTGAAAGATTTCCGACGCAAGAGCAACGGAGCTCGTTGGTACAGGCAGTCGTCCAAGACAGCTTGTACTCGAGGAGCTCCGTTGCCGTTTCATCATGTCCTGCCGGCCTCGGTGATGGCCATCACCCGTACGGTCACAGTGGCCGCGGGCCGGTTCGCGCCCGGGCGTCTGGGCGAGTTGACGCCCGTCGTGCCGTTCGAGCTCATCGACGCGGTCCTGGCGGAGACCCGCTCGGTGCAGAGACGACTGCGCGATCTTCCTTCGCGGGTCGGGATCTACTTCCTGCTCGCGATGTGTCTGTTCCCTGAAGTCGGCTACCGGCTGGTCTGGGACAAGCTGACGGCCGGGCTGGCCGAAGTGCCGGTGGCCTCCCCCACGCCGAAGGCCCTGCGTGATCTGCGCCGACGACTGGGCAGTGCGCCGGTGCGGGCGTTATTCGAGGTTCTCGCGGGGCCTCTGGCACGGCCGACGACACCCGGTGTGCGGTTCGGGCCGTACCGGACTGTGTCATTCGACGGCTGCAGTTCGCAGAAGGTCCCCGACTCCGGGCGAAACAGGGCCTGGCTGGGGCGAACCTCCCATCACGGCTATCCCACACTGGAGTTGATGACGCTGGTCGAGACCGGGACACGGGCCCTGATCGGCGCAGTGTTCGGACCCACCGCCGAGGGCGAGACCAGCTATGCCTCGCGCCTGCTGCATCTGCTGCGGCCGGACATGCTCGTCCTGTGGGACAAGGGCTTCGACGGCAACGACTTCCTCGCTTCCGTCACCGCGACCCGCGCCCAGTTCCTGGGCCGACTCCGCAGCAACCGGCGTACCCCCGTCCTGACACGTCTCGCCGACGGCTCATACCTGTCGGTGATCGCCGCCGTGAAGGTACGTGTGATCGACGCGAACATCACGGTGACCTGCGCGGACGGCACCGTTTTCACCGGCTCCTACAGGCTGGTCACCACTCTGACCGACGCCCGCCGATACCCGGCGGCCGCGCTGGTGGGCCTCTACCACCAGCGGTGGGAACACGAATCTGCGTACTACGCGCTCCGCCACACGATCACGAACGGGCGCGTCCTGCGCTCGGGCGACCCGGCCGGCGTCGAACAGGAGATGTGGGCCCTTCTCACCCTCTACCAGGCCCTGCGCACCATGATGGTCGAGGCCGCCGAGTCGCTGCCCGGCACCGATCCGGACCGCTGCTGCTTCACCATCGCGCTCCAGACCGCCCGCGACCAGGTCGTCCAGGCCGCCGCCGTCATCACCGACCCCGCCGATGTCGGCCGCGTCGGGCTGATCGGGCACCGGATCCTGGCCCGTCTCCTGCCGCCCCGACGGCAGCGCGTCAGCACCCGCAAGGTCAAGTCACCGATGTCCCGTTACAGCACCCGCCATGACGACGGCAGGCCCGACACCAGCCGCACGATCACCGGTCTCGACATCAGCGTCCTCGAACCTCGCGAACCGCACCCTCAACTCCCCGCCATCTCCCGCGACGACCGGCACACAGCCCTCGCCGAGCGCCGACGTCACCGGATCCTGGGCCTGCTCGAGGAAAACCCCACCCGCCTCTGGCGCCCCCGTGACATCGCTTCCCACTTCGGCGACATCACCATGGAGACCATGTATCGGCAGCTCTCCAGATGGGCCGAGACCGGCCTCATCCACAAACTTGGCCCCGGCCTCTACGCCGCCACTGCATGGACCCCAACACCCCTTGCGTGACCTGCGAAAACGTTAACTACCCGGCCTTGGGTCAGGGCCCGTCTCTCGGCGTCAGGCAGGGGCGCGTCGGAGGATCACGACGGGGAGAAGCAGTACTGCGCCCGCGACGACCGCGACCCAGAATCCGTTGCCCGCGCCGAGCCCGTCGATCACGGGCCCGGCGGCTGCGGGACCGATCGCGGTGCCGAGGCTCAATCCCGCGGTCGCCCACGTGAGGGCCTCGGTGAGTGAAGCCTGTGGGACATTCTTCTCGATGAGGCGGGAGCTGAGAATCATGGTGGGGGCGAAGAAGACTCCGGCGACCAGGACCGTGGCGGACAGTGCGCCGATCGATCCGGCGAACACCATGGGTACGGTGGTCAGCGCGGTGGCTATGAGGCCGGCCCGCAGGAGTTCGTCGATCGGGCGCGTGATCACCCTGCTGCCGAACACGAAGCCCGAGAGGCATGATCCTGCCGCGTAGGCGGACAGCACGATGCTCGCCAGTGCCGTGTTGCCCCCGGCCTCGGCAAACGCGACGGAGACGACATCAACGGTGCCGATGATCACTCCCATTGCCGCCATGGCGACCGCCACGAGGGCCACGGTCGGATCCGAGAGAACCCGGAGCAATCCCGAACCGTTCAGCTTTTCACCGGGCAGTGTCCCGGTGATCGGCGGCTCGGTGCGGCGCTGCGCGGTCAGCCACAACGTTCCCGCCAGCGAGAAGATGCTCGCGGCGACAAGTCCCGCCTGGGGGAACAGGGCGATGCCGAGACCTATGGAGAGGGGAGGCCCAAGGATGAAACAGAGCTCGTCGAGCACGGTCTCCCAGGAGTACGCAGTGTGTATGTCGTCCGTGTCACGAAGAATGTGACTCCAGCGGGATCGCACCAACGCCGGGGCGCTCGGGGTCACTCCGGCCAGCAGGGCGAAGACGAACAGGAGGACCTCGGGCCCGTCGGAGGCCGAGGCGGCAGCCATCGCCCAGATCCAGGCGGTGCCGAAGAGCGCGACGGGGACGACGACGCGACCCTGCCCGTACCGGTCGACGAGGCGGGCCACCTGTGGTGAGGCCACAGCGGCGACCAGGGTGTAGCAGGCGGCCAGCGCACCTGCCAGGGCGTAGCTGCCGTGGGTCCGGGAGACCATCGTGATGATGCCAATACCGACCATGGACAACGGCATGCGCGCGAGCACACCGGCGGTGGTCATGGGGGTGGCACCGGGATGCCGGAACAGCGTCGCATAGCGAGTGAACACGATTCTCCTGCCTGCCGATTGAACGCGAGCCATTCACATACATCGCGTATGTGAAGGACGCTAATTGACATACGCCGCGTATGTCAATTACGTTGTGCCTCACCGAGGGACGGAGGAGCCGTGGGGCGCAGGACCCGTGCGGAGATGCTGGACACCACCCGGCAAGCCCTGATCGAGGCAGGCCGGCGCCACTTCGGCGAATTCGGCTACGCGGCGACGTCGATGGACGACCTGACGGCCTCGGCTTCGTTGACCAGGGGCGCGCTGTATCACCATTTCGGCGGCAAGAGCGGTCTGCTGGCGGCTGTGGTGGAAGCGGTGGACGCCGAACTGGGTGTGAGCCTGGACGCCGCCGCGGCCGAAGCCCCGGACCCGTTGGGCGCTCTGACGGCCCGCTGTGTGGCCTATATCGAACTCACCCAGGCGCCGGACGTACAGCAGATCATCTTCCATGACGCCCCGGCCGTGCTGCCCGCTGCGGTCGAGTCGTCCACTGCTTCCTGCATCCGGTCGATCACCGACGCGATCGACCGCGCGCAACGCGCCGGGGACGTATCCGCACAGGTAAGCGCCTCGACCCTGGCCGTACTTCTCAACGGTGCACTGGTCGATGCCTCGCGCTGGGTCGCGGCCGGCCGCCCGGAGGATCACACGGCCCGGCAGACGGAAGCGATCGCCGCGGCCCGTCTGATCGTCGCCCGTCTCGGCAGCCGGTGATGACCTCTCCGCTCCTGCCGGACCTCTCCCTGTGGGAACTCGAGTGTTCTTCGGGGCTGTCCGGGGAACTCCATTCCGGGCGCACGGCCGAGCGGCCCCGGATCTCCGGTGGTGTGTCCCACAGATGATCAAACGGCTGGAAGGACAGGTCGGCGGGCGCTGTTCGAGCGCACGGGCCGGCGTGTCACGCTGACCGCCGTGGGCGCAGCGTTGGCCGCCGAGGCGAATCCCGCGATCGGCCGTCTGCGGCGGGGTTTCGCCGACGCCCAGGCCGGGGGCCTGCTCCCCGGAGCGTCCTCTGCGGAGAGGTTTCCAGGGGGCGGTGTACGAGTCTCTGGGTCGAGTGATCGCGACGCTCCCCGCGGAACTCACGCGCCTGGTCGAGCTGCCGTGGACCGACCCGTTCCCCGGTGGACAAGAGACAACCCCAGACCAGCAGGCCTACGCCCCCGCGAACCCGCGCTCACACGGTCTCAACCAATCCCGGATATCCCCAGCACGCATCACGCCCCGTGCCTCAACTACCCCCAGTGCCTCTGGTGCGCGCCGAGCCTCGTCGGGTAGCTTCTCGCGTCAGCTTGTCGTTTAGCGTCCGGCCTCGAACAGAAGGGTCCAGTGATCACTCGTTCGGGTGTTCCCGGGACGGCGGTGCGGCCTTCGCATGGTCCTGAACTCGACCAAGAGGTAAAGGACTTGATGCGAAGGCCGCAGTGATGAGTGTGGTGCAGCAGGGTGTGCAGGGCGAGCCGTTCGCGGAACTGTCACGCTTCCGGGGGTCTCCTACGGCTGCCTGACTGGGCGGCGCGACGCGCTGTTCGAGTTGACCGAGGCGGTGTTGTGCAGCAACGGGCCGGTCAGGACACTGGTCGACCTGGCGTTGGCGCCCGAGCACTGGCGCGGGCACGGCGCCCTCTACGCCGCGCTGAGCCGGGGCCGGGTGGACGCCGACCGGCTGCGGACCGAGCTGGCCGGCCTGCCGCTGCCGCGAGCCGCCGACGGTCGCCTGGTGCTCGCGGTGGACGTCTCGCCGTGGCTGCGGCCGACCGCGCATACCTGCCCGGACCGCTCGTTCTGCCACACCTTCGGCCGCGGCGACGCCAAGCACCAGATGATCCCGGGCCAGCCGTACTCGTTCGTGGTCGCGCTGGAGCCCGGGCGGACATCGCGGACGGTGGTCCCGGACGTAGTGCGGCTGGAACCCGGCGCCGATGTCGCTGCCGTCACCGCCGCCCACCTCCGCAACACGATGGTCCGGTTGATCGGTGCCGGGCCGTGGAAGGCGGGTGCTCCGGAGGTCCTGGTGGTTATGGACGCCGGCTACGACGCCCCACGGATCGCGCACCTTCTCGGCGACCTGCCGGTGCAGGTCCTGGGCAGGCTCCGCTCGGACCGGGTGATGCGCCGACCGGCGCCCAGTCGCGCGGAGTTCGCTGCGGCGAACCCGGCCGGTGGCCGACCGCCCAAGCACGGTGGCGAGTTCATCTTCGGCGCCCCCGCCACCTGGGGCACCGAGCAGGCAGTGACCACCACCGCGACCCGCCGCTACGTCCGGGCCTGGGACCGGCTGCACCCGCGGCTGACCCGGCGGGCGGCATGGCTGGAGCACAACGGGCCGCTGCCGGTGATCGAGGGCACGGTAATCCGGCTCGCGGTCGACAAGCTGCCCAGTGGCGGGGTGAACCGGCCGGTCTGGCTCTGGTGGTCACGCACCGACGCCGCCCCGACCGACGTTGACCGCTGCTGGCAGGCGTTCCTCCGCCGCTTCGACCTGGAGCACACCTTCCGCCTGCTCAAGCAGACCCTCGGCTGGACCCGGCCCCGCCTGCGCGACTGCGAGGCCGCCGACCGCTGGACCTGGCTGGTGACCGCCGCGCACACCCGGCTTGGAACCCCACCCCCTGAACAGAAGATCACCCAGTCAACCCGCGAAACCCCAGCCCACAGAAACCCTCCCTACGCAGACCCACCAACCGGCGACATAAACCAAGCCCCGACAGCGCCGGAAGGCGGACCCGGGCCTGGTGGTGCTCGACACCCAGAGCGTTCACGCGGCGGCCGGGGTGCCCGCGGTGTCGACGGGGTGTGATGCGGCAAAAAAGTACCGGGCCGCAAGCGCGGCCTGGCTGTTGACGTTCTGGGGCTGGTGATCGCGGTGGTCGTGGCGGCCGCGTCGGCGCACGAGAACGCCGTCGGGATCGCGCTGCTGGACAAGGTCGCCGCCGACACCGACGCCGTGGAGAAGGCCCTGGTCGACCAGGGCTTCAAGAACGCCGTCGTCGCGCATGGTCAGAAGGTGGGCATCGAGGTGGAGATTGTCGAGCGCAATCCCGCGCAGACCGGGTTCGTTCCCCAGGCCAAGCGGTGGGTCGTGGAACGCGCCTGTGGGATCTTGATGTTGCACCGCAGGCTGGTGCGCGACTACGAGCATCTGCCCCGCACTTCGGAGTCGCGGGTGTACTGGGCGATGACTGCGGTGATACTGCGGCGGCTGACCGCGGCGACCGTACCCGCCTGGCGCACCGCATGACCGGTGGGGAGCTGACGCTCGGCGCGGTACTGGCACGGCTGGAGGAGCGGGAACGGGAGATCACCGCGCAGGCCGAGACGACGCGGGAACAGATCACGCAGCTGACCGCCCGGCTCGACGAACTCGGCCGGGCCGCCGAAGAAGTCCGGATCACCCGCAAGACACTGCTGGCGCTGCCCGACCCCGGGCCGCCCGCGCCGCCGGCACCGAAACTGCCGGATCATCCGGCCTACCAGCAGATCATGGCGGTGTTCACCGCGGCCGACCATCCGCTGCGTGCGCGGCAGGTGTGCGAGGCGATGGACGTGGCGGTCGCGCCCAACAACATCAACAACGTCCGCCTCAAGCTCAAGCGGCTGGCCGGCCGCGGAATCCTGGCCGAGACCGAGCCAGGACTCTTCGCCAGGCCACGACCGCAATCGCCCGGAACTCAGCCCTGACCAGCACGCCTACTCGAGGTCCATGGCCGCGTCGGCCGATGTCTCACGGCCCATCGCCTCGGACGGCGCGGTCTTGATGCTGCCCGGAGCCCAGCCGAGTACTTCCTCGAAGCTTCGGGCAACGGTCGGGGTGGGCAGGTCCCCACGGTCGCGTTCAAAGGTCCTGATGGTCGCCTCACTCAGCCAGGTGCGGCGCGCGAGTTCACGCTCCGAGATGCCCTCGGCCTCTCGGAACTCGATGAGGGCTCTCGCCAGCCGTGTCGAATCCTCTCCGCTCATGACCGCAGTATGCCGCCGAGCCCGGGCCGAGATGGCCCTTTTGCTCGGTCCCATGCCAGGGCACCGGGCGGCGGCAACACGTCCGCCAGGCCGAATCCCAGTCGATTTGTTCGTCCTCGCCATGTGACCGGCACTCGTTAACAGCCCTGATCTGCACGCCAATCCCCTAGCAGAGTCATATACAAGGCAAAAACTCGCATACCGCCCTCTGAGGGGGACCGCCGCAGCAACGCGGCGGTCCTACCCGACCAGGCCTCGAGCTGAGGCGGATCACTTGCGCAAAATCTATAGACCGGTCTATTCTTTGGGTCATGGCATCCAAGGGAGACAAGACCCGGGCTCGGCTCGCCGAATCGATGCTCGAACTCATCCAAACCAGCGGCTACAGCGGCACTGGTCTGAACGCAGTGATCGAGCACGCCACGGCCCCCAAGGGATCGATCTACTTCCACTTTCCTGACGGGAAGGAGGGTTTGGGGGTCGCCGCGATCGAACTCGCCACTCAGCAGTTCGAGGCTCTGATCGCCGAATCTGTGGCCTCGTCGGGCGGCGCTGCCGCAGCGGCACGCACCGTCGTCGAGACTTTGGCCACCATCGTGGGCGAGAGCGACTTCCGGCTCGGCTGCCCGGTATCCGTCGTTACTCTCGAAATGGGTGCGGAGAGCGAGCGGCTGCGTCATGCCTGCGCAACGGCCTTTGAATCATGGATCGCTCCGACTGCGAGGTTCCTCGAAGCGAACGGGCTCGCTACCGAGAACGCCCGCAGCCTAGCGACCGTCATTGTCTCGACGATCGAGGGCGCAGTCATTGTCTCCCGCGCGACGCGTAGCACCCAGCCGCTGCACACGGCCGCCGAAGTTGTGTCCGAACTCATCGCACATCGCATCAACAACACGGAAGAGGCCCGATGAAAACTCATAGAACGTCACGACATGCACTAATTTTCGGAGCATCCGGACTCATCGGACGACACCTCGTCATGACCCTGGCCGAAGCAGGCGCGAACGTGACCGCGGTGGTGCGAACTGGCGAATCAGGAGCTCGCGTCATGCGGTGGCTCCGCACGCACGGTCTGACACAACCCGTCAACGTGGCAATCGTCGACTTCGACGCGCCTGAGATCCTGGTGGGCGGCACGGCGGCCTTCGCGGACGTGACTGAGATCCATAACTGCGCCGGCTCCTTCCGGTTCGGAATGCCAGCTGAGGAGGCGCGCAGCGCGAACGTCGGCATCGTCGAGAAGCTGATCGATTTCGCTTCGGATCTCCCGCAATTGCAGCGCCTGGTGCACATTTCCGGCTACCGCGTCGGTGGCCAGAATCCCGCTGCCGTGCCTTGGTCGGACGAGCACCGCGCGGCGGTGTATGCGGAGCTGGGTGGCTATGAGGCGTCAAAGGTTGAGTCCGATGCCATCTTCCAAGCCCGGGCCGCCGAGCGTGGGGTCCCCTGGACCATCATCAATCCGGCCACCGTGATTGGCGACAGCGCAACCGGTGAGTCAGATCAACACATTGGGATCGCCACCACTATCGAGCAGATGTGGCGCGGCACCGCGTCAGCACTCCCCGCCGGGAAGTCCACGTTCGTCCCGGTCCTGACAGTCGACTACATGGCGAACTTCATGGCCGCGGCAGCGGTCGATCCCCATGCTGCGGGCAAAGCGTACTGGATCCTTGACGATGCGACCCCGCCGCTCGGGGACCTGTTCACCCATGTTGGTCAGCACCTCGGCGCGAAGGTCCCGAGCCTGAGGATCCCGATCGGTGTCATCAAGCGCCTTCCCCAATGGGTCACCAAAGCGGATCCGGAGACCCTCGGCTTCCTGTCCTCCGATCGATACCCGACGGGGCCCGCCATCGAACTCGCCGCAAGGCATGGCATTCCAATGCCCGATGTACGGATCTCGCTCGAACGCTGGGCGGACTACATGGCCGCACACCGGTTCGGGGCGTCGAAGGGCGACGAACGATGGTTCATCGATGCAGGAGGCGTGCGGACATTCGAACTCGGCGCACCTGGATCCAACAAGTTGATCCTACCGGGCTTGCCGGTCAACGCCGATACCTGGGCCGACGTCGCCGCGAGCATTGGCGCGCGAGCGGTCGATCTGCCCGGCCTCGGCCTGAGTGGCGGATCGGGCATTCGGGACTGGGAACGCTGGCTGCCAGCGGTACTGGGCGAGGAACCTGTCGAACTCATCGGCCATTCCATCGGTGCGGCCGCGGCCGTGCTCGCGGCAGACCGGATTCCGGCTCGAGTCTCATCCCTTACGCTGATCGCACCGTTCTTCTTGCAACCCCTTGCAGACGCGGGGACTAGGTTGCGGCCGTTCGTACGCAGTTACCTGCGACACACGGATGCACACCAGCTGTCACGTCGACTTACTGGGTCAGATGCGAGCGCGACGGCGCTCGCGACCACAGTTGACGACCTCAGACGTGGCCGTGCCGCGTACGTGGCCAGCCAGCTCGTACGCACAGGATCGAAGCGCTGGCGCGCCGAGCTATGGGAAGCGCTCAGGCGGTTCGATGGCCCCGTCCATATCATCACGGGAAGCGATGACCCGCTCGACCGGAGCGCCGCGAACGAGCTTGCAGCGCTCCCGAATGTCAACCTCGTCTCGGTACCGGGTGCCGGACACCACCCTCAGCTGACCCACGGTGACGCACTCATCGATCTACTCAAGGACTTGAAGTAGACAGGCGTTCCGGGGAAGCGTGCACACATGAGGAGCGGCCGCCCCACAGCACGCGACGAACGATCTGCCTCCTCGAGCTCAGAACCGGAGCCGCCCAGCAGGAAAAGCCTATTAGCCTCGGGCTTTCACGAGCCAGCCTCTCCGGGGCTTGATCGAGCGGATGGGTAGCGGCTCTGACCTGCAACGATGGGGCTTGTCTGAGTCCTGTCGGCTGCCAGGAAGGAAGCACTCTCCAGGTGAAGAAGCGCGGGCGGGCGTGCCCGTCTGTCCGCTGTAAAAGCGCTGGTCGCGGGTGCGGGCTGTGCGGGACGCTGGGTACATGCCTCGACGCCTCATGTTCGTGCAGTTGAAGTCTGGTTATGACACCGACCGTGGACCCTCGTGGATCGGGTGGGTGGACTTCTCGAAGACTTGGAGCACTGCGTATTTTCAGGGAAGGACATTGCGCCGGGCAGGCGGGATGTTCGACGCGAACTTCTACGACACGCAGACCAATGAGGAGTTCTGGGTCTCCGGACCGAAGCGGGACCGCTCCGACACCCGCTATGGCCCGTCCAACCCGGAAGTCGAGCCGGATGCCGTTGAGACCTATCACGCGTTCCTGGATGGCGCGGCCCTGCCAGGGCGGGAGAAGGGCTGACCCGGGCTCCCCGCGAGTGAGCTTGTCCGGGTCTTGATCAATCAAACGGAGAGTGCCTCTGACCTGGGACGATAGGGCTTGTCTAGGGTCCAGTCGCCGCAGGGAAGAAGCACTCTCCAGGTGAAGAAGCGTAGTGGGCTCTATCCGCGCGTCCGTGTCCGGGGCGGTGGGGCTGGTGCTGTCTCGCAGGCCGGTGGGGTGCTGCTGGTGGAGACCGTCCGCCGGATTGGCCTGGACACAGCATTGTCGACGGCGCTGGAGCCGTGGCGCAGGCCGCGGGCGGTGCACGATCCCGGCAAGGTCCTGCTGGACCTCGCACTGGCGGTCGCGCTGGGCGGGGACTGTTTGTCCGACGTGGCCATGCTGCGGGCCGAGCCCGACTTGTTCGGCCTGGTCGCCTCCGATCCCACCGTCTCCCGTCTGGTCGACACGCTTGCCGCGGCCGGCCCCCGGGCCCTGGCCGCCGTGCGGCAGGCCCGTGCCGAAGTCCGCGAGCGAGTCTGGAGCTTGGCCGGTGACGCGGCGCCGAATACGGCCGATGAACCGCCCCGGGTTCGGTAGAGATCTCAGATTGTGGTTGTGACCTGGGGTTTCGTGGATTCCATGTAGTAGTTGGCTTCGTACTCGACGGGCGGGACGTGGCCTATCTCACCGTGGAGCCTGCGGTGGTTGTACCAGTCGGTCCATTCGGCGGTGGCCAGCTCGACCTGGGCGAGCGATTTCCAGGGCCGCCGGGGCTTGATCAGCTCGGTTTTGTACAGGCCGATCGTGCTCTCCATCAGGGCATTGTCGTAGGCGTCACCGACCGATCCGATCGAGGCGGCGATGCCGGCGGTGTCCAGATGCTCGGCGAGCCGGAAACTCGTATATTGCGATCCGGCATCCGAGTGGTGGATCAACTCGCCCGGCCGCACCGGATGTTGGTCTCGGTCACGTTGCCACACGGCCATCTCCAGGGCGTCCAGGACGAAGATCGTTTCCTTCACGGTGGCTGCGGACCAGCCCACGATCCGGCGGGAAAACGTATCCACGACGAAGGCGACGTGGACGACACCGGACCAGGTTTTGACGTGGGTGAAGTCCGCGACCCAGCAGCGGTTCGGGGCAGCGGCGACGAAGTCGCGGTCCAGCAGATCCGGCGCCCGTTCGGACTGGCCGCCGGGCAGCGTGGTGATCACGCGCTTGCCGCGGACCGCTCCGGCGATGCCAAGTTCACGCATCAGGCGCTCGACGGTGCAGCGGGCCACGCGGTGGCCCTGCCGGTTCAGCTCACGCCAGATCTTCCTCGCCCCGTAGACACGGTAGTTGGCCTGGAAGGCCTCGCTGATCCGTTCCTTCAGTTCGGTATCGCGCACGGTCCTGGCCGACGGTGTGCTCCGGCGTTTGTGGTGGGCGTAGTAGGTGGAAGGGGCGATCTTGCAGTCGTGCTCGGTGAGCGTCCTGCAGATCGGCTCGACGCCGCCGAAGCGGCCCTTGTGCTCGTCGATGAACGCTACGAGCGTGTGTGTGGCCGGTCGAGCTCGGCCGCGAAGAAAGACGCCGCGGCCTTCAGGATCTCGTTGGCCCGCTTCAGCTCGGCGTTCTCCTTCTTCAACGCCTTGAGCTGGGCGGACTCCTCCGTCGTGGTCCCCGGCCGCTGCCCGGCGTCGATCTCGTGCTGCTTGACCCAGTTCCGCAGCGTCTCGCGGGAGCCGATGTCCAGCTTCTCGACCACCGCCTGCAAGGCCGCGGTCTCGGTCGGGTGGTCGCCGCGGACCTCGGCGACCATGCGCACCGCACGTCGGCGCAGCTCAAGCGGGTAACGGGAAGGTCGTGCCATGACTCGATCCTTTCATGAAATCGAGTCTCCACTTCACCCGGGGCGGTTCACATCAGCATCGACGACGACAACCTGATCGTGGAGATCGAGGGGCTGGACAAACTCTGGGCGCTCAAGAGCCGCCTGACCATTCCGCTGGCCCACGTGCGCGGCGCCACGGCTGACCCCGGGATCGTCAAGGAGCCCAAGGGGCTCCGATCCCCGGGCGCCCATGTCCCGGGCGTCGTCACCGCCGGCACCTTCCACATCGACGGCGAACGGGTCTTCTGGGACGTCCGCAACCCGGCGAAGGCGGTGGTCATCCAACTGGCCGACGAACGCTACGCCCGCCTCGTGATCCAGGTTCCCGATCCCCGCGCGACCGTGTCACTCGTTGAAGGCGCCCTGCCCAACTGACCCCGCCCACGCGCAGACAACTTGGCCGGCCGAGCCCATTCCAGGGCACGTCGTGGCCGATCTCAACCACCTCTTCCGGCCCGGCATTCGCTGGGCCGAAGGGTACCGGCGCGGCGTCAGGCAGCTGGTGAGACCCAAGTCCTGGAACTTGTCAGCGAATGCGTGGCCCGCCGGTGGTGTCCGGGGAGAAGGTGCGTAAACGATGCCCTCCAGCGAACCGGGGGACCGGCAGGCGGGACACACGGCCGCGTGCCGAGAACGACACAACGACGGTGACACCGAGGCCCTGGTCGGAGCCGCCGGCGACGGCCTGCTCCTACGATTGCGTCCTGTCCCGTGCTGCTATGAGAACGGCCACCGGCTGATCTGCGAGATGTCGACGCTCGAAGGAGACCAGCACGGTGTCCGCACCGGAGAGTCCGCCCCTGAACGCCCTTGCCGCGAGAACCCTGCTGCGGAGAGTCCCGACCCGCTGCGTGCCATGAGCCGCGAACCCCGCCCAGTCCCTCGGCGTCACCCAGCTGAGGAGTCCTGAGGCGATGTGGGGGGGGAGGGTCAGGGGGAGGAGAGGGAGCGAAGTGCTCCCCAGGCGGTCAGCAGAGCCACCACGAGCACGGTGAGGTTGCCGATGCTGTGGGGATATTCCCCTCGGGTGACATGCACGACCGCACCGCCGGCCATGATGACGGCGAGGCCGACCGCGGCGGCCGGGGTGAGTACCGGGGCGATGTTCGTGGCGCGGGGGAGGATCAGCCCCACCGCACCAAGTACCTCCAGTGCTCCGATCGCTTTGATCGTCTCGGGACGGAAGTCCACGACCCACGGCATGAGGGGGACCATGGCCTCCGGGGACATGATCAGCTTCATCCCGCCGGCGGCGGTGAACAGTACGGCGAGGAGGGCCTGGGCGACCCACAGGACGACGGACACGGCACACTCATTCCATAAGTGAAGGGAACCCTGCGGTTTGTTGCGCTCAAGCTACCAGAAACCGCAGCACCACCTTCACTTGTAGAATCCAGGCCATGGGATCCGAGCAGGGCCGAAGGCTGCGCAGGGACGCCGAGGCCAACCGGCAACGCATCATGGCGGCCGCCCGCACCGTGTTCGCCGAGCGCGGACTGGGCGCGCCGCTGGAGGACGTCGCGCGGCAGGCCGAAGTCAACATCGCCACGCTCTACCGGCGTTTCCCCGAACGGGAAGCCCTGATCGAGGCGGTGCTGACCGACCGCATGACTGATCTGGCCCGCCTCGCCGAGGAGGCGATGCTCAACCCCGACCCCTGGGAGGGCTTCAAGGGCTTCGTCGAGCGCATCTGCGCCATGCAGGCCGCCGACCGCGCCGTCACCGAGGCCTTCACCGCCTGCTTTCCCGACTCGCCGGCCATGGAAGAGCCACGTTCCCGCGCGATAGAAGCCCTTGACGCCCTGATCCGCCGAGCACAGCAACAACACCGCCTGCGCCCCGAGATCACCAGCAGCGACGTCATCCTGTTCTTGATGGCCAACACAGGCGTTCTGTCCTCCACCCGACACGTCGCCCCCGGCGCCTGGCAGCGCCTGGTCGCCCTGCTGCTCGACTCCTGCCGCCCCGACGGACCCTCGTCGCCGCTGCCGCCCGTTCCCGGCCCTGAGGAGCTTCACGACGCGATGCTCGCGGCACGGCCGCGTCGCTGATCGAAGCCCCTGCGGCCCAGGCGCCTTTCCGGGACAGTTCCTGACCCGAGAGGAACCGCGGGCGTTGAAGACGTCGGCCGAGCAGGCCGGCCGGCCCATGGTCTCGATCATGAGAGCAGAGAGCCCGGGGCAGACGCCGAAGGGCGGCCGGCGCATCGAGCAACCGATGCGCCGGCCGCCCTTTCGCTTGCGTCAGACCGCCTCGAACGCTCGCCGGATCAGCGGTGCTGCCTTCTCCAGGTCGGCTGCTGAGGCGAGGCGTACCTCAGGTCGCCGGTCCCGAGACGCCCGATGCCGCGCACGACAGACGCCTTTGGGCCGGAGTCCTGAACTGTGCGCGCGGCGGCGACCGGCTCGGCCTGGAGCAGGTCGGCGACGGTGCAACGGGCCGGGCTCGGCCGCGGTGAGGTTACGGATCATGAAGTGGGCGACGTGGGCTTGGTGGCCGAGGTGCCAGAACCGCTCGAGTGCTGCTTCCTCGGTCGGCGCGGTGTAGACATCCGCGCGGGCGGACGGGGCGCCGTCTTCGCGGCCTGCTCCTCCCCTGCGACAAGTCGGGGCGCGGACGGGATCGTCCGGTACGCCAGGGTCTACCGGGCGGGGTTCTCAGTGGTGCCGGGCGGGGAGGCTCGGGAGCGGACCAGGGTGTCGACGAGTTCCCGCGTGGAGAGCCCTCGCAGCTTGTCCCGCACCGTGGCAGGAGCGGTGACGATGAGGGTCCGGATCTGGTTGATGGTCTGGGTGCGGGCCTTGACCGTGCTCTCGCGGACCACCCGCAGGGCCCGGATCGCCTCCACGATCCCGTTGCGGGTCTTGGGTGTTCCTCCGGCCCGGCCGGACAGAACCGCGGTCGCGGCCCCGGAGGCGTCGATGGGGTCGGACTTGCCGTTGCCCCGCCTTGCGGTCCGGCCGGTCCACCTCGATGACCGTGACCTCGTTCGCGGTGAGGAAGCGCGCGATCTCTGCGCCGTAGATGTCGTAGATCCCGTACGGAATTGCTTTGCCAGGACCTTGCCGGTCCAGGAAGTCATGCGTCTTGACCTGCACGGGCTGACCGATCGGGTGTCTGCCTCAGCCGCCGTACTTCCCCCTCCGTCGCCTGCCAGTCGATCGACAGCCAGCCGGTGGGGTCGTCCTCCGGTCCGCTCACCGCAGCCCGGTGAACCACGGCAGAGTCCTCCGTGGGTGCCGGTGTCGCCATGGTGTCCGATTTGTCCTTCGGTTCGAGCGTTGATGCTCATCGGGTCCTCACAGGCCCACCTGATCCACGTCAGCACCCTTTCGGGTCCGGGCAGTGCCCGTATCCGGCCAGTTGTGCGGGACGGCCAGCGGAGGCGCCGACCACCAGTCCCGGTTTCCTGCTGCCTTTCGGCTGCCGGCCTTGGCTTCTTGGATCATCCTGTGCCCGCTGGGGAGTTGGGCCTTCCTTGCGGTCGGCTTACCGAAGGCGAAGCCTCCGGACCCATCGAGGTTTCCACGTTCCACACGAGCGAGATACGACCGGGGCGGGGCCCCCTTTACTCCGGGACGGCGATGCTCTCCCGGCTGGTAAAGAATCCCCAACCGGCGCCTGCCGCTTCTCAACGGCCAGTCCTGCACCCCGCTGGAACATCCCACCTGCGGAGCCAAAGATCACGAAGCATCATCAGGGGTTCAGTCGCCTTCACCCGTCCGGTCTTCCCCTTGCCTGTGGCCTGCGGATGGAACGCAGGCCCTTGGGCTTCTCCCCCGAGCTCCGCACCGAGCCGTTACCGGCAACGCACGTCGGGGTGGGCACTGGCCCTGAGCACTGGCCGGGAACACGCTGCCGACGTCAGTCGTCGGGCCTCTGACCAGCGCATTCACTCATCTCGTGCAGCATCGTGTCGCACTTCCTCCTTCTTGGTGTCAACGCTGACGACCGGGTCCCCGACGTCGATGTGGCGGCACCAGCCCTCCGCCCGACGCTCCGTACCGGCTGGGGCCCACGGCTCCCAACCCCTGTTGGAGAACGGGCGGCACATGCACGATGCCACCAAACGGGTGGACTTCGCCGGCTGCGAGATGCGGCGACCACCGCGTTTCCTTTCGGATCATCCGATACCACCGATGAAACGCACCTCCGGATACCGGGGTGACGGCCCATCGAGGATCGGGGCGCGACAGCCGCGCAGGTGAAGGTCGAAGTAGGCGAGCAGGAAGTGCCGCTGGACGTCGATACCGCGCGTCCCGTCGAGCGGCCCTATGAACTCGGCCAGCTGCTCGTCGGTCGCTCCGAGCCGCGAGGCGGCCTGCGGCATGAATGTCTCATAGTCCGTGTACGAGAAGTGCCGGGTACCGGTCAGCCGGAGATGGCGACGCCATCCTCGCAGCCGGGGCCAGATCTCCGGCCAGCTCGGCTTGTTGTCCGCGTCCTCGCTCATCAGGAGGAACGGCTTGCGCAGCCCGTTGGCCACCACAGGACCGAAGAGACTGCCGTCGAGGTTCGTGCCTGCCGTGATCGGCACCCCTGCCGCCATCGCCGAGGCGGCGGTCGCACCGCCCAGGGAGTGGCCGAACATACCGACCCCGGCAAGGTCGAGGATGTCACCGAGTCCGTGCGGGAGCGGTCCCCGGCGGTCTCGTACGAACCGCGACAACTCCTCCAGCACGAAACGGGTGTCGGCCACCCGCACGTCTACGGCCTTGAGGATCGTCGGGTCGTCGTCCTCCCCCGTGAGAGGTGGCATCGCGTACTTCTCGACCCGGCCACCGGGGAACTCGACCTGCCCGGCGTCATAAGTGTGGTCGATGGTGACCACGACGTAGCCGTGGCTGACAAGTTCCTCGACCAGCGCCGTGCTGGAACCGCGGTGCTGCCCGTGCCCATGGGAGTAGAGGATCACAGGACGTCGGCCCCCACGCCTGTCCGCTGCCGCGCCGATGCGTGCGTGCGTCTCCGGCAGCGTGACGTACTCGGGGAGGAGGTACCCCGTCTGCTGGAAGACCGCGGCGGCCTGTCCGGCCATCCACGGCGCCCTGGGCAGGCCGGCTGCTGCGTGTGCGGGGTACCAGAGCTGAACCATCAGCTCCCGTACCGGCCGTGTAGCGACCCAGGGGTCTCGGCGGCTGCGGTCGCTGAGATGCAACGCCATGGTGCCCAGGGCATGGGGACCGCTCGGTCGCGGAAGAACGAGCCGTACGGGCGGCTGGACATCACCCGGCGCTCGGCGGGGCATCGCCGCGACGGCAGGGGCGCCGGGGGCGGCGGTCAGAGCGAGTCCCGCTGCGAATGCCGATCCCATGGTGACCATACGTCTCCTGCTGATTCCGGTGATCCTGCGAGTGTTGCTCGGTGAGGATGAGGCTGGACGCGGCATGGCGATCTCCTTCGCAGGTCGTACGCGCGGTGCCCAGGCACGTGGATGCCTACCGAAAGGCTATGAACCGCGCTGCCGACGAACTGCTGCGATTCCTCATCGCTTTCACTGACATTTGTCACTCAGCCGGCCTCGCACGGAAAAGTCCGTGCGTGCGCGCAGCCGTACGCGAGGAGCATGACGGGGCCGCAACCAGCGCCTCCAACGCCATGGTCCTGCTGTCGGTGGCTCCTGCGGCCTCAGGCGCCCACAGTCCCTTCGACACCCTCGCCCAGAAAGTCCACAGCCAGGGGGTGGGTAGTCAGGATCGGTGCAGGCGGGACAGGTGTGCCAGACCTCCGAGGCGTTGTGGTTCACGCAAAGGCGCCACGTGTCGGAGGCCTGAAGGCCTTTGTGGCTGCTTGCAGCCGAGTCAGCGGGTGCTGCGGCCGCGCAGTGCGTCCTGGAGCCAACGGCTCCAGGAGAGGGCCGCCGCCGCGTGGTCATCGGTTCGGGGGGCCAGGCGGACACGCGGTCCCACGACCTGGATCGCGGCGATCACCTCACCGCGGAAGTCGCGTACCGGTGCGGCGATCGAGTACAGGCCGGGTTCGGCCTCCTCGTCGATGACGGAGTAGCCGCGCTCGCGGGTCCCCGCGAGGCGCTGGAGAAAGTCGTCGACGCTGGTGGGGGTGTTGGGTCCGTGGCGTACGAAATCGGTGCGGGCGAGGACCGAGGCGACCTCATCGTCTTCGGCGTCGCACAACAGGGCCTGGCCGCAGTCGCTGCAGTACGCCGGGTAGGGCCGCCCGATCCAGGAGCCGATCTGGTTACTGCCCGGCGGCACCCGTTCCGCAATGGTGACGGTGGCGTCGCCGACGAGTATGCCGAGGTAGCAGCTCTCGCCCGTGTCGGCGGCCAGCCCTTCCAACGCCGTCTGCCCGTCCGTGCGCAGCCGGTGGGCTGTGAGCTCCTGTGCGTCCGCATACAGCCGCCAGTGCAGTGCGAGGGTGCGTGACGCGGCGTCGCGCAGGAGGAATTCCTCCTCGGACATGGCGTTGAGGGTCCGGGACACCTGACTGCGGTCACGTCCCATGTCGCGGGCCAGGTCGCTGATCGAGACGCCGCGGTGGTTGGCAACCGTGCGACCGGCAAGTGCGGACAGTACGTCGAAGCCCCGGCCCACACTCGATTCCATGCGCGGCACTCTACCCGGCGCGGAAACCCCAGCGATCACCTCGGTGATCACCGGCGAACTTTTTTCAAACTGTGCAGCATTCACATCTTGTCGTGCACTTAATGCACGCATAGCATCACGGTCAATCGGAGAAGGGAACTCACACACATGACCCCCGCCACGACGGCATCGGCACTCAATGGCGTGTCCGAACGACCACCCCTCGGGGACATCAAGCTCCGCTCAGTCCGGTCGGTCCGGGTGTACTGGCCGGTCACCGGTGAGACAGTCGCCGCCCTGGGAGCGGGCCACACCGAGACGCTGCGCGACGACGCGGCATTCGGCTCGCTGCTGCAGGTCCTGCGTTCTTCACCGTGCGCGGGCGACTTCGGTGTCTACAGCAACGTCTTCGAGGTGGGTATCGGCGTGGAGGGCTTCACCACGGAGCCGGGCGCCCGCCCGGCCTTCGGCTCCGTCGGCAACAGTTCCCTCTCCCCCACGCTCACCGTCACCGTCCACATCGACGCTCGTACGCCGGACGACGAGGTGTCGCGCGTCCTCGGCCGCATCCTGGATGCCCATCCCTGGGAAGTCCCGGTCGTCGAACTGTCCGCTCCGTTCGACCTCGTCCACCGCGCCTGATTCGACGTCGCAGACCTCATGCGCTCCTCCCGGCCGCGGCGCGCGGGGCCACCCATCCCGCGCGCCGCAGGCCCCACCAGTGGCACCACCCCTTCGCCATGCGTTGCCGTCCCCAGCCGCTGCCACCCAAGGACACCTCATATGTCCCTGCCACTCACGCCGGAAAGCCCCCCGGCGCAGCCGCACACAGCGCCTTCGTCCCCTCCTCGGTCCCCCGCACCGCCCGGATCCCCGTCCGACGCGCCCGGCGAGGCACTGCGCCGCTCCATGACCGCCCGCCACCTCGTCATGATCGCGATGGGCGGCGTCATCGGCTCCGGACTGTTCATCAGTTCCGGCTTCACCATCTCCCAGGCCGGCCCTCTCGGTGCCGTGCTCGCCTACGTCGTCGGCGCGTTCGTCGTCTACCTGGTCATGACCTGCCTCGGCGAACTCGCCGTCATCTACCCCGTCTCGGGCTCCTTCCACATCTACGCCGCCCGCTCCATCAGCCCGGCGACCGGATTCGCCACGGCATGGCTGTACTGGCTCACCTGGGCCGTCGCCCTCGGCTCCGAGTTCACCGCCTGCGGTCTGCTGATGCAGCGCTGGTTCCCCTCGATCAGCGTGTGGGTCTGGTGCGTGGTCTTCGCCGCGGTCGTCTTCGCCGTGAACGCCTTCTCGGCACGGGTCTTCGGTGAGACCGAGTACTGGTTCTCGCTGATCAAGGTCGTCGCCGTGGTCGCCCTCATCGTCCTGGGCGGTGCCGCCCTGGCCGGCTTCCACCCGCTCGCCGACAGCGGCCAGGCATTCCCGTCCCTCTTCGAGAACTTCACCACCGACGGCGGTCTCTTCCCCCACGGCTTCTCGGGCGTCCTGGTCACCGTCCTCGCAGCCTTCTACGCCTTCTCCGGGTCCGAACTCATCGGCGTCGCCGCGGGCGAGACCGCGGACCCTGCTACCGCCGTCCCCAAGGCGCTGCGGGTGACCGTCGTCCGGTTGCTGATCTTCTTCGTCGGTGCCATCACGGTGATCGCCGCGATGATCCCGTACGAGAAGGTCGGTCTCGACGAGAGCCCCTTCGTCACCGTCTTCTCGACCGTCGGCATCCCGTACGCGGCGGACTTGATGAACTTCGTGATCATCACGGCGCTGCTGTCGGCCGGGAACAGCGGACTGTATTCCTGCGCCCGCATGCTGCTCTCCCTGTCGGAAGAAGGACAGGCACCACCGGCACTGCGCCGCCTCAACTCCCGCGGCATCCCCATGACCGCGCTGCTGCTGAGCATGCTGGGCGGCCTCGCCTCCCTGCTCAGCAGCGTGGTCGCGGCGGAGACGGTCTACCTGGTGCTCGTCTCCGTGGCAGGCTTCGCTGCCGTCGGCGTCTGGATGTCCATCGTCGCCTCCCAGTTCCTGCACCGTCGGCAGTTCGTCAAGTCCGGCGGAGACATCAGGACCCTGGCCTACCGGACCCCGTTCTACCCGGTCGTGCCGGTACTCGCCTTCACCCTCTGCCTGGCATCGCTCGTCGGCATCGCCTTCGACCCGGCGCAGGTCACCGCCCTGTACTTCGGCATCCCGTTCGTCGGAGCCTGCTACCTCTATTACCACCTGCGCCACGGGGCCGGGCAGTCGGCCAAGGCGACAAAGACGGAGACGGGATGTTCATGAATCCGACCTGTCTCCTGCTGGACCTCGACGGCACCCTGGTCGACTCGGCGCCGGGCGTCACCGCCAGTGCCGCGGCCGCGCTGCGCAGCGTGGGTGCAGGGGTGCCGGACGAGCCCACCCTGCGCTCCTTCGTCGGACCGCCGATGTACGAGTCCTTCCGGTACGTCGTCGGCCTCGACGAGGAGACGGCGCGGCGGGCCCTGCACACCTACCGGGCCGACTACGCGGAGCACGGTGCCCTCGACAGCTCCCTGTTCACGGGCGTTCCGGAGATGCTTGACGCCCTGGCCGGGCTGGGGATGACGATGGGCGTGGCAACGTCCAAGGTCCAGGACCAGGCCGAACGCATGACCCGGCACCACCGTCTGGACGCTCGTCTGGCTGCAGTCTGCGGCATCGACGAGTCGGCGGGACGGACCACCAAGCGCCAGGTCATCCGGCTCTGCCTCGCTCGGCTGCGTGTACGTGGGGTCGATGTCTCCAGGCCGCTCATGGTCGGCGACCGGGCGTACGACGTGCAGAGCGCGGCGGCCGAGGGGATCCCCGCCGTCCATGTGCGGTGGGGCTACGGCGGCCCCGAAGAGGCCGCGGGTGCCGTCGCGTCCATCGCCGAGCCCTCAGAACTGGCCGACCTGCTGACGAACGATCCGACCTGACGGACCGGGCGTCAGCCTGCGGCCCCTTAAGCAACCCACCACACCGGCCGGCCCGTGCGCGTCGCACGGGTCGGCGCCCGCCCACGCCACAGAAACAAGGTCGAACAGCACATGGACCACTTCCCCGAGCCCCGCCTGTGGGCCGCCCTGCGCGAACTGACCGAGACGTCCGTGCACACGGACCTCACCCACGCCTTCCATCCGGGCCAGCCGCACTTTCCGGCGTTCCCGGACGAGCGCCGCGAGATGCCCTTCGACATGAAGCGCGGCGACGGCTTCAATGTGCACCTCTACACGCTCGTCGGCCAGTGGGGCACCCACGTCGACCCGCCCGTGCACTTCGTGGACGGCGCACGCACGCTGGACGACATTCCCGTCGAGGAGATGCTCCTGCCGCTGGTCGTCCTCGACATCTCCGACCGTGTCGAGGCCGACCCCGACTCCGTGCCCACGCTGGACGACGTGACCGCCTGGGAAGGGCGCAACGGCCGCATACCGGCCGGGGCCTTTGTGGCCCTGCGCACGGGCTGGAGCCGCCGCTGGCCGGCCCCGTCCGCCATGGCCAACCGGGACGAGGCGGGCCTCAGCCACGCGCCGGGCTGGTCGGGCCCGGTACTGCGTCATCTTTTCGAGGAGGTGGGCGTCACCGCCATCGGTCACGAGCAGACCGACACCGACCCCGGTCTGGCTACCTCGGCAGGTGACTTCAGCCTGGAGCGGTATGTCCTGGAGCGCGACCGGTGGCAGATCGAGCTGATGGCCAACCTCGACCGGGTTCCCGAGGCGGGCGCACTGATCGTCGCGACCTGGCCGAAGCCGCAGGGCGGTTCCGGCTTCCCGGCCCGGGTGTTCGCCCTCCACGGGGCGGAGTGCCCTGTCCGATGAGACAGCCGCAGCGGTAACCGATACCCCTCGCCCCGGCGGCCAGCAGGCCGCCGGGGTCCTTTCACGACCAGGACCAGGAGTCGAGGCCATGGACGCCGTCGATGAGAAGATCATCGCTGAACTGACCCGCAACGCCCGCATCACCCACGCCGAACTCGGCCAGCGTGTGCAGTTGTCCAGGAACGCCGTGCGCCAACGGGTGGAACGTCTCGAGCGGCAGGGGCACATCGGCGGCTACACTCTGGTCCGCCCGTCCGGCACGGCGGCCGGAGACCTGGTCCGCGCCCATGTCCTCGTCTACCGGAAGGACCGGATGCGCGGCGGCGACGTCCTCGCGGCGATCAGGCGCATCCCCGAAGTCGTCTCCTGCGACGTGCTGAGCGGCGAGTTCGACCTGCTGGTCAGTCTGGAGGCCCGGTCCCTGGAACGCGTAAGGGGCATCTGGGAGCACATGGCCCAGATGCCCGGTGTACGTGACACGGTCACCACTCTCGTGCTGTCCCGCGTCGTCGACCGCAGCCGGTCCTGAATCGCAGGGCCGAGGGAGCTGCTGCCCCCGGCAGGCCGGCGGGCAGCAGCGGTACGCGGCCTGCCCTGCGGGGCCGGCCGCGTCCCATGCCCCAGGGGCTGCGGGCGTCCTGTCAGACGCCCGCCCGGAGCAATTGCTCGGCGCTGTCACGGTCGAGCAGTCCGCTGTCGACGACCACGTCCAGCACGTCGGCACCGGTGGCCAGTGCCTGCCGGGCGGCCTCGGCCGCTGCCGCGTACCCGATGCGGGGTGTCAGTGCCGTCACCACCCCGACGGACCCTGCGGCCTGCCGCGCCAGTCGCTCCTCGTTGGCGGTGATCCCGACCACACACAGGGTGCGCAGCGTGGCGCAGCCGCGAGTCAGCCACGCGATGTGCTGGAGGAGCAGGTGGCCGATGAGCGGCTCGAAGGCGTTGAGCTGCAACTGCCCGTTGTCGGCGGCCATGGTGATCGCCACGTCGGCCCCGGCCGTGGCGAAGGCGATCTGGTTGACCAGTTCCGGGATCACCGGGTTGACCTTGCCCGGCATGATCGAGGAGCCGGCCTGGCGCGGCGGCAGGTTGATCTCCCCGAGGCCGGACTGCGGGCCGCTGGACAGCAGCCGCAGATCGCTGCAGATCTTCGACAGCTTCACTGCCGTGCGCTTGAGGACCCCGGACGCCTGGAGGAACACACCGGTGTCGGAGGTTGCTTCGACGAGGTCGGACGCCGCCTTCAGGTCCAGCCCGGTCAGTGCCCGCAGATGCCGGACAGCAGCCTGGGCGTATCCGGGTGCCGCGGTGACGCCGGTGCCGACCGCGGTGGCGCCGAGGTTGGTCTCGGCGAGCAGCGGAAGCGTTTCGGCGATGCGGGCCGTGTCCTCGGCCAGAGTGACGCCGAACGCGGCGAACTCCTGGCCGAGTGTCATCGGGACCGCGTCCTGCAACTGGGTGCGGCCCACCTTCACGACATGCCGGAACTCCCTGCCCTTGGCCGTGAACGCCTCGGACAGCAGGCCGAGTTCAACGGAGAGGTCGGCGAGAGCCGCACTCACGGCGATCTTCAGGGCCGTCGGGTAGACATCGTTGGTCGACTGGCATCGGTTGACATCGTCGAGCGGGTGGAGGACGTCGTACTGTCCACGGGCACAACCCAGGCGTTCCAGGGCGAGGTTGGCGATGACCTC
Source organism: Streptomyces sp. ML-6 (assembly GCF_030116705.1). Classification (NCBI taxonomy): domain Bacteria; kingdom Bacillati; phylum Actinomycetota; class Actinomycetes; order Kitasatosporales; family Streptomycetaceae; genus Streptomyces; species Streptomyces sp. ML-6. Next base: position 73,441 of record NZ_JAOTIK010000001.1, read on the forward strand.
GTTGGCGTTCATGTTGGTGCTGGTGCCGGCACCGCCCTGGACGACGTCCACGACGAACTCCTCGTGGTAGCGACCCCATTCGATTTCGGCGCACGCCTCGGCGATGGCCCGTGCCTTGCGCGGCTCCAGCGCACCGACCTCCTCATTGGCCATGGCCGCCGCGTGCTTCACGGCGGCCATGGCCCGCACCAGGTGCGGATGGGAGGCCGCGGGGACACCGCTGATCCGGAAGTTCTCCAGAGCGCGGGCGGTGTGCACGCCCCAGTACGCCGCCTGGGGGATCTCCACCTCGCCCAGCGAGTCGGACTCGATGCGGAAGCCGCTCACCGGCCGTCGCCCGTCCCGTTGAAGCAGACGACCTTGGGCTGGGTCATCTCCTCGTAGGCGAACCGCACCCCCTCACGGCCCATGCTGCCGTACTTGAAGCCGCCGAAGGGCATCGCGTCGAAGCGGTAGTCGGAGGAGTCGTTGACCATGACGCCTCCGGCGTCCAGCCGCCGGGCAGCCGCCAGGGCACGGTCCAGCCGGGTGGTGAAGATACCGGCGTGGAGGCTGAACTCGATCTCGTTGGCCCGCTCGACGGCCTCCCCGAACGAGTCGAAGGGCTGGAGGACGACGACGGGTGCGAACGCCTCGTCCTGCCACACCGCAGCCGTGCCCGGGACGTCCTCCAGGACCGTCGGGGCATAGACACTGCCGTCGAGCCGATTGCCGCACAGCAGAGTCGCCCCCTGCTCGAGCGCCGCGTCGACACGGGCCTTGGCAGCGGCCGCCGAGCCGGCTGTGATCATCGGCCCTACGTCCGTACGCTCGTCTGTCGGGTCGCCCGCTCTCAGCCGCAGTGTCCGCGCGACGAAGGCGTCCCGGAAGGCCGCATACACCTGGCGGGCGACAAGGATCCGCTGGACGCCGATACAGTTCTGGCCGGCCGCCCAGAAGGCGCCGGACACACAGCCCTCCACGGCGGCGTCCAGGTCCGCGTCCTCCATGACGATCACGGGCGCGTTGCCGCCGAGATCCATCGCGAGTTTCTTCAGTCCCGCCGAGCGGGCGATCGCCTCACCGGTGCGGAAACCGCCGGTGAAGGACACCATCCGCACGTCGCGCGAAGCAACGAGGGCCGCACCCAGCTCGGGCCCGCCGTTGACGACGGTCACGACCTCCTCGGGCAGACCGGCCTCGACCAGGGTGTCGACCAGGCGCAGCGCCGACAGCGGGGTCAGCGCGGACGGTTTGAGCACCACCGCGTTGCCGCCCGCGACGGCGGGCCCCAGCTTGTGAGCGACCAGGTTCAGCGGATCGTTGTACGGGGTGACGGCGGCGATGATCCCCAGCGGCTCCCGGGTGAACCACCCCTGGCGGTCCTCGGAGCCCTCGTACGCGTCGAAGGGCACCACCTCACCGGCGTTGCGCCGGGCCTCGGCGGCCGACAGACGCAGGGTATTGACCGCGCGGGCGGTCTCCTTGCGGGCCTGGACGAGGGTCTTCCCCGCCTCACTCACGATCAGCCGGGCGAAAGACTCGGCGCGTTCCTCCACCAGCCGGGCCGCGCCGTCGATGACCTTGGCCCGGGCGGCCCGCGACATGGCCCGCGCAGTGGCTCGGCCGTCACGGGCCCGCAGCATCACGGCTTCCAGGGCGTCTGCGGGGACGGCACAGACCGAGCCGATCGTCTCGCCGGTGTAGGGGTTGAGCACAGGCGCCATGTCGCCGAGGTGCAGCGCGGTGTTGATCACGGTCTCAGACACGGTTCGTCTCCTCCAGCTCACGTGCACTGTCCACCGGCGCGCCGGCGCGTGTCCCGCCGGTGGCTCCCTGGGTTCGGGTGGCGCGGTCGTTGCGGCTCTCATGGATGCTGATGATGTCCGACAGCAGGGCGTACGCGGTCTCCGTGCGCCCCGCGCCGGGCCCGGAGACCGTGACGGTTCCCAGCAGGTCGGTGTGGAAGGCCACCGCGTTCACCGCTCCTGAGGTCCCGGCCAGCGGGTGGCTGTCCGGCAGCGCCACGGGGGCGACGCGCGCATCCACGGTGCCGTCGGGGCGCCGGGTCGCCGATCCGACCAGTTTCCAGCGCAGTCCTTCGGCCGCGGCTGCCTCTATATCCTCGGCGGTGATGCCGGAGATGCCTTCACAGGGCACGTCGGCGCGCTTCAGTTCCGCGCCCAGCACCTCACCGGCCAGGATCATGACCTTCAGCTGGACGTCATGCCCCTCCACGTCGGCGGTGGGGTCGGCCTCCGCGTATCCCAGCGCCTGGGCCTCGGCCACCGCGTCGGCGAAGTCCATGCCGCTCTCCAGCCGGCCGAGGATGTAGTTGGACGTGCCGTTCATGACGCCCTCGACGGCCGACACCCGCAGCCCCCCGAACATCCGCCGCGCCGTGCGCAGCACGGGCGTGCCGCTGAGCACTGATCCCTCGCACTCGAAGGCGACGTCATGACGTCGGGCCAGTTCCTTCAGCTCACGCCCGTGCAGTGCCACCGGACCCTTGTTGGTGGTACAGACGTGCTTACCGGCCTCCAGCGCCCATCGCACGTGCGACAGGGCGGGCTGACCGTCCTCGGGATTGGTGAAGGTCGCCTCGGCGACGATGTCGGCCGGGACCTCCCGGATCACCCACTCGTTGCGGGGATCAGGGCTGCCGCCCGCCATGCGGGAGAAGTCCAGTTCGCTGGGCGTGGCCGCGAGCAGCGGAGCCAGCTCGATGCCGTCGGCGCGCACCAGCGAACCGGCACGCAGATCGGTGATGGCCACCACGCGCAGACCGAACCCCAGTTCGACGGCAAGTGCGTCGCCCCGCTCGGTGATCAATTCGGCAAGCGCGCGGTTGACACCGCCGAATCCGATGAGGGCGAGGTCGTATCGGGTCATCTGGTTCTCCTTCACGTGGACCCTGTGCGTGCTGAACAGCGTCGCGCCCGGGGCGGTTATCCAGACCGTGCCGATGCGGCCGAAGCTCATGACGATCCGCTCCTGCGACGAGCGGATCGCTATAGTGCCGACGTGACAGCATTCGGCCCCGACAAGCGATCCGAGCGGTCCGCGCAGGGCGGCGACTCCCCTGACCGGCCCGGTCCCGGAGGATCTGGGCCGTCCGGGTGCGGCCGGCCGGGCAGGAGCTCCGGGAACTCCACGGCCTCGTCGCTGCGCGCCGGGCTGCGCCTCGTCAACGCCGTAATCGACCGCGAGCGGTCCGGGCGCACCGGGTTCAACGTCAGCAGGCTCGCCGACGAGATGGGCCTGGAGCGGAGCAAGGCCTCACGGATGACGCAGGAGCTGTGCGACAAGGGCTTCCTCGAACGCCGCGAGGACTCCACTCTGCGCGCCGCCCACGAGTTCTTCGCCCTGGCGGCCTCCCTCAACCCCGGTCTGCTGCACAGCAGCCGGGCAATTCTGCGCCGCCTCGCGATCCGGCACGGGGCCGGCGCCCGGCTGTCCGTCCGGGACGGTGTCCTCGTACGTCTGCTGCGTGCCGAGTCCTCGCCCGGCACGGCCGACCAGTGGCTGACCAGGGCGACGCTGGTGACCCCCTGCTGGTGTACGGGGGCGGGACGCGCACTGTTGTGGGACCACACCGAAGAGGAGATCGCCATGCTGCTGGCGGGTTACGAACTGATCGGTGTCGGCGGCCCCAACGCCGCCCACTCGGCAGCCGAGGTCGCCCGGGCCAACGCACGCGACGCGCCCGGAGGTCTGGTCACCGCGCACGGGGAGTTCGAGCACGGCATCACCGAGTACGCCGCGCCCGTGCGCGACGCCCGGGGCCAGGTCTTCGCCGCCGTCGCCGTCCTGGGGCGGCAGAACGACCTCGCCCCGCACGAGGAACTGGTCCGCACCGATCTGACGGCAGCGGCGGCCGAGTTGGGGAACCTGTCCTGACCAGGCCCGCGTAGCAACGGCCTCTCGAAGTCCGCCCGCTCCTGGCCGGTTCTCATTCTCGCCGCCGTGCCCCGCCCACGGTCGGCCGGAACCACGTCGGTTGCAGTTCGTCAGTGCCCCCGTCCGGCGGGACACGGTTGGTTGACTCTGAGCTGAACCGGATGTTGTAGCGGCCCTGAAGCCAGGCGTGATCGCCTCGGCGGATGGGAGAACACAGGTCCGATGCGTGCACCAAGGAAGTACCCCAATACCACGAAGCCAAGGGCTGTCCCGTAATCCCCGGTGGATCAGCGCGCGGCGTCAGATGCGGTGCATCGCAAGGCGGAGGAGCGTCCGCACACTGGATGTATTCGGACGTTCCGACAACGCGGCGAGGAGTGGGGCCTCCCCTGCTCGAGCGCAGCCGAGAGCTTGGGGAAGTAGCTGTCTTCGCGCGCCCGCCGGGGATTACGGGACAGCCCTTGGTGCTGGATTCCTTAGTGGGCGGTTCGTGAGTTGATGTCCGTTTCGAAGTGAGGCTTGGGGTAGGGGTGCTGGCCGCGGGGCCGGCTACTGCTGCCGGGCAAACCAGCCGGTGTCGGCTTCGGTGAGGATGCCGAGTTTGACTAGGCGCTTCAGCTTGGCCCGGGTGCCTTCGACGTTCTTCGGCAGCAGTTCATGGCCAAGGGCCTGGCAGACATCCTTGGCCCGCAGGGGGCCGGTCGCCTCGTTGAAGGCGGCGAGGATGCGCGGGTAGTCCGGGTGCTCTGGCAGTTCAGGCGGGGATGCAGGGAGCCGGTCGGCAAGGCCGGTGACGGTCCTGCGGGTGATCACGAGGTGCTCGAGGTGTGTCTCGGCTTCCCGTAGCCGGGTCTGCAGGTCGTCGATCTGCGTGCGCAGGTCGTCGGCCAGGGCCCGGGCGGCGTCTTCCTGCAGGTCCAGTGCCTCAAGGAGGGGGCGAATGTTCACGCGCTCACTGCCTCTTCGCGCCAGGTGGAGGTGCTCGTGCCGGTGAGACGGCGGATCATGACATGGGACATCGCCCAGTAGATGCGGGAGGCGGACGAGGCGGTGCGGTGCTCGTAGTCACGGACCAGTCGCCGGTGGAGTATCAGGATTCCGTAGGTCTGCTCGACCCTCCACCGCTTCGGCTGCGGCAGGAATCCCCGGTATCCGGGCTCGCGTTCGACGATCTCGACGTCGATGCCCAGGGCGGCGCCGTGTTCGACGACCTGGTTCTTGAAGCCCTGGTCGACCAGGGCTTTGCGGACGGTGTCGCCGGTGTGCTCGGCGACCTGGTCCAGTAGGACGATGCCCGCGGTGTTGTCGTGGGTGTTCGCGGCGAGGACGACGACCGCGATGACCAGGCCGAGGACGTCCACGGCCACGCCGCGCTTGCGGCCCGGCACCCGCTTGGCCGGATCGTAGCCGGTCGTGGCGGCGGGGACCCCGACGGCCGCGTGGACACTCTGGGTGTCCAGTACCACCAGGGTCGGGTCCTCTAATCGTCGGGCGCGTTCACGGACCTGACAGCGCAGGAGTTCATGGATGACCTGGTCGGTTCCGTCGTCCCGCCAGGCGGCGAAGTAGTAGTACGTCGCGCTCTTCTGCGGCAGATCGTGCGGGAGGTAGGCCCATTGGCAGCCGGTCCGCCCCTGGTAGAGGATCGCGTTCACGATCTCCCGCATGTCGTAAGCGCCCTGATGACCGCTGACCGAGCGGTGCCGGTCCTTCCATGCGGTGATCACCGGCTCGATCAACGACCACTGCTCGTCCGATAAGTCGCTGGGGTACGGCTTGCGTTCACTCATCCCGCCAACCCCAGCAGACCCCGCACCACGGACCCACGGGTTCCGCCCCCACCCCACTCCATCTGGCGACCACAGAACGACTCAAAGACTCACGAACCGCCCACTACGGTGCGGGCCCAGAGCAGTCGGCTCGCCGGGACGGGCACATGCAGGAGCGGGCAGCAGCGCACGGCGTATGGGTTGTGTTGTCGACCGCGGCGGGATCGAGCGGCGAGTACCGGGAGACCTCCGGCGGCTCCGGGGTGTGGGCGCCCGACGGCACACTGGTAGCCCAGGCCGGCCCCGAGGCCGGTGCCGTGGTCACCGAGACCCTCAACTGACGGTTCGTGGCCGCCCTTCGAGTGTGGGAGGCCATCCGCGGGATCCGGTGTCCCATTTGGAGCGGACCTGGACTCCGGAAGGAGCGAAGCTCCTGGTAGATGGGTTGTCGACCAAGATCAACCTGTCTGCCCGGAGCTTCACGTGCTTGTCTGCCCAGTTGGCGTCGATCTGTCCACCTCACACCTGCGGTTCCTGACGGAGCGGCTGGCGGCCAGGCGGCGCGAGCACGGGACACGATGGAGGCGCCTGACACCGGACCGGCAGGCCCTGCTCGTGTTGACACACCTGCGGTGCGGCCACACCTACGCGCAGCTCGCGACCGGTTTCCGGATCGGGATCGCGACCGTCTACCGGTACGTCGCCGAGGCCGTGGCGCTCCTGGCGGCGCTCGCTCCCGGCATCGAAGCGGCGGTGAAGGCGGCGGCGCGCAAGGCATTCGTGATCCTGGACGGCACGCTCCTGCCGATCGACCGGACCGCCGCCGACCGCCCGTTCCATTCCGGGAAACACAAGAAGCACGGTATGAACGTCCAGGTCATCACCGACCCGTTTGGGAACCTGCTGTGGGCCTCGTCCGCACTGCCCGGCGCGGTACACGACATCCGCGCGGCCCGCACCCACGGCATCATCGACGCCCTGATCGCAGCCGGCGTCCGCTGCTGGGCCGACAAGGGCTACCAGGGCGCCGGCGGCACCGTGCGGCTTCCATATCGCGGCTGATGGGAGAAGCTGTCCGCAGGTCAGCGGGCCGTCAACGTCTCCCACGCGAAGATCCGCGCGCTGGGCGAGCGGGCCATGGCTACCTTGAAGACCTGGCGCCTCCGGCGCAAACTGCGATGCTCCACCACCCGTATCACCGCTATCGTCCAGGCCGTCCTCACCCTCCACCTGAACTGCTCAAAATGAGGTTGGAAAGGGCTCACTGCTACTTCACGTGAACGAAGCCACACCTCAGCCCCCTGTGCCCCCGAACCAGTGCTCTGGCCCGGGGGTACAGTCGTGTCTCCCCCGCCAGGAGATCCCGCTCCGGGAGCCTGTGCCCATGACTGAAATCTTTGAGCACGCCCCGCAGGTCTGGAATGCCGCGCAGCTTCGGGAAGCTTTGAAGGGCCTTCCCGACGACGCGCCCATCCATATCGGTGTCGCGGAAGATCCCGGTGATTTCAGCGGATACCGCGGGGGTGTTCTCGTGGACGCTCACCGGGTCGAGAACTGGTGGCCGGCCACCGCCACCGAACCGGAGCGCACCGAGACCGAGAAAGGGCTGACGTTGTTCGTCGACTGGGAGCCGGGTGCGTACGACCGCCTCGAGTGAGCGAGACGTATTCCTGATCAGGTATGCGTGGTCTGCGTCGGGCGTTACGCCGTGCCCGGGTTTGTGCCAGGCAGATCTTCAGAACGGGGGGTCTTCGCTCCAAGCGGTGGTGGAGGGCTGTGGCGGACGAGGCTTGTCCTGTTGAAGGGCGGTCACGGCTTCTTCGATGCGGCCGAGGTCGATGAGGTACCCGGCCAGGTCGTGGCTGTTTGCGGGGCGTGGGGGCGCAGGACGGCTATGGCCTCCTCGGTGCGTCCGGCGTCGGCGAGCAACTCGGCGATGTGCGGTGCTGCGTACCAGGTGGCGCCCTCGGGATGGGCTTGAGCATGCTCCAGCGCTTCATTGACTCGGTCGCAGGCGGCCCAGCCGTCCTGCCCGGATCACCTGTCCGCGCTCCTGAACGAGATCGGGGTCCCTGCCCCCGCAGCCCGTGGCGCGGCCATTCGCCAGCAGCTGCTCGAACTGCCGGCCCCTGTCGTCGCGGACGCTCTCGGCTACCACGACAAGACCACCACCCGGTTCCGCGACGAGACTGGCGGGACATGGAGCCGATACGCTCCCGGTGCCCACACGCGGTCACCAGCAGGCTGGACTCCACAGAGAGTGGATGACCGCTGATCCACAGACTCACCAGGAACCGACACCACGAGATTTGGACCAGAACCCTCTTCACGATCCAGGATCCCGGGTCCACCAACGGCATCGTGCTGGACGGGCAGCAGGCCGCCCGCAGTACGCTCCCCGAGCACGGAGAATGAGCCCTGCGTCCCCAACGGGTTTCCTGAGCGGGACCGCGTCGGTCGGGCCGGGCCCGGCCCGACCGACGCGGTCCCGCTCCTGTCGTTGCGGAGGCCAGGCGGTCAACTCGTCGCCCGTACCACGTCCCTGATCAGGTCGGCGACCCGGGTGGGCTCGGACAGGACGACGGCGTGGGAGGCGTCCGGGAGTTCGACGACGACGGCTCCGGCCCGTGCGGCGCCGAAGCGCTGGATCTCGGGGCTGATCGTGCGGTCCGCCCCGGCCACCAGGGCCCAGGACGGTTTCGTCCGCCACGCCGCAGCGGACGCGGTCTCGGTGAAGGCGGCCGTGGCGAGCGGGCGTTGGGCCGCTGCCAGGACGCCGGCGACGTCCTCGGGCACGTCCGCCGCGAAGAGGGAGGGAAAGGCCGTCTCCTCGATGGTGAGCTCGACCCCGGAGTCGCCGTCGAGGAGCGGGTACGTCCACTCCTTCAGGCTGCCCGTCAGCGGGGACTCGGGGAAGGACGCTTGAAGCTGGCCGAGGCTCTCGCCCTCGTGGGGCACGTAGGCGGCCACGTAGACGAGCCCCACGACGTTCTCCGCGGCGCCGGCCACGGTGATCAGCGCACCGCCGTACGAGTGGCCGACGAGTACGGCCGGGCCGTCGACCTGCGCGAGGACGGAGGTGAGGTAGGCGGCGTCCGACGTCAGGCCGCGCAGCGGGTTCGACGGAGCGATCACCGGAATACCGCTGCTCCGCAGTTCCGCGATGACGCCTATCCAACCGGTCGCGTCGGCGAAGGCACCGTGCACGAGGACGACGGTGGGGTTGGTCATGCGAGTTCTCTTCTCGGTGTCGGGCCACGTGTGGGGCGTCTTCACGACGGTCAGGGCGCGGCCCGGAGTTCGGCGAGAGGTCCGTGCGACCGTCACTCACGGTAGAGCTGCGGGAGCGGCGCCTCTTGTACGTGCGCGCATCCGCACTGTCATGACGGCGCACACGCGTCTCAGAGCCTGCGCTCGTCCTGGGCGTCGGCGGTCATCGGCGCGAAGGCCGAGGTCGCCAGGGCCTGCCATTCGCTGGGGCTCATGCCATAGGCCCCGCGGAACGTGCGGCTGAAATGCGACGGGCTGCTGAAGCCCCAGCGGTGTGCCACCGCCGCCATGGTGATTCTCCGGTTGGAGCGGCCCAGTTCGAGCCGGCAGAACTCGAGCCTGCGCTGCCGCACCCATTGGCTCACCGTGCTGCCGTCGTTCTGGAAGAGCTTCTGCAGGTACCGGACGGAGATGTGGTGGGCGCGTGCGATCGACTCCGGCGACAGGTCCGGGTCCATCAGATGTTCTTCGATGTAGGCGTGGATCCGGGCCAGTGTCTCGTTGCCGACCCCGGACGCGTCGTCGGCCGCGTCCGTCATCTCCGCTTCGAGGAGCTCCATGACCAGGACGGAGAGGAGATGTACGGCCGTCCTGGCACGCCGGTCCCCGACCGTGGACCGGCGGAACTCCGCCTTGGCGGCGAGCGCGGTCAGGAAGTCGGAGGCCAGTGCCCCGATCCCCTCCCCGCCACGTACGGGGACCCCGAGCACCTGGTTCAGTTCCGACTCCGTGACGCCCAGATAGCAGCGGGGCACCCGGAAGAAGATCATCTGGCAGTCCTCGCCGAACCGCAGCAGGTGCCGTCGGGCCGGGTCGCAGAAGACCAGGTCGTTCGGCTCCAGCAGGGTCTTGGCGCGCTCGTGGACGACGGTGACGGGCCCACGGACGTGGACGCCGAGGTAGACGTGGTTCCGGTCACTCGTGTCCGGCATCTCGGACAGCATCTGGACCAGCCACCCCGAGCGGGAGGAGGGCGAGGCCGGGTCGGACGCTTGCCGGGGCACCCGTTCGGGCGCACGGGACATCAGTGTGAGGGGCATGGTGGTTCCTAGCCGTAGGTTCGTGCAGGCGGAGGGCGGATTCACGCCTCGTTCGCGGGCTTCTCGGCCAGGAACTTCTCCACCACGGCGTTGAAGGCCGGTGGGTTCTCCAGGAAGGGGAAGTGCGAGCTCGCCACGTCGGGGGCGAAGACGTGCAGGCGTGCGCCGGGAATTCGCTCGGCGATGAAGCGCTGCGAATCGGGGTGCACATGGCTCCCCTCACAGCCGATCACCAGGGTCGGCACATCGATCCGGGGAAGCACGTCCCGCCAATCCTGAGCGCAGTGGTCGAACAGCAGTGGCACGCCCGCGTAGGCGGGTGTCGACCTGATCTCCTCGGCGACGAAGGCCAGCACCTCGGGGTCGGGCTCGCCTGAGAACATGCCGCGCACGAAGTCGGCGCGGACCGTGTCGCCCTCTGGCCCCGCGAGGGCCACGCCCAGGTACAACAGCCCCGACACATCGAAGATGGCGCCGGAGTCCCGCTGTTCCCGCTCGGTCATCCAGGGCACGGCGGCGACCGCCGCGGGCTGGTCGACGGCGACGAAGCGCCGGATCCGCCCGGTCCCGTACTGGTCGATGAAGCTCCACCACACCGAGACGCCCATGGACCAGCCCAGTGCGTCGAAACGGTCGAGACCGAGATGGTCGACGAGCTCGAGCACGTCGCGGGAGAGCCGAGCGATGCGGTAGCCGTGATGCGGTTTGGCGGACTTCCCATGGCCGCGGAGGTCGACGGTGACGACGCGACGAGCGGGCGCCAACCCCTCGATCTGGTGGCGGAACACCGCCTGCGTCTGTCCCCAGCCGTGCAGCATCACCAGCGGGACGCCCTCGCCGCCGGTGTCCTGGTACGCGAGCTGTGCGCCGTCCGTCGTGATCAGTTCTTTCATGACCTCTCCCCTGGTCAGAGGCGGTACATCGTCCCGCCCGTCCCAGACATCATCGAATGGGGCCCGCCGCCCGCACCACCGCGAGCTGTAGGAATCGGGCCGTGGATCCTCCTCGCTTTGTCGAAGCGAGTCCGGGGTCACAGGGTCCCGTCTCCGCCGGATCGAGGAGTTCCTCGACCCTGAGGCCGAGGTGCAGGGTGAGCCGGTGGGCGCCGTCGTCAAGGTCGAGTCCGGTCATCTCCTGGATCTGGCGCAGGCGGTAGTAGAGCGAGGTGCGGTGGATTCCCAGCGTGTCTGCGGTCCTGGGAATCGATCCCCCGTGTTCGAGGAAGCACCGCAGGGTGTCCCGCAGGCGGTCGCCGCCATGAGCCTCGCTCAGGGTACGGAGCGGCTTCGGGACCAGCGACGCGTTCAGGGCGTGCTCGGGGAGCTGGAGCAGCACGGCGAGTTCCCCGAGCAGTTCCCAGTCACCGGTGCTCTTCAGGGTGGGCAGTCGGCGTGCCGCGCGTGCCGCCACGAGCGCCTGCTCGTGTGATGTCCAGGCGTCGTCCAGGCTGGGGTGCCGGCCACCGACGCCGATCACCGGGTCCGCCGACGGGTCCAGGAAGGTGCGGAGTTCGTCGAGGATGCGGGCGGACTGGGCGGCGATCTCGTCCGGCCCGGGCGGCCGGTCGCGGAGCTGGAGCAGCATGGCCCGCTCTTTGCCGATCGCGATGAGGCCCTGGGCGGAACGCGTCTGCCGGTACCCCTCCAATGCCGCCCACAGCGCTGCCTCGGACTGCCGTACGAGCTCCGTCCCGCAGCTCAGCTGGACGACGGTGACCAGGACGTGCTCCGCCGCCCCGAGCAGGCCGAGCTCCTTGCCGTGCCGACGCGCGGTGGTGCGTGCGGCGACGTCGACGCCGACGAGTGCGAGGGCCAGGTCCCGCTCGTCGGTCTTCCGGGTGTCGGCGGCGATGTGCTCTCCGTACATCTGGGCCGACATGGCGTCCGCGGCCCTGGCGATGGCAGCGGTCTCCTTCTTCCCCAGCGTCTTCTCGGGCACGACCACCACGAGCAGCCCGAGGAGATGTCCGCGCTCACGCAGCGGTACGACGTAACGGGGCAGCAGTCCGAGATCGTCACGGCCGTCGATGAACCCGGGCCTGGACCACTGGGTCACGCCCTGGGCGAGGACGTAGCGAATGGTCGCGTTGTCGGCGCGGCCCTGCAGCAGGGTGCCGATGCGCACCGGGTCCTCGTCGCCGAAGTGGCGGCTCGTGCAGACCATGCGGACCAGTGGGTCGTCGACGGCGACGGACCGGCCGAGCCGCTCCGCGAGCTCGTCGACGAGCGCCTGGAGCTCGGCGCTGCCGGGGCGAGCTCGCTGGATCCTTGCGGTCATGCGCTGTTCCTCTCTGGATCAACTGTTCCCCGCGGACGTCTTCATTCCGCGGCTTTTGATCATTCTGAGGAAGCGACGACGTCGGCACATCGCATGAATCGTCCATTGCCATGACGCCCACGTGGGATACGAAGCGACTACTCTCCGCTGTCGCGATGCTTCACCAGCCGGGTCAGCTCCACGCGCGAGGTGACGTCCAGCTTGGTGAAGGCCCGGCGCAGGTGCGAACTCACCGTGTGCGGCGAGAGGGAGAGGTGCTCGGCCACCTGTTGGTTGGTCAGCCCTCGGGCCACGAGCCGTACCACCCGTGTCTCCGCGGCCGTCAGTTCGGGCCATGCGCCGTCGAGTCCGGCGAGCGAGGGCCGCCGGCGGACACCGGCGGCCCGAAGGCGCCGGCGCACCCGTGCAGCGTCCCGTTCGGCGCCCGCTCGCGCATAGAGCGCGAGGGCCGTCTCGAAGTACGGCACCGCTTCGGACCTACGGGTGGCCGCCAGCTTGCGTCCGGCGTCCTCCAGTGCCGACGCCCGGGCCAGCACCCGCGGGCAGTCCTCGTACAACCGGACGGCACGTACCAGCCCGTCGAGGTCGTTGTCGAGGAGCCCCCGGGCGTGCACGGCGGTGGCGGCGAGGAACGTGAGGTCGGGATTGAGTGCGGCTCGCCGCTCGGCCTGGGCGACCGCCTGCGCGGCCCGTTCGAGCGCGCCCGCCCTCAGCGCCAGACGGACGAGCACCGGGGCGTCGGCGGGGTCGATCAGGCCGGCGTACGCGGGCCGGTCCTCGGCGGACGACGTCATCACCGCGTCGAGTTCGGCCATGGCACGGTCGGGCCGGCCTTCGAAGTCGGCCATCAGTGCCAGCATCCAGGAGCCGAAGTGCCGGACGACGGGCGCGCCGTCGCTCCGCATGCGCCTCGCCTCCGCCGCGTACGCGCGTGCGGTCCGCTGGTCGTCGGTGTGGAGGGCGACGCGCATCATCACGTACCTGAGCGTGACGTCGGCGAGGTTGCCCGGACCGAGATCGTCGGCCGTGGGGGACGCGGCTTCGGCGTCGGCCCGGGCGTCCGTCAGCCGTCCGACTTCCAGAAGGATGCGGGAGCGGGTCATGAGCCACATACGGGTGGCGGCTGTCCGGCCCTGCTCCCTGGTGATCCGGATGCCCTCCTCCGCGACGGCGAGCGCCTCCGCGGTGCGTCCGGTGGTGTTCGACAGGAGGGCGTGCCACAAGGCCTCCGGCACCCACAGCGAGGTGCTGACGCCCAGGGCGTCGGCCAGCGCGGCGGACCGCTCGGCCTGCCGGAACGCCTCGGTCAGGTCCATGCGGTGGAAACTCACGGCCGAGCGGACCGTCGTCAATGTGGCCTCGGCGGTACGGTCCCCCGCTGCGGCCGCGGTCTCCCACGCCTCCGCGGCGACCTGTTCGGCTGCCGCGTGCTCGCCCGACATCGACAGGCTGACGGCGAGCATGGCGAGGAGTCGCCCCCTCGCGGTCGCGGAGATCCCTGGCAGTGCCGCCCCGGCGCGGGCCTGCCGGACCGCCTCGGAGAAGTTGAACGGTACGGCGAGGCGTGCCAGGGCGAGGCGTATGAGCGCCTCGTCCTCGGGTCCGAGACCGCCGGTCGCCAGGGCGGAGGCTCCCAGTTCACGCGCCTGTGCGGCCCGGCCCGTCTGCCAGAGCAGCGGGATCGTCTCGGCGATGAACCGCGGCCGCTCCGGAGCGTCCGCCATGGTGAGTTCCAGGGCCTTGAGGCTGCGCTCCGCGGCGGGTCCGGGAGCGGTGGCCGCGAGTTCCGCCGCTTCGGTGCGCAGCCGGTCGGCCTCCGCAACGTCTCCCGGCGCCGCTCTCCCGGCCTCCGCCGCGTCTGCCGGTGCGTTTCCCGGCGGCAGCCCGGCGGCCTGCCGGCCAAGGGCCTGGCGCAGGGGCAGGGGGAGGCCGGCTTCCACCGCCTCGCGGATCAGGTCGTGGCGGAACGCGAGGCGATCGCCGCTTTCGGCGAGCAGATCGGCGTCGAGGGATTCCTGCACCGTCCTGATCATCGCCGCCGGGGACCTGCCGAGCAGTTCGGCGAGTTGTGCGACGGTGACCGGGCCGCCCACGCCGGCCGCCGTCCGCACCAGCTCCCGGGCCTCGTCCGACAGCTGGTCGAGGCGGCGCACGACGGAGGGAAGCACCCGTGGGGCCGGGGGTCCGGCGGACAGCCTGGCCATGCCGTTCTCGATCGTCACCGCCTCGTCCTCCCGCAGAGAGCCGAGCAGCTCGACCAGCAGCTGTGGCACCCCCTCGGCGCGGCGTGCGACGCGCAGGACATCCGGGTCGGGAGTGGCGCCCAGGACGTCCTCGCTGATCTGTGCGGTCGTCCGGTCCCCCAGCGCGCCCAGCGCCAGCTCGTGTGCGCCTGCCTGCCGGATCCTGTCCAGGGTGGTGCGCACGCCCGACGGCACGCTGCCGCCGCGCACGGCGACCAGCCAGAGGATGGCGTGCGACGAGAGTCCGGCCGCGAGGGTGTGAAAGGCGAGGAGGGTCAGGTCGTCGCACCACTGGAGGTCGTCGAGGACGACGAGCAGGGAGCCGTTTCGCACGGTCTCCCGCAAGCGGTCCCCCAGTTCCTGGAGCAGCCAGAACCGCTGGCCGGGTGTTGTGGCGAGGTCCCGGAGACGGACGACGTCCGACAGCGGCCCTTTGTCGGCGAGCACGCCGTCGAGGAGCGGGCCGAGCGGCACGAACTGTTCGTCGGGGTCCGCCGCCCCCTCGAAGACCCTCGTCCCGCGCCGCCGCGCGGCTGCTGCGGCCTCCGCCAGGATCCTGGTCCTGCCGATGCCGGCCGGACCCTCGACGCGGACGATTCCGCCTTCGCCCCGGTCGAGCGCGTCGAGCCGCGCCTCGATGAACGCCAGTTCCGCGTCCCTGCCGCGGAGGGGTGTCCGTACGCCGTCGAGCTCCTCGGGCACGGTCCTTGTCGTCACTCGGTTCACGCTCATACGGCGGAACAGTATGAACCATATGAACCACCCCGCCGTCGCCCGGCCCGGAGGCCCGTCTCAGTCGAAGCGCAGGTCGGCGAGTTGCCGTTCGAGGACCGTGACGTCGTCCTCGGGCTCTTCACCGACCGGGCGCGCCGCCATGAGCGTGGCGAGCTCGGCGCCCGCCCGGCGGACGCGGCCGGGCAGACCGTCGGTGTACTCGTCCCCACCCGGGCCCCAGTCCTCGGAGGCCGCGAACACGGCGGTGGGGACGACGACAGCACGGAGATAGGCGAAGAGCGGGCGCACGGCGTGCTCCAGGACCAGGGAGTGGCGGGCGGTACCGCCGGTCGCCGCGGTCAGGACCGGCTTCCCGGTGAGGGCGTCCGGATCGATCACGTCGAAGAAGGACTTGAAGAGACCGCTGTAGGAGGCCGCGAACACGGGAGTCACGGCGATCAGGCCGTCGGCCGCCGTCACCGCGTCGATCGCGGCGCTCAGTCGCGGCGGTGGAAATCCGGTCACGAGGTGGTCGGCGATGTTGCCGGCCAGTTCGCGCAGCTCCACGACCTCGGTGGACGCCTCGTGGCCCCGGCCGGCGAGTTCGTCGCGGGCCGATTCGGCCAGCCGGTCCGCGAGCAGGCGGGTGGAGGAGGGGGTGCTCAGCCCTGCGGAGACGACGATCAGCTTCACGCGGCGGGCACCTCCCGGACGGCTCGGAGGGACGCGTGCGTGGGCGCCTCCGGCACGTCGGCCGGACGCCCCTGGGCGAATTCCCTCCGCAGCACGGGCACGACCTCCTCGCCGAGGATGTCGAGCTGTTCCAGGACGGTCTTCAGGGGCAGGCCCGCGTGGTCCATCAGGAACAGCTGGCGCTGGTAGTCGCCGACGGTCTCCCGGAACGACAGGGTCCGCTCGATGACCTGCTGGGGAGAGCCCACCGTCAGCGGGGTCTGCTCGGTGAAGTCCTCGAGCGACGGGCCGTGGCCGTACACCGGCGCGTTGTCGAAGTAGGGACGGAACTCCCGTATGGCGTCCTGGGAGTTCTTCCGCATGAAGACCTGTCCGCCCAGGCCGACGATCGCGTCCTCCGGCCGGCCGTGGCCGTGGTGCGCGAACCGGCGCCGGTAGAGCTGCACCATGCGCCTGGTGTGGTCGGCCGGCCAGAAGATGTTGTTGTGGAAGAAGCCGTCGCCGTAGAAGGCGGCCTGCTCCGCGATCTCCGGGGACCTGATGGATCCGTGCCAGACGAAGGGCGGGACCCCGTCCAGGGGCCGAGGTGTCGAGGTGAATGCCTGGAGCGGCGTACGGAACGTGCCTTCCCAGTCCACGACGTCCTCGCGCCACAGCCGGCGCAGCAGCGCGTAGTTCTCCCTGGCGAGGTTGATGCCCTGGCGGATGTCCTGGCCGAACCACGGGTAGACGGGACCGGTGTTTCCGCGGCCCAGCATGAGGTCGACCCGGCCGTCGGCCAGGTGCTGGAGCATCGCGTAGTCCTCGGCGATCTTCACCGGGTCGTTGGTGGTGATCAGCGTCGTCGACGTGGACAGGATCAGCTTCTCGGTGCGGGCCGCGATGTAGCCGAGCATGGTGGTCGGTGACGACGGTACGAACGGCGGGTTGTGGTGCTCGCCGGTCGCGAAGACGTCCAGGCCGACCTCCTCGGCCTTGAGCGCGATGGCGACCATCGCCTTGATGCGCTCGCGTTCGGTCGGAGTGCGACCGTCGGTGGGGTCGGGGGTCACGTCCCCGACGGTGAAGATGCCGAACTGCATGGGGTGTCCCTGCTCTCCTGAGCTCGTCCGGTTCCCTCGCCGGGAACCGGGGGGCCGGGGTGACGCCGGGCTGCGGCGGCACCCCGGCGGGTCAGCGGTGGGGCGTCACTTCGCCAGGAAGGCGAGGAGGGCAGTGTTGACCTCCTCGGCGTGGGTCCACAGCAGACCGTGCGGGGCGCCCTCGATCTCGACGTAGTCGGCCGACGGCAGCGCCTTGTGGAAGGGGCGCGCGGTGCCCTCGGCCGGCAGGATCCGGTCGGCGGTGCCGTGCAGGATCAGGGCCGGCACGTCGACGGCGGGGATGTCGGCGCGGAAGTCGGTGTACCAGGTCGCCGGCGCGGCGGACGCGGCGAAGGAGCCGCCACGCGCCGCGGTGTTCCAGCTGTTGCGGACGGCCTCCTCGCTGATGCGGGTGCCCAGGTTCTCGTCGAGGTTGTAGAAGTCGTTGAAGAAGGCCGTGTAGTAGGCGTAACGGTCCGCCTTGACGGCGGCGACGACGCCGTCGAAGAACTCCTTCGGGGCGATGCCGTCCGGGTTGTCGTCGCTCTTGAGCAGGCAGGGCTCGAGCGAGGCCAGGAAGGCGACCTTGGCGACGCGGCCGGAGCCGTACGCGGAGACGTAGCGGGCGACCTCGCCGGTGCCCATGGAGAAGCCGACGAGGACGGCGTCCTTCAGGTCGAGGGTCTCCATCACGGTGTTCAGGTCGGCGGCGAAGGTGTCGTAGTCGTAGCCGGTGGTCGGCTGGGAGGACTGCCCGAAGCCGCGGCGGTCGTACGTGATCACGCGGTAGCCGGCTTCGAGCAGAGCGGCGCTCTGGCGCTCCCAGGAGTGGCCGTCGAGCGGGAAGCCGTGGATGAGGACGACGGGCTGTCCGTCTCCCTGGTCCTCGAAGTACAGCTCGACGGGGCTGGTGTTCTCCTGGCCCACGGTGATGTACGGCATGGGGGTGCTTCCTCGATTCGGGTGGCTGGTCCGCGCGTCGGAGCGGCGCGGTATGCCCGTCACGCTAGGACCGGTCGCGCACCTCCTGTTGCCGTCCCGCGCACCACGTCTTGCACGGGGACGTAGAGGTCGCTCAGTCGCCGGTGGCCGTTCCGGCGTCGTCCTCCGCGAGGACGATCCGGGCCAGGTGGACCCGCGAGCGCACCGCGAGCTTGCGGAAGATCGACGCCAGATGGGTGTTGACCGTGTGTGGGGAGACGACGAGGGCCTCCGCGGCCGACCGGTTGGTGTGACCCGCGGCGATCAGCCGGGCCACCTTGCGTTCCGAGGCCGTGAGCGCGTTCCAGCCCTGGTCGGTGCGCGGCCGAAGGCGCCCGGTGCGCCGGCCGGAGCGGCTTGTGGCTCGCTCCAGATCGGCCCGGACCCGGTCGGCCTCGGCGTCGGCCCCGGCCTGGGCGTAGATGTCGTGCGCCCTGGTCAGGGCGGGTGTCGCAGCGGGGTCGCCTGCCGTGAGGAGAGCGCGCCCGAGGTCGGCGGATGCGGCGGCGAGGTGCAGCGGCCGGGGGCCTGCGAGGAGGATGCGGACGGCCCGCTCCAGGAGTTCGTGGTCGGAGTTCACCAGGGCGGACGCGTGGGCGGCCGTCCCCTGGGCGGTCGGCACGGTGGGGGTGCGGATGGCGTGTTCGGCGGCCTGGGCCGCGAGGTCCTCGGCCAGGCCCCGGTCCCCGCCGCGCAGGGCGATCCGCACGGCCTGGACGACATGGGGGCGCAGGAGCCGCCACCGGAGGAAGGGGTGGTCGCGCTGCACGGACCGGACGAGTTCGGCCGCTGCCGCGTGGTCGCCGTCGGCGTCGGCGACCACGGCCTCGAAGTACTGGTGTGTGGCGTGGTTACCCGTGTTCGGCCGGTCAGCCACGGTCGCCCGCATGACGTCCAGGTGTTCCCGCGCGGCTTCGCGGTCGCCGCGCAGCATCGCGAGGAGGCCGCGGTTGACGCGGATGTTGACCAGGTTGCCGGGCACGTGGAGATCCGCTTCGAGACGCTCGGCGGTGGCGAAGTCGGCGTCCGCGTCGTCGAGTCGGCCGAGCCCCATGTTCAGGGTTCCCTGGGCCCAGATGAACATGGCGGGGCGCAGGGGAGCGTCGCCCGCCGTCCCGAGCAGTCGCCGTACAGTGTCGAAGTCGTCCATGTGGATCAGGGCGACGGCCTCCTCGGGAAGGAAGGCCGTGTCGAACACACTCAGCGCCGTGTGGTGTTCGACGGCGGCGGCGCAGTCGCCCGCGTTGAGGGCGATCTCGCCGAGACCCCACAGCGCGAGGACGCGGGCCTCCCGGTCACCGGCCCGCTCCGCCTCGGCGAGCGCCCGTTCGCCGGTCTCGCGCGCGGCCGCGAGGTCGCCTCCGCGGGACCGGGCCAGGGCCTGCCGGGCGGTCAGCCGGGCCCGGATCACCGGGTCGGTGACGGCTGCCAGCGCCGCCGTCGAGCGGCGGGTCAGCTCGTGGACGTCGTCGAGGTGCCACAGCGTGTCGCCGAGTACGGACTGCAGACGGGCGAAGACGTCGAGGGGCGGCTGCCGGGCGAGCAGCGCGTCGCCGGTTTCCCGTGCCTGCGTGTACCGGCCCGCGCGGGTCAGCGCGACGATGGCCTGTTCTCCCACGTCGTACGCCAGGGGCGCACGGGGCGGTACGAGTTCCAGGGCGCGTACGGCCAGGTCGGCGGCGAGGTCGGGCATCACGGCGCTCACGTCCGTGGCGGCCGTGCCGAGCAGTCCGATCGCCTCCATGTCGCCGGGTTCGGCGCTCTTCAGCAGGTGCGGGACCGCGTCGACGGAGCTCCGGCCCGCCGCGACGAGCCGGCTCGCGGCCTCCCGGTGCAGCGCCCGGCGTACGGAGGGGGCGAGGTCGGCGTACACCGCCTGGCGGAGCAGGTCGTGGCGGAACAGCAGGCCTTCGCCGTCGTCGTGGAGGAGGGCGGCGGCGATCGCCTCGTCCACTTCGGCGCTGAGTCCTGAGGCGGGCCGGCCGCACAGGGCGGCGGCGTCGGCGAGCGAGAACGCGCGGCCGAGGACCGAGCCGATCCGCAGGAAGTGCAGGGTGTCCGGCCGGAGGTCGGCCAGCCGGCCGCGTACGCCGAGGACCAGCCGCTCGGGCGGTTCCGGCCCGTCCGCGCCCGACGCCGCAATGCCCGCGAGCATCTCGGCCGCGAGAAAGGGGTTGCCGCCCGCCCCTTCGAGGAGCTCCTCGACCTGCGTCGGCACGTTCCCGCCGAGGACGTCGCGTGCCAGCTCGGCCAGGGCCGTATCGGACAGCGGCCGCAGCGGGAGGGTCGTCGTCAGCGGCCCCTGCCCGTAAAGTTCCGGGTCCTCCCTGCCCGTGAGCAGCCAGAGGACCGGGGAGCTGAGCAGCCGTGCCGGCATGACGCTCAGGGCGAACCGGCTGAGCGGGTCGGCCCATTGGACGTCGTCGACCGCGATCAGTACGGGCGTGCCCGCAGAGCGTTCCTCGATCAGCTGGGCCAGCCGTTCGACGAGCCAGATGCGCTGGTCGTGGTGGCCGGCGAGGTCCGCGAAGTCCGTGCTGGAGAGCAGCGGCGGGTCGCCGTGCAGGAGGCCCGAGGCCAGTGAGGCGAGCGGTGCCAGCTCGTGCAGTTCCTCGGCACGTCCGTGGCTCACGACGAATCCATGGGCCCGTGCGATCGAGACGGTTTCCTGCAACAGCGCGGTCTTCCCGATCCCGGGCTCGCCCAGGAGGAGCGCGATCGCTCCTCCCTCCCCGTCACGCACCGTCTCCACCAGGGTGCGCAGCCGCTCCAGCTCGGCTTCGCGGCCCCGCAGCCCGGGCTGGCTCAGCCCCGTCGCCCCGCCTTGCTCGTCGGGCCGGTCGGGGCTCATCCCTTGACCGATCCGGCGAGGAGTCCCCGTGCGAAGTGCCGCCGGAGGGCGAAGAAGACGAGCAGCGGGACGAGCGCCGCCACGAAGGCTCCTGCGGTGAGCCGCTGCCATTCGTTGCCGTAGGTTCCGGCCAGGCTCGCCAATCTGACGGTCATCGGCGCGGTCTCGGCCGTTCCGCCGGACAGTGTCAGTGCCACGAGGAGGTCGTTCCACACCCAGATGAACTGGATGATGGCGAAGCTGACCAGCACCGGGCGGGCCAGCGGCAGCGCGATCCGGAGCAGCAGCGTCCCGTGCGAGGCGCCGTCCACGCGGGCGGCCTCGATCACGTCCCGGGGCAGCCCCGCGAGGAAGTTGTGCAGGAGGAACACCGCGAACGGCAGCGCGAAGACCGTGTGGGCGAACCAGACCTGGCCGAACCGCGCGGGACCGGTGAGGTGCCAGGCGGGCAGGAACAGCCAGCCCTGGGAGAAGAGCTTCAGGAGAGGGACGAGCGCCATCTGGAGCGGCACGACCTGGAGCGCGAAGATGCCGACGACGAGCGCGTCGCGCCCCCTGAAGTCGATCCAGGCCAGGGCGTACGCCGCGAAGAAGGCCAGGACGAGCGGGAACAGCACCGAGGGAACGGTGATGACGACGGAGTTGACGAAGTACTCCGCGAGCCGCCCCGGCCCGTTCCCGCCGCCGGACAGCACCTCGCCGTAGTTGTCGAGCGTGAGGTGCGGCGTACCGAACACGGTCCACCAGCCCGTCGTCTTGATCTCCGGCTCGGGGCGGAACGAGGAGAGCAGGAGACCGAGGGTCGGTGTCGTCCAGAGGACCGCGATCACCACGGCGATCGACGTGAAGGCGCGGGAGGCCAGACGCTCCTGGACGCCGTTCACCCCGTCCTCCGCTGCGCCCGGACCTGGTGGGCGACGAAGGGGGTGACGAGGAGGAAGAGGAGCACGGCGAGCGCCGCGCCGCGGCCCGTCTCGCCGTAGCGGAAGGCCTGGTCATACATCTCGTGGGCGATGACGCCCGTGTCGAACTGTCCGCCGGTCATGGTCTTGACGATGTCGAAGGCCTTGAAGGTGCCGATCACCTGGGCGAGGAGCACGACGAGCAGCGTGGGCCTGATCGACGGCAGGGTGATCCGCCGGAAGATCTGCCGGGGGGACGCACCGTCGAGCCGTGCCGCCTCGGTCAGCTCGGTGGGAACGGCCCTGATCGCGCCGGTCAGCAGGACGGCCGCGAAGCCCGCCTGTGTCCACACCATCGCCACGATGAGGAACAGGACGTTCCAGGGAGAGTCCACGAGCCATTGACGCGGTTCGCCGCCGAACGCGACGACGAGCTGGTTCAGCAGCCCGATCTGCCCGGCTTCCGCGGGACGGTAGGCGTAGACGAACTTCCAGACGACACCCGCGCCGACGAAGGAGATCGCCATCGGCGTCAGGACGAGGGACAGCGCGAACGCTCTGAACCGCGACCGTGCGACGGTCGCCGCGTAGAGCAGGCCGACCGCGGTCGACGTCAGCGGCACGAGTACCACCCACGCCAGGGTGTTGCGCAGCGCCACCAGCGACCGGTGGTCGGTGAACATCCACACGTAGTTGTCGAAGCCGACCCACGTGTCTCCCCCGCTGCCGGTGAACGACAGCACCAGGGTGCGCAGACCGGGCAGGAGGAGACCGACCGTGAGCAGCAGCAGCGCCGGGGCCAGCAGGATCAGGGCCGCGGCCCTCCTCCGCACCGGCCTCCGGTGCAGTGCAAGCAGGACCAGGGAGACCACCGCCGCGAAGGCGGCGATGCCCTGGAGCAGATACAGCAGCTTGGGCTGCTGGGCGACGGAGTCGAACGACATCAGTTTCTCGGCCAGGACCGTTCGATGGAGTCGGCGACCTGCCGGGTGCTCGCGCCGCCGATCCAGTCGACGGCTCCCTTCCAGAACGTCCCGGCGCCGACCGACGCCGGCATCAGGTCCGAACCGTCGAACCTGAACTGTGTCCTGGGATCCTGGAGCAGCTGGATCGAGAGCTTGTCGACCGGGGTCGCGGCGTTCGCCGGATCCACGCCCCTGTTCGCCGAGACGAACGGGCCCTTCTTCATGCGCGCGTTCGCGAAGTCTGCAGAGGCCAGGTACTCCTGGAACGCCCGCACTTCGGGGCGGTCGGCGAACGCCGCTGTGAACACCCCACCGCCCAGTACAGGGCGGCCGGCCGGATCGGCTCCCGGCAGGAGGAAGGCGTAGACATCCTTGTCCGGTCCGATTTCGGCGCCTTTGGGCCACATGTCGGCATAGAACGAGGCCTGGCGGTGCATCGCGCAGTCGCCGGAGAGAATCGGTGTGCCGGCCTCCTGGAAGGAGATCGACGCCATCGACCGGGCCGGGCCGAAACCGCCGTTGGCGTATCGGTCGTTCTTGAGGATGGACCCCACGGTGTCCATGGCCTTGATCACACGCGGGTCGTCGAACGGGATCTCGCGGGCGACCCACTGGTCGTAGACGTGCGTGCCCTGCTGGCGCAGCAGGACGTCCTCGATCCAGTCCGTCACGGGCCAGCCGGTCGCCTCGGCGGACTCGATGCCCGCGCACCACGGCTTGACGCCCGACGCCGCGACCTTCTCCGTGACGGCCATCAGCTCGGACCACGTGCGGGGAACGCTCAGTCCCCTGTCCCGGAAGAACTTCGGGGAGTACCAGACGAACGACTTCACGTTCGCGACCAGCGGCGTGCCGTAGAGGGTGCCGTCCACGGTCGCGTAGCTGTTCCAGTCCGCCGACCAGCCCTGCTTCGCCAGGGTCGCGACCCCGGCGCTCACAGGCTTGAGCTTCCCTGCCCGCGCGAAACGTTCCAGGAGTCCGGGCTGAGGGAAGAACGCCACGTCAGGCGCACTCCCGCCGTCGACCCGGAGCTGGATCTGGGCCTCGAACTCTCCGTCCCCCTCGTACTGGACGTCGATTCCCGTGCAGGCCGCGAAGTCCGCCCAGGTCTCTTCGAACAGGTCGGCCTCCCGGTCCCGGTTCTCCGCGTAGACGGTGACCTTGGTACCGGGGTGCTTGCCGTACCTGGCGTACGGTGCGCAGTCCGCGGTGGTGTGCGACCGCGAACCGCTGTCCTGCGGGGTGCCGCAGGCCGTGGCTGTGACGGCGAGGGTGATGACGGCGAGCGCGAGCCTCGCGCCGAACCTCATGGGTGTGCTTCCTCCGATCGCCCGCCGCATGTCCTCGGCGGGCGTTTCGGAAAGCTACCTCCTTCGAACGACATAGACCAATCGTTCGATCTTCAAGCGTCGGATCAGTGCGCCGTGGACCGGGCAGCGTCCATGACCAGCTCTGCTACGGCCTTGGGCTGGGCGAGCATGATCAGGTGCGAGGAGTCGACCTCGACGATGGTCATGCCGGCGCGCTGGTAGCCGAAACGCTCCACATCGGGGTTGATCGTACGGTCGGCGGAGGCCACCAGGCCCCACGAGGGCTTGGTCTTCCACGCCGCGACCGGCGCCGCCTCCGAGAAGGCCCGCGCGGCCAGGGGGCGCTGGGAGACGGCGAGCACCGCGGCGAGGTCGGGGTCGACGTCCGCCGCGAACAGGGCGGGAAACTTCTCGATCTCCACCGAGACATCGGTGCCGGTCTCGGTGGAGCCGGCCACCGGGAACGGGGTGTAGACGAGCGCGTCGGCGAGACCGGAGTCGGGGAAGCCGCCCTGCAGCTCGCCCAGGCTCTCGCCCTCCTCAAGCGCGTATCCCGCGAGGTACACCAGGGCGCGGACGTTGTCCTCCGTCCCGGCGAGGGTGATGACGGCGCCTCCGTAGGAGTGCCCGACCAGGATCACGGGGCCTTCGACGGCACGGACCACCGAGGCGATGTACGCGGCGTCGTCGACGAGGCTGCGGTTGGGCACCGCCGGGGCTATCACCTCCATGCCGGCGGCGGTCAGTTCGGGGATGACGCGGGCGAAGCTGGACGCGTCGGCGAAAGCGCCGTGGACCAGGACGACGGTGGGGCGGGCGTGTCGGGGCATGGGGGAACTCCTCGGTGAGTGGACGGAGAAGGTGGTTGTGGGGTGGTTCACAGGCCGAAGCGGGCGCGGCGCGCCTCGGGCACCAGGTCGGCGTATTCGGGGTGTTTGCCGATCCAGCCCCGGATGAAGGGGCAGTACGGCAGGACGCGCAGCCCACGGGCCCGGGCGTGGTCAAGGGCGCCGCAGGCGAGCAGCCCGCCCAGACCCTGGCCGCCGAAGCGGGGATCGATCTCGGTGTGGATGAAGGCGATCTCGCCCTCCGAGAGGTGGTACTCGGCGAAGCCCGCGGTCTCGGTGCCGTCGGCGCCGACGAGGATCTCGTACCGGGACTTCTCGGGCCGGTCGGTCACTCGGGATTCCATGGGTACTCCTGTGCGGTCGCGGTGTTACGGGGTCGGTGACTGCGATCAGAGCGTGCGGCGCACGCCCGCCTGGCGTTCCAGGTTGCGGAGCTGGACGGCCAGGTCGCCCTCCACGGCGAGGTGGGCGGGGCCGCTACGTCCGATGGGCAGGACCTGCTCGCTGCGCATGTCCTCGAGCATCAGGGCGAACGCCGTGTACATCGCGACGAGCGCCACGACGAGGCCGAGCGCCCCGGACGTGCGCGTCAGCCATTCGGCGCCGGTGATGCCGGCGAGGCCGGTGGCCGCCCAGCGGGGCAGGGAGACCGCGAGGACGAGCCACAGCGCCCGCTTGGGCCCGGTCACGGCGGTCATCAGCGCGCCGAAGCAGAGGAGCGCCAGGTTGAAGACACCGAGGACCTTCAGGCCGTCGGCCGCGTCGCTGAGCATGATGAGCGAGTAGGGCAGCCAGCTGCCGGCGAACACCGCCATCAAGGTCGCCGCGATCACGTCACGGGCGCCGAAGGCCAGGAAACTCACCAGGAGTTGGAGCACGAAAGCCGGCAGCACGGTGAAGGCGACGGCGGTGCGGGCCTCCTCCCCGAAGATCCCGAGCTGGAGGCAGCCCGTCATCACGGACGCGATGGCGATCGTGAAGAAGCCGAGCGGCATGGGGGAGGCGATCGGCCGCAGGTTGATCCGGGTCATCGACCGGAGGTCCGGTTCGAAACGGCGTTCCGGGGGTGCGTCCGGCGAGGTGGCCACGGCGTCGTCGCCGCTGTCGGCGGTGGGTGAGGCGGTACTCATCGTGTGGATCTCTCTCAGTGCTCGAAGCAGGGGTCGACGAACGACGGCTGTGTGTCGGGGAGGGAGCCGCGCGCGACGCGCCACCGGCGGTGCTGCTCGGACTCGGCGACGGCCTCGGCCAGGAGCGAGGCCTGATGGGCGCCGCTCCGGTAGCCGCCGAAGTGGGCCACCGGACTCCACTCGGGTGTCACCGGCGGGACGGCCTCGTCGAGACCCTCGTACTCCGCGGTCGCGTAGACGATGCGGCCGCCGACGACGGTGAGGACGGACTCGATGTCGGGGATGACGTCCTCGGGCACGGTGAGGTAGTCGTCGGAGAGGATCGCGAGGTCGCCGTACGAGCCTTCTCGCAGGGTTCCCTTGACGTCCTGCTCGCCGGTGAGCTGCGCTCCGCCCCGGGTGTAGAGGCCGAGGGCGGTCTCGCGGTCGATCAGGTTCCCCGCCGGGTAGAGGGCGGTGCCGCCGACGGTGCGCCCGGTCACCAGCCAGTGGAGTGCGACCCACGGGTTGTACGAGGAGACGCGGGTGGCGTCGGTTCCGGCGGCGACGGTCAGGCCCCGGTCGAGCATGGCCCGCACCGGCGGGGTGTGGGCGGCCGCCTCGGCGCCGTAGCGATCGAGGAACGCGGCGCCCTGGAAGGACATCCGGTTCTGGACCGAGACGGCGCCGCCGAGGGCCGCGATCCGGTCGAGGCTGTCGGCCGAGACGGTCTCCGCGTGGTCGAAGAGCCAGCGGTTGCCGCCGGGGAAGAGTCCCTCCGCGGCGAGCTTCTCGAAGACGGCCAGGTCGCGGCGGATCGTCTCGTCGTACGTCGCGTGGAGCCGGAAGCCCCAGCCGTTCTCGAGCAGGATCCGTACGGCGCTCTCGAACTCGGTCTCGTAGCCCGCGGCGAGCTCGGGCCGGGGCTCGGAGAAGTTCTCGAAGTCGGCCGCGGCCCAGGTCAGGTTCTCACCCGCGCCGTTCAGCCGGAGCCACTCGTCGCCGTCCCCGGGCTTGACCATCTCGGTCCAGCGCTTGAGGTCGGCGAGCTCCTGCCCGGCCGTCTGCGGGAAGAGGTGGTAGGCGATCCGCAGGGACAGCTCCCCCGCCTGGGCGAGATCGACGACCGTCGCGTAGTTGTCGGGGAAGTTCTGGAACCCGCCCGCGGCGTCGACCGCGGACGTCAGTCCGAAGCGGTTCAGCTCGCGCAGGAAGTGGCGCGTCGACGTCCGCTTGTCGGCCTCGTCGAGAGCGGGTGCCTTCGCCAGCGTCGAGTACAGGACGAGAGCGCTCGGAGCGGCGAGGAGAACGCCGTTGGGTTCACCGTCCCGGCCCCGGACGATCTGCCCGCCCCGGGGATCGGGGGTCTCGCGGGTGAACCCAGCTGCCTTCACCGCGGCCCGGTTCATCAGGGCCGACTGGTACAGGTGCAGGACGAAGACCGGGGTGTCGGGGGCGGCGGCGTTCAGCTCGGCGACGGTCGGCATCCTGCGCTCGGCGAACTGCTCGGCGGTCCAGCCGCCCACGACCCGGATCCACTGCCCCTTGGGCGTGCGGCCGGCCTGCTCGCGCAGCATGGCCAGGGCCTGGCGGAGGCTGCGTACGCCGTCCCAGCGCAGCTCCAGGACGTAGTTCAGGCCGCCCCGGATGACGTGGAGGTGCGAGTCGTTCAGACCGGGGATCACCCGGCGGCCCAGCGCGTCGACGACCCTGGTCCCCGGCCCGACGAGGTGGGCGAGGTCGTGGTCGTCGCCGAGGGCCGTGACCCGGCCGTCGCGGATGGCGACGGCTCGGGCCTCGGGGCGGTCGGTGTCACCGGTGAACACCTTGGCGTTGCGGACGAGGAGGTCGGCGTGCTCGTGTTCCCGGCTCGGGGCGGGGACGAGGCCCGCCACCGGCATGCTCGTCGAAAATCCGGTCATGGTCATGCGAGGGCCTTCCGGAGGGTGTCGGTGGCGAGACCGATGGCGAGTTCCGCGGCCTGCGTCTCGCGCAGCGCGTTCAGCATCACGAAGTCGTGGATGGCGCCCTGGACGCGCAGGGCGGTGACGGGAACGCCTGCGGCTCGGAGCTTGGCCGCGTACGCCTCGCCCTCGTCGCGCAGGACGTCCGCCTCGGCCGTGATGACCAGGGCCGGCGGCAGGCCGGCGAGCTGCTCGGTGGAGGCGCGCAGCGGCGAGGCGGTGAGCTCGGCGCGCTCGGCCTCGTCGGTCGTGTACTGGTCCCAGAACCACTTCATGGCGTCGCGGCGCAGGAAGTACCCCTCACCGAACTGGTGGTACGAGTCGGTCTCGAAGCTCGCGTCCGTGACCGGGTAGAAGAGGACCTGCTGAACGAGCGTCACGTCGCCGCGCTGCTTGGCCATGAGGGTAAGGGCGGCGCTCATGTTGCCGCCGACCGAGTCGCCCGCGACGGCGATCCGCGTGCCGTCGAGGTCCTTGTGATGTCCCTCGCGGGCGACCCACTGGGCGACGCTGTAGTTCTGCTCGATCGCGACGGGGTAGCGGGCCTCGGGCGACAGGTCGTACTCGGGGAACACCACGGCCGCCCCTGTGCTGACGGCGAGTTCGCGGACGAGCCGGTCGTGGGTGTGCGCGTTGCCGAAGACCCAGCCCGCGCCGTGGATGTAGAGGACGACGGGGAGCGGGCCGGTGGCGCCGCGAGGGCGGACGATCCGGGCGCGGACGTCGCCGGTCGGGCCGCCGTGGACGGTGACCCACTCCTCGTCGACGTCCGGCAGGGGCACGCCCTCACCGTTCTGGACGTCGTCCACGGCCTTACGGCCTTCGGCGACGGGGATCTGGTAGAGGTAGGGCGGCTGGGCGGTGGCGTCGGCGAACGCCTGGGCGGCGGGTTCGAGGACCGGACGGTTCTTCATGAGGGGTTCTCCTTCTGAGTTGTACGGAACGGGGCGGGGCGTCAGCGGGTCGCCCGCGCGGCGGCGAGGACCTCGTCGCAGACGAGAGTCGTGCCGTCGTCGGTGTCCACGGTCACGGTGCGGGTGCCGACGTCACGGGCGACCCGGACGGCCGACACCCCGAAGCGGATGGTGACGCCCAGATCGCTCAGCCCCCGGGTGACCTCTTCGCCGGCGCACGGCTCCCAGCCGGTCAACAGGGCCTGGTCGCGGACCAGCAGGGTGACGGAGGCGCCGAGCGAGCGCCACGCGGTGGCCATCTCGCAGGCCACCACTCCCCCCGCCGATGACGACGAACCGCGCGGGCACCACGTCGGCAGTGGTCGCCTGCCGGTTGGTCCACACACCGACCCGGTCGAGCCCCTCGACCGGCGGAAGGGCGGGTTCCGTGCCAGTGCAGACCACGACCGCATGCCGGGCCCGCAGGGTGCGGACCGTGCCGTCGGCCCCAGTCACCTCCACCCGGCGCTCACCGGCGAGCCGTCCGTGCCCCCGTACCAGCGCGATGCCCGCACCGTCGAGCCAGTCGGCCTGGCCTGCGTCGTCACCGCGCCCGCTGAAGCGGTCCCGGCGGGCCAGCACCCGCGCCGGGTCGAGGGCCGCAGTGACCGTCTGGCGGGCCCCGTCGACCGAGCGGGCCTCCGCTCGGGCGGCGCCGGGACGCAGCAGGGCCTTGCTCAGCACGCAGGCGCGGTAGGAGCATTCGCCGCCGACCGCCTCGGCCTCGACGACGGCGGTCAGCCCCCACCTGGCGGTCCGGTCGGCGACGACCTCGCCGGCCGGACCGCCACCGACCACGACGACGTCGTACGTGTCCATCAGCCGTGCACCAGAGGGGTGTCCACGAGGTGCTCGGCCAGGAACCACACCTGCGCCTCGCCGGTACGGATGACGTCGGAGACGAGCAGGTCGGCGCTGCCCTCGTCGCCCTCCCCGGAAAGCCGGGCGGCGGCGTCCCTCGCGTCGATCAGGATCCGCTCGTGCGCGTCGAGGAGCCGTGACAGCATGACGGGCACCGGCTCGACGCCGTCCGGCGGACGGGGGATCGCCGTCAGCTCCGCGACGTGGCGCGGGTCCCCGACGGCGACGCCGCCGAGGCTCTGTACCCGCTCGGCCAGCGCGTCCACGATGGCCAGCTGGGCCTCGGCGTGCTTGTCCAGCATCAGGTGGAGCGAGTAGAAGGTCGCCCCGCGCATGAGCCAGTGGTGCTTCTTGTAGAGGGAGTAGAGGATCTGCGTGTCGGCGAGGACGCGGTTCAGCCGCTGGCAGGCGTACATGCGGGTGTCGTGGCCGAGGCCGATCGGCAACTGCTTGAGCGTGCCGAACGCCTGGGTCTCGGCGCCCTTCTGATGCAGCAGCGGCTGACCGCCGCCGTGCGGGGTCGTGAGGGTGTCCATCGAGTACTCCTGATCGACTGGTGGGGAAAGAGATGGGTGGGCCCGGCCGCCCGGTCGGGGGTACACGGGCGGCCGGACCCGGTCTGCGTTGCTCGCGCTCAGCGCTCGGCAATCGCCGGGGCGGGGGGCCGGTGCAGGACGAGCCAGGTGAGGAGGCCGCTGCCGAGACCGGCCACGAGCGCGAGGGCGGCCCACCACAGCGGGTACGGCGTGAGGCCGAGGACCGCGTCGAGGGACCAGGCGCCGGGTCCGGTGGCGGCGAGAGCGGCGGCGGTGCCGATGAGGACGAGCGGGTACTCGTATCCGTCGTTCTGCACCCAGAGCCCGTGGCGCCATTTCACGGTGAGGGCGACGGTCATGACCCCGATGGCGCCGGTCGCGGCGAGCGGGGTCAGGAGGCCGGCGGCGAGCAGCAGGCCGGAGCCGATCTGACCACCGCCCGCCGCCAGGGCGGTGAGGACACCGCCGCGGAAGCCGTCGGCGCGGAACTCCTCGGTACCACCCTCAAGTCCCTTGCCGCCCAGGTGCGAACTGACCTTCTGCACACCGTGGCCGGCGACGAGCAGTCCCACCAGCAGACGCAGGATCAGAATGCCGGTGTCCACAGGATTCAGCCTGCCGCGTGCGCGCCAATGACCGACTGCGCGTACACGACCCCCAGGCCGTACGCACCCGCGTGGGCCTTGACGATCTCCATGACGGCGCCGTACGTCTCCTGGCGCGCCCAGTCGCGCTGCAGCTCCAGAAGGACCTGGACCCAGGTCACGGGGACGGCGCCGGCGGCGATCATCCGCTGCAGTGCGTGCTCGTGGGCGGCCGGGCTGACGCCACCAGAGGCGTCGGTCACGACGTACACCTCGTAGCCTTGCTCAAGCGCGGAGAGCGCGGGCAGCACCAGGCAGACCTCGGTCCACAGACCCGACAGGATGATCTTCTTGCGCCCGGTCGCCTTGACCGCCGCCACGAGCGCCTCGTCCTCCCAGGCGTTCATGGTGGTGCGGTCGATGACCTCGTTCTTGGGGAACACCTCGGCAAGCTGCGGCAGCAGGGGCCCGGAGAAGGACTCGGCGGCGACCGTGGTCAGGACGGCCGGAACGTCGAACGCCTTGGCCGCCTTGGCGAGACCCACGGTGCTGTTGATGATCGCGGCACGGTCACCGCTGCCGGTGCCGAAGAACATCTGCGGCTGGTGGTCCACGAAGAGCATGACCGAGTTGTCGGGCGTGAGCAGATCCTTGCTCGGAGCGGCCTGCACCTTGCTGACGTCGAACATGAGGGGTCCTTTCGAAGCAATCGGTAACGTGCCCGCCACCTCCGCGGCTCGGCACTTCTTCAAGCTATGAGCGACCCGACCGACGGTGTTGACCTCCTGCGCCCAGGGGTTGGCACGACAGCGCACAACCGGTCAAGGACGAGAGCCGTGCGGTGTCACCGGCGCGAACCGCACACGGGCGCGACGCTGGTAACCCCGCCGACACGGACGAGGGTGGCCACAGCCTCTACCTCGTCGGCCGGTTCGCCGCCCCGCTGGGGCACCCGCCTCCTGCCCAGGGCAAGACGATCTGGTGAACCTTGACCCCGAGGCGCGGCGCGTTCGTCTCCAGCGGTATGGCCGGCTTCCTGGCCTTCTCGGTGATCGGACTGTTCCTGAGCCTCGTACCGACCTACGTCACCAAGCTTTCCGGCAGCGGCAACCTCGCCCTGGCCGGTGGTGCAGTCGCGCTGATGCTCGCCTGTTCCGTGGCCGCCCAGATCGCAGCGTCAGGCCGCCAGGCGCTCGGTATCCGGATCCCCGGCCTGGTCCTGCCGGCTTCCGGTCTGGTCCTGCCGGCGGTAGCAGCGGCGCCGGCTCACTCGCCCTGCTGCTGACCGCCACCGTCATCGGCGGCGTCGGGCAGGGCTGGCCTTCCTCGGCGGTATCACCGAAATCAACCAGCTCGCTCCCAAGGACCGGCACTACGACAGCCTGATCGCCCAGGCCGAGGCCATCACCGACACCCCACCCCTCGATGCAGCCACATGCGCCGACATCGACTGGCGGCTGTGCCACATCGCACCGGCCGACCGGATCATCACCACCGCGCTCCGCGAGCAGATCAACGGCCACCCCGCCACCGTCGACAACCAGCCCTCGACGGACCCCGACCGGATCAAGAAGATGGTCAGCACCACCACGCATGCGCAGCGGGTCGACAGCGTGCGTCGCAACTGGGCGGAACTGCGGTCCCTGCTGGTGGCATGCTCCCCCGCCAACACCCAGGCCCGGCTCACGCTGCGCATGCACGACCGCGACGGGGAGTACGTGAGTGACTCGGTGCTCACCTGGTCCGACCTGATCGAGATGCGGACGACCCGGCACATCCCCGGGTACCGTGACGCCCTCGCGCAAGCCGCGCCGCAAGCGTAACGCCAGGCGCACTGACCGGAAGCGGACCCCCGAGCCGGCGAAATTCCCCTGGGCCGCCTCACATAAGCAGCCGGCCCGGACAGCAGCCGTGCAGGGCCGTGCAGCCCAGACCGACGGTGAGTGACAGGCACAAAGTCCTGAAGGCCCTGTCATTCCCGGCCCCCCAGGGCCCCGGGCCCGTGTCGCCGACCGGCCGTTGTCTGAGGGGCCGGGGCAACCTACACGCCTGAGCCGAGTCGGCTGAAGGCCCAGCGCAGTACCTCCTGGTCGACTCGGGTCCGTCCGGTGCGCGTCAGGGCGGTGCGGGTGTGGAGTGGGGCCAAAACTGCCCGTCGAAAACACCCCAGCTCACACACCCCCCACACCCCAACTGACCACCCCCCAGCGTTACGGCAGCCATGCTCACTGCGTGGTGATGCGCGCGGGCAACGGTGGGATCCACGCCGACCAGGCCGAGATCGGTGTCGTCGCGTGCCGCGGCCTCGGTGATCACCGCTTCCACGAGCGTCTGGAAGACCCCGGTGGACGTCCACATGCACCTGATCGCATGAATATCCGCATGACGGCCCGCGCGGAGATCCGGTAGGGATAACCCATGCCGATTCGTGTGAGCCTTGACGACCTGTGCCGGGAGACCTGGGAGGAGGTGGCCGACCTGACGGTGGCCGACGACCAGCGCGACCTCATCGCGTCCAACCTGTATTCGATCGCGGAAAGTCGCTTCTTGCCGGGCTTCGTGACCCGTGCGGTGATGCATGATGAGCACGCCGTGGGCTTCGCGATGTACGGTCCCGATCCCGACGACGGTCAGATGTGGCTCTACCGCTTGATGATCGACAAGGATCACCAGGGAATGGGTCTGGGACGAGCCGCTCTCCAGCAGGTCATCGCCCACGTGCGGGAAGCGTTCGACGCGCCGGTGCTGCGGCTGGGGGTACGCACGGACAACCTCGCGGCCAGGGCGCTCTACACCTCTGCCGGATTCGTCCCCACCGGGCAGGTCCTCGGCGATGAGGACATCCTGGAGTTCCGTCTGTCCGCCACCGACTGAGCGGCGCGGAATCTCCGTCACCCATTACCGGCCGGCCCCCTGACACCAGGTTCCCCGCCGCCCGCTGGTGAGGGCCGTGAGGCGGTGCGGTTGCTGCCGAAGACGCTGGCCGCCCAGGACGACGACCGGACCCTCGCTGCGGCAGAGAAGCTCACCGACGCCCACTGGACGGGAACAGCGCGCGGAGTGCCGACACGGGCACGAGCCCTCCGCCCCCTCGGCCAGATGCTGACCAAGGTCGGAATCGGACTCACCCGAGCACCCGCCGGGCAGTGACGCACCGCGCGTGGCTCGCGCTGCTATCTCTCATGAACATTCACGGGCCTCAAGATTCACAACTGCTGCCCGAACTGCCAGACAAACGCTGCCCCTGGAAGTGAACGAAGCCACACGTAGCGGACTGGCCGCTGAGCCCATGTGTCGTGGCGGGCCGCGGCGTTCGCGACCTTGGCCGCGTCGGTCAGTTCGCGCAGGGCGTCCGCCGCCTGGGGATGCAGGGGGACCATGCGCTCGGCGTAGGTCTTGCCGACCGGGATCCGCAGACGCGGATAGCCGTCGGGGTAGGCGTCCGGGCAGTCCAGGGTCAGCCGTGCGATCTCCCCGCGCCGGGCACCGCTCCAGCGCAGCAGAAGCAGAGCGGCTCGTTGGTGCGGGTCTTCGAGTTCTTCGACCGCGTCCATGAGGCGGTCCAGCTCGGCCCGGCGGATGAACCGCGGCAGCGCGGAGGGGAGTTTGGGCATGTCCGAGCGGCCGAGCAGGGGTCGGCCCGGGACATCGCTCCAGCCCTATTGGCTGGTCTCGCGGAAGAACTGAAGCAGTGGGCTGAGGTAGGTACAGCGGGATCGGGCTGTCAGCGGCCGTCCGGTGCGGGCGTTGGTGTGTTCGTGGAGGTGGGCCATGAAGCCCTCGACGTGCCGCCGCTCCAGCTGGGTCATCGCATCGATCTCGGGGTGAGCCCGGGCGAGCCAGCGCAGGAAGTAGCGGAGGGCGTCGCGTGAGTGGCGGACGGACTCCGCGCGGTCGCTCGTCTGCAACCGGCCCAAAAGCCAGCGCGTCACTGGGGCGGCGAGGGCCGACGGCGTCTCGGGAGGGGTGAGTTCGGTTCGCCAGAGTTCGGCGGTCTTCAGGTCGTGGAATGGCGGCTCGGGGACCTGTCCGATGTTGAACAGCAGCACATGGACGCCGGGCAGCCGGGTCAGACACGCCTTCTGGTAGATCTCGGCGAGCTGGTCCGTGGGCATGCGGCGGCGTGCGTTGGAGACATGGCCGGCCCGCACGAACCCGGCCTCCGGCCGGGCTCAGTAGCGCTTGATCTCTTCGGCGAGCGCGGTGAGGTCGTCGAGCCGGATCGCGCGCAGATCGGGGTCACCGCGCATCAGGAGAAGGCGGGTGAAGGTCCAGGTCAGGACGGACCGGCCGCTGACAGGCGCATAACCGAGCTGGAGCATGCGGGCAGAGAACGAATCGAGCAGATCCAGGTCCAGCCCGAGCCCGACGGCGACCTTGGGGACGAACAGGCTGTCGAAGTTCCGGCTGAGGACGTAGTCGGCGTCCAGCCGGAGACCGTGCACCAGCGAGAGGTAGGCCAGATAGGGGCCTGCCTCGTGGGCCGACCCGATGCGTTTGCCGGACTCGTGCGCGACGCGTCCGTGCAGGTCCAGGCGGACCAGCAGTGGTTCGGCGAACCAGTCCTCCAGGTTCGGCCAGTGTTCGAGGAAGCGGTTGTAGGAGTAGCGGCGGAACTTGATCGACGCCGGGGCGTCGGCGAACGTCGCGCGGACCCAGGCGAAGTACTCCTGCCTCGGCGCGTGGCACCGGCGGCGGCCCGGTTCCGGGGCGGGCGCCAGGGTGAGCGCGGTCACCGGTTGTTCTCCAGGGCGCGGGCGTAGTCGGCCAGCACGGCCTCGTCGGAGACCCGGGTGTAAACCTTCGCCGACTCCGGCGACGCATGCCCCAATCGCTTTTGCAACGACAGCTCCCGCATCCCGCCCTCCCACATCGCCGTGGCGTGCGTGTGCCGCAGCGCGTGCGGCGTGGTCTCCGGCGTGCGCAGGCCGAGCTTGTCCAGCCGCCGCGCGAACAGCCGCACCACCGCGTCGTAGCCCAACGGCTCCAGACAGCGGGTGCCCTTCCCACCGACCAGGAACACGAACGGGCTGGTCGCATCGAGGGGACGCTCGTGCATCACATAGCGGCTGACCGCCTCCAGGGTGCGAGGCTCGTGCAGGTCCACCACCCTCTCGGTGCGGGACTTGCCACGGACCCCGCGCGGATGATCGTCACGCTTGCGGACCCTCACCCGGCGGCGGCCGTAGGAGATGTCATCCAGGTGCAGCGACAGCACCTCGCCCGGCCGCAACCCGCCATCCAGCATCGGCAAGAACACCGCCAGGTCCCGCAACCGCTCCAAGCTGCCGATGAACTGCTCCAGCACCGCCTCGTCCACGGGGCGCGGCAGCCGCCGCGGCTGCTTGACCGTCACCGTGCGGCGAG
Source organism: Streptomyces sp. ML-6 (assembly GCF_030116705.1). NCBI lineage: Bacteria > Bacillati > Actinomycetota > Actinomycetes > Kitasatosporales > Streptomycetaceae > Streptomyces > Streptomyces sp. ML-6. The sequence goes on from NZ_JAOTIK010000001.1 coordinate 109,639, forward strand.
TCCGCTGCTGACGGCTCGCGCGGCCCATGAACGGCTGATGCCGGTCCGGCACCCGGGCAAGCGCGGGGTCAAGGCGCTTCTGCATCGGCGAGTCGCCGTTGTACTCCTCGGCGGCCACCGCCCAGTCGTAGAAGCTGGAGACGGCCGCCAGGATCCGATTCACCGTCGCCGGAGCGAGCAGACTGCCCGACGCCTCCGGACCGCCGACCACGACCGTCAGGCCCAGCCGCTGGGCGGGCCGACGCGACGGCGCCTGCCGCAGGAACGCCAGCAGCCGCAAGGCATCCGGGCCCCGGAACTCGCGCCAGTCCATGCCCTCAGCAGCGAGAAAGGTGAACAGCCGCCGCAGGTCGTACGCGTACGCACAGATCGTATGCGGCGAGAAACCCCGGTCGACCAGATGATGCAGGAACCGGCAGGCCGCCGTGGCCGGTTCACCGTCACCGTCCACCAACCGGACCCGTCGTACGACACCGCCATCGCGTTCCTCGACCACCCGCACACCGGCCTCCCCGAGCCTGCACTCGGACGGCCCGACGAGACCGGCACCTTCACCGCCACGGCACCAGTTCAGGCGTCACTCGAAGGTGTCCGGATAAGGAGATGTACGGGGAGGTGAACCTCGACATGGACGCCCGCCTGGACCTCGCCGCGGTTACCGTGCCGGGCCCTCGCGCACCAGTGGCCGCCGACGACCAGCAGCCGGCCGCACACGGGTGACCACCGGCGATTCGGTGATCTTGATCCAGTGGCTGATGACCCGGTGACGTGTCTGAGGGCACGTCAGCCGCGCCACCAAGAGGCGATGGGTCACATGGCCGGCAGGCGCGCACATTGGCGGCAGGCGCGGGCCGAGGCTGCCACCACGGCGTGCGACGCGGCTGCGAGTGCGCCAGCGAACGCGAGCAGTGGCCAGTTCGTGGCCAGGACGGAGGCGGTGGCGAGCGCGAGCGTCGCGACCGCCATGACAACGCTGGCGGTAGTGCCGGTCCATGCGACCGCGAGGGGTAGTTGGTGCGGAATGGGCAGCCAGCGGGCGAGGGTGCCGGTGGCGGCCAGCGTCGCCGCGGCGAGTAGTGCTGCGACGCTGGAAAAACCGGCTAGATGAACGGCCAGCATCTGAGCCGTGCGTGGCAGCTGCCAGGGTTGATCGTGGTCGGTGGTCCAGGCCAGGTACCAGCAGGCGACCAGGAAGGGGGCGGTGAGGGCGACGGCCCGGGCGGTGTGCCGGGCCTGGGCAATGGTCAGTTCCCGTTGGCAGCTCGGCACGAGTTCATCGAGGGTCCCGAACTCTTCTACTGCTTGGTGGGCGGCGCGCTGGTGGGCCATTCCTTCGCGGGTGTGCGCCGTTACCGTGTCCATGAGGCCGTCGCGTATCTCCTCGATCATCCGGGCCTTGATTCGGGCCGGGCCGTGCAGGGCGGCTGTCAGGGCCTCGATGTAATCCTCGATGGGGTCGGCTTGCCGGCTGGTGACGTTCATGTGGCAAACCCGGGCGGTGCGGCGGGGTTCAGGACCGAGCCGATCGCTGTGGTGAACTCGCTCCACGCGGTGCGCTCGCTGGCCAGGGTGCGTCGTCCGGCGTCGGTGAGTTCGTAGCATCGCCGTCGTCGTTCACCAGAAGATTGCCAGCTGCTGCTCAGCAGCCCGAGCCGCTCCAGCCGGTTCAAGGCCGGGTAGATCGTGCCCGTGCGCAGCTCAAGTGCGCCCCCGCTGCGGTGTTGAACCGCAGCGATGATCGCGTAGCCGTGCAGCGGGCCTGGTTCAAGCACGGCCAGCAACAGTCCGTCCAGGTGCCCTCGCACCGCGTCTGCCCTCATGAGTAGGCAGCCTACCCAAAATTGCCGTAGGCAGTGTATGTATTGGCAGCCAACACATTCACGCTTCTGCTCGGAGGAATCCGCAGTGACCAAGGTGCTGCTGTCCGTACATGTCCTCGCGGCGATTCTGGCGGTCGGATCGATCACAGTGGCCGCGTCCATGTTCCCCCGCTACGCGCTGCAGGCATCCGGCGGCCAGGATCCGGACGGGCGAGCCGCCGGGATCGCCGCACTCCTGCACCGGATCTGCCGCGGCTACGCCGTCGCCGGTCTCGCCGTGCCGGTCTTCGGGCTGGCCACCGGCGCCCAGCCGGCGTCCTCACCGACGCCTGGCTGCTCGCGTCGCTCACGTTGACCGTGATCGCCGCGGCCATCCTGGCCATGGCCATCCTGCCCGGCCAGCAGCGCCTGCTCGCGTTGCCCCAGGACGGGCAGCGTCCCGCGGCGACCCGGCTGACCATGCTCACCGGCATCTTCAACGCCCTCTGGGCGATCGTCGTCATCCTGATGATCGTCCGCCCCGGCTCGACCACGGGAGCGTGATCCCGGTGCATATGTTGCGGATCGCGGCCGGCGCCGAGACCGCCTCCTTCGCGGTTCTGCTGGGCAACCTGCTCACCACACACACGCAAGCGATCGCGACGCTCGTCGGCCCGCTGCACGGCCGGCCTACCTCGTCGTCATCGCAGCCACTTCAATGGTCCCGTCTGCCGCCTCGACGGGCGCCCGATGGCGCTCTGAACCGCCCCGGGTTCGGTAGAGATCTCAGATTGTGGTTGTGACCTGGGGTTTCGTGGATTCCATGTAGTAGTTGGCTTCGTACTCGACGGGCGGGACGTGGCCTATCTCACCGTGGAGCCTGCGGTGGTTGTACCAGTCGGTCCATTCGGCGGTGGCCAGCTCGACCTGGGCGAGCGATTTCCAGGGCCGCCGGGGCTTGATCAGCTCGGTTTTGTACAGGCCGATCGTGCTCTCCATCAGGGCATTGTCGTAGGCGTCACCGACCGATCCGATCGAGGCGGCGATGCCGGCGGTGTCCAGATGCTCGGCGAGCCGGAAACTCGTATATTGCGATCCGGCATCCGAGTGGTGGATCAACTCGCCCGGCCGCACCGGATGTTGGTCTCGGTCACGTTGCCACACGGCCATCTCCAGGGCGTCCAGGACGAAGATCGTTTCCTTCACGGTGGCTGCGGACCAGCCCACGATCCGGCGGGAAAACGTATCCACGACGAAGGCGACGTGGACGACACCGGACCAGGTTTTGACGTGGGTGAAGTCCGCGACCCAGCAGCGGTTCGGGGCAGCGGCGACGAAGTCGCGGTCCAGCAGATCCGGCGCCCGTTCGGACTGGCCGCCGGGCAGCGTGGTGATCACGCGCTTGCCGCGGACCGCTCCGGCGATGCCAAGTTCACGCATCAGGCGCTCGACGGTGCAGCGGGCCACGCGGTGGCCCTGCCGGTTCAGCTCACGCCAGATCTTCCTCGCCCCGTAGACACGGTAGTTGGCCTGGAAGGCCTCGCTGATCCGTTCCTTCAGTTCGGTATCGCGCACGGTCCTGGCCGACGGTGTGCTCCGGCGTTTGTGGTGGGCGTAGTAGGTGGAAGGGGCGATCTTGCAGTCGTGCTCGGTGAGCGTCCTGCAGATCGGCTCGACGCCGCCGAAGCGGCCCTTGTGCTCGTCGATGAACGCTACGAGCGTGTGTGTGGCCGGTCGAGCTCGGCCGCGAAGAAAGACGCCGCCGCCTTCAGGATCTCGTTGGCCCGCTTCAGCTCGGCGTTCTCCTTCTTCAACGCCTTGAGCTGGGCGGACTCCTCCGTCGTCGTCCCCGGCCGCTGCCCGGCGTCGATCTCGTGCTGCTTGACCCAGTTCCGCAGCGTCTCGCGGGAGCCGATGTCCAGCTTCTCGACCACCGCCTGCAAGGCCGCGGTCTCGGTCGGGTGGTCGCCGCGGACCTCGGCGACCATGCGCACCGCACGTCGGCGCAGCTCAAGCGGGTAACGGGAAGGTCGTGCCATGACTCGATCCTTTCATGAAATCGAGTCTCCACTTCACCCGGGGCGGTTCATACAGCGTGAACAGACACTCCGCGCGATTCGTGGTCACGAGCGCCTGGTAGCTCCCGGGACGGGCGCAAAAGCAAAGCTCACCCCAGCTGACCGAATCCTGGCCACAGTGCTCCACCTGCGCAAACTCGCCACAGTGAACCTCCTCGGCCAGCTCTTCAACGTCTCCGCCGTGACCATCAGCCGCGCGAACCAAGCAGTCCGCCCGGAAGATTTCAAGTCCAGTGAGACGGTCGTGACGCTATGAGGTTTGTGGTGCGGGTTCCCTGCGCTTGGCCGGGTCGTTGATCCATGCCTGCTGGGGTATCCGGGGTGGTCGGGGGCGTCGGCCGAAGCGTTCGGGGTGGCGGGCGTATGCCTCGGCGAGGGTGACGGCCCGCTGTTCGCGGACCTCCTCGGCGGTGCCGAAGTGCACGCTGGCGGGCGTGTGCCAGGCGACGCCCGAATGCCGGTGCTCGTGGTTGTAGTACGCGGTGAACGCCTCGAACCACTCGCGGGCATGGGCCAGCGAATCGAACCGTTCGGGATGGTCCGGCATGTACTTGACGGTCTTGAAGTGGGCCTCGCTGCAGGGGTTGTCGTTGGAGGTCTTCGGCCGCGAGTGCGACCGCGTGACGCCGAGGTCGGTCAGCAGCTGGGAGACCTTCTTGGAGGTCATCGACGTGCCGCGGTCGGCGTGTACGGTCTCGGGCACGATGCCGTTGCGGGCGATGGTCTCCCGGATCAACTCCTCGGCGCGTGTGGCTGATTCGGCGGCCTCGACGGTGTGGCCGACGATGTAGCGGCTGAAGATGTCGATGATGACGTAGGCGTGGTACCAGACGCCCCTGGCCGGTACGGCCGCCTTGGTGATGTCCCAGGTGAACACCTGCGAGGGCCCGGTGGCGACCAGCTCGGGCACCGTCTTCGCCGGGTGGGCGGCCTGGCGGCGGCGTTCGCCGGACTGCCCCTTCTCGCGCAGGATCCGGTACATCGTGGAGATGGAGCGGTGGTAGCGCCCGGCATCCAGTTCGCGGGCCCAGATCTGCGCGGGAGGCAGCCCGGCGTACTCGCCCGAGTTCATCAGCTCCAGGACTGCCGCCCGCTCCTCGGGTGTGAGGGCCGAGGGCTGGACCTGCGGTTTCCTGGGCTTTCGCTCGGGCGGGGGCCGCAGCCGGCGGTAGTGGGTGGCCCGGGAGCGGCCGGTCAGCCGGCAGGCCGCCATGATACCGAGCTCGTGCTCGACGCCAGTGAACGCGTCGTCGGCCACCGGGTCGGCGGCAGCCCTCAGTCCGCGCCCTCGGAGATCATTCCCAAGAGCGCGGAAGCTTTTCCCATGACTTCCAGCGCGGCCTTGTTCCGGGCCAGTTCCTTCTCCAGCCGTTCCACCTGGCGGCGCAGTTTCTCGTTCTCCGCCTCGGCTGCGGACTTCTTCGGCCGGGCCGGACCGGTGCGCTTGTCGACCAGTTTCTCCAGGGCCCCGGCATCCCGCGCGGACCGCCATTCCCTGACATGCGAGTGGTACAGACGCTCGCGGCGCAGGACCGCGCCCTTCTCGTTCTTGGGCGCGGCGTCGTACCCGGCCACGACCCGCAGCTTGTACTCGGGACTGAAAGTGCGGCGCTTCGGCCGGGCAGCCGGGTCGGGTCCGGCGGGGTTGGTGCTGGTCATGAGCGGGTGGTTCTCCTGTCGTGCCCTCTCAGGCTAACCCGACGAAGCGGGACGTCTCACCCAAGGCTGACAGAGAGGGGATCGGTCTCGACATCGAGGTGCACTCGGTGACCAGTGCGCCGGTCGCCCAGGCCTCGGCCCGGGCCGGGCGCGGACCTGCGATCGTCATCGAACCGCGGCGCTTCGGCCTGGAGGGCGCGCACCTGATGCTGGACGGGCGACGGCTGACGGTCACCCTGTACGCGGCCTGGCACTCGGACCACTACGCAGCACAGGAACTCGCCGCAATAGCTGACCAGTTGGCCCGATGGGGCACCGACGCGGTGAGCGACCCGCTGCGTTGGTGACGCCGGCCAGGAGGGCCCGCGCCACCGGCGGTGACAGGCGGGCACCGACAGACTTGGCGAGGCCTTCGCGGCCCTGACCGGGATGTCCCGGCAGCAACTGGGCACACTCACAGAAAGTTTGGCCCCCGACGACACCACCCGTCGGCCTCGCAGCCCTTCGGGCCCGGGTCCTCGCCCAAACCAGTGAGCCCAGCAACAAGATCAAGACGACGTGTCAATGATCTGCAAGCCCCTGCCTGTTGCTGTGCGGGCTGCTGCTGTGGGCCGCACTCGTCGACGGCCTGGCCTCCCGTTCAGAAACCGGTCGGTGGCCGTGCCGCCGTGACCAGGCCGCTCTCGTACGCGACGATCACCAATTGGGCGCGGTCGCGGCAGTCCAGTTTGGTGAGCAGTCGTCCGATGTGAGTCTTCACGGTGGCGAGGCCGAGGTACAGCCGTTCGGCGATCTCGGTGTTGGACAGGCCTCGGGCGACGAGGACGAGGACTTCGCGTTCGCGTCCGGTCACACCGTCCAGGGTGTTCGGCAGTGGTCGCGAGGGTTGCGGACGGCGGGCGAACTCCTCGATCAGGCGCCGTGTCACCGCGGGTGCCAGCAGTGCGTCACCGGCGGCGACGACCCGTATCGCCGCGATCAGTTCGCCAGGCGGCGTGTCCTTGAGCAGGAAGCCACTGGCACCGGCCCGCAGCGCGGCGTAGACGTACTCGTCCAGGTCGAACATCGTCAGCATCAGCACCTTGACGGCCGCGGTTCCGGGAGAACCGCAGATCTGCCGGGTCGCCTCGATGCCGTCCATGCCCGGCATCCGTACGTCCATCAGGACCACGTCCGGCAGGTCCTGCCGGGCACCTCGCACCGCCTCCATCCCGTTCGCCGCCTCCGAGGTGGCCACCAGGCCGGGTTCGGCGTCGACGAGCACCCGCAGGCTGCCGCGCAGCAGTACCTGGTCGTCGGCGATCAAAACCCGGACCGGGCCGCCGGACGACTCGGTGCCATAGGACAACTCGGCAGGCTTCCGGCGTACCGCGCCGGACCGAGTGCGGCCGGCCACCGTGGTACTGCCGTGAACGGGAGCAGCGCCAGATGAGCGGCCTGCTCCAGGCGCTCGATCCGGCTGGTGTGCTGCGCGGCCGTCCGGCCGGTGAACACGAACGCGAGGGGGCGCTTCCCCCCGCGGCCCGTCGGCGCAACAGCCGGGGACCAGGCCCCCGGCTGTCGGGGCGTCAGTCCATGGGAAGCTGATTGGCCCAAGCCGCGAACCCGGCCCGGGTCCCCGCCCCTGCGATGCCGTCGACCGCACCGGAGTAGTATCCGGCACTCCTCAGGAACCGCTGAAGGGCCTTGATCGTCTCGGGCCCGACGATGCCGTCGATGGCACCGGTGTAGCCCCAGTTGTCGCGCAGGATCCGCTGCATGCCCTTCCAGCTCTCGGTCCCGAGGAGACCGTCGATCGCCCCGCTGTAGACCCCGGCGTAGTAGCGGAGATAGAACTGGACTCTCTTCGCCTGCGAAGTATTCAGCCCCAGGTTCTCGACCTCGGTGACCGCGGCCGGCCCGGAGACCACACTCTGGTGCCTCTCCGGCGTCGCCGCGACGGCCGTCCCGGAGGCCGACAGGGTCCCGGCGGTGATCCCGAGCAGCGCCGCAATGCTCGCGAGCGACGCCTTCACCGTGTTCGATCGCATGTGGTGCCCTTCTGTGACGACCCGCCAAGCGGGTGGGACCACAGTGGCACGGCCCCGCCACACTCAGGCGGGAACGCGGGCAGATGACCTGTACTGCGCTCTACCCGCACGGAACAGGGCAGGCCAAGGGCGAACAAGCTGACGGCCGTGCTCGACCACCTGGCTGGAACCGCCAGATCACGACCTCGGTCCAGGCCGAGTTCAGGACCAGAAGGTCACCATCGGGCCGACGCAGCCCTTCTGTGGCGGCGAGGCCATTGGAACGGACAGCACCTCGGCGGCCAGGAGCAGGGCGGCGATGGCGCGGCGTGAGGCACCACTTCGCGATCACCAGGCCCGACGGCCATCGGGTCTCTGCGACCTCATCCTCGAGCCGGCGCAGCGTCTTGGTGATGGCCTGCTCGATGATTCGGCGTGTCCTGGAGTCTCCCCGCATCCACAGCACGATCAGGGACGCCTGCGCCCGGAAGGTGAAGTCGAGAGCGGACAAGGGGGTCGTCTTGCGCCGCTCGATCTCTTCGACCGGCTGCCCCAGGACAATCGCCAGCCGGGCCGTGGCCGGGTCCGCGCCGTCGTCCAGGAGCTCGCGGTGGACCGCGGAGGCGTTGCCGTGCCAGTACGCCAGCAGCACCCGCAGCTCGGGGGTGATCTCGAAGCGGTCGGTACGGCGGGCGCCGGGAGCGGCGGCGGTGGCGGGTGTAGTGGTGGCCTCGGCCAGCCACCGCCATACGGTGCGATCGGAGACGTTCAGGCACTGCGCCGTGGTGTGCACGTGGGCGCGGGTGAGCCGGGGCTCGGCGCGCAGCGTAAGCAGATGCTGTACGGCCGGGGCGCGCAGGGCGGTCAGCGACACCGCGTCAAGGGCGGGTCCGGCCTCGTCGGGCGGGGACGCCGGGGCGGGGGTGGTGTGGGAGGGCGTGGTGTCCATCGTGGTCCTTCCCGCGCGTGCGGGAATCGCCCGGTGTGAAGGCGGGCAGGGGCGCGGGCCAAGGCGGGTGCAGAGGGCGGCATCGGCCGTGTGCTCGGGGTGGCGGTCCGGGGCGGCGTACGCGTGGGAGGTGGTCTTCGCTCAGGTGCGGAAGTTGCCGTGTGCGCGCGTCTCGTCCGTATGCAGCAGATCGGCGTCGGTCGCGGTGTCCCACAAGGGGTGGAACAGGCGCAGCACACCGGGGACCTGCGCGGAATCCAGGCGTGGGACGTGCTGCCAGGTCAGCACGCGTGAGGCCAGCGCGGGAGCACGTGCCAGGGTGCGCTCGGCGCCCGCCCCGCACAGCACGAGCGAAGTCTGGTGCGCGCCCGGCACGTACAAGCGCACGCCGTCGGTGAACGGCGAAGTACCTGTTGCATCGGAGCTGTCGGTGTCGTCCTGCAGTGCGGGTTCAACGGCCGCCTGGCCGGCCTCGTCGATGGTGCCCGGCAACGCCAGCTCGGCCAGCGCCCGGTCATACCCCTGCGGATCGAGGGAGGTTCCGCACCCCTCGGTCGTCCCTGCCTCCCGTCTCCCGCCGCGCTGGTTGGGACCTCCACCGCGACACGTACGACGGCACGCACCCGAACGCCTCCGGCGAGCACAGACCCGCGGCCTCCTTCGCCGCTGGGCCGATGCGGACGGTGGGGTGGTACCGGGAGCATCCGCAGTGGTGGGGGGGCCGGTGAGCAATTGTCGTCTTCGGGTGCCGGTTTCACCGCTGTGACCAGGGTCGTTGGGTTCGAGATACACCAGCGACCGTAGCGACCAGCAGTGTCTCATCGCCATCCGGTGTCACTCGTGCGGCCGGCTTACCGGCGCTCCTGAAAGCGCTGCCCGTCTGCGGTGGTGGCCACCACCGCAGACGGGCAGCACGACGGGCTACATCGTGATGTGGACGGGGCCTCCGGTGCGGGAGATCCCGTCGAGGACCGAGGACGGGATGCGGAAGACCCGGCCGGGGGCCGCAGGCCAGGCGAGGGTGCGGCGGGTGACGACACGGCCGTCCTGACGGACCGTCACCCTGGGGAAGCGGACGAACTCGTCCGTCCAGAGCAGGAGTCGGTCGCGGGCTGGAGCAGGATCGCCCGGGCGGAGGATCTGCGGTGCGATCCAGCGGAACGGGGCGTCGGCGATCAGGCGGACCCCTTCGGCCGGCTTGCTCCTTCCGTCCAGGTGGTTGATCACCTGCTGGGCGACGTGCTTGCCGTCGAGGGCGGCCACGTCGGCGGTGTCGACGGGGTGGAGCATGTTGCCGACGGCGAAGACCCCGGGTCGGCTGGTGCGCAGCGCGGTGTCCGTGAGGGGGCCGAGGGTGCTCTCGTCGAGGGTGATGCCCGCGGAACGCACGAGTTCGTGGTCGGGGATCCAGTCGCCGGTGAAGACGACGGTGTCGCATTCGACCGTTCGGCGCTTGCCCGTATCGAGGTGCTCGATCTCGACAGCCTCGCAGCGGCCCTTGCCCAGGACCTGGGTGACACGGCTGCGGGTGGCGACCGGAACGCGGAGAATGGTGCGGCCCGCCGCGTTGAAGGCGCCGTAGGACTCTGCCTTCGGGTACTTGCTGATCATGAGCGCAGGGGTGCAGCCGGCTTCGCGGAGGGTCATGGCCGCGGACCAGCTGACCAGTTCGCCACCGACGATGACGGCCCGCTTGCCGACGGGCTGGTGGTGGAGGTGGACAAGATTTTGGAGTTGTCCGGTGGTGTAGACCCCGTGGGGGCGGTCTCCGGGGATGCGGCGTGCGGTGCGGGGCCGTTCGCGGGCGCCGGTCGCCAGGACGATGGCACGGGCACGGATCTGATAGCGGCCCTCGGGGCTGGTGACGTCGACGGTGTGCTGGTCGGACCAGCCGGTGACCATGGTGCTGGTGCGGATCTCCGCTCCGGACCGTGTGGCCCGGTCGGTCAAGTGACGGGCGTAGGCGGGGCCGGTCATCACGCGGCGCAGGTCTCGCAGGCCGTATCCGGTGTGGTCGCTGTGCCGGGGAATGCCGCCGGCATGCTTTTCCCGGTCGACGACCATGACCCGGCCGGCACCGCGGTCGACGAGTTCGGCGGCTGCGGTGAGCCCTGCGGGGCCGCCACCGATGATGAGAACATCGGGCTCGATGAGGGGCAGCTGGTGGGTCATCACTTGTCCTTGTGCTGGCTGCAGCAGCCGTCGTCGGTCTGGTGCTGGGTGCGCAGGGCGGCGACGGCCGCGCCGCAGAAGAAGCCCTGGCAGCGGCCGTTCATGGCCCGGGTGCGTCGGCGCAGCCCTTCCAGACTGCGCGCGGGCACCGGGGCATGGCAGGCGTCCCGGATCTCGCCCTCGGTGACCCGTTCGCAGAAGCAGACGATGGTGCCGTACGCGGTGTCCTCGGCGATGAGGTCGGTGTCCTGGTAGGGGCGTGTGGTGGCTTCGCCGATGTTCGGCATCCGGGGCGGGGCAGGCAGGTCGCTGCGGCTGCGGAGCCCGAGACCGGTTTCCGCCAGGAGCCCGGTGACGTGCTCGGCGATGGCGATGCCGGCTGTCAGGCCGGTGGAGCGGATGCCACCCACAAGGAGGTACCGCTGTTCGGGGGTGGCTTCGATGAGGTAGTCGTCGCGGTCGATCGCGGCGCGCAGTCCGGCATAGCTGGCGGTGACCTCCTCGCTGAGCAGGCTCGGCATGAGCCGCGCACCCTTGCTGAGGAGGAAGTCGTAGCCGTCCTCGGACGTGGCGGTGTTGGTGCGGTCGGTGAGGTCCTCGGCGGTGGGGCCGAGCATGACGTTGCCGTAGATCGTCGGGGAGATGAGCACGCCCTTGCCGCGGGAGGAGGGCACTGGCAGGACGATCTTGCCGACCTTGGGCCGTGCCAGCTTGTCGAACACGAACAGCTCGCCGCGGCGGGGGGTGACGGTGAAGCGGTCGTGGCCGAAGAGCTGGTCGATCATGTCGGCGCCGAGGCCTGCCGCGTTGACGACCCAGCGGGCTCGCACGTCGCCCCGGGCGGTGTACAGCGTCGTCGCGTCGTCGCCCACGTCGATGCCGGTCACGGCGTGTTCGAGCAGTAGCGTCGTCCCGCGCTGTTTGGCGTCCGTGGCCAGGGCGAGGTTGGTGGTCCAGGTGCAGATGATGGACTCGTCGGGAACGGCCAGGCCGCCGAGCACGCCCTCGCCGAGATCGGGCAGGACCCGGTACACCTCGTCCGCGTCGACGATGCGGCAGTGCTCGTATCCGTTGGCCTCGGCCTTCTCCTTCAGGGCGGGCAAGGCGTCGAGCTCTTCCTGGTTCCAGGCCACCAGCACGGCGCCGGTGTGCTCGACGGGGATTCCGGTGGCCTTGGCGTAATCGCTCAGCAGGTGGTAGCCGCGAGCCACGAGTCGGGACTCCAGGGTGCCCGGTTTCGCGTCGAAGCCTGTGTGCAGGATGGCGGTGTTGGCCTTGCTGGTTCCGTCTCCGACGTCGTCGCGGGCTTCGAGCAGCGCCACGGAGACATCGTGGCCCGACAGTTCGCGTGCGATGGCCGAGCCGACGATGCCTCCTCCGATCACCGCGATGTCGAAGATTTCGGGGTGAGGACGGTGGGGGGTGGGGGTCATGAGTGGTCTCCCTTGGTGGCACACGCTGCGGCGGCCTGCGCCCATGTGGTGCGAAACTCCTGGGCCCGGTCCTCGGACCAGCGGGGTTCGTAGACAGCCGACGGCTGCCAGTGGCCGACGGCCTCTTCGAGGCTGACGGCGGGGTCAAGAGCGCAGCGGGCGAGCGCGGCGGCGCCGAGGGGGGTGGCGTGCGCGTTGGGGTAGATGTCGACGGGGAGCTGGGCGATGTCGGCCTGGGCCTGCATGAGAGCAGCGGAGTTGGTCAGCCCGCCGTCGGCGCGCAGCCGGTTCAGGGGCCGGTCGAGGTCGCGGCCGACGAGGGCCGTCAACTCGGTGACCTGGGCGGCTATGCCCTGGAGTACAGCCAGGATGAGGTGCTCGCGGCGGGTGGACAGAGTCAGGCCGGTGAGGGAGGCCGTGGCCTCGGAAGCCCACCACGGAGCGGCGAGTCCGGCGAACGCCGGGACGCACATGACGCCCTCGCTGTCCTCCGCGGCCAGCGCGTCGAGGTCGGTGGCGGACCGGAGAAGACCGAGGTCCTGCAACCAGCGTACGGCCGAGGCCACGGTGTAGACCTGACCGTCCAGGCAATACCGGGTCTGCCCCGCGGCCTGCCAGGCCACCGATGTCGTCAGGCCTGCGCTGGAGCGCACGGGGATCGGCCCCGTGTTCGCCAGCAGGAACGCGCCCGTGCCGTAGGTGCACTTGGCAGTGCCCTGCTCCAGGCACGCCTCGGCGACCAGAGCGGCCTGCTGGTCGACGATCAGGCCTGCCACCGGCGTCTCCTGCCCGAAGGCGCGCGTGGTACCGACGACCTCGTCGCTGCCGACGATGCGCGGCAGCCGCTCGTCGCCGAGGGAGAACAGATCGGCGAGATGCCCGTCCCACGCCGCGCCGTCCAGGTCGAAGATCAGCGAACGGCTGGCGGTGGAGGCGTCGGTGACGAACTCGCCCGTCAGGTGGTGCACGAGCCAGGTGTCGGTGGTGGTCACCACCCCGTCACGGGTGAGGTTGCGGCGCAGCCACGCCATCTTGGGCGCGGAGAAGTAGGGGTCGAGAACGAGACCGGTGCGCTGTGCGATGGCCTCGCGGTGCTCGGCCAGCTCGGCGCAGATGCTCTCCGCACGGCTGTCCTGCCAGACGATCGCCGGGGACAGCGGCGTTCCTGTGGCTTCGTCCCAGGCCAGAACGGTCTCCCCTTGGTTGGCCAGGGCCACGCCGTCGATGGGCCGGCCGGCCATGCTCATGGCCCGGCGGCCGGCGGTGAGGACGGAATCGAGCAGTTCGTGCGGGTTCTGTTCCACGCCTCCGCCGGGCAGGTAGGTGGGACGGATGGTCTCCTCGGCTATGGCGACCGTTCCGTCCTCGGCGTCGACGACGATGGCTTTGGTGCCCGAGGTGCCTTGGTCGATGGCGAGGATCGTGGTCATCGCGGGGCCCCTTCCATGCCGGCCGCGGAGGACACGGTGGTGTTGTCCAGGGCCCGGTCGACGTCAGCCATGTCCGGCATGGTCAGGGCGGCGCGGCCACGCCGGACGATGAGCGCCACCAGGTAGACGGCGCCGATCCCGCACAGCACCAGGACGTAGGCCCAGGGACCGCGGAAGGAGGCGTCCCGGAAGATGAGCAGCTCGTACACCAGCCAGACCGCGGCCAGAAGCAGGACCGGGACCTCCCACCTTCCCAGGGAGAAGCCGCGCGACGGCGGCAGGGAGGAGCGCTTGGCCGCGTACATCGCGACCGTGCCGGCGTAGATGACGGCGGGCAGCAGGGTGGCGGCGGAGAAAAGTTGGAACAGTGCGTCGGTGGAACGGGAGAAGACCGCGAGGACGATCTGCGCGATGATCATCATGAACACAGTGGCGTTCAGCGGCGTCGCCGTCCGGGGGTGGATGCGCTTGAGCAGGCGCCATCCGGGGAAGCGCTCGTCCCGGGACATCGCGTAGACCAGGCGGGTTCCGCTGAGGGTGATCACCAGTCCGCAGGAGAAGATCGAGACCACGACGAGGACCAGGAGGGCCTTACCCACCACGGACCCGAGGACGGCGGTGATCACGGTGGCCACCGGGGTGGCCGACTCGGTGGCGCCGTCGACCTGACCGACGGCGGCGGTCACGGCGATCAGGAAGAGAAAGCCGAGGACGCCCAGGGACAGGACGGCCTGGACCATCGCCTTGGGGATGACACGGGCGGGGTTCTTGGTCTCCTCCGCCAGGTTTGCCGCGGACTCGAATCCGACGATGGTGAACGCGCCGAGCAGGAACGCCAGGGCGAAGGGGCCGGCATGGGTTCCGTCGCCCAGACCGTAGTAGCCACTCTCCGGGACCGTCCCGGTGTCGAACAGGTTGGCGAAATCGAGCTTGCCGGTGAAGTAGCCCACCGCGAACAGCAGCACCGTCAGCGCGATCATGCCGATGAGCTGTGCTGTCACCGCCGCACTGTTGACCTTGTGCGTGATACGCGTGGACGCGGCGACCAGCAGGGCCTGCAGCAGCACCACGCCGGCCGTGATGACCCAGGCGTTCTGTGTCGTTCCGACGTACTGGAACAGCTCGGGGAGGATCGTGGAGGCGATCGTGTAGTCCACGGCGACCACGACGACCCCGAGGAAGGCGAACGAGATCCAGCCCATGATCCAGCCCCACACGGGACCGACGATCCGTGAGACCCACTGGTAGGAGTAGCCGCTGATCGGGATGCGCGCCGCCAGCGCTCCGAAGACGAGGGCGATGCAGAGCTGGCCGATCACGGATATCGGCCAGGCCCAGATGCCGCGCGGGCCCGAGGTGGCGAGCACCGAGCCGTAGGCCGTGAAGATGCCTGTCGCGATCGACACGAACCCGAAAGCCACGGAGAACGAGGCGTACCAGCCCAGCTCTCGCGCCATCACCGGGTTCGGCTCGCCCTGCTGCACCTCAGCCGTTCTTGGCGCCTGAGCACCTGCTTCTGATTTGGCCATGCCCTCGTTCCCTGCTTCAGAGTGCCCCGCCACAGCCGTGAAAGCCAGCGGGTGGTGGGAGAACCGAATGTGATCGGCATCAAGGCGCGTCCCCCAGGGATGCGCTGGAGCCTGTCCGTGGGACGGCTGCAAGGGCGCGATCCGCGCGCCACCTCGACGCCTGTCAATAGCACCCTCGTGACCGTTTGTGTGGACTATTGACTGCTGAGAGTGTGGACCCTTGCCCGTTTGCCGTCAAGGGGTCGCCCTCCCGACCTGGTGAACCACTGCCGATCAGCTCGCAGAAACCGCCTTGATCTGCAGAGAAAGCCAACTTTGAGGCCGCCGACAGCGCGTTTCGGACATCACATGAGCCCTAGAATGCAGTCAGGGTTCCACAGAAACAGTCAATCAGAGAGGGCCGGACGTGCTAGCAGCCGAGCGTCACCGCAGGATCGTCGCCGAGATCACTCGGCTCAAATTCATCACGACGGACGACCTGACCAGCCTGCTCGGTGTCTCCCACGAGACGATCCGCAGGGACCTCGCTCTCCTGGAGCGCCGCGGCGAGCTGGCACGCGTCCACGGAGGGGCCACCGCCGTCCAGTCCCCCGTCGGGGAGGAGGCATCCTTCAATGAGCGCAGGAGCGCTTTCCTCGCCGAGAAGCAGGCCATCGGCCGCGCCGCGGCAGCCCTGATCGAACCCAACCAGACGGTCGTCATCGATGTCGGCACCACGGCCCTGGAGGTGGCCCGCGCTCTGCCCGCCGACCACGTCGGCGTCATCGCCACCCCTTCCCTGCTCGTGGCCGCCGAAGTGAGCTCCCGTCCGCACGTCGAGGTCCTGGTCAGCGGCGGGCGGTTGCGCGGAGGCGATCTGGCCTGCTCCAACGCCCAGACCGTCGAATTCTTCAGCAACCTTCGCGCGGACGCGGTCTTCCTGGGCTCCGGGGGTATCGCCTCCTACGGCCTGACCGACTTCCACCTCGACGAAGTCGCAACGAAGCGCACCATGCTGGCCAACGCGTCCCACCGCTACGTACTCGCCGATTCCAGCAAGTTCGGACGCACGGCCGCCCACCGCGTCTGTGAACTCGACGGCTTCGACACCCTTGTCACCGACAGCCCTTGCCCGGACGACCTGAGTGACGCCCTCGGCGCGGCGGGCGACAACATCGTCGTGGCCTGAAACCCTCGCGGCCTGAAGGCAGGACGGCCAACCACTTCCTTCGGCGTCGGCAACTCCCTCTTGCATCGGGCACGGTGGGCCCCCTCCCCAGGAGCAGCGTGAGAATCCAGCCGCTCCACCGCGGCTGTCCAGAGGCATCCATCGAAGCCCCCGCCTGGACCTCCTCTTGACTCCCTCCGCCCAGCACGTCCACAATCACAGACAGAAACAGTCAACTTTCCACATGTTCGGGCAATCGGAGCGACGGCGCATCATGGCAGGATCGAGACGCTGCAACCCGCCTTCCACGGCCGGACGAACCACTACCACCCCGTGTGTGAGTGTGGCCGACTCGGCAGCACGGGCCTCCGCTTCACCCCGGCTTTCACACGCATTGAAATCGAGGGAACACATGTCCCGACGCGGGAACACCTTCTTGTGTTCCTCCCGCGAGCCTGTGCTCGGGTACCCCCGGGCCGTCCGAATCGGGAAGCGTGCCTTCGTCGCCGGCATGACGGCCGGGCCCGCCGAAGGTGCCGACGCAGCAGCACATGCACGCGAGACCTTCGGTCGTGCCGACTCCGACTCGGCGGGCGCTGTCCACGACTCGGCGGGCGCTGGCCACGGAGAATTCTTCCGCGGCATCTCCCCTGTCACGACAGTCGTCGAGGCGGGCGCGCTCGTTGCCGCAGGCCTTCTCGTCGAGATGAAAGCCGACGCCGTCCCGCAGTGAACCCGGCCAAGAACATCACCTCGATCTTCGACCTTGATGGCGTCCTGACCAGCGAGGACACGATGGCGTCACTGGTCGCAGCCCGTCTGGCAACTCATCCTCTCCGGTTCGTCACTGCGATCCCACCGTTCTTGCTCGCCTCGGCAACACCGCCCGGAGGCGCGCTGAAGCCCGCAATGCACCGGGCGATCGTAGCCTTGGCGCTGCGCGGAATGACCTGCGGCCAGTACGAGAAACTGGCAACCGTGACAGGGCGGACCATGGCAGCCCGGACAGCTGTCAAGCAAGCCGTGGCAAGGTGCCGGTACGCCCGCACTCTCGGTCCGACAGTCGTGGCGACAGCCTCGGAAGAGAACCTCGCGCGTGCGTTTCTGGACGGCGTCGGGTTGCACGGCATCCCCCTGGCCGCTTCCCGGCTCGACTTCACCCCACGAGGGCCTCGACTCGTCGCGCACAACGTGGGCGCGGCAAAGGTCGGCGCCGTCCGAGCGCTGGGGTTCGCCCCGGAGGACGCGGTCCTGTACACCGACTCGGCCAGCGACATCCCGCTCGCCCGTATCGCCCGCCGAACCGTCGCCGTCAACGCCGACCGTCGCTCGATCGCAAAGCTCACCAGCGCTTCCGCAGACATCTCTCACGAGCGCTGGCACTGAGGCGGCACGCTGTCCCAACTGTCCCTTTCCATAACCACCGTTGCCGCATCCAGAAGTGAAATGAGCATGAAAGCGCCGCCCGGCCTGCCGCGTCGAAGATGACGGCCGTGGCATACCCGGCCGGCGTTGTCACGTTGTCGAGGAGTTCCCCGTCACCGAGCCCGAGACAGGGCCCTGAGCAAGGGGAAGCCCGCCCGGATGGCCGCCGTCCTGCCCAGCCACCCGGTCTTGTTCGTCGGCGAGATTCGGGGCACCGGGGCCCGTACGTACGACTACGGCCGTTGCTCGGCGGCAAACACGGCACCGGGACAATTGCGTGCGACGACCGCGACGCAGCTGCTGAGCGCAGGCCACGGAAATGAACGCGCGGACGCGAGGGCCTCCATGTCCTTCGTCAAGCGAGGCGGGGTGCTCGGTGTTCGTGGAAGGTGCCGTCGCGGAACATCGCGAACAGCACGCTGATGCAGTGCCGGGCAAGCCGGAGAAGAGCCTGGGTGTGGATCTTTCCTCGGGCTCTGCACTTGTCGTAGTAGGTGCGGGAGGCGGGATCGTGCAGGGCTGCGAACGCGGACAGGAACATCGCCCGTTTGAGCTGCCGGTTGCCTCCCCGTGGTGCGTGTTCGCCGTGGATCGAGGTCCCCGACGACTTTGTGGCCGGGGCGGGTCCGGCGTAGGAGGCGAGGTGGCCGGCACTACGGAAGTCGCGAAGGACCGGGTCGGGGCGGGTGGCCGCGTGGGGGTCGGGGAGCGTGGTGCGGTGTCGGCTTCTGCGGTGCCGCCCCGCCAGTCCGGCCAGGCGCATGAGCCGGGCCACCCTGCGGCGCCCGCAGCCGGCGCCCTCGCGCTGGAGGACGGCGTGAACGCGCGGGGCCTCGTAGGTGCCCCAGGACTGCTCGTGCACGGCAGTGATCTCTCGGTCAGCTCGGCGTCCCGCACCGCGCGGGGTCCGGTTGTGCCTGTGCGGCGGGCGTAGAAGGCGGCTCGGGAGACCTTGAGTAGTTCACACGTACGCTTGACGTTGTGACCTGCGGTTTTCTCCGCCTCGATGAACAGGTGCACCGTCACCGGGTCTCCTTCGCGAAGAAAGACGTCGCACGCCTGAGGATCTCCACGTCCTCCCGCAGCCTGCGGTTCTCCCGCCGCGAAGCGGCAAGTTCCTCGCGTTCGCCGCTGGTCAGGCCGTCCCACTGGCACAGCTCGACGATCTCGGCCTTGAATTCCGGCGTGAACGAGCGGCGAGGACGCGGCTTCTTCTTCCCCATGCTCTCCATGACGGACATCATCCTTCCGGGGCCGAAGCCCCTGATCTCCGATGTCCGTCAAAGCGGATCAAGCCCAAGGCGCCGCAGCGTGTCATCCAGGGACAGGACGTCTGGCTCGATGATGTCCCAGACGCTCACCGACTGCGGATCGATGTCGCGCAGGACGCGTTCGGCCAGCCGCCGGGCAAGCCGGTCGAGCGTCTTCAAACTCATGAGACTGGTGCCGGTCGTGGTCCACCGGCGCCGTTTGAGATCCAGTACGCGCACCGGCTCGCCCGTCCACCGGTGCGGGGCGGTGGTGGCGATGATCGCGCCGTCGGGACGGTCCGGGGTGGGCTGCGCCGCGTACTGGCTGTGCGCCGCGGCCCACGCCTCCTGTCGCGCGACGGCCAGGGCGGCGGCCAGGTCCAGATCGAGGACGGTGATTCCGGGCAGGGAAGCCAGGTGTTCGACCGTGCAGGGCCGGGCGCGGTCGGCTTCGACTAACGCGCATGCCGGGGCATACAGGAACCAGCCCGATTCGGCCTGGGCGCGGTGGATCAGACAGGAAGCGAGGACGTTGCCCGGCCGGCTGCGGCCATCGCGGTGTCGTCCAGGACGATGTGCATGGTGTCGCTCACCGGCTGGTCACCTGGGCCAGGCGCCGGTCCAGCTTGCTGTCCAGGTCCTGTTCCTGGGCAGCGGTTGGAGGGGCAGGTTGGTGATCCGGGAAGCGGGCGTCGCGGCAGCGACGGGCCTCGGGCCCGGGTGTCAGGGCATCTGGACCAGGCGTCGCTGACCTGACGGGACCGGCGGAGCAGGACGATGGCTGCGTATACCGCAATGGCGATCAGGAGGAGGGGGATGACGTTGAACAGAGCTTCCATGGGATCCCCGGAGGCGTACGTCGGAGTCGGATGGTCCAGGTCTGCGGCCCGTCGACAGCCCGTTCCTCCGGCACGGCGCTGGTCCGGGCACCGGGGACGTCGACGGTGGGGTCGGGCGCTGGTCTGGTAGCAGGTGTCACTGACCGCGTCCGGCTGACGAATCTCGATGGCGTCGGCCGGACGACCCCGTGGCGCGGCAGGGCGCTTGAGGGTCAGTCGAAGTCGAAGGTGGCGACGACGGGGGCGTGGTCGGACTCGGGGTATTTGATGTCGGTGGCGAAGGCGATGGAGTCGTCGTGGAGGATCTCGTTGTGGATCTCTGAGCCGCGGTAGTGGGCGAGGAGGTTGCGGGTGACGAGCATGTGGTCGATCATCTGGCCGCGGCCGTGGTGGAAAAGGGTGTAGCGGGCCTCGCTGGGAATGGTGTGCTCGATGGGGACCAGGACCCGGGTGGCAAGTTCGCCGTTGTTGGTGTCCTCGACGTTGCCGCAGATCGCCAGGACCGGGACTTCTTCAGGCTCGGCGTTGAAGTCACCGGCGACGATGATGCGCGCATCCGGGTCGTGGTCGAGGATCTGGTCGATGAGGCGCCTGACCTCCAGGGCCTGGCTCATTCGCTTCATGGATGACAGGAAGCTGCCTTCGGCCCAGCTGTCGGCGCTGCTCCAGATGTCCTTCCGGGGGCCGATCAGTTGGCCGGGGATGTCGCTGGGGATCTTGGATTTCAGATGCACGTTGATGACGTGCAGGAGCCGGCCGGGGGCTGCGTGGTCGATGTCGATCTGCGCGTGCAGGATGGGCCGTTCGATACCGATCGTGACCGGCGCCGTGTCCGGGGGGTTGGCGGTGAGCCGCTGGTAGCGGGGCTCGTTGACCAGGTCGTTCTTCAACTGCTGGTGCTTGATGACCGGCAGGTGGGTGGCGATGACCAGGTTGCGCATGTCGAAGACCGCGTCGTCAGCGGGCTTGGTGCTGGTCAGGGACGCACCGGCGAGGTTGGTGTCGGCGAGGAGCTCCTTGAGGGCGAGCAGGTCACGCGGCTGTCCGGGGCGTTCCTGGCCGTGGACTTCCTGGAAGCAGGCGATATCCGCGCGCAGCCGGGTGATCTGCGGCTTCATCAACGCGATGCGTTCATCCAGCGACGGGTGCGGCACGTTCGGGGCGGGCTCGTCGAAGTTCTCCAGGTTAAACGTGGCAATCCGGATCTGTGTCACACGTGCTCCCAGGGCTCGCCGCAAGTCGGAATACGTAACGTAATCAGACATTACCCATAGTGAAAAGGAGGCGCGCTTGCGTTCGTCGGCCGCCCGGCAGTTCGCCGCATCCTGCGACGCCCACTCTGGAGGTTTTGGATCGGTGCTGGATGTCCTGCGGGGCGCCCGTCTCTCAGGTGGCACAGACGAGGCGTGGCGGGCAGGAACGATCAGGCGCCTCTCTACAGCACATCGGGCGTGAGCTCGATGCGTACGCCCTCGCCCTCCCTGAGGATGAAAACGTTGTCGGTCCGCGCCCGCCAGCTGATGGGCACGGCATAGTAACGCCCGGCACACCAGGACGAGGACGACAGCATCAACGGCTTCAGCCCCGCCCCGGCCGTCGGATTCGGGCTCTACAACGCCTACGAGGAAGCCGCCGCATGGTGAACCCGAGCCCGCCAAGCGCAAGCAGCCCACCCGCCGGCGACGGCGGGGCCGAGCCGTCCTGGCCCCTGACCACCTGGCAGGGCTGGCGCCGCTTCGCCACCACCGGCCCCGTCCCCCCGCCCCGGCCCGGCGACCCGCCCCGCAGCATGGAAGAACGCCCGGCCCTCACTGATCGTCACCGGACCCGGCGCCGCAGGGAAAACGACCGTCCTCCTGAACGTCGGCCGCACCTGCCACCTCGCCCACACCCGCAAAAACCCCGCACCGCCCGGATCAGCCCACACTGCAGTATCCGTCGCCTACGTCCTCGTCCCGCCCGGCGCCACCGCGAAGGGCGGCGACGGCTTCGCGGGGATCGTCTGGCAGGATCCGCAAGGGTACGGCTGTCCGTTCTCACCCCCTTCCTCTCAACACGGACGCGAGAAGATCTACCAAGCCGGAGATCAGGAGTTCGTCGGCGGCTGCCTCGGGGGTGGCGGGTGGTCGAGACCGTGAAAGACCACGGGAGTGCCGTCCTCGGTCCAGGCGACGCTCGCGTCGTGGGCAGTGCCGTAGGGCCGAAGAGCCAGGGCCCTGCCGCGGGGGCCGGAATCCTGAAATGCCACAGGAGCACGTAGCCTTCCGTCTCATCCGCAACCCCACCCGCCCCGCAGGCATCGACCGCCTCTACAACCTCACCTGCACCGCAGCCCGACACTCCGAGGATCCTCTAACAAGCGGGCAGTTGAGACGAAAACGCCCTCTTATGAAGGTGCGCGGCTACAGGACCCGGCCAGAACCGAGGCCGACCGGTTTCCGACCAGACCCAGATGCGTTCTCAGGTAGCCCCCTCCAGCCCACCTCACGTGGTGACCCAGTTCGCCTACGCGACCATTCTCCGTGCGCGCGCCACGCAAACGCGAGACCCGGTGTCCGGACGGCAGTCCCGAGGGACTTCCCCCGTCCGCCCGTGGGTCACAGCCGGGCGCCGGGGACGGAGGTCGTCTCCGGCGCGTCGGTGTGCGCCCTCCTTGTTCTCGGGCCGCGCGGGCCTCACTCGGAGAACAGTGCCGTCTCCGCCGCCGTACTGCTGAAGCCGTTGGTCGTCGTGATGCGCAGACGGACGTCGTCCCCGGGCCGGAACTGACCGCGGTCGAGGTGGACCGTGGGCTCCTTGAGCCCGACGCCCAGGGTCTGCCAGGTGCGGCCCCCGTCCGCGCTGACCTGTGCGGAGTAGGAGAGGTCGGGCTCGAGGTCCTGGTCGAACTCCAGGGCCATGCCGAGCATGCCCTCCTCGGTGCCCGCGGACCGCACGGTCCGCAGTGCGGGCGGGCTGCCGCCCGGCCGGAAGGTGTCCATCACCTGACCGTCCACGACCAGTTCGACCGCCTCCGGAGCGGATCCGGCCGACGCCACCGCGTCGATCAGGCCGGTCCGGTCGGCGCTCGGCTCCAGTTCCGAGTTCAACTTGACCGGCACCTGGATCTCCTGCGGCGGTGTCCCCCCGGACTGCAGGATCCGCAGCACGGCCGTCGGGGCCTGTACGCCGTCCGCCGCCTCCTGCCCGGTCGGCGGGCTCGGGGGAACGGCCGACCGGTCCACCGGGTTGACGAACCGGATGCTGCCCTCGTGGCGGGTCAGGTTCACCGTCCCGACGACGCTGACGAGTTGTTCGGGCGCCCCGTCCGGGCCGGGACCCGCCCCCGCCTGTGCGCCGGGGCCCGTCGATGTCACCCTGGTCACGGTGCGCGTGGGGTGGCGGTCGTCGGGCCGCCCGCCGCTGCCACCGAGTCCCGCCCTGACCGTGGTGGTCAGCAGCGGAACCATCGGGGCTGGTTCGGGGACCGGGCCGGTGCCCGACACGAGGGCGTCCTCGGCGAGCAGGCGGCGCCGCACGCCCTCGTAGGTGTAGGAGCTGAGCCACTGGAAGTCGCAGTAGGTCATCACGTCGTGCCACTGATCCCCCGGCAGCGCCTTCATCGGCAGGCCCAGGGCCTCGTCGCCGACGTCGAAGCCGACGAACGCGTGGGTCTCGTCGCCGAGCTGGCCGTCCTTGAAGGGGTAGTTCAGCAGGTCGTCGTGGCTCTCCCCACAGAATCCGGGGTGTCTGCGGCCCAGAGTGTGGGCCAATTCGTGGGCGCCGTACCAGTCGCCGTACGTGCCGTCGAAGTCCCAGCCGAAGTCGGCGGAGCCGGTTGGTCCCGACGCCACGGTGGTGGGGTCGGGCAGCGCGGGTATGCCCGCGGCGGCACCGCGCATGAAGAAGCCGCTGTCGGCCACCAGCCCGTAGTAGTGCGTGCGCTGGTCCCCGCCGGCGCTCATGTCGAGCGACCGGATCGCGGCGAGCTGGGCATTGATGTCCTCGGGGCCGAATTGCGGCGGGACGACCGCGTCGACGACTCCGCGCGTGCTGATGACCTCGGCCACCGGATAGGCGCGCCGGAGCCAGGAGACCAGTGCCTGGTAGTCCTTCTCCCGTGGGGCGCGGACGGTGGCGGGACTGCCGAACGGATAGCGCACACCCAGAATGCGCAGACGCAGCGGCGGCCCGGCCTTGAACCAGACCGTGGGTCCGGCAGAACCGGTGAGCGGCAGCGGGATCCCGCTGCCCGCGTCGACGACGTTCACCGCCGTGACGCTGAGCGGGCCTTCGGCCGTCAGCCAGCTGGGCAGCAGGAAATTGAGGCTGAGTCCGGCGTCCCCACGGCACGTGGCGAGGTCGTGGGGCTGGACCGGATCGAGGGTGATCGCGTTGACGGAGGCGATCGTGCCGGCCGGTTCCGCCGGGGAGCTGCGAACGGCAATGGCGCCCCTCACGGAGACTGCCGGGCCGGAGGTGCTCCTGAGATACAACCGGACGACAGTGGTCTTTCCCGCGATCAGGGTCACCGAGTGGTTGAGGTTCTGTACGGCTTGGGTGATTTCCACTGCGTCCAGAACGCAATGCGGCTGCGAAACCATGATGGAACCCCCAGAACGGGTGATTTGCCCCTCTGCCCACTCTACTCGCGGAGCCCCTGGCCGTCGTGTGGGCGGACGGCCCCCCGCCGTTGCCAGAACGGCAGTTCCGACCAGCGGGTTTCCATCGCGTACGCCTTCGCGTGATGGTGTACGTAGGCGGTGGCGACGCCGTCGAGGAAGTCCGTGTACGAGGCCAGGACCGGGCGGGGCGGCGCGCCCGCGAGGCACAGGGCCACGGCGAGGCCGGCGCGGGCTCCACTGTGCAGAGCGGTGAGGATGCCCTGCGAGGAGAGCGGGTCGAAGGCCAGTGCCGCGTCACCGGCGGCGAGCCAGCCCCGGCCGCCGTACGGCGTGAGGCGCAGGCCGTGGGCGGTGCTCCAGCGCGGAGCCGGCGGACCGGTGAAGTCCCCGGCCGTGAGGCGGGCGCCGATGTACCGGGTGCGCAGGGCGGCGCCCAGGAACCCGTCGGGGGTGCGCAGGCGGGGGTCGGCGAGGTCGGGGTCCGTCAGATGAGCGACGATCCGGCCCACGGGGGTCAGCGTCGTGTACCACCATCCGCCCGGTACCGCTTCGACGACGGTCCTGGTCTCCCGGTCCGACTCCCCGCTGGTGGGGTTTTCCTGGCGTGACATCAGGACGTGAGCGGCAACCAACCGGTCCTGCCGCCGACGGACCGCTCGACGCCGGGCGAGGGCCGCGCGCCGTCCCGTCGCATCGACGGCCCAGGCGCAGCGCAGCTCCCTTGTGCTGTGCTCCTGGCGAACGAGCAGGCGCAGGCCGGGGCCGTCGTCCACGGCGTCCATGGCCCGCCCGCGGAGCGGCTCAGCGCCCGCCGCGTGGGCCGCTTCCCGCAGGAACGCGTCGAAGCGGAGGCGGTCCAGCTGCCATCCCGCGCCGTACGGGTCCTGCACCGGGCCGCGCTCGTGCAGCACGGGCGAGCCCCAGGAGACGTACATCCCGGTGGAGCGCAAGTGGGGCGCGGCGGTGCTGTCGGGCCACAGGTTCAGGTCGCGCAGCAGCGGGGCGGCGGCCGAGGGCAGGCTTTCGCCGACCTTGTGGGCGCACGCTGCGGGGGCGGGTGGGTCGTCCACGATCGCCACGCGCCGCCCGGCCCGCGCGAGCACGAGGGCGGCCACCGCGCCGGCCGGTCCCCCGCCGGCGACGACCGCGTCGTAGACGTCGTGACGCGTCACCGTCGGCCGCCGGGGTGGGCCGTCGTGTGCCGGGTCATCGGTTGCCCGGGAAGCGGGCGACCTTCGCGATGTAGCCCGCCGACAGTTCCTCGTCGGGTTCCTCGGCGAGGGCGACGGCGGTCGCCAGGACGGCGTCCCGCAGCCGCTCGTCGGCGGCGAGCGGCACGTGCAGGCTCAGCAGGTTGCGGCCGTGTGGCGGGGCCGGCTCGGCGGGGAAGGAGACTTCGGACTCGACGAGCATCTCGGCGGGCAGCAGGGGGTCGTCGGTGACGCCCGGACGGCGTTCGACCAGGCCGAGCCTGCCGAAGTCCTTCACCATGGCGTTGATGGTGGCCTTGTAGGGCGAGGGCAGCCAGCGGTCCCAGGAGGCCCGCCGGTAGAACGCCTCAAGGCGCTCCTCACGCGGGCGCGTGGGGTCGAGGGCGATCAGATAGTCCTCCTCGGTGAGGACGTGGTTGGGCACCCGGGCGGGCCAGAACGTCGGCAGATACGGGTCGTACCGGCGTTCGTACCCGGAGCGGCAGCTCGCGGTGTCCGTCTGCCAGGGCACGGCCATCCAGCGGGTCAGGCCGCCGGGTCGTTGGGCGTACAGCGGCCCGTCGTACGACAGCGCGGTCTTCGGGGTGAGCACCTTGCCGTAGGAACGTTCCTGGCTGCTCCGCAGACGGATGCGAAACGGCGCGCTGTACAGCGTGGTGTGGCGCATCGGCCAGGTGATCTCGCAGCCGGGATGGAAGGCGTCGGCAAGGCAGAAGGACAGGGCCGCGCGGTCGAGGGCGGCGGGGCGGACGGCGAGCGGCAGCTGGTCGAGTTCCGTGTGCGTGGCGCCGGGACCGGGGACGTGGTCGGGGACGAAGTCGCCGCGGGTCCAGCGCTCCAGCAGCCGTGTCTGGAGCGGGGACAGGGCCAGGTGCTGGCGTGCGGAGACGGCGGGCAGGCTCATCGCGTCGCCGTAGACGGGCGGCCAGGGAATCGGTGATGTGCCGTCCCGGTCCGGGTCACGCATGGCCTTCGAGATCTGCCGGCGCAACTCCTTGTGGCGCGCGCCGGGGTCGGCGAGGGCGGCCAGCAGATCGGGGGCGAGGAAGTGTTCGCGTCCACCGTGTCCGAACAGGGTGGCCAGGCCCTGGTTGACCCATTGCAGATCGCACAGGCGTCGCAGGATGGGCAGGATGTCGTGTGTGAAGGAGACCTGCTCCGGTTCGGGGAGCATTCCGGCCGTGGTGAACGCGTCGCGGAGGAGGTCGTACAGCGTGCGCACGGACTTCAGTTCGGGCGCGTAGTTGGGCGGGCCGACCACCACCCAGGCCGGTTCGACGTGCAGCTTGCGGCCGTCGACACGGACCTCGGCGGTGACCGGGCCGTCGGAGACGTCGTCGTACCAGCCGTCGTTGTTGGCGAAGTCCTCGGCCTCCTTGAAGTCCACGGATTCGGAGACGCCCCGGCCGCCGATGAAGATCAGCCGCCCGGCCTCGTCGGTGCGCAGCTCGCCGAGGTAGACCGGGATGCGGAGGAACTTCCCTGTGTCAAAACACAGTTCGGGACCGCCTGATTGGTCGGGGCCCTGCACGGAGCGGGGGCCGGGGTCGATGACGAGCCCGTGGCGGTCCGCACCGGCGACCAGGGGGTTGCGGAGTTGGCTCTCGGCCGCCTGGTCGGCCTCTGGGATGTCCAGGGCCAGCTGGAACTGGTACCAGTCGGCTTTCTTGTTGGCGACGTGCACGGTCCAGCGCACCTCGGCGTTGTCCGCGGTGAGCTCGGCCACCGGTTCCCCGGCCGCGTTGTAGCCGTAGATCCGGAACCGGGCCGCCTGCCGCTTCAGGGCGCCGGTCGCGTCCTTGTACGAGCCGGTGGGCAGTGGGGGCTCGTCGTCGGTCTCGGGGGCGAGGAAGAAACCGTCGGCGCTGTCGCCGACCCGGGCGACGCCGATCGCGGGGTGGATGGCGGCCCGCACGATCCGGGTGTCGCACGCCGGAGGCTCGGTGGACGGGGGCTGGACCGGGTCGGGCTCGGCGACCGGGATGCCGTTGGCGTGGTTGTCGTTCTCGAAGGGTCCTGAGGACGAGGAAGCAGAAGTGACGGCCATGACTCGATCTCCCGCGATGCGGCGCTACCAGGGGTGCACTCGGGTGCGCAGGGCTCGTGGAGTGTTGTGCAGGGGTGCATCGTCCGTACAGTTCTCCATGCTGACAAACAAGCATGCGACGCGCGACCGAAGGGCGGACCTGCACTCCTCACGGAGAGGCGGTCCCGCAGCGGCGCCCCGGGGTGAGCTTCGGTGAGTCGCATGTCACCCGGAACTCCACCAGACTGGGCAGTGGGCCCCGCGCCGCCTGATGTGGCTGCCACGCCCGTCGGCCCCGCCCGTGCGACGTCGGCGCCCCTGTGTCCGCGTGGTGCGGACAAACACGCAATCACCCGTCCACGAACCGGAATGGGGAAGCACCGTTACAGCCGCCGAACATGACAGGCGGGACCGTCCGGGCAGCCGGACGCGCCGACGCGCGGTTGGTGCGTCTCCTGGACGCGGCCCGCGAGAGAACCCGGGAGGTGGACCGGCCACCGAGCACGACCACACCACTCGCCCCGCACATGGTCACGACGATCCTGGTCGGGAGGCACGGGTCACGGCCCACTTCCTTCGGTCCTGGCGGGGTACAGCGCGGGGCAGTTGCCCTTCCTCGGGGCCGGTGCGCTGGTTCTGGCGTTCGTGGTGGGGTTCGGGCCGGCCGTGGGGGTGAGGTCCCGACGCCGTGTCGTGGACAGTTCGCTGCCCCATCCGCAGTCTGCGGGAGCCCGGTAGGTCTCCCCGGACATCACACGGCCGCCGGCGGCTCCTCGGCGTAGGCAGCATGCAGGACCCGGAGTTCTTCCGGGTCCTGCATGCGCGGCGGGTCCCCGATGCGTGCGACAGGGGTACCGGGCGGCCACGAGTTCGTCGCGGCCGGCCAGGAGTTCATCACGGCGGCCACGGGAGGCCCGTCGAGCTCGTCTCGGCGGATCTCCTTCGTCAGCCGGGGCACTCTCCGGGCCCGTCGAGTCGGCGGGTCAGGATGCGCATCGTGCCACCGGGCAGGACCTCAGCCTGCGTCCAGATCACGGACTTCCCGGTCCCGGAACGCCAGGTCTCAGGGGCGGGCGCGTCATGTTTCTGCACGTGTGGCAGGGAATGCCCGGGTTCGGGCGACGACGACGAGGAACGCTGCGATGGTCAGGCCAAGCGCGGTCCAGGCCAGGGCGGGGGCACTCGCGTGGGTGGCCAGGACCGCGCCGCCGACGATGCCACCACCGGCCACCGCCAGGTTGAACACGGTCACGAATACGGACTGGGCGGCGTCGGTGTGCTCGCCGGCCCGGTCGGCCAGGGCGGTCTGCAGCAGCGCGGGCGCGCCGCCGAAGCCGAGGCCCCAGACCGCGATCGCGACAGCGATCAGCACGGCGCCAAGGGCCGGGTTGGCCAGGGCGAGGCCGGCTGTGGCCATGAGGGTGAGCACGCCGAGCACGGTTGCTCGTAGGGCCCGGTCGATGAGCAGGCCGGTGGCGGTGATCCCGGCGAAGGAGGCGATGCCGAAGATCGCGAGCCCGATGTCGAGGCGCAGCCCGGTCGGGGCGAGCAGGGGTGCGGTATAGGTGTAGAGGATGTTGTGCGCGAGCCCCCACGCGAGTGCGACGACCAGCACCGCCCGGATACCGGGCAGCAGGATCACGCGCCGCAGCGGCAGATGCGCCGACGGCGCCTGGCCGGGGGCATCGGGCACGGCGGCGCCGATCCACGCGGCCAGGCCGGCCGCGGCCAGTGAGATCGCGGCGAATACCCACCGCCAGTCCACGAGCGAGCCGGCGAGTGCCCCCAGCGGGACTCCTGCGGCCAGCGCAATGGGTTGGCCGATCCCGGTGACGGTGAGCGCGCGTCCTTGCTGGGCGGGCGGGACGAGGCGGCGGGCGTACCCGGCCAGCACACCCCACACGCGCGCGGCGGCCGCACCGGCGATGAACCGGGCCGCCAGGATCAGTGGGTACCCGGGTGCGAGCGCAGTGACGGTGTTGAACACCAGCAGCGTGAGCACCGCGGCCAGCAGTACCTTCTTCCGGCTCACCCGTCGGGTCGCGGCCACGAGCGGGATCGCAGCGAGCACCGACCCGATCGCGTACAGCGTGACCAGCTGCCCCGCTGCGGATTCGGAGATCCTCAGCCCTGCCGAGAGTTGTGGGAGGAGTCCGGCGGGGATGGTCTCGGTGAAGATCGCGAGGAACCCCGCCGCGGCCAGCGCCAGCAGTGCCGCCCACGGCAACCTTGCGTGTTGAGTGTGTTCGGGCGTGGTGGTGGCGGGTGTTCCTGTGGTCACCGGCCGGCCTCGTCGAGGTCGCGGTGGCGCTGCATGTCGGCCGGCGAGGCCCAGTCGTCCTGTCCGTGCCCGGCCTCGATCGCGTCGGTGAGCAGTTCGGAGAGCAGATCGGCCATCGGGAGCCCGAGCCCGGTCGAGGCGGCCTGGCCCGGCGGCTCCGTGAGGCGATCCACCGCATCGGCACCGCGATCGCCCACGACGAGCCGACGACCGAGACGGATCGAGCCGTGCTCAACCGGCTCCTGCGCGACGAGCAGCTCTGCCCCGAACTCACCCAGACCGGGCTGCGCTGGCAGCCCATCACCGGACACCATGTGCGCGGCGCGCTCAGCCGCATCGCCCACGACGCCGTCACCCTCCTCGGCGGCCCCCAGCGCGGCCAGGTGAAGACCTGCCAGAACCCCGACTGCCGAGGCCTCTACGTCGACACCAGCCAGGGCCAGAACCGCCGCTGGTGCTCGATGAACATCTGCGGCAACCGCGCAAAGAAGGCCCGCTTCCGCGACCCACGCACCCCCGCCGGCAACAACTGACCTCCTACGCGCAGGCCACCTCTGCGCCAACACGAAGCAGCTGCGGCGTGGTGACCTCCTTCGCCGAGAAGCCCCGCCCCCGAGGCAGCATCGGAAGCGATCAGAAGTCGGCCCGACCGGTCCGCGAACGACTTCAACGGCGGGGTGGCCCCAGACGTCTTCGTTCTGGCGGTCGCCCCGGTCTCCTCCGAGGCGGGCCGTGATCAGGTCCCGGTCCGTGCCGCACACCCGGCGTGTGTTGTGGTCCTCGGTGGGCAGGCGCAAGCGTCCGTCCAGGAGGAGACAGGCATGTGCGCCGCCGGACCAGGCAACCGACAGACGAGCGCAGTGGCCGGCACCGCGGCCTCGACGCACCTGCGCCGGAGGTCATCCGCACCGCGTGGGCCCTCGGCTCCGCGCTCGCCTCGGAGTATGAGCGAGCCGGCACACCACTCCTGAGCGGCCTCGTCCGCCTCGACGGGGACCGGGCCACGCACTCCGCGCGCCCCACCGCGTGGCGCATCATCAGACGCTGCGGGCTGCCCGCCAACGCCGAACAGTTGCAGACCTTCGTGGACGTCTGCCGGGTACGCCGGTCTGCCCAGCGGCACTACCGCGAGGCCTCCGGGCGCATCCGTGCCGCCCGGTGCAACCGTCCCGCGCCCCCGCAGGACACCGCCCGGCCCGCGCCCGTCCCCGCCCGCGGACACGGAACCGGCAAGATCACTCCCTGGTCCAGGGAGCTGATGGAGGACCGGTGGTCTTCCAACAGTTCCTTGTGCCACGCAAGGGAGTTCGGCCGGTCTCGGTGTGGCAGAAGTATTCCATGGGTGCAGATCGGGCCGCGTGCGGGCGCGGGCCACGTGGCTGTCGTCAACTGACTGTGCCGGCAGCCGGACTTCTCAGCACCGACGAGAGTCCGCGGTTCGGGGCCGGGGAGGTGGAGGCGTGGCTGCGCGGCCGTCGGCAAACCCGCGACGGGCTCACCCTGGTGTCCTGCCCCTGCGGCGGCAAGAGCGGTGCCGCGCTCTCACCACTCGGCCGGGCCGGGAAGGCCGAGCACCGTCGGGGCTGCCCATTCCAGTGGGAGTGCGGCTCAAGCTCCACGGACGAACATCGTGCAGTCCGGGCAGTCGTCGAGGTATCGGTGCCGGCACTCAACAGTGTGTTGCAGGAAAGTGATTGCCTGCTGCCTATGGGCGACTTCTTTCTCGAGTGCCGCGATCTTCGCCCTCACGACGGCCTGCGCCGCCGACTTCTTCGGTGCCATGGCAGCAGTAACCTCGGGCAATGAGAGCCCGACGCGTCGCAGTTTCAGCACGGTACGGGCCTGTTCCAGCGCGCTGTCGTCGTAGATGCGGTAGCCGTTGCCATCGCGACGCACGGTGAGGGCGCCAACGTTTTCCCAGTGCCGCAGCACGTGAGCCTCGACGCCGAGCTCTGTGGCGGCTTCCCCGATCGTCATCACCACACGCACCTTGCCTTCATGTCGACCTGAACCCATAGCGTCACGATCATGCCTGACACCACCCCCTCCACGAATTCCCCGTACCGTCCGTCGATCCTCGTGACCGGCGCCACCGGCAACCTCGGCCGAGAGATCGTTGACCGTCTCCGATCCCACGGCGCGCGCGTACGATGCCTTGCGCGCGGTCAGACCAGGCCGCGACCAGGAGTCGAATGGGTGGTCGGCGACCTCACGGATCCCGGTACCGTGCGCGAGGCGCTCGTGAGCATCGACACGGTATTTCTGATCTGGCCCCTGCTCGATTCCGCCGCTGCCCGCGACCTGATCGCCGAACTCACCACGGCTGGGCCGCGAGTCGTCTACCTGTCCTCGAGCGCTGTGGACGACGAAGCCGCTCGTCAGAGTGATCCCATCGTTCAAGTGCACGCGGACATGGAAGCCCTGCTCCACGATGCCGGCCTGCGACCCGTGGTGCTGCGTAGTGACACGCTGGCCTCCAACGCCCGTGGCTGGGTGCAACAGATACGGGCGGGTGATGTCGTGTCGGGTCCAGAGACGGCACGCACAGCCGTCATCGACGAGCGCGACGCCGCTGATGCAGCCGTAGCCGTATTGCTCGCACATCACGATCAACTGGACTATGGCCCGCATGTGTTGACCGGTCCCGAGGTACTCGGCCGCGCCGACCAGATCGCCCTCCTCGGTGCTGCACTCCGGCGCGATCTGCGATTCCAGGTGCTTCCCGCCGATCTCGCGCGGTCACGAATGCTTGCCGACGGTCGTCCCGGGCCGCTCGTGGATGCACTGATCGCCGCCTCGGGGCGGCGGCCGGATTCCCATCGCGTCACCGATCATGTCGAGCGTCTCACCGGCCATCCGGCCGGCACCTTCGCAAGGTGGGCCATCGACCATGCGGCCGAGTTCAACTGACGAGGACCGCACAACGCCCCACCCCACCCTGATGAACGTGCTCGCTGACCTGCATGGGGTTCTCGGGGAGGCAATCGTCGTTCGTTCTCCGGCAGGAAGGCATCCATGGCACACGCCAACGCTCCGTCGGCCATCAACCGTCGCGCCGTCACCCGGCACCTGACCCGCCTCGGTCGACTCCACGCTCGACGTCATCGCCGACTACACCGACACCGATCCCTGACCGGCGGGCCCGGCCTGCGAGACCCCCGGCCCCCATGACCGACTGCAACGCCGCCGAGGAAGTGCTGTTCCGGCTGCGGCTGATGCACCCCGAGATCACCATCGCCTGGGCGAAGGTCTTCCCGAACCTGACGATCAAGGCTTATCAAGGCTGTCGGCGTACCCCCGCGCATGGCCAGTGAGGTACAGCGATACGTCCCTGCCCTGAAGGTGGTCGTGCGCAGGTCGGAGAGCCGGGTCCACCAACCGCTCAACTACTTGCACTCGAGGGGTCGTCGCCCTCAGCGGATGGTTGCGCCCAGGTAATCGAGGGCCGCGCAGGCGAATCCCGGTGCGGTACGCGGGCACTGCCAGCGGGCGAGCATCTCGGGACCGGAGAGGTTCGCGGGTTCGGTCTCCTCGTCCTCGGGTTCATCCAGGGAGGCTTCGGGAAGCAGATCCTCAGGAAGCAGGCTGTCGAGTGCCTGGTTCGCTGGGGAGCCCAGCACCTCCAGGTAGGCGGGAAGATGCTCGACCACATCGTCCAGGTCGACCTCGTACGGATGCCAGACGTGCGTGCACGTCCTGCTGTCGTCATCGCGCGCGACCCGGCTCAGTACGGCGACGGCCTCGTCCTCGACTCCCGGGCCGGGGTTGCCGAAGGCCACGTAGGGGGCGAGCATCACCAGGCCCAGTGTCCAGAACAGCACGGGATCGCCCTCCGACCCCGACGACGTCGTCTCGAGTTGGCGGACGCAGTGGCGCACCGTCTCGTCCTCGTCCTCGTCAGGGTATCCGTTCCGGAGATCGTCCCAACTGTCGAACGTTGACTGCCAGTTGTCGGGCACAGGTATGACCGTCGACATGCCTTCGTGTTTCCCTTCGCGAGGTCCTGGCTCCGCAGGCATTGGATCACACGGGCTCGCGCCGTCACCCAAGGGCCGCCGCGACGGCCGGCCGGCAGAACCCCTGATCGCCCAGGCGCGGAGGCTGGCCGTTGCCGCCGACCAGCCGGCCTTGCCACCCAAGCCTCTCCGTTCGAACCCCGAGCTGGGCGAACGGAGAAACGCAACCCGGGCAACATGGCCGGAGAAGGCTCAGAGAAGGCGCTGACAGGGCCCGACAGGTCTTCGGCTATCCGCGGCGGGCGATCGTGATGATCTCGCGGCTGGAGCTGCCGATCGGTGCCATGTTCCAGTCACCGTACTGTGCCTCGACCTCGAAGCCCGCCTTGGCCAAGAACCCGTTGAGCGTGGCGACGTCGAGGAACCGAAGGTCTTCGGTGAAACCTCGGAGCACCGTGCCATCCAACTCGGCCAACGTGCCGCTGATGCTGACCACGTCGCCCACGATGGAGTCGACACCGTGCCAGTACCGAAGCGCTCGACCGGACTCGTCGACCACCTCGGTCACGTCGGCCGGATTCGAGGATGTCCATCCCTCCCAGGCTCGTGCCTGCGGATGACGCGTCTCGAACACGAAACGCCCACCCGGGCGCAGCGCGCCATGGATCCCGGCGAGCGAGGCGCGCACGTCCTGATCGGTGATCAGGTTCTGGAAGGCATGCCCCATCATCGTCGCCAGCTCGAAGTCGGCACCGCGCTCGGCCTCCGCCGCGGTGCCGTCGATCCACTCGATGTCGGCTCGACGTCGGGCCCGCTCCAGCGCGGCATGGTCCGGGTCGAGGCCCACCAGCCGGCCAGCATGGCCGCGTTCACGTGCCAGGTGCAGCATGGCCCCGGTGCCGCAGCCGACGTCCAGAACCGTCTCAGCGCCCATCACCAGTGGGAAGTAGAAGGCATCTTCGGGCCGTCGGCCCGGATCCCACGGGTTCAGCAGGTCGTACAGAGCGGCAGCGTCAGCATCTGAAAACACCGTGACAGTGTCTGTCGCGTGTTGCCTTGGAGCAACCGTTTTGAGCGGGCGGCCATCCTTCCGTTAAACCCAGCGGGACTGATCTCGTGGAGCCGGTGGTCGCTGTCCCTGCTCTCTCCTCGGAACCACCAGCGTTCGATTCCTGACCTGGCAAAACATGCCCCGGGTCTTTAGGAGCAGGTACTGATCTTGTCGTTCAACGGCCGGTTTCGAGCGCGGATCGGAATGGGTCAGTGTTTTCGCTTTTCAGCGGACGTGGAGGCGGTCTTCGTCTGATCCTGTGCTCTGTCACAGAGTGGGGCAGCACGAAGGCCGTGTTCGTGAGTTTGGTTCATCAGGGCATCCTGCGGATGCGGGCGCGGAGACGTCACTCTTCCGGTCCGACCCGAGCGCCGGCCACCCTCGCAGGATTCGGGGCGGCCTTCTCTGGCATGGCGCCCAGCGGATATCTCGCTCGTCACGAAGCACCGCCGTTCCGCTGCCGGCTGACGGGAAACGTCGACGCCCCCGCCGGGTTTCGCGGTGCGAGGACACTTTGTCGTGGGCGGCAGGGTGGCAGGGCTTCATTGGCCTTGCGCTCCCCGTCACACTGATGAGATGAGGAGACAGAGCCAACCGGTTCCTATGACCACTACTGATTCGCCAATGACGGGGCGTGAGATAGCACTGAGTTGGATCATCTGGGGTGCTGAGGCCCGGAACCTCACCGAGGCGTACTCCAACCTTGAGGCGATAGCCACGAGCCAAGCAGCTGACGCCGTCATTGCGGTGCGGTTCGTCGCGGCGTCAGACACGCACACGAGGGTGGGCTTCTTGTCGGGCGAGTCAATCGAGACCCAGACGATCTACCAGGGGTACGGAACCGCTATCCGGTACTCGTGATGTGCTACCTCCATTCGTCGGCGGTGCGCCCCACATCCTTCACCGCACCCAAGGGCGCCCCGGACACGGGCATTACAACCCGGCACGGCGACGGCGACGGCCCTGGTCCCGGCACCGGCACCGGCACCGGCACCGGCACCGGCACCGGCACCGGCACGGCGGAGCGCGGGATGTACGAGGAGGTTCCCCCGAGGCGCGGGGATGGGTGGCAGAAGGTCGGCTGGGTCTCATGAGAGGAGCCCGGACGATGCCTGCGCGGAGGAAGTGCCCGCTGGAGTTGTGTGGGCGTGCGGTCCGGAGGTGCCGCATCTCCGGACCGAAGCCCGTGATCCGCCGCTGGGCGGGCGCTTCTACGGCATCCGAACGAGCCGGCGCATCAGGTGGATGGATGTTCGGCTGAAACCTGTCGACCGGTACAGATGGGTGGCCCGTGTGTTCTCCCTGAACACGGTCAGAGCCAGGTCGGTGTTTCCCGCGGACGCGGCATGGTTCTCCGCAACTTGGAGCAGCACTCGCCCATGCCCTCGTCCCTGATGTTTCTTCTCGACTCCTATGTCGTGGACGAATGCCGTGCGGCCGTCCGCGCTCCTGCCGAGGCATAGGCGTCCGATGTGCTCGCCCCCATGGAAGAAGTCCTGGAGCCGGTAGGACCCCGCTGTTCCACCCAGTCGTGCGAGGGAGGTGAGGGTCTTCCGTGCGCTGGACTCCGCGTAGTCGCCGGGCAGCCCCAGGTCGCGCAGCACTGTCGCGTACCCGCGCAGGAAGCCCCGCTCCCACGACTCCCGCCCGGCCTGCGACGCGCACACGGTCGCATAGCCCTCGCCGAGTTCCGTACCGACCCCGTTGCCCGGGCCGATCCGCTTGCCCAGGTCGTAGGCGAACTCCTTGTATCCGGCCCGCGACAGCATCGGGAGATCGCCGAACCGGAAGGAGGGAAGCGTCAGGAGAACGTGATCGCATCCTGCGCTGAGCAGCACTCGCTCCGCTGCGCGCACCGCCCGGAGGGCGAGACGGCGTTCGTGATCGTCGTCTTCCACCTGGAACGAGTGGATCCTGCCGACGGGCGCTCCCCCGCCCGTGGCCAGACGAAGGGACCCGACATCCCGTGCCCCCACTCGCAGGACGTATTCCTCGACCGTCGGCTCCACGCCTGGCGCACCCCCGGGCGTCGCCTCCACGCGACGGAGGTCCTCCGACTGCTCCATGCCTCTCCTCGGTTGCTGTGCGATCCGCATGCGATCGGTCAGACCGCGGGATGCCCCAACGCGGCCAGGAGGGCCTGCGTCTCCGAAAGACCGGCTCGTGGCCCCTCGAGGGCGACCACACCACCGGCGCTGACCACGACTTCGTCCACTCCGGCCGCCGCGTACTCGGCCACACGGTCCTTCAGTTCGGCCGCGTCCCCGTACAGGAAGACACCACCATCGACGAGGGTCCTCGCCGCCTTCACCGGGTCCGCTTCCACATCGGTGTCCATGCCGGCCTGCCTCAGCATGTCCCGGTAGTGGGGCAGAGCGAGATGGGCCCGGTTTCCGGCGAGGACGAGCTCTTCCGTCGCCCGACCGGCCTTGTCCAGCGCGGCAGGCACCATTGCGACGACGCGCGGGACTGCGCGGCCGCGAGCGGCTGCTCCCTCTCGCAGCGCCGGCACGATCACGTCACGGATGTATGCGGCAGGCGCCAGCCAGGTGATCGCGACATCGGCCGTCTCTCCGGCAAGCCGCGCCATCCCTGGCCGGAGCACGCCCAGGCCCACCTCGACCCGGGGACGAGTGACCTTGGGGAGTCTGCCGTGAAAGGAGAAGTACTCGCCCGTGACGGCTGTCTCTTCCCCGTCCAGCAGCCCTTTCAGGATGCTCACGTACTCCCGTACCGCTCCCAGCTGGCTTCGGTAGGGGGCGCCCAGAAGCCTCTTCTGGAACGAGACGCTGCCGGGACCGTAGCCGGCGACGACCGGGTGCCCGGTCGCGGCGGCCACCGACTGGGCCTGGACAGCCGCGTCGTAAGGGTGGCGCAGCGGCATCAGCGACACGCCGATGCCCGCGGGAACCGGAAATCCGGCCGCCGCCGCGTGAATGAACGGATGGTGGGTGTCGCCGCTCAGTACCTGGCCGAGCCAGAGCGTGCGCCCGCCCCTCGACTGGGCGAGCGCGGCGTAGGGCAGGACGGCCTGCATCCGCGCGCCTCCGACGGGCATCATGAGCCCGATGTCGGGCATCATCGTGCTCCTTTGCACATCAACCCCCATAGGTACGAGAGAAAATCGGGCGCGATCACAGCGGAACGGACGGCGAGGAGAAGATGAATTTGGGCTTGACGCCCGGATCGTAGCCACCGCTCTTGACGACGACGAACTGGAACGCCACAGCGTTCTCCCGCTCGCTCGCGGGGCACGAGGCGATCTCGGCGCGGACGTACTCCCGGAGGATTCGGTACAGGTGGTTCTCCGTGATCCCCCGGACGCCGGCGGATGCGACGACTCCGCTCAACTTGCCGCAGACCATGAGAACGGACTTGACGTGCCGCCGCTGCGGGGACCACAGGGCGGAGGTCCAGCCCCTCTCGCACGGTTGCGACGGCCGCTGCCACCCGCCGGTCGAGCGGTCGGCGTGCACGAGGCGGTACAGCACCACGTAGTCGTGCTGGGCGGGGATGGGCGCGAAGAACCGCCAGTTCGGGATGAGGCCGAGACGGTCGAACTGCCGCAGCCCGTCGAACACCCGGTGGGGGTGCTGGCTGAGGACCGTCGCGGTGAACCAGCCCGCGAGAGCGATGCGAACGGAACGGTCGAGAACAGTGCGGCTCAACGGTCGGTCTCCACCTCGTAGAGGTCATGCAGAAAGCGTCTTGTCCCATGGACGATCCTCTTCGCTCCTTCCTGGTACGGCACTTCTTCTCGCCTGACGTCGTCGAGGACCGTGCTGCCGGCGAAGTCGGGCAGGTCCATGAGTTCCGCGTGCATCTCCTGGTATGCGAGGCTCTCGGCGTTCCTGGGGCTCGACATGAGCAGGGACACGGGGACGGGGACCTTCGGTATCGCGGCCGGCTCGGCCAGTTCCCGATGTGCGGCCCGCCACTCGCGTTCCGCCGCGGTCCAGGTCGAGGCCGCGCGGTACTGATCCAGGCAGAGCGACCTCACGTGTCGGGGGACCTGCTCGATCCACGGGGGCGCCAGCAGCAGCGGGGAGAGGCCGGAGCGCAGGGACTGCGGCATCAGGGTGAAGCCGAATCCGGTTTGCTCGGAGAGTGATCGAAGCAGCTTCGACCGATGCAGCTCGCCCGGGTACCGGGGGTCGATCACCACCACTCCGTCGACCAGCTGGGGTGCGTCCGCTGCGGCCCGCAGGGCGAGGAGTCCGCCGAGGCCGTGGCCGACCAGTACCACGCGACGGCCCTCGCACGTCACCCGCACGAGGTCCGCAGTGTCCTTCACGAGCAGGTCAAGAGAGAACGCGACGGTGTTTCCGAGGCGGCTTCTGCCATAACCGGCGCGGTTGGCCGCCAGGACCGAGAAGTCCTCGCCGAGCGCGGCCTCGACCGCGCTCCATCGCTCCACGGTGTCGCCCAGGTCCGGCAGGAGCACCACCACGGGATCCGCGGCGAGCGCGGGGCGAGGTGCAGGCCTGAGCCGATATGCGATGGTGCTGCCGCTGCCGGTGCGTACGAAGCGCTCCGAACCGCTCCCCCGCGCGACCCGGCGGGCCGTCCGTCGCTGCGCGACCGCTCCTGCGAGCAGAGCAGTGCCGAACACCGTGGCAATCAGGCGCGGCAGCGTGTCATCCCTGGTGTCCACGGCGTCCCTCCGCTGTGCCGATCATGTTCGGACGCGTCACGTAAAGGATGGCGGGATAGGTGGAGAAGAAGGCCCACACGAAGCGCGAGAGCCCCATGACCCGGGCGTTGACCAGGTGGAAGGAGCCGGAGACGGCCAGCATGAGAGGAGCCGTCCTCCCCTTCGCCACGAAGATCACGGGAAATGCGCACTCGAACAACAGCACCCCGTGGCTCACGTACTTCGACAGTTCCGGGAAGCGCTGCGTGAGCCGGTACGCTCCCTCGTCGCCGTAGATCTCGGTCCGGAGGATGCCGGGCAGCGCTTCGCCCGAACGCCAGCCCGGGCCAGCGAGCTTGGTGACGCCGGCGGCGAAGTACGAGAGGGCCGACTGGAGTGCGATGAACCAGAGGCAGGCGTCGACCACCTTCGGCTGCCGCTCGCTCAGCCGGGCCACGGCAGCGACTCCCTGCACCGTGAAGGCCACCTGGTCGGATCCGTCCGTCCCGAAGTGCTGGCGAGGATTGACCGCCAGGGAGGACAGGGCGAGGAAGGATCCGGCGGCCGCTCTGGTCCGGCGCCCTGTCGACGGCACCAGGAGCGTCGCAGCCGCGGCCACGCGGGCGATCTGAATCGACCGGCTCACCCGCGGCCGGCCGACGAAGTCCAGGGCCCGTTGTACGGGGGGAGGCGCCCACGCAAACTCCTCACGGACCAGGTCCCAGTCCACGAGGGGCGCGTTGCGCGTCCGGCGCTCGTTCGTCAGCGACTCGAGAGCTGCGACCAGATGCGTGATCGCGCTGATCTGCTCGGTCGTCGTCAGTGCGCGTGCGCGGCCCGGCCGCGGCACTCGAAATTTCCCTGACCACCGCATGTCTGTTTTCCCCACCTGTTCCGATCGTCCGCCGGGCTGCTGTCAGGCCAGCAGGAGCGCCGCGTCCCACGGCGCCGCCTCGGTGCTTCCCGAGGCGTAGGCGTCCAGTGCCAGGACGACGCCGGTGGCGCCGTCGAGGAAACCCGGGAGCGCGAGTGTCGTCCGGCCGTCTTCGTCCGGGTATCCGAACCCGAAGGGTTCTTGTTCGTCGTAGAGCCGGAGAACCACATCGGCGATCTCTCCGCGAAC
Organism: Streptomyces sp. ML-6; assembly: GCF_030116705.1. Classification (NCBI taxonomy): domain Bacteria; kingdom Bacillati; phylum Actinomycetota; class Actinomycetes; order Kitasatosporales; family Streptomycetaceae; genus Streptomyces; species Streptomyces sp. ML-6. The sequence goes on from NZ_JAOTIK010000001.1 coordinate 150,243, forward strand.
GCGGTTCACCTCCTCCGCATGGGGCCCCGTCGCGAAGAACTTGAGGCAGTTGAGCGCACCGGCCCAGCCGTGGCAGAGCCCGGCGCTCCGCACCGGCCATTGGTCCAGCGGTACGCGGACCATGGATTCCACGGCCGAATGGGCCAGCAGGCGCAGTTCCTCCTGACCGGTCGCGTCCGCCGCAAGGCGCAGCGCCGAGGCGATGCCGAGACTGCCGTAACACCACGCCGTTCTTCCGCTCTCCTCGTCGGTGTCACCGGAAAGCCACGCGTCCCACGAGATGAAGTCGGGCCAGGAGACACCGTGCTCCCCCGTCCGGGCCCGATCCCGGTAGATGGCGGCCAGCATCTCCATCGTTTTCAGCTGGCCGGGTACGGACACTCCTTGTTTGTGGGCGAGGGCCAGAAGTGCCAGCGGGCCGGCGATGCCGTGCGACATGCCGAGGTTCAGGTTGCCGGCGCGTGGCGAGGCGACGAGCCCGCCGCGCGGTCTCGTCAACGTCCAGTAGCCGGGGATGTGGTGGCCGTCGACGGAATGATTCGTTCCGAGAGCGACCAGTGCCTTCAGGACCGCCATGAGGGTGTCCCGCATCGGGGCGCCCCTCAGCAGGGCGTACCGGCCCACGCCCGCCAGACCGCTGATGGTGTCGAAGCGGGCCCGGTCACCGATGGGGTCGCGTTCGACGGAGGTGGACATCGCTGCCACGATGCCGCTCAGGGAAGCGTCGAGCTGCTGCAGGGCGCGTCCGTACCCGCTGCTGCTCCCACGGCACAGAAGGAGCGACAGCGCCAGGCCGCTGATCCCGGAGTGAAGGCCGGGGTCACTGGCCGGACCGCGCTGCAGCAACTGGACGGCCGCGGTGAAATGCCGGTGTGAGACGCGGTCCATCCGCAGGCCGGGAGGTGCGCAGTCGCCGAAGAGGAGGGCCACGCCGGGCAGCCCGCTGCCCAGGCTCCGGGTCTGTGCCTCCAGTTGCGCCGGGGTCGCGCCGTCGCCCAGCGCGTCGGTGAACGTCCTCACGACGGAGGCGGGTTCGACGAGCCTGGCCGAGACGTCCTGGCAGACCCGGTGTACGTGGTTGATTCTGTCGGTCATCGGTGTCGCAGCCTTCGCGCCGCGTGGCCGAGCAGGATGAGGCTCCGTTCCTCGTTCTCCGGGTTCACACCAACGAGACGGTTGTGCTGCATGTGGAGAAGGCTGGAGATGGCGTAGTTCTGCTGTTTCTCGGAGAACCGGGACGGATCCCGCGCGATGCTCTCGCCGTAGCCGCGCGCAGCAGCGTTGTCTCCCCAGGCCCGTACCAGGTCGAGGGCCGGAAGGCGTTCGGTGACGCTTCGTGCGACATCCTTGGCCGTCACGATCCGGCACACCTCGTCGATCTGGTCACGCCCGACGGCCCCGTCCCTGGACTTCATGAACCGTTCCGCCGCCCATGTGGTCCAGTCCACCCCGAGGGCTTCCAGCAGGGACGCGTAGTCGGCCACCAGGACGGTGTTGGCGGTGACGCCGAGGGTCTGGCCACGGTTCAACAGACGGATCTGGTTGACGGCTACCTGACTGTCGACGCAGAAGATCCTCTCGGCGAGCGACAGCGCCTCGGGGCCGCCGTAGCGCTCGGTCTCCGGCTCGTAGGACTCGGCACTGGCGCGGCGGAGGAGCCCCTTGCGGATGAGGGCCCGCAGGTTCTCGTGCAGCCGCTCGTGCATCCGGTCCGTCGTCCTCGCATCGGCGCTGTGCAGACGCAGGCGGACATGCGGTTCCGGATCGTTGAAGCGGATGAAGAACCACTGGTCGGCCAGATCGGCCAGCTCCCTTATCACGTGCGGCAGATGGTGTGCGATCAACTCGTCATGGGTGTCGAGGTCGGCGTAGAGCCGTACGTACGCCCAGTCGCCGCCGAGACCGTGGTGCACGGGCTCGATCACTGCCGGCGGGTGCGGCGGCCGGGGACTGTCCGGTTCGGCCCTCCCGCGCAGCGGGACCACGATCTCGTTGGACCGGCCCTGGAGCCAGCCGAAGTCCTCCTCGGCCCTGCCCGGTGCCTCCATCAGGGTGATCCCGCCCTTGAGCAGGTCGCGGCGGAGGATCTCGCGGTGGAAGGCGTCGTCGAGGTCCAGCCCGTAGACGCGGTCCTGGTCCACGACGCCGACCCGTCGGTCGACGCGTGACGCATCGCGCCACCGCGAGACCGCCTCGTGCCAGGCCGAAGGGTCCCCCGCGGCCTGGCGCAGGGCAGGGGTGGCACGCCAGGTCCTGGGGAAGGCGACGACCTTGCCGATACGGACGCGCGGCAGCATGGGCAGCGCGTCGTACCCCTTCCAGTTCCATTCGCGCCAGGCCTTCCGGCCGCTCGTGTACCGCAGTTCGCTGAGGAACCTCGCCAGGTTCGGCGCGCCCCCCTGCAGTGCGAGCATGTGCGGGACGAAGGGGTGCACCTCCGTGTCCTCACGCGGCCAGTGAAGGCGGAGCCTCGTTCCGTCGGAGTGGACGACGAGTTCTCGCCAGTCGATGGGACGGCTGCCGTCCTCCCGGCCGGCGAAGGTGCCGATGGGGAGGGTGAAGGGGACGAGGCGCGGCGTGCGCATCACGTTGCGGGCGCGCGCCGAGGTCGGCTCGAAGAAGACCTGCGCGTGAACACCGGAGGAGTGGCCGGAGGCGTAGAGCGCGGCGAGCCGGTCCACGCTGCCGGTCAGTTCCGCGAACCGCCCCATGGTGGCACCCATGACACGCGCGCCGACCAGTGGTGACGAGACCAGCTCGAAGTCACCGGCGTTCAGGGCGTCGGTGTCCCGGGCCCTGAGCTGGAAGCAGAGGTCCATGTCGTACGGGGGTGCCTGTGTGCTGTCCGCGAGCAGTTCCACATCGGACTCGTCCAGGACGACCTCTCCGTCCGGGTGCGTCAGTCCGCTGTGCAGCAGCACAGCCACGTGCTCTTCGCGCCGCGCCTGGCGGAGCTCGTCCTTCGTGCCCGTGACGTCGGGGAAGACCCGGGAGTTGACGAGGGGGTGGCGGTAGCCGGTGGGGAAGCCCAGGCCGCGGTGCGAGTCGACGAGCTGCTCGAGCCGGACCGCCCCGTACTTGCCGTAGCGGTCCATGAACGCGTAGAAGTACGACACCATGTGCGGGTGCGAGGGCTCGTCGGGAGTGATGCGCCACATCGAGGACGCGTACGAATTGACCTCCGCGAGCACGCCGGGCGGGACAGCGGCCCGGATCCCCAGGTCCAAGTCCACCTGGATGGCGCCCTTCGCCGTCTCGGCGAGACCACTGGCCGTACGGGAGGCTGCCCTGAGCTCCTCGATCCCTTCCGTCGATTCCGGGCGCTCCTCGTAACGGCGCAGGCGGGTGCGGAGCTCCCGCATCGTGTCGGCCTCCGGACAGGTGCCGTCGTGCGGCAGCTCGTCGAGGAGGTCGGGGCGCAGCGAGGTGAGCAGGACGCCGTTCTGCACGAGCCCGAGGAGGTAGCGGTCGATCTGTTCGGCCGGGGTGTCGGGCATGGTGCCGGCCAGCCGGTCGGCCAGCTCCGCGTACCGGATCGGCCTCGCCGCCGTCTCACGGACGGTGGCCAGGAGCCGGGTCATGCGGATGCTCGCCTGGCCGCTGCCCTTCTCCCCCGTGCCGTCCGGGGCTTGCGTGCTGGGCAGCACGAGCCTGTCCCCGCGGACGTGGCTGAGGTTGGTGACGACGACGGTCAGCGAGTGGCGCACGCTCGGGTACGTCAGCAGGGTCCGCGCCACCTCGGAGAACCATGCCTCGTCGAACCGTGCTCTCACACGGCGCTCCGTGTGCTCCACGCGCGCGGTGCCCGCCGTCTCCAGAACGGAGACTCCGGCGTGCAGGCCGAAAGGTGTCGGCCGGCCGGCTATGCGCAGGGCGTACTTGGTGAGCGAGACGGCCATCTTCATCAGGCGCTTCCGCGGCAGTTCCGCGCCCTCGAGCAGCCGTTCCAGCGTCTTGTCGAGAGACGGGCTCGACACCGTCACGGCGTCGCGGAGGCGTCGGTCCGATGCCAGAAGCCGGATCTGGGCCAGGAGATCCATGTCGCAGAATTCGTACGTTTCGCTCGCCGGAGGCGAGGGAATTTCAGCCGGGCTTTGAGAGGTGGCCACCGCACGAAGCATCAGCGGTTCCTGTGACGTGAAGTAACCCGTCTTCATCCCCTGCCTCCATAAGAACGAGCCGCCAGGCCCATGAAAAGAAGGCTGAGCCCCTTTTCACAGGCCTGGCATTTCCGAATATCCCTCACGGGATGATTACGCGCAGCAGGTGCGCCAACCGTTGGAGGTGCTGGACCCGTTGCCCATGCTGTCGACCGCACAGCTGTACATCTGGTCGGCCACGTCGCCACTCGACATGAAGTGGACGTCGAGGTCGAGGTCGCTCAGTTCCTCGTCAGCCGCTGCGATGAGAAGATCCGTGCTCATGATGCAACTCCCGTTCATAGTCAGGGCGTGCATGGAAAGTAACGGATATTTCCCGCGCCCAATGACTCGTGCTCCTGCGAGGAAGAAATATCTGCTACAGGCTTCCATGCCGAACGCCAGAACTTTCCGTTCAGGAACCTAAGTGCCGATGATCACTCGTGTCAACAGCCCTTTAAAAGGAAGTAAAGATTCCCCAATCTATGCCCCATATGTGACTATTGATCATGGGAGTCGCATTGCGCCACCCTGTCATCAAAATTCACTTGACACTCAACCTCCCCCTGTGAAAAGCGCCGCCACCACTCCCCCTCCCTGGGGCCTTCACCCGTGGGAAAGATTCCGCCACTTCAGTCCTGGCCCTGACGATCCGGGCATCGAAACGCTGCGACAGTACGAGGCAGGGTCGTTTTCCGGCCAAAGAATGCCCTCATCCGCACTGAGAACGTAAGGGTCCTGGCGACCGGGAAGGTTCCTGGACGGCTCAGGGCTGTCCCGGTACAGCTGGTCACGAGTGGGGCGATCGTCGGGGTGGCCGGTGTGATCACGGCGTCCGACCCGTCCTGGACAGCATCGTGGCGATTGTCCTCATCCCGCGGCGTCCCAGGGAGCGGGAATCACCAGGCCCCGGTGGCGGTGGCGAGTTGGCCTTGTCCCGCCACGCCTCCACCCACCCCGAAGCAGAAACCCGCCACGCGTCTTCTACGACCTCCAGGAGTACCTCGACCCCGAAGGCAACAGGGATGCCTTCGGGGTCGAGGAACAACTGGTCGGCCTCTGGGCCCGGTTGTGGTTGCGATCAAGTGATCAAAGGACGCGAGCCAGTGCCTCCGGCCCCACGAAGTGCAAGGGTGGATCACCACGCAGGAACCGCAGCACCTCCTCGACGGCGCTTGCGCCGAGCTGCTGCCGGCATTCGGTGGTGCCCGCCGCCTGGTGCGGGGTGAGCAGTGCGTTCGGCAGGGAGCGGAACGGGTGGTCCGTTGGCAGTGGTTCGGTGTCGAAGACGTCGATCGCCGCGTCCAGCCGGCCCGTGGCCAGCTCGGTGAGCAGTGCGTCCTCGTCGACGAGCCAGGAACGGGCGGTGTTGACCAGACCGGCGCCGTCGGGCATCAGCGCCAGTTCGCGCGCGCCCAGCATGCGCCGGGTCTCGGCGGTGGCCGGGGCGTGCACGGCGACGATCCGGCTGCCACGCAGCAGTTCGTCGAGCGGTACGCGCTCCACGCCGAGCTCCCGCGCGTCCGCCTCGGAGAGGTACGGGTCGCTCACGCCCACCCGTGCCCCCAGTGCCCTCGCCAGGGCGATGTACGCGCGCCCGGTGCGGGAGGCGCCGATGACCCCGATGGGGCTGCCGTGGATCTCGTGGCGTGGCGGGGCCTGGCCGGCTTCGTTCCAGTCGGCTCCGTTGTGCAGGGCGTGGTCGAAGCGGTGGATGCGGTGGAGCAGGGTGAGGGTGAAGGCGAGGGCGACTTCGGCGACCGGGCGGGCCATCGCGTCGCCGGCCTGGGTGACGAGGATGCCGCGCCGGAAGACTTCCTCGGTGACGTACGGGGCGACCGCCGAGCCGGTGTGGGCGACCAGTTCCAGCCGGTCGGCGGCGTCGAGGAGTTCCTCGCTGAGGCGGGGTGTTCCCCAGGAGGTGATCAGGGCTCGGGCGCCGGGCAGCGCCGCCGTCACCGCCGCCCGGTCGGTGTGGTGGTCGAGGACGGTCAGCTCCGCGGCCCGTTCCAGCTCCTGCCACACCTGGGGGGTGAAGAACTGCTCGCGCAGGTGCGGGGGACGGCGACGACGGCCCGCGGCAGGCGGGCCGTCCCCGGGTCAGGAGAGCCAGGCATCGAGGTGCTCCGTGACGAAGGCGTCGTCGGTGAGCCAGGGGTAGGCCGTGGCGACCCGGGTGATCTCCTCGGCCTGTCCGGGAGACAGGACCTCCTTCGGATCGAGGCAGCGGGTGTTCGCCAGCAGGCCCTGGCGGCGCAGTACTTCGTGGACGCCGGCGATGCAGCCGCGGAATGCGCCGCGTACGTCGAAGACGGCGCTGTTGGCGTCGGTGAGTTCGGGGCGGCGGGCCAGGCAGCGCACCATGGCGTCGTGGTTTCCGGTGCGTGCGTGGCGGATGTCGTCGAGGAGGGTGACGGCGGAGCTGGTCCATACGGCCCACTGGCCGAGGAGGCCGCCGGCGAACCAGCGGGGTCCGTCGGGTGTGGTGCCGTAGGGGGTGAGGAGGTCGCCGATGATGTCGTCGTCGTTGCCGGTGTACAGGGCCACCTGGTCGGCGCGGTCGGCGGCGGTCACGGCGCGGATGACGTCGGCGGTGCGGTAGCGGTCGAAGGGGGCGATCTTGACGGCGGCGGTGTTGGGGAGGTCGGTGAACGAGGACCAGAAGTGCGGCGAGAGGTAGCGGCCGCCGACGGCTTCCTGGAGGTAGAAGCCGATCACCGGCAGCACTTCGCCGACGGCGCGGGCCCGGTCCAGCAGGCCCTTCTCGTCCGCGCCGGGCACGGCGGGGCTCAGCAGCACGGCGTCGTAGCCGAGTTCGGCTGCGGTCTCGGCCTCGGCGACGGCCTGGGCGGTGTAGCCGCAGGCCCCGGCGATCTTGATGAAGGGGCGGCCGGCCTCGGTGTCGATGGTCTCGGCCGCCAGTTCCAGGACCGGCCGGAAGAGGCCGACTTCCGGTTCGCGGATCTCGAACTGGGTGGTGTGCACGGCGACGGCGACGCCGCCCGCGCCCGAGGCGAGGTAGTAGCGGGTCAGTGCGCGCTGGCGGCGCTCGTCGAAGGAGCCGTCGTCGTGCAGGGCGAGCGGGTGCGCGGGGATCACCGCACCGCGGGCGAGCACGTCCAGGGCACCGGAAGAGACGGAAGGGGCGCCGGAGGGGGTTCCGGACAGGAGGGAGGGAGTGGACACGGGGATCAGAACCTTCCGTCGCGGACCTGGAACTTGGTGGGCTTGCCGGACAGCGGCAGCCCGCGGCGCAGCCAGTCGGCCTGCCATTCGACGAGGGTGCGCAGGGAGACGTCCGGGTAGCCGAACAGGGCGTGGCAGCGGCTGGCGTCGGAGAGCAGCGCGGTGGGCGCTTCCTCGCCGGCGACGACCGGCTCCTTGCCGAATTCCTCGCCGAACCAGTGGGCGAGGCGGCGCACCGGGGCGGTTTCGGGGCCGGTGAGGTTGAGGGTGAAGGCCTCGCCGTCGGTGGCGTGCAGCAGGGTGCGCAGGGCGACTTCGTTGGCGTATCCCTGCCAGACCACGTTGGCGTGACCGGTCGTCACGTCGACGCTCTGGCCGGTGTGGACGCGGTGGGCGATGTCGGCGAGGACGCCGTAGCGCAGGTCGACGGCGTAGTTGAGGCGGATGTTGGCGACCCTGGTGCCGCGGGTGAGGGCCGCGTGGTCGAAGATGCGTTCGCGGCCCAGGCAGGACATGGCGTACTCGCCGACCGGGCCGACGGGGTCGCTCTCGGTGCAGCCGCCGGAGGAGACCGGCACCAGCGGGTACACGTTGCCGGTGGAGAACGCGGCGATCCGCGCCGTGGGCCAGCGGCGCGCCACCCGGTCGGGCAGGGCGGCGTTCACCGCCCAGGCGTGTGAAGGGGCCCCGGCGGAGCCGAATTTGGCGCCGACCATGAAGACGACGTTCCCGGCGTCCGGCAGCTCGGCCAGGTCGGCGGCCGGGTCCATGAGGTCGAAGGCGACGGTGGAGATGCCGGCGGCCTCCAGTTCGTCGGCGGCGGACTTGTCGGACCAGCGGGAGACCGCGTACACGGTCACATCGGGGCGGCCGGCGGCGTCCAGCGCCCGGCGGGCCAGCCGGCACAGGCTGGGGCCCATCTTGCCGCCGGCGCCGAGGATGAGCAGGTCGCCCTCCAGGCGGCCGAGGTCGGCGGTCAGGGCGGGGGTGGGGGTGGCGAGCCGCTCTTCGAGCGCGGCCTCATCGGTGAACATGTGTGTTTATCCCTTGATTCCGGACGCGGTGACGCCCTCGGTGAAGTAGCGCTGGCCCACCAGGTAGGCGGCGAAGATGGGCACGAACGCGATGACGGAGCCGGAGAGCACCACGTTGAGGGGCACGTTCTGCTGCTGGAGCGAGGCGATGCCGACGGTGAGGGTGCGCATGTCGGTGGACTGGCCGATGACCAGCGGCCACAGGAAGTCGTTCCAGTGCCACAGGAAGACGAAGACGCCCAGGGTGGCCAGGATCGGCTTCAGCAGGGGCAGCACGATGCGGTGGAAGACCTGCCATTCGCTGCAGCCGTCGAGGCGGGCCGCCTCGAACAGTTCGTCGGGCAGGCCCTGGATGAACTGCCGCATCAGGAAGACCGCCTGGGCGTTGGCCAGGGTCGGCACGATCAGGCCCCAGTAGGTGTCCACGCCGCCCAGCTTCGCGATCATCGCGAACGTCGGGATCATCGTGACGTGGTACGGGACCATCACCATCGACAGGAACGACCAGAACATCGCCTCCCGGCCCGGGAAGCGCTTCTTGGCGAAGGCGTACCCGGCCAGCGAGGCCAGCAGCAGCACCCCGACCACCGAGACGACCGAGTAGACCAGCGTGTTGACCAGCCAGCGCGGCACGTCCTGGGCGTTCATGACGGTGTCGTAGGCCTCGCCGGCCAGCGGCCACGGCAGCAGACTGCCGGGGAACTCGACCGCCGCGGACGGCTTCAGCGACAGCACGACCATCGCGTAGAACGGGAAAACCGTCACGAGCGCCGCCACACCCAGCAGCACGGCGCGCCCGATCCGGCCGGCCCGGGTGGGACGCATCCCGTACGGGACGGTGTCCCGCTCGGAGAGCTTGCGCAGCCTGCGTTCGGCCCGCCGCTCGGCCCGGTCAAAAGCGGGGGTCTTCGCCGCGGGCGGGGTTGTGGTGCCGGGCGGGGGCGGGGTCTCGGCCCGGCCGGAAACGGGGGTGGGGGTGGGGGTCATGGTCACTGGTCCTTCCCGATCACGAGCCGCTGGATCACCGCGACCACCACGGTCAGCGCGAAGAGCGCGACGCCGATGGCGGAGGCGTAACCCAGGTCGAAGTACTTGAAGCCCGCGTCGTAGAGCTGGAAGACGAGCGTGTAGCTGGCGTTGGCGGGGCCGCCGCCGGTCATCGTGTAGACGGCGTCGAAGACCTGGAAGGAGGCCGTCGTCTCGATCACGGCGAGGAAGAACAGGGCGGGCTTGAGCTGCGGCAGCACGATGTGCCGGAACCGCTGCCAGGCACCGGCGCCGTCGGTCAGCGCCGCCTCCTCCAGCTCCCGCGGGATGTCCTGCATCCGGGCCAGCAGGATCAGCATCCCGTACCCGAAGCGCGACCAGACCCCGACCAGCGCGAGCGCGGGCAGCACCAGCACGTCGTCGGACAGCCAGGAACCCTCCGGCAGCCCGAACCAGCCCATCACGGTCGACCACGGCCCACCGGTGGAGAAGATCCAGACGAACACGGTGGCGGCCAGCACCAGCGAGGTGACCACCGGCAGGAAGAACACCGACCGGAAGAACCTCGCCCCCCGGAACGCGCGGCGGGTGATCAGCGCCAGCGACACCGAGGCGATCAGCGTGCCCGGCACCGCGAGCACGGTGTAGAGCACCGTGACCCTCAGCGCCTGCCAGAACAGCGGGTCGTCCCACAGACGGGTGAAGTTGTCCAGCCCGACGAAACTCCCCCCGCCCGTGAGGGAGTAGTCGGTGAAGCTCATCAGCACCCCGGCGATACCCGGACCGAACCGGAACGCCAGGAACAGCAGAAAACACGGCAGGACGAAGAGCAGGCCGATCCGGGCCTCGCGGCGCGCCTGCGGCCCGCTGCGACGGCCCCGGCGGGTGGGTTCCGCGACCACTGCCACGGCGATCTCCTTGCGATACGGGGGGAAGGGGTGGGGAGCGGTGCTCCCCCGTCCGCCGGACGTGTGGTTCGGCGGACGGGCGGGGGCGCCGATGTCAGCGGCCGAGCAGCGGACCGGCCGCCTTGGCGGCATCGTCGAGGGCCTGCTGGGGAGACTTCTTGCCGAGCATCGCGGCCTGGATCTCCGGGGCGAGTACGCCCATCACCTCGCGGGACTTCTCTTCCAGCGGCCCGGCATCCATGGCCGGGAGTGTGTCGGCGACGGCGGTGAGGATCTCGTCGTCGGGGTAGAGGTTCCCGGCGGAGGTACGGGCCGGGAAGTTGCCGGACTGCTTCTGCAGTCCGGCGGCGTTCTTGGCCTCGGCGACGAACGAGATCCACTCTCCAGCCGCCTTGACGTCGGCGCCCTTGAGCATGGACAGCGCGCCCACGGTGCCGTAGCCGACCGACTTGACGTCCTTCAGCGGCGGCTGGACGACGATGTTCTCCTTGCCCCAGAACGGCTCCACGTCCGCCGGGGTGTTCTGCCAGGTGCAGGCCACCTTCCCCTTGGCGGTCGGGGTCTGCTCCAGCTTCGGCGTGGTGGTGACCAGGTCCTTGTCGGTGTAGCCGCCGTCGACGAGCTTCTTCAGGTACGTCAGCGCCTTCACACCGGCCGCGTCGTTGAAGGTGACCTGCTTGCCGTCCTCGGAGAAGACGTCCCCGCCGGCCTGCCACAGCAGCGGGTAGAAGGTCATGTTCAGCGTCTGCTGGGTGTCACCGCCGTAACTGGTGGCGTAGTAGCCCTTCTTCTTCAGCTTCGGCGCCAGCGCCTCCAGCTCCGCCCAGCTCGTCGGGTAGCCCTTCTCCCCGATCGCCTCGAACACCCGCTTGTCACAGATCAGCGGGTTGGCGCTGGTCAGGACGGGAGTGCCGAGCACCTTGCCGTCGACGGTCACGGAGTCGAGGGCAAACTTGGTGTAGTCCGGCTTGGCGTCGGCCGGCATGTACTGGTCCGCGGGGACGATGCTCCGCTCGTACTTCGGCAGCTGGTCGGGGATCAGGTAGACGACGTCCGGGCCCTTGCCGGAGGCGATCGCGGTGGCCAGCGCGGTGTCGCGGTTGGCCCACGGGAAGGTCTCCACCTTCACCTTGGTGCCGGCGTGCTTCTTCTCGAACTCCTTGATCAGGCCGTCCCAATAGGCCTTGTTCTTGGCCTCGTCGAAGATGACCGGGTAGGTCCACATGGTGATGGTGTCGTCGTCGGTCCCGGATCCGCAGCCGGCGAGGACGGTGGTGGCGAGAGCAGCCGAGAGCAGCGGCACGGTGAGGGCACGGGGTCTCGGTCGGCGACGGGCGACAGGGAACATGAGCGGGAACCTCCTGGGATGAGCGGGGAAGGGTGTGGTTCGGGGACGTGAATCAGCGCGTCGGCACGCTCTGTACGGTGCCGGTGTGCCGGGCACGTTCGGCGGCGAACGCCGCCAGATGGCTGCCGAGCGAGGTGGCGGGGCCGGAGCGGACCGCCCCGGCGTCACCGGTGGCGACGGCGTGGACGAAGGCATCGACCAGCGCCGTGTCTCCGCCGCCGTGTCCCTCGGCGGCGTTGGAACCGCTCGCCTCGACCTCGTGGACGGTGACCTCGTCGGTGCGGAAGTCGTGGACGGTGACGCGCTTGCCGTCGCCGATCAGCCAGCCGTGCGAGCCGAAGATCCGGGTCTGGCGGTCGGTCTGTTCGGTGAAGGCGACCATGGTGAACGTCGCTGTCATGCCGCCGGAGAGCTGCATGGCGAGGACCTGGTGGTCGACCACGTCGTTGTCGACGCGGTAGGCGCACAGGCCGTACGGGCCTTCGCGCAGCGCGGTCAGCAGCTCGGTCTCGTCCGTGGAGTCCGTGACGTGGGTGACCGGCCAGATGGAGCCGTGCTCGCGCAGCCTCGGCACGTACAGCTTGAGTGCGGAGTAGGGGCAGCCGTCCTCGACGGCGCAGTCCAGGCAGCGCTCCGCGGACCCGGCCGGGGCGTTCTCGGGCCGGAAGTGCTTGAGTCCGCCGAAGCTGGCGACCTGCTCGATGCGCTCCCCGGTGATGTAGGAGATCCAGTCCAGGTCGTGGCAGGACTTGGCGAGCAGCATCGGGGAGGAGTCCTTCTCGCTGCGCCACGGCCCGCGCACGTAGCTGTGCGCGTAGTGCCACCAGCCGACCGGCTCCAGGTGCTCGACGCTGACGAGTTCGCCCAGTACCCCCGAGCCGACAACCTCCTTCACCAGGTCGGTGTAGGGGGTGTAGCGCAGGACGTGGCAGACGGCGAAGAGTACGCCTGCCTTCTCCACGCCTTCGATGAGGGTGCGTGTTTCGGCCTCGCTGGGTGCCAGGGGCTTCTCGGCGAGGATCGCGTACCCGGCCCGCGCCAGTGCCAGGACGGGCTCGACGTGATTGCGGTCCTGGGTGGCGACGATGACGGCGTCGGCGATGCGGTTCTCGACCAGCGGGCGCCAGTCGTCGAACTCGAGCTCCGCCCCGGCCGCGGCGCGGGCCGCCGGGCGGGGATCGGCCACGGCCACGAGGCGGGCGCGTTCGGGGTGGGCTTTGATCCACGCGGCATAGGTGAGGCCGCGGTTGCCGGCGCCGACGAGAGCCACACGGACGGGCCGGTCGGATATCGGAAGGTGCATGGACATTCCCAAGAGCTCCCTGGAGGTGAAGGAGAGGCATGCGACGGACGAGGCGTGCGGTGGGCCGGGAGGCGGCTCCCGCGGCGATGCCTGGCAGCGGGGCCGTCAACGGTTACCGGGTGCGGAGGGCTGACAGGGGCCGGCTGCCGGTGCATACGGCGGGTACCGGGGCCGTCTGAAAGCCGGAAGGCGGATCGCGCAGGGGTCTTTGCGATGCGGGACACGGGCTGCCCGGGGTGATGACGGGAGGCCCGGAACGGCTGTTCACGGGGTGGCCGTCGTGGGCCGCCGGTTGTGCGCGAGGTACGTCGTCTCGACGTGCTCGATGGCTCGCCAGATCGCGCCGAGCGCGACCCGGTCGTCGCCGAGCGAGGACGGCTGGAGATCGGGGACCCGGATGCACAGCGGCTCCAGACGGTTACGGAGGCGAGGGAGCAGGATGTCGGCGGACTGGGCCAGTCCCCCGCCCAGCACGACCCGTTGCGGGTCGATGGTCAGCACCATGGCTGCGAGGCCGAGGGCCACGTCGCTGGCGTAGCGGTCGACGGCGCGCACGGCGACGGTGTCGCCCCGGCGGGCGGCGGCCAGCACATGGGCGGCGGCGTTCCGCGGGGGTACGTCGGAGGGGACGGCGGGAGAGCACGCCAGGCGGGTGGCGGCGGTCGCCCAGGGGGTGACGGGGAAGCTACCGATCTCGCCCGCCGCGCCGCCGTATCCCCGGTGCACCCGGCCGCCGATGATCAGCGCCGCGCTGAGGCCGAGACCGGCGTGGATGTAGACGGCGTCCTCGATGTCCCGCGCCGCACCGAGGCGTTGCTCGGCGAGTGCGGCCAGCCGGGTGTCGTTGTCCACCAGGACCGCCCCGGCACAGTGTTCGCCCAGGTGCTCGGCGAGTCGTACGCCGGTCCAGTCGGCAGCGGCTCCCGCGAGTACGACGTCTCCCTCCGGGCCGACGACGCCGGTGGTGCCGGCGCTGATCGTCCAGATCTGGTGGGCGCCGATGCCCGCCTCGTCGAGGCACTCGGTCATCACGGCGCCGATGGCGGCAAGCCGGTCGGCGCGCCGGATGTCCGACGGCACCGTTCGGCGGGCCGTGGTGACGACCGTGCCGCAGAGGTCGGCGAGCACGGCGAGGACACTGTGGGCGCCGATGTCCAGCCCGAAGACGTAACCGGAATCGGCCCGGAACCGGTAACGGCGGGCCGGTCGCCCCACCGTGCCGGGGGCGGGCGGGACTTCGGCCGCCCACCCCTGGTCGGTCAGCTCGGTGGCGAGGTCCTCCGCCGAGGCGCGGGAGAGACCGGTGAGCGTGGCCAGCTCGGTCAGTGTCACCGGCGCGCCCGCACTTCTCAGCGCCTGCAGCGCGCCGAACGCGTTGAGCCGACGCAGTTGCGCCAGGTCACCACCGGCGGGTCGGGATGTGTCCATGTACTCCTCTTGACGTCGTTTCGACCGTAGGGATTAATCAGAGAGTCCACGAAAATATTGCAGCGGTCAAGCGCCAGACGAGCGCTGATGCCACTCAAGCCTGCGAACAAAACGCCCAGTTATTTGGAAGACTCTCATAATCTGGAGGCACTACGGTGGCCCGAAAACGCCCTGGACCGCTCCTCATCCTGCTGTTGGCCCTGGCCGTTCTGGTCGCGGTTCCTGCGCCCTTGGCCGCGGCCCGGGGAGGTGGCGGCCCCGGTAGATCGGCACTGGACCGGACATGGTTCGGCCCCGAGGCCGACCTCGGCGTCCAGCAGGAAACGGTCTCCATCAACGACGCCGTGGTGGGCACGGAGGACGGCCGGCCCACGATGTACGCGACGGTCTCGGCCGAGAACGCGATCTTCAACGTCATCGACGTCCGGGACAACCGGCTGCTGCGCTCGTTCACTCTGCCCGGCGTGCAGCAGTCCTGGCGGCATGCGATCGGCCCCGACGGCACCGTCTACATCGCCGCCATCACCGGCGGCCAGACGGCAGAGCTGTGGAGCTACAGCCCGGCCGGCAAGGAAGTGCGCAAGCTCGGCACCGTTCCGGGCGAGAAGTCGCCGTGGTCGATGACCACGGACCCCGAGGGCAACGTCTGGATCGGCACCTTCCCCAACGGCAAGGTGTTCAGATACGACCCGCAGAGCAAGGACTTCCACGACTACGGGCAGTTGGTGCCCGGCCAGCAGTACGTGCGCTCCCTCGCTTACCACGACGGATCCGTCTACGCGGGTGTGGGCTCCGTCGGTGCCGTCATCCGGCTCGACACCGCCACCGGTACGAAGACGAAGATCTCCGACCAGGTGCCGGCGCTCCTCGGAGTGCAGCCCCAGGAGGTGCCCTTCGCCTACGACATGGCGGTCGTCGACGGCTGGCTGTTCGTCAAGTTCGCCGACCCGCAGATGAAGCTGCTCTTCTACGACCTCGGCGCCGGCAAGTGGAGCGACAAGTCCGTGGGCAGGAACACGCCTTCGGACGCGGGGGTCTTCTCCTTCAACCAGCTTCAGTCGCGGGACGGAAAGGTGTACGTCACCAACAACCGCGAGCTGTACGAGATCGACACGGCGACGCTGGAGTCCCGCTCGACCGGAATCTCCTTCGGCACCTCGCTGCGCGGTGCCGCCTGGATACCGCTCAATGATCCGGACCTCCCCGGGACCTCGCTCGTCACCCTGCAGTCGGGCGGCAGCATCACCGCTTTCGACATCGCGTCACGGCGGAGCAAGGCGCTGCCCTCAGTGGTGCAGGGCGCGCCGAACCCGCTGCACAACCTGGAGGCCGCGCCGGACGGCACACTGTTCATGAGCGGCTACCCCGGCGGTACCGGGTCCCGCTTCGACCCGCGCACCGGCCGCACCACCCGCTTCCCGATGGGCCAGGCCGAGGGCATGGCGGGTCTGGGCGACACGATGTACTTCGGCATCTACCCCGGAGGCATCATCTCCTCGGCGAAGCTGGACGCGGCGGCCCCGGCCGTCTCCGAGAAGTTCCGTCTCGGTTCCGGACAGGACCGGCCGTACGTGATGAAGGCCCACGACGGCAAGCTGCTCATCGGCTCCATCCCCGATTACGGGAAGCTCGGGGGCGCGCTGACCATCTACGACCCCGGCAAGGGGGAGAAGAAGACCTACCCCGACATCGTCCACAACCAGAGCGTCGTCGGGCTCGCCCAGCGCGGCGGACGGATCTACGGCTCCACCACCGTCCACGGCGGTCTGGGGACCGAGGCCACCGAGTCCGAGGCCAAGGTGTTCGTCTGGGATGTCGCCGGCGAACGCAAGGTCAAGGAGTTCACTCCCGGCCTTCCCGGCCTCGACGACCCGAAGATGATCAGCGGTCTCGGCTTCGGTCGCGACGGCCTGCTGTGGGGCGCGGCCGACGGATTCCTGTTCGCGATGGACCCGGACACCCTCCGAGTCGTCAAGTACAAGAACATCTACCCCGCGGTGAAGAACTACGGCATGTGGCGGCCGGTCTACCTCCGCTGGGGCGCCGACGGCCTGCTGTACAGCACCCTGGCCGGCAAGCTCACCGTGGTCGACCCCCGGACCATGGACCATGTGACACTCGGCGACTACGACGAGGAAGTCGCCTTCATGACCCTGGCGCGGGACGCCGACGGCCACGAGAACATCTACTTCCTGGGCAAGGCGGCGGAGTCCCGGCTGCGGATGATCCCGGTGCGCCGCGGCCCGGCCGGCGCGGTGGCCGTCGGCAACGCCGGCTTCGAGGTGGCGCCGTCTGCCAACGGCACCGTCCCGGGGTGGCAGGGTGGTGGCAGCCTGTTCGCCCTCTCCCAAGAGCGGGCGTACACCGGCAGACGCAGCATGAAGATCGTCGATGCGGCCCGGAGCGGCCCCGAGGCGTCGGCGGAGCTGACCGGTGAGCCGGTGCCGGCTGCCGCGGGCGCGTACTACCGGGTCCGTGCCAAGGTGTACATCGAGGACGGAAGCACCGACGATTCGGTGCTGCTGCTGAGCTTCTTCGACAGGGCCGGCCAGCCGGTCGGCCGGATGGCGAGCGCACCGCTCCGCGGCGTGGACCAGCGGCGCTGGATCGACACGCAGGCAAGTGGTACGGCTCCGCCCGGTACGGCGTCGGTCCGCGTCTCGTTGTATTCGTCCGCGTGGAACCTCATGACCGGGTACGTCGACGCGGTGAGCCTCCAACGGACCAGGCGCGGGTGACGCACCCGCGCGGACACCGGGCCACGGCGACCGTACGCCGTGGCCCGGTGTCGTCGAAGCGGTGCTCAGCCCTCGCCGTCGGACCCGCACCGCCCGGCATCACCGCCGACACCCTCTCACCCGGCACGGTCCGGACGCCGGTCGACGGCGCGTTCCCCTTCGACCGCGATGCGGTCAGGACCGCCTACCGGGAACGCATTCCGCTCGGCCGCTACTCGGTGCCCGACGAGAACATGGGCGCGCTGCTGCTGTTCGCCCCGGACGCCGGGGCGTACCTCAACGGGGCCCGGATCGTCGTGGACGGCGGCGTGCTCGCCGGACAGACGCACCGGATGCGCTTCCATCCGCCCCACCGCGTACGCGGCTCACGACAACCAGCTCTGCCGCCCTCGGGTGGCCGGGTCAGCACAGAAGGAACTTGACGCCATGACACACACCTTGCGCACCCTCGACCCGGCCGACGAGGCAGCCGTGCACGCGCTATGGGCGCTCTGCTTCGACGCCCCGCACCTCCCGGCGCTGCACGCCCTGGACCCCGACCGCCACCGGCGGACCTTCGTGGCCGTGCGCGGCGACACGGTCGATGCCGTCGTCTGCTACGTGCCGCGGCAGCTCCGCGACGCCCACGGCCGGGTCGAACGGGTGGGCGGTATCGGCAATGTCGCCACCCGCCCCGAGGCACGGGGCCAGGGCCTGGTGCGCCGGCTGCTCGCCCTTGCCGCCGAGGCCATGACCGCCGAGTCCTGCGCCTGGTCCCTGCTGTTCACGGACACTCCCGGGGTCTACGAGCGCTCGGGCTGGACCGGCTTCCGCACCTCCTGGACCGAGGGCCCGCTCACCGTGGCCGGCCCGCCCGGCCCCCGCTTCCGCATCCGTGCGGCCACCCCGGCCGACGCCCCGCGGCTGGCAGAACTGCACGCCGGATTCAACGCCGCACGCCCCCTCACCGCGGTGCGGACGGCCAACGACTGGATCCACCGCGTGCCCGCCTGGTACGGCCCCGGCGCCGAATGGCTGATCGCCGAGGACAACGAGGGGACGGCGGTCGGCTACACCGTGACCCGGCACATCGGCGAGGCCGTCGAGGTCCGCGAGTGCGCGGTGGCGGAAGCCGCACCGGCGGCCCTCGGCGAGTTGCTCGCCGAGGTGGCCCGCCGGGCCCGTGCGGCGGGCGCCGCAGTCGGCCGGGCCCACCTCCCCGAGGACCCGGCCGTCCGTGCCGCCCTGCCCCGGTTCCTCGCCCCGGATCAGGTCCGGGAGCGTACGCAGACGGTGGGTATGGCCCGCCCGCTCCTTGCCCCGCCGGAGGCGATACGCGCCACGCTGCAGGCCACGGGAGCAACCCACTGGCATGGCGACTCGTTCTGAGCCAACGGTTCCAGGATCCGATGTGCTTGCCGTCGATACGCCCTGTGATCCAGATCACGGTCCGCAGGTGCATCGTGGGCCGCCTCCCGATGCCTTCTACAGGGTGTAGGCGACCGGCGAGAACAGGGACAGTGCGGATGGAGCAGAGTCGAGCCCGTGCGTTCGACGAGTTCGTGGCTGCCCGGTGGTCGGTGCTGATCCACCTGGCCCGTCTGCTCGTCGGAGGCGATCGGCACCGGGCCGAGGACTTGTTGCAGGAGTCCTTGGTCAAGCTCTGGTTCGTCTGGCCCAAGGTCGCGGACGAGGCACCGGAGCCGTACGTCCGCAAGGTGATGACACGTGCGGCGGCACGCTCGGGACAGCGGCGTTGGTGGGGCGAACGCCCCGTCGAGCAGCTGCCCGAGACGGCTGTGGTCGGCGACGTGTCGGCGGACGTGGCGGAGCGTTCCCGGCTGGAGGCCGCGCTGGCCCAGTTGTCGCCGAAGCAGAGGGTGGCGGTGGTGCTGCGCTATTACCAGGACCTGCCCGAGGGGCAGGTGGCGGAAGTGCTCGGGTGCCCGGTGGGCACGGCTCGGTCCCATGCCGCACGCGGAGTGGCCCGGCTGAGGCAGCTCCTGGGCCATGTGAACGAGCCGGTGCGGTGAAGGAGAACCCCATGGATCACTTCGAACGGCAGCTGGCGCAGATGATGCGCGACACCGGGACGGCGCCCGCACCGTTCGAGCCGAGGCATCGGGAACGTCTCCGGGCAAGGGTGCGTGCCCGCCAACGGAGACGCGCCGCGCGGAGGGCGGTCGGCTCCGTCCTGGCCGTCGTCGGCCTCAGTATCGGGCTGTCCCTGCTGCCCGGCCATGCGACCCGGGTCGAGCCCAGCCACCCCGGCCCCCGGCCCACGACGAGCCCGTCGGCCTCCGCCCCGCCCGCAACACCCGACGTGTCCCCGAGTGCGCCCTCCCCCTCGGGCACCTCCACCGTCCCCGCACCCCCGGACGGGACCGCCACGATCGCGCCGTCGGCCACGACCGGGAGTACGGCCACGGCCACCGAGACTGCGCCGGGAAGCACGGAGAGCGCGTCGCCCCCCTCGTCCTCGATCCCGCCTTCGGGCACGGCGACCGCGCGGAACCAGCCGTTGACCGCCTCGTCCTCGCTCATCACCCCATAACGCCGTAACGCCGTAGCCCCGAGTGTCTTCGGCCTGCCCCGCACCAAGTCACAAAGAGGACCAAACGTGAGAGATCAAGGTTCAGTTGCCCTGAAAAACCTGAGCCCGCTGCCGCACCGGGCATCAGTGGCACCCCACCATCCGGAGCCCGTCCTGGACATGGTCATACCCGTGTTCAATGAGGAGAAGGATCTGGAACCGAGCGTACGGCGGCTCCACGCGCACCTGCGCGAGACCTTCCCCTACCCGTTCCGTATCACCATCGCCGACAACGCCAGTACGGACAGCACCCCGCGGATCGCCGCCCGGCTGGCCGACGAACTGCCCGAAGCGCAGTGGCTTCGGCTGGCCGAGAAGGGGCGCGGCCGGGCGCTGCGCACAGCCTGGTCCCTCTCGTCGGCCCCCGTACTCGCGTACATGGATGTGGACCTGTCCACGGAGCTGACGGCGTTGCTGCCGCTCGTGGCCCCGCTGCTCTCCGGCCACTCCGACATCGCCATCGGCACCCGGCTGGCTCCCGGTTCCCGGGTGGTGCGCGGCCCCAAGCGGGAGATCACCTCGCGTTGCTACAACGCCCTCCTGCGCTCCGTCCTCGCCGTGCGCTTCTCGGACGCGCAGTGCGGATTCAAGGCGGTGCGGCGCGAGGTGGCCGAGCAACTGCTGCCGCTCGTACAGGACTCGGAGTGGTTCTTCGACACCGAACTGCTGGTGATCGCCGAGCGTGCCGGGCTACGCATCCATGAGGTGCCGGTCGACTGGGTGGACGATCCCGACACCCGGGTCGACATCCTCGCCACGGCCCTGGCCGACCTGCGCGGCATCGCCAGGATCGGCGGGGCACTGGCGCGGGGCACGCTGCCGCCCGGCAGATCGCTCCGCGACGACGGCGCCGCCGCGCGGGGCGGGCTCGCCGCCCAACTCCTGTGCTTCGCCGCCGTAGGAGCCGTCAGCACCCTCGCGTATCTGTTCCTCTACGCATGGCTGCGCCCCATGGCCGGCTCCCAGGCCGCCAATGCACTCGCGCTGCTGATCTGCACCGTCGCCAACACAGCCGCGAACAGACGGCTCACCTTCGGCCTCCGTGGCCGCGGCGGTGTGCTGCGCCATCAGAGCAGGGGGCTGTTCGTTCTCCTGGTCGGTCTGGCGTTCACCGGCGGATCGCTCGCCGCCTTGCACCACGCGGTGCCTTCGGCCGGGCAGGCCGCCGAGCTCGCCGTGCTCCTCGCCGCCAACCTGGCCGCGATGCTGCTGCGGTTCCTGCTCTTCCGGACGTGGGTGTTCCGCGCATGATCAAGACCGTCGTTCGTACGACCGGGGCCGGCACCCCGAGCTGGAACGCGAGGCTGTCCGAGCAGCCCGCCGGGACGGGCCCCGACCCCCGGAGCCGGCTGCGTCACACAGCCGAACGTTACGGCCCCGTACTGGCCCTCTACGGCACGCTCAAGCTCATCGGCTTCGCCGTCTTCATGTGGCTGCTGCACTCCGCCGGGGACTACCGCGCGAAGCACCCGCGCTTCGGCGGCGGGGCCCACCCGTGGGACGTCCTGGCCAGCTGGGACGGCTGGTGGTACCAGCAGATCGCCGTGCACGGGTACGACCCCCGGCTGGTCCCGGTCCCCGGCGCCACCGGCCCGATCACCCTCGAAGAGAACTCCGCGGCGTTCTTCCCGCTCTACCCGGGGCTGATGCGGCTGGTCTCCGAACTCACCGGCCTCGGCCCGTACGGCGCCGGCCTGCTGGTCTCCGTCGTGGCCTCCTTGATCGCCGCCCTGGGCATCTACGCCGTCGCCGAACGCTTCGGCGGCAGACGGGCCGGGCTGGCCGCGGCCGGACTCTGGGCCGTCTGGCCCGGTTCCGGCGTGGAGTGGGCGGTCTACTCCGATTCCCTCTACGTGGCCCTGGCCGTCTGGGCCTGCCATGCCGTCCTGGGCCGCCGCTGGCTCACCGCCGGTCTCCTCACCTGCGTGGCCGGGCTCAACCGGCCCACCGCCGTGGCGCTGATCGGCGCCGTCGTCGTCGCGGCCCTGCTCGCGCTCCACCGCCGCCGGGACGGCATCCTGCGTCCGGTGGCCGCGATGGCCGTCGCCCCGCTCGGGCTCCTCGCCTATCTCGGCTGGGTGGGGCATCGAATGGGGGACTACAGCGGCTACTTCAGGCTTCAGTCCGACGCCTGGGCCCACGAGTGGGACTACGGCCGGCACACCCTCGACGTCCTCACGTCCCTCCCGGTGGGCCACTCCGACTACCTTTCCGCCTGGCCCTTCGCGGACCTGATCGGCGTCGGTGTCGTCCTGCTCGCGATCGTGCTGCTCTCGCTGCTGATCCGGCTGCGTCCCCCGGCCGTCCTGGTGGTCTACACCGTCCTCACCCTTGTCCTCGTCCTCGGCAGCCAGCAGATATTCGCCAACGTCTCCCGCTATCTGCTCCCCCTCTTCCCGCTCTTCCTTCCGGTCGCCCTCGCCCTGCGCCGCCTCAGCCTCACCCACCAGCTCATGCTCCTCGGCATCGCGGCCGTGGCGTCCGGCTCGTACGCGGGCTACGGCCTTTTCGAACTCGGCGTTCCGTGACCGAGGGCCCCGGAAACGGATGCCCGATGACCACGGCCCTGTCCACCGCCGGGCGGTCAACGTCGGCTCGGGCACACCGTGATCCTCGATCACCCGGTCCGTCTTCTCCCGCGGGACGTACATCCTCGTACAGGCCGGTCTCATCGAGGTGCCCCGTGACCGGCGTACTCGGCAGGGATATCGATGCCGGGCCTCGGGAGCCGAAGGGCTTCGGTGTTGTGGAGGCTCTGGGCGGTGACAGCGCCGACGAACGCGGACACGGTATGTCCGGGAACACCCCACCGGTCGGTCCAAGAGGTCCGGTAGCGGCCAGCAAGGCTCTGCGGGCTCCTGACGTTCCCGCAGTGCGATCTTCGGAATTCGAGGTTCGAAAGGCGACCTCGAGGGCTGTCAGGGCTGGATCACTCGTGGCGTCCGACTCCCCAGGCAGCTCAGCGCCTGCATGGCCTCTCGCTCCCTACGGGAAAAGATCGCCGAGGACCGAGCCGGCCTGGACGAGGCACTGCACATCGGCGGATGTCGGTGGACCGGGCGCCGACCCAGGGGCGGCATCCCGCCGAGGGGATGCCGCCCCTGGGCAGCACTGGTTCCGTTCAGGCGGCGCGGCGGGTCCTGCGGCGGCGTACTGCGACGGCGGTGCCGCCACCGGCGACGACCAGCACGGCGGCTGCACCAGTGATCGCCGCAGTGTTGATGCTGAGCGGCGCCCCCATCGGAGCGGACAACGCCTTCGTCGTCATCGAATCCGACGAAGATGCCTCACCGGCGCGCCCGAGGCAGGTCTGATTCTTCGTCGGTAGTTTGCCGGTAGCCAGGTACCTGTTGACCTCGTCGTCCACGCAGGCGTTGCCGTAGCGGCCGAAGAGGGCGTGCCGGTCGGCACCCTTGAGGGTGAGCAGCTTGGAGCCGGGCAGTTGCTCGTGCAGGGTCACGCTGCTCTTGTAGGTGGTGCGCGGGTCGCCGGTAGCGGCCACGATCAGTACCGGGGCGTCGCGGCGGACCTGGGTGGGTTTCTCGCGGGGACGGTCCCAGAAGGCGCAGGGGCCGATGTTGTTGGTCATCGGGCCGAACACCGGGTGCGTGGCGCGGCTCCGTTCGATGTCGCGCCAATAGACCTCGGGGTCGCGCGGGGCGGCCACATCCCCGCAAAGAACCGCGGCCTGGACTCCCGACGGTTCGGCCGCGCCGTGCAGTAGGTACCGGAGGGTCGCGGCGAACTCCGGTGAGAGCGGCGTCGGCGCCGTGCCCCGTGCGGCTCCGCTCAGCACGGCCAGCTGCTCGGCGAGGAACTCCCGGGTCGGGTCGGTGTCGTCCCCGAGGCTGGAGTAGAGGAGGACCGGCACCTGGGAGTCGTCGATCCGGAAGGCGTCCGAGCCGGTGCCGACGGTCAGCGGACCGCGGGCGGACGCGTCGAGGACGCGGTCGACGGTGGTGAGCACTTGGGCGCGGGTGCGGCCGAGGCCGTACGCGGCGTCGCGGTCCGCCGCCCATGCGGCCCAGGCGGCCAGCGCCTTCTCGCTTGCGCGCTCGGTGCCCTTCGTCAGGCGGGGGCCGTAGTCGGCGGGGGCGACCGCGCCGTCGAGCACGACGCGGTCGTAGCGGCCGGGGAACATCTGGGTGTAGACGGTGCCCAGGTAGGTGCCGTACGAGTAGCCGAGGTAGGAGATCTTCTTCTCGCCGAGCGCGCCGCGGATGAGGTCCATGTCGCGGGCCGTGTTGCGGGTACTGATGTACGGCAGCACGGAGGCGCCAGGGGTGCGGCACTTGTCGGCCAGGTCCTTCTGGAGGGCGACCTGCCGCTCGAAGCTCGCCCGGCTGGTGCCGGCCGAGAACCAGGACGTGCCGACGGGCCAGCCGCAGTCCAGTGGGGTGCTGCGGCCGACGAAGCGCGGGTCGAAGCCGACGATGTCGTAGCGCGCGCCGACATCCTTCATCGCCTTGCGGACGTCCGGGGGCGACTGGACCGAAGGTCCGCCCGGCCCACCGTTGTTGAGCAGGATCGATCCGATGCGGTGGTGGATGTCAGTGGCCTTGAGCCGGGATATTGCGACGGTGATCGTGCGCCCTGCGGGGTGGGCGTAGTCGAGCGGCACGGTGACGTCCGCGCACTGCACACCGGCCTTGTCCAGAACGCGGCCCGTCGTGTCGACGGGGCCCGTGCCGCAGCTGCCCCAGCCGAGGTGCTGCCGGTAGTACTGGTCGAGCCCGGCTCCGGTGCCGTTCTTGGCGGGGGCCTCTGAAGCTGTGGCCGGGGCGGGGTAAGTGATGAGACAGGCGGCGAGGATGAGGCTCGCGACGGAGACGCGCCGCGCGGTGGGGCTGAGGAGGGTCACAGGTCTCCCTGGGTTGGTGAGTACGGTCGGTGGCGCGGAACGCGGTGTCCGGGGCGGCGCGGAAGTCGACTTCGGCCCGGTACCGGGCACCACGTTGCTGTGGAGCTGGAAGTCCGGTGAAGATCTTGTTCCGACTGCCTGACTCAACCGCTTCGCCCCTGGACGTCGATCGGGGCAAATTTGCCTGGACCGGGCGCGATTTCAAGATTTCCAGTGGTCTTCCAGGGTGGTTCCGACAGCTCTTGAAACATCTGGTGGCCGTCACGGGTGCGCACGCTCAACCATGCGGGGCCACGCCGGACGGATGAGGTGCTCACAGGTCCCCTGAGCCGTTCGGTCGGTCCGCCATCATGACCCGTTCGGGTTCCGGGGCAGGTGCATGCGCACGGTGCTGCGGGTGGCTGCCCTGGGTGGGCCGTGGACGGACCGGCCACCAGATGCTCCGTCCGAGGAGTGCGATGAGGGCGGGGACCAGCACCAGCGAGAGGACGAGCGCGGAGAGCAGGATTCCGAGCGTCATTGCGAAGGCGATCTGCTCGTTGCCCGGAGTCGTGGCGAGGGTGGCGAAGGAGCCGGCAAGGACCAGGCCTGCGGTCGCGATGGCCGGTGTCGTGTGCTGCACCGCGCGGGCCACGGCGGCGCGGGCCGGGCCCGGCCGCTGCATCTCCTCCCGGATCCGGTCGCTGATCAGGATGTTGTAGTCGGTGCCCAGTGCCACGACGAACAGGAACAGCACCAGCGGGAGGGAGAAGTTGACGCCCGACCTGCCGAGGACGTGCTGAAACAGCAGGGTGGCGGCGCCGAGAGTGGCGGCGAAACCGAGTCCGACCGAGAGCATCAGGATCACCGGGGCGAACAGGCTGCGCAGGAGCAGCAGGAGAATGAGCGCGATGAGCGCGGCCGCGACCGGGAGCACGATCTTCAGGTCGTGGTCGACGGCGGTGGAGACATCGGCGGAGATCGCCGCCGCTCCGCCCACGTGGGCGGTCGTTCCGGCGGGTGTGTGCTGGGCGACCGCTGCCCGCACGGGTCCGGAGGCCAGGTCGCGGGCCTGTCGGCTCTGCGGGTCCGCGGTGGGGTAGAGGTCGATCCGGGCGGCGCGGTGGTCCTTGTTCAGGACGGTCCCCGCGACCTGGCCCACGCCTTTGACCTGGGTGAGGGCATGGGAGAGGCCGTTCAGCCGGTCGATGGTGAGGGTGCCGCCGTCGGTGGCGGTGACGAAGACGCTCGTCGGGTCCGAGACTCCGGCCGGCAGTGCACGGGAGATCTCGGTGGCGGTAGCCGCCGCAGGGGTCTTGGCAGCGGCGTTGCCCTGTCCGTAGTCCATGCGGATCCCCATCAGCCCGGCGGCCGGCGCGGCAAGCAGGGCGACGGAGGCGAGCACCATCGTCAGCGGTCGTCGTGCGACCAGAGCCCCGAAGCGGGCGGCGCGCCCCTCGCCCGGCTCGTGGCCGAGGGCCTTGGAGGGCCAGAACATGTTGCGCCCGGCGGCCGCGAGGAGCGCCGGCAGCAGGGTGAGGCTGCCGAGCAGCATCACCAGGACCGCGACGGCGATGGCGGGCCCCAGCGAGCGGAACTGGCCGAAGGTCGCCACGCCCAGCGTGGCGAACGCGGCCACGATGGTCAGCGCCGCCGAGGTGATCGCGGTGCCCACCCGTCCCGAGACCTGCCCGGCCGCTTCGCGGGCGGACCGCTCCGGCCGGGCGCGCAGTTGTTCGCGGAAGCGGAACAGCAGGAACAGCAAGTAGTCGATGCCGATGCCGAGCAGGACCACGCTGATCAGGTCAGGGGTGCCCGCGTCGAGCTTGCGCCCGGTGAGTATCGCGGCACCCGCGACGGCTCCCCCCGCCACGCCGATGATCATGGCGATCGCGACCAGCGGCAACAGGGCCGCCAGCACGCTGCGGAACACCAGCACGTTGATCAGCAGGATGAGCCCCATCAGGAGGGCGCCCCCCACCTTCGCGGCGGTCTCGTGGGAATCGGTGGTGTCGACGGTGCCGGCAAGACTTCCGGTGAAGCCGGTGCGCATCCCCGCCTCGGAGAACTGCGTCCGGGCGGCGTCCCGGAAGGCCCGGTATACGCTCTGGACCCCCTTGTCCGTACGGTTCCCGATCAGCTCGACCGAGAGCAGTTCGAAACTCCGGTCGGGTGCCACCATCGCCGGGGCGATCCGGGGGGTCTGGGAGTGGTCCGGGACCAGGAAGGTCGGCCTGTCGTCCTCCCTGGGCATGATCACCCGGCGCTGCGCCAACTTCGCCGCCTCGGCCTCGATCCGTTTCCGGTCGGCGGCGCCGAGAGCCTTGCCGTCGGACCGGGCGACCAGCATCGTCACGGTGGTGGCATCGGGGTTCACCCCGAACTGCTTCTCGGCGATCTCCAGGGCGGCGGCCGAGTCGTAGCTCCTGGGCAGGAAATCCCCGGTCTGGTTCTGGGTGACGCGGTCGATCAGTGTGGGGGCCAGGGCGCTCAGCACGACACCCAGCACCGTCCAGAGGGCGATGACTTTCCACGGGTGTCTGGTGGAGTATCCGGTCAGGGCGCGGATCACGGTGTCCTCCGGCGGACGGGCTTGCATGCGGACGTCTGCCGGGGGCTCCCGGCCGGTCTCCAGACCATCACCCCGAGGGGCCGGGAAGCGTCCTGGCAACGGATGATCCGGGGCGGGGCCCTGGGTCCTGCCCCGGCCAGGGACCAGGGCCCAGGTCCTGGTCCCGATCCGGGTCATGGTCCTGGTCGCGGGCCGCGAGCTGCCGTCGGCGGTGCTGCCCCCGCGGCTGCTGTGAAACCCTCTACCGAGGGCCGGGAGGCCGGACACGAGGAGAACAGACATGCGCAGGCGCCGACACATCGGGCCCGGCGATGCCCGGGAGTCGCTGCACATCGACGGCGCCGGGCCGCCGTGGTCCCGCAACGACGCGCTCGTGACCGGCGGGGCTTGCGCGATGAACCTGCTCAGCTACGTGTTCTTCGACGACCCCGCCGGCCGATACGCCGTGAGCGTGGCCGGGTTCCTCCTCGTCGCGCTGGCAGCACTGCCGTTGCTCGTCCGGCGCAGCCACCCGGTGGTGGCGCTCGCTGCCGTATTGGCACTCGACACGACGGCCACCCTGACCGCGCCGCTGCCCAGACACTTCGGTGCCGTCCTGCTGGTCGCCCTGTACTCGGTCGCCAGGGCCTGCACCGGCCGGGTAACAGCGGTCGCGGCCGTCGCGACGGTGTCGCTGACGTTGCTGAGCCAGAGTCACGGCCGGATTCCGCCCTGGCAGGATGCCGCTGTCACGCCCCTCTCCGCCCTGATCGTCGTCGGCACCGCCATGGCGGTCAACCGCTGGCAGCGGGAGGTGGCGGCGAACCGCCGACTTCTCGCCGACCGTGCGGTGGCCGACGAACGCCGCCGCATCGCACGGGAGCTGCACGACATCGTGGCCCACCACATCACCACCATGCAGCTGATGTCCGGCGGAGCCCGGGCCAACCTCGCCCGGCCGGAGGTGGCCCGGGATGCCCTGGTCACCCTGGAATCCTCCGGACGGCTCGCCCTGCGCGAGATGCGCCAGCTCCTCGATGTGCTGCGGGCCGGTGACGAACCGGACTCCGCGCCGTCGCAGCCCCAGCCGAACATCGACGACCTCGACCGTCTGGTGGTCGAATCCCGCCTTGCCGGACTGTCGACCGAGTTCCGCGTCCACGGGCCGCAGCGCCCGCTGCCCCCGACCGTCGGCCTCACGGTGTTCAGGATCACCCAGGAAGCTCTCACCAACGCCCGCAAGTACGCGGGGCCCGCCCGCGTGTCCGTACGGCTGACATATCGCCGGGATCGGGTCACCGTCGAAGTGCGGGACGACGGTGGGAGCACCCCGCCACAGGAGCGGGCGTCGTCGGTGGGCTCGGGTGGTTACGGCCTGATCGGCATGCGTGAGCGCGTCGCCCTGCACGGCGGCACCCTCGCCGTCGGCCCGCAGGCCGACGGCGGATTCGCAGTGGTGGCCGACCTGCCACTGCCCACGGACGAGGCGGCCGAAGCAGCCGTCCGGCACGAGAGGGCACCCCGATGACCGACATCCGGCCGAACACACCGAGGATCAGGGTGCTGATCGCGGACGACCAGTCGCTGGTCCGGCGCGGCCTGTCGCTGATCCTCTCCCCCGACCCGTCCTTCGAGATCGTGGGAGAGGCCGAGGACGGCGCGCAGGCTGTCGCCCTCGCCCGCCGGCTGCGCCCCGACGTCGTCGTGATGGACATTCGGATGCCCGTCCTCGACGGTGTCGGCGCGACCGAGGAACTCTCCGCCACCGTGCCCGGCTGCCGGGTCCTGGCCCTCAGCACCTTCGACATGGACGAGTACGTCGTGGGCGCCCTGCGCGCCGGAGC
The DNA here is from genome assembly GCF_030116705.1 of Streptomyces sp. ML-6. Lineage (NCBI taxonomy): Bacteria > Bacillati > Actinomycetota > Actinomycetes > Kitasatosporales > Streptomycetaceae > Streptomyces > Streptomyces sp. ML-6. Next base: position 179,121 of record NZ_JAOTIK010000001.1, read on the forward strand.
CTGCGGGTTCCTGCCCAAGGACAGCTCGCCGGAGGACCTGAGCGCGGCGATCCGCACCGTCCACGCAGGCGAGGCCGTCGTCGCGCCGCGTCTGCTCACCCGGCTGATCTCCACCTACGTACGGGCCCCTCACGGCGGGTCGCAGCCGCTCCCCACCGACCTGGGCGAACTCACACCCCGGGAGGTCGAGGTGTGGCGTCTGATGGCCATCGGTCTCGACAACGCCGAGATCGCCCACGCCCTGGCCATCAGCATCTCCACGGTCAAGAACTACATCACCAGCATCTTCGGCAAGCTCGACGTCCGTGACCGCACCCAGGCGGTCATCGCGGCCTACGAATCGGGGCTGGTCACCGCCCGCGCGGCGGCCGGCAACCCGCGCGGCGACGGAAACTCCGCATAGCCGGGACGACCGGTGCGCCCACTGCGTGCACAGGGTGGTGCCGAGGAGGACCAGGGCATCGGCGGGGCCTCCCGAAACTCCTGCACGGCAGGCTTCTCCCACCGTGCGGGCGGGTAACTCCCCGAGTTCCCACAGCCGGGCCTGCCCCGGGGTGGGGAGACATCCCGAGCGGGGACTGCCCCGGATGCTGGTTCAGTGGCACGGACAGGCCGGGTCAGGTCACCTGATGTCGCGTCAGTCCGTGACCCCTGGCATGGTCGTGCCGGTCTCGTATGCGATCACCATCGGGTGGGTCCGGTTCTGCGTGCCGAGCTTGGTCAGCACGTTCCCGAAGTGCGTCTTCACCGTCTCCGGGATCGCCCTGCACGACACCGCGATCTCCGGGTTGGACAGGCCGGTGGCCATCAAGCGGCAGCACCGCCTCCCCCGGCCCATCAGCGCCGCCTGCGGCAGCGCCTCGGCGGAGCCCAGCGGGCGGGGGCCAGATATGGCCGGAGCGTCTCACCACGGGGTCCTTCTTCGCGACGGTGACGCTGTACGTCGACGTTGCGGAGGCCCCCTGGTAGTCGTGAATGCCAGTCGGCCGCGTCATCCGCCTCTGCTGCACAGCTGTGCGGATGCTCTCCGTACTCGACAACGAGCGTTCCTCGTTCCCGCCTACGGAGCCACTCTCACCAGAGAGGTGGTGCTGATCGCGGACGGCATCGTGGTGCTGTCCCAGTACATCAGCAGAGCCGCGCAAGTGCGGTTCTCAGGCCAAGGGCCCGCCATGGTCCGGCCGGTGCGCCGGGCTCCACGTCGCTCCCCACGACTTCCCGTCACCGGAGTCGCTCCACCCGGCTTCTCGTCACCGGAAGGCAGCCGGCCGGACACGGAAAGTAGCGGAGATGTCGGAGGAGCCACGGTCGGCTGTTGTATGAGATCCCAAGCGGTGGGGTGGCATGCCCTCGCACTCGTCGACGGGCGCCTCGGCGAGTTCCCCCTTCTCGCTCCCCTCGTAAGGAGGGAGCGGGCCGAGGTCCCGGCTTCCCCGTGTCTCGCTGCTTCCCCAAGGCCGCGCGAACCTCATGCCGGGCCCCTGCCTCGACCGCTACGGGTCGTCACCACTGTTCTCATGCACCGCTCCGACCGAGAGCACGCGGCGACCGCGCCTGCCGACGAGCCCGTTCGTACAGGGGCGGGCCGGGCGGGTTCGTGTGGCGCCGTACGTCGGCAGCGACCACGACAGGCATGGCGCGTATTGTCGATATATGCGTAATGCCCGGTATGGCTGGTGAGGCGCACCATCGTCGGCATCGGCAGGTGGTCAGCCAGGAGCGGCACCGACCTCGGCATCAGAGCTGAAACGGCCCGAAACCCCTGCGGTCGGGTGAGGGCCCGGTCCGGTGTCGCCGAGGAATGGTGGGAACGTGCGAGAGGCGACCTTCACCCCCGCATCAGGTTCGGGCCTGGAGTTGCTGGACCCCGCTCTGCACCGGGTCGTACAGAAGACCGGTGCGTCCGTGGGCGCGGTGTACCTGCTCCCGCCGGGCGACACAGTACTGCGCATGGCCGTGCTGACGGGAATCCCGCCGCAGATCGTCGCACCCTGGGCAGAGGTGAAGCCGGGGGCCCCGGTCCCGGTGGCCGAAGCCGTACGCGAGCGACGCGTGGTGTGGATCAGCAGCCGCGAAGAGATGGCACGCCTCTACCCGAGGCCCGCGCTCGTGCTGCCGTACCACTTTGCGACAGCCGCAGCCCCGATCACCACGGGCGATACCGACCGGGGCGGACTGGTGCTGATCTGGCCGGGTTCACATCCGCCGCAGCTGTCCGAGCACGAGCGTGCGGCGATCGATGTCTTCTGCCGCCACACCGGGCTTCTCCTGTGGCAGGCCGCCGACAGGGGCCGCCCGGTGCTCCCCGGACCGGAGCCGCGAGTACTGCCGACCCCCCGCCCCTACACTCCCTGTCCGGGCGAGGCAATGGCCGCAGCCGACTTTGCCGAGCGCCTGCCGGAGGGCTGCTTGGCGCTGGACCCGGAAGGCCGGATCTCCTTCATCACCGCTGCCGCTGCAGAACTGGTCGGAGCGGACATCCCCGACCTGCTGGGCGCGCTCCCCTGGGAAGCGCTGCCCTGGCTGGACGACCCGCTTTTCGAAGACCGTTACCGGTCCGCGGTGATCAGCCGCCAAGCCACGTCCTTCACCGCCCGGCGCCCGCCGGACCACTGGTTGTCCTTCCAGCTCCATCCGGATGCCTCCGGCATCAGTATCCGTATCACTCCTGCCCCCACGGGCCGTGCCGAGAACGCTCCGAAGGCGCAGTACGCCGCGTCGTCGACTCCGGCGAACCGAGCGAGGTACTTCTTCTACCTGCTGCACCTGGCCGCGACACTCACCGAAGCCGTCGGCGTGCAGGACGTGGTCGACCAGGTCCCCCGCCAGATCATGCCCGCTTTCGGTGTCCAGGCCCTCGCCCTGATGACCGCGGAGGAGGGCCGGCTGCGGATCATCGGTCATCGCGGCTACCACACCGAACTCACGGACCGCTTCGACGCCGCTCCCCTGACCTCGCACACCCCCGCCGCGCGCGTGCTGGCCACCGGCATCCCTGCCTTCTACTCCACCTTCGAGGATCTCCAGAGCGCTTATCCCTCCGCCACCCTGCAGGACGACATGGCCGCCTGGGCCTTCCTGCCCCTCACCGTCTCGGGCCGCACCGTCGGCTCGATGGTGCTCGCCTACGACCGGCCCCACCCCTTCGCCACAGAAGAACGTGCCATCCTCACCTCGCTCGCCGGCCTGGTCGCCCAGTCCCTGGAACGCGCCCGCCTCTACGACGCCCAGTACCAGCTCGCCCACAGCCTGCAGGCCGCCCTGCTGCCTCGCGCCCTGCCCTCGGTCCCCGGGCTGGAGCCGGCCGCCCGCTATCTCCCGACCACCCACGGCGTGAACATCGGCGGCGACTTCTACGACCTCATCCGCCTCGACGGAACGAACGCCGCCGCCACCATCGGTGACGTGCAGGGTCACAACGTCAACGCCGCCGCCCTCATGGGACAGGTCCGAACCGCAGTCCACGCCACCGCCGGCGCCTCCCCCGGCGAAGTCCTCGCCCGTACCAACCGCCTGCTCACCGACCTGGATCCGGGCCTGTTCACCAGTTGCGTCTACATCCACCTCGACCTGGAACACCACCGGGCCCGCCTGGCCACCGCCGGCCACCCTCCGCCGCTCCTGCGCCATCCCGACGGGCACACCGAAGTCCTCGACCTGTCACCCGGCACCGTGCTCGGCATCGATCCGGGCGCCGACTACACGACCAGCGAAATCGCCTTGCCGCCCGGTACCGTGCTCGCTCTCTACACCGACGGCCTCGTCGAAACTCCCGGGGTGGACATCGAGGACGCCATCGCCGACCTCGCCGAGCATCTCGCGCAGGCCCCGGGCAAGACGGCGGAGGCCCTCGCCGACAATCTCGTCCGGCACGCCACCCAGTACGCACCCCGCAACGACGACATCGCCCTGCTCGTCATCCAGGTGCAATAGGCCGGCGGGCTCCGGAGTGATTCCCGGGAGTTTCCTGAGAGCCGATTTCCGCACCCGTATTGCTTGCGGAAAGCAGCCATGCCGAAATCTACGAGGAAGGAAAGCGGCTCAGCGCGCCGGCGGCCGCGGACCGGTAGAGGTTCGTCGCCATCAGGCTGGTCTGCCGGGCGCCGCGCTCGGTGTAGAGGGCGGCCACTCCCTCGGCGATGGCGGGGTCGTCGGGGGCCGCTTCCAGGGCGTAGTCCGCGAGATGGCAGGCCAGGGGCATGTTGTGGGGGCGAGTTCGACGGCGCGGGCGAGGAGCGTGCCGGGGCCGCCGCCCAGGGCCGCGAGCTCGGCCGCGACCTGCTCGCGCGGGGCCGGTTTGAGTTCGCTCGGCCGCCCGCTCCACCAGCCGCCGTAGTAGCGGATGACATTGCGGACGATGAACTCGGCCTCCTCGTAGACGGGTTGCAGCCAGGGCGCCTCGGACTGCGGCAGCTTCACCCGGCGTACGACGTCGACGTGCGGGGGCGAGCCGTCTTCGAGCACGGCCAGGGTCCGGTCCACGACCTCCTCCAGGAAGGCGGCCGTGTCCTGGAGGATGCGCCGGACCAGCCCGGGATCGTTCACGACGGGCCCGCCGTGTCCGGGGCACAGCGATGCCGCGCCGGTCTCCGCCATGGCCCGCAGACCTCTGGCCCAGTCCCACGGGTAGCGCTGCGCCTTCTGCGGGTTGCCCGCGTTGGGGACGCCCCAGATGATCAGGTCGCCGGTGCAGAGCACGCCGCGCTCGGGGCAGTGGACCCACGTGTGGTCGTCGGTCTCTCCCCGGCAGGCGTGCAGTTCGAATACCGTTCCGCCGACGTCGAGTTCGAGGGAGCGCTGGTAGTAGCGCGTCGGTTCGTGCGTGGGGTAGCCGAACCGCAACTCCTCGCCCTGGAAGGTGGGATCGTCGTCGCGGCCGCCGAACTGGCGGCTGTTGATCGTCGCGTTGTGCCGCGGGCTGCGCGCGTAGCGGTCGAACCTCTCGGCCATGCGCTCCTGTGCGACGACGTGCGGTGCGTTCTGGCCCTCGACGAGGAAGGCATCGAGGCCGAAGGCGTGGTCGATGTGGCCGTGCGTGTAGATCGCGGTGTGCACCGGGAGGTCGGTCCTGGACCGGATACGGCCTGCCAGGTCGCCGGCGAGAGGGGCGCCCCCGTCCCGAGGTCGTCGCGCACGAGGCGGTCCCGGCCCGATTCGACCGGTACGTGAGCACGGCGGGCTACAACACCTGGATCAACCGCAGGCAGTTCGGCGTACCGTCGCTGGACTGGCCGTCCACCTACCGCTATCCCGACACCACCTACCGCAAGCGGATGACCGTCGAGCGCGGCGATCTGACCTTCGAGCTGGTGCACGCCAGGGGCGAGACCGATGACAGCACGTATGTGCGGGTTCCCGAGCTCAAGACGTTGTGCACCGGGGATCTCTTCATCTGGAACACCCCGAACGCGGGCAATCCGCAGAAGGTCCAGCGGTATCCGGAGGAGTGGGCCCGTGCGCTGCGCGCCATGCAGGAGCTCGGCGCCGAACTGCTGCTGCCCGGCCACGGGGTGCCGATCGTCGGCAGGGACCGGGTGCACCAGGCGCTCGACGACACGGCCCGGCTTCTGGAGTCGCTCTGCGAGCAGACCAGGGAGCTGATGAACGCCGGGCACCGGCTCGACGCGGTGCTGCACGGCGTTCAGGTGCCTCAGGAGCTGCTGGAGCAGCCTTATCTGCGCCCCGCCTACGACGAGCCGGAGTTCGTCGTACGCAATCTGTGGCGGTTGTGGGGCGGCTGGTACGACCAGAACCCGGAACACCTCAAGCCGGCCCCGGAGGCCGCGGTCGCCACCGAGTTCGCGAACGCCGCGGGGGGCGCGTCCGTGCTGGCGCAGCGGGCGTTGAAGCTGCTGGAGGAGGGTGAGCCGCGCCTCGCCTCGCATCTGGCGGAGACCGCCGCGCTGGCGGCCCCGGCCGAGGTGGAAGTGGCACGGGTGCGCGCGCACGTGTCTACGGGCAGCGGACGGCGTCCGAGACGTCGACCATGGCCTGTGGGGTGTTCCGCTGGGCGGCGGCGGAGTCGGCCGCGGTGGCGGAGGGAACCGATCTGGAGACCGAGCTGACCCGCTCCCCCCGACGGCCGGAAGCGGGCTGCCGGGATGATCAGCGTCGGCGTCACGGACGAGGACGGGTGCGGCTGCGGAGCGCCCGGGGAGGACGGGTGACCTCGCCGCCCGGGGCCGTCGGCCGGCCCCGGGCGGGCGGTCCGGGCGCGGTGGCGGAGCGGGCGCGCAGGGGGCCTGGGGCACCACGTGGCTGCTGCTCGCCTTCATGCTGGTGAACTTCGCCGACAAAACCGTCATGGGGCTGGCCGCCGGCCCGATCCGGGACGATCTGGGGCTGACCCGGGGCGAGTTCGGCACCGCGCAGTCCTCGTTCTTCGCCCTGTTCAGCCTGGCCGCCCTGGGGGGTCGTTCCTGACCCGCCGGGTCCGTACCACCGTGCTGTTGCTCGGCATGGCGCTGCTGTGGTCGGCGGCGCAGTTGCCGATGCTGCTCGGTGCCGCCGGCTTCGGGACGCCGGTGGCGACCCGGATACCGCTCGGGGCGGCGGAGGGGCCGGCCGCCCCGGTGGCGGTCCATCATCTGCACGGCTGGTTCGGGCAGCGGGAGCGGACCCTTCCGACCGCCGTCCTGATGGTCGGCGCAGCGGGCGGGGTGGCGCTGTCCGCCCCGCTGCTGACCCCGGCGATCGATGCGTGGGGCTGGCGCTGGGCCTTCGGCGCCGTCGGTCTCGTCGGTCTGGTGTGGGCGGTGTGCTGGTACGCATGGGGCGAGGAGGGGCTGCTCGCACCGGCGCCGGGGGCGGCCCCGGCACCCGGCGCCGAGACCGCCGGCCGGACCGTCCCCCATCGCGGGCTGCTGCTCTCCGGCACCTGGCTGACGGCTGCCTTCGGCGCGTTCGCCGCCTACTGGCTGCTTTCGGCGGGGCTCACCTGGGCGCCCGACTATCTGCACGAGGCGGCGGGGCTGACCACGAAGCAGGCGGGGGCGGTGGTGACGGCCACCGCCGTCGGGAACGCCGTGGTGCTGCTGCCCCACGGCCTGCTGGCCCGGCGGTCCTCCCCCAGCGGGGCCGCGCCCCGGCTTCCGGCGGGGCTCGGCGGGGGTCTCCTGATGTGTGTGGCCGCCCTGTCGATCGCGGTGTTCGCCGAGGTGGACTCCGTGGACATGAAGATCGCGCTGATGGTCGGTCCGATGGCGCTGACGAATGTGATCCTCACCGTCTCGCAGACGGCCGTGGCCAGGATCACGCAGGCCGGGCAGCGCGGGGTGGTGCTGGGTGCGCCGGCCTTCGTCTACGCACTCGCCGGAATCCTCTCCCCGCTGGTCACGGGCCGGTTGGTGGATGCGGGTGCCTCCGTGCCCGCCGGCTACCGCTCGGCGTATCTGCTGATGGCCGGGCTGGTCGCGGCAGCCGGTGTGTTCGCCGTGTGCTTCCTGCGCCCGGAGCGGGACGCGGCACGGCTGGGCGTGACGGAGGCGGAGACCCCGCCGGCGGTGCACCGAGGCGGGACGACAGCCCTGATGGTGCTTCGCCGGGTGCTGTGGCTGCTTCTGGGGCGGAGCGGGGACGGTTGCCGGTGGTGCGGGTGCACGCCCTGCTCGCTCGGGTCGGCGCCGAAGGCGACTTCGATTGGGTCGTCGCGATCGAAGGCGCCAGTACGCCGACCGGGGCCCGTCGCATGGGCCCCGGTCGGCGAGCTGTCTTCTCGGCTCAGGTCATCTCGTCGGCGATCCCGTGCTGTGACGGGTCGGGCAGGGGCAGCGTGATGCGAAAGGTGCAGCCTTGGCCGGGTGCGGTGTCGAGGATGATGCGGCCGCCGTGGGCGGTGACGAGGGCGTGGGCGATGGAGAGGCCGAGGCCGGAGCCGCCGGTGGTGCGGGTGCGGGAGTCGTCGGTGCGGTAGAAACGGCCGAAGACTCGTTCGCGCTCGGCGGGGGTGAGGCCGGGGCCCTGGTCGGAGACTTCGAGGACGGCGTGGGGGCCGACGGTGCCGAGGCCGATGCGGATGGGGGTGCCGGAGGGGGTGTGGGTGACGGCGTTGCCGATGAGGTTGGTGACGACCTGGCGGAGCCGGGCCTCGTCGGCGACCGCGGGGGCGGTGGCGGGCTTGCCGCCGCCGGGGCCGGTGAGGGTGACCGGGCGGGTGGTGTCCAGGGCGCGTACGTCGTGGAGGGCGTCGGCGGCGAGGGTGCGCAGGTCCATGGGGGCGAGGTCGAGCGCGAAGGCCGGTTCCCGGCCGGGGCGGGCGGCCGGGAGGTGGATGTCCTCGTCCAGGCGGGCGAGGAGGAGCATCTCCTCGACGAGCCGGGTGAGGCGTTCGGACTCCGCGGCGATCCGGGTCATGGTCTGGTCGATGTCCTCGCGGGTGGGCAGGGCTCCCATGCGGTAGAGGTCGGTGTACCCCTTGATGCCCACGAGGGGCGTGCGCAGTTCGTGGCTGGCGTCGGCGAAGAAGCGCCGGGTTTTCGCCTCGGCCTCCGCACGGTCCTGGAAGGCGGTGTCGATCTGGGTGAGCATCTGGTTGAGGCAGGCGGTCAGGCGGCCGACCTCGGTGTGGGGGGCGGTCAGTTCGGGAACCCGGTGGGAGTAGTCACCGGCGGTGATGGCCGTCGCGGTCTCCTCGATACGGGTCAGGGGGCGCAGTCCGGAACGTACGGCGAACCAGCCGGCGGCGGTCAGCAGGGCAAGCAGGGCGGCCCCCACCGTCAGGGAGAGGTTCCGGGTCTTGGTGATGGTGCGGTCGACCTCGTCGAGGGAGGTGGCCACGACGACGCTGCCCCCGGCTTCGGTGCGCTCGGTTTCGGTGCGCTCGGGCAGGAAGACCTGGGCTGGCTGGGTCAGGGCGATGACCCGCCAGCTGTGGTCGTCGTCCTTCGCGGGGACGGTGAAAGGACGGCCACCCCGGGCGAGGACGGCCGCATGGTCGAGGGCGGGAAGTTCGGGCCCGCCGCCGGGGAGAGCGGTGCTCGGGTCGAAGGCCCTGCGCGTGGCGCCGTCGTCGTCCAGATAGGTCACGGTGGTGTCCCCGAGGACGCCGAGGGCCTCCACGCCCGGTGGGGTGTCGGCATCGGTCGGCGGCGCGAGGCGGGCGGCGATCTCACCGGTCAGGACGAGCCGGTCGTCGACCCGGTCCTGGAGGTAGCCGCGCAGGGCCGTGGTGACGATCAGGCCCGTGCCGAGGAGACCGAGCGCGACCAGGGCGATGGACAGGCACAGCAGCCGGGTGCGGAGGGACAGCCTGCTCGGCCACCGCCCGGCCGGCCACCGTCCTGGGCGCTTCATGGCCGGGGCTCGCGCATCACGTAGCCGACACCCCGGATGGTGTGGATGAGCTTGGGCTCGCCCTGGTCGACCTTGCGGCGCAGATAGCTGATGTAGGTGTCGACGATGCTGGGGTCGCCGCCGAAGTCGTACTCCCACACGCTCTGCAGGATCTGGTTCTTCGTCATGGTGCGTTCCGCGTTGGCGACGAGGAAGTGCAGGAGGCGGAACTCGGTCGGGGACAGCCGCACGGTCCGCCCCGCCCGGGTGACGTGGTGGCTGTCGGGTTCGAGCGCCAGGTCGCCGACGGTGAGCCGGGCCGGCTGCTCGCCCCGGGTGCGGCGCAGTACCGCCTGGATGCGGGCGATCAGTTCTTCGAGGTCGAAGGGTTTGGTGACGTAGTCGTCGCCGCCGAGGCGCAGGCCGTGCAGCCGGTCCTGGCGGTCGTCGCGTGCGGTGACGAAGAGGACCGGCACGTCACCGCCGAGGCCGGGACGGGGCGAGCGGGGCTGCGCCCGCAGCCGGCGGATCACCTCGAAGCCCTCCATGTCCGGGAGCATGACGTCGAGCAGGACCAGGTCGGGCGTGCACCGCGCGGCCAGGTCGAGGGCCTCCTGGCCGGTGGCCGCCGCGTCGACGTCGAAGCCCGCGTAGCGCAGCGCGGTGCGCAGCAGCTCCCGGACGGTGGGCTCGTCGTCGACGACGAGCAGCCGGTCGGGGCGACCCGAGGGGTGCGAGGGAGGCATGGGTGCCGCCATGGTGTCGATCGCCGCCTTCACGGACACAGGACTGAGCTGGCAAGGTCTTCCCAGGAGATCACACACCGCTCACGAGACCGATTCGGAGGGGACCCGGGCCGTGGGCCGGGCACCCACGGGTCGTCGGACCGCGGGGCCGGCCGGCTGCGCCCCGCGGCCACGGCGCCGCGCCCGTCGGTTCTGCAGGCGGCTGCCGCCGTACGCGGCGAGGGCGGCCAGGACGAAACCGATGAGCGGGGAAATCCCGAGCCCGCCGTCGAGACCGGCGGCCATGCCGCCCATCTCATTGCCCATGAGGGTGATGCCGATCCGCACGGATCCTCGCGCCGCCAGAGGGAGCACGAGGGCGGCGACGGCGACCGCGATGCCCATGCGCAGGGCGATCTCCACATGGCGGTCGAGCAGGGCCTCGGAGTTCTCCCGGGGGGTGCGCGCCGGGGTGCGGGCGGCGGCCACGTACCCGGCGATCGTCAGGAGGAGCAGCATGAACGCCATGGCGATCAGCCACAGCGGTACGCCGGCGCCCGACCATCCGCTGAGGTCGACGGACTTGTCCGTGTCCGCCGTGTCGCCCTGGGCCCCGCCGCCGAGCATGCCGAGCATGCCGCCGCCGTCGGGCTGCAGGCGCTGCATGCCCGCCTCCCAGAAGTTGCCGAGGCCGGTGGTGAGCAGTACGGCGATCAGGATGGGGCCGGCGAGCAGCAGCAGGCCCGCCGCCTTCGCCGCCTGGTCCCGGCCGGTCAGGGCGGCGGCCCCGGCCAGAACCGCGACGGCGAGGAGCGAGCAGCACAGCACGGCGGCGGTCCCGGTCAGGGTGGACGTGACCGCGTTCCACTTCAGTCGCATCCGGCTCAGGGCGAGGGGGCGGGGCAGTGTCGTACGGCGGGCCGCGAGGCAGCCGAGGGCGAGGACGGCGGCCACCCACAGCAGGCCGAGGAAGGCGGTCGCCACGGCATCGGTCTCGAACATCACCGAGGACAGTCCCTTGGTGAGGCCTCCTCCCCCGCCACCGCCGCCGGTGAACCGGCTGAGCGCTCCGGACGACGCACCCTTGCCGAACCGGTCGGTCACGCCCTTGGGCAGTCGAGCCGTGCCCCGGGCCAGCACGGCAATGACCGGAAAGGCCACCGCCGTGGTCAGCAGTGCCCCGCCGCACCGGGCCCACAGCAGCCCGGGGGTGGGCCGCTGCCGTCGGCGCAGGGGCCGGAAGAAGCCTGTCGCCAGGACGGCCATGCCCAGGAAGGTCAGGGTCAGCGGGGTCAACGCGGCCTCACCGGTCAGCCCGAGGCTCATGCCGCCGCCTCCGCCGAGCAGCCCGCCGAGTCCGCCGTCGGCGGCGGGCTCGGCGGGCTCGGCCGAGGGAGCCGACTCCATGGTGACGCCGCCGCCGACGGCCATGCTCACCATCAGCGGCACCAGGCGGGAGACCGGTGCGAACGCGCCGGCACCGAGCAGGGTCAGCGCCGCCCACGCGGCGGCGGACATGGCCACGAGGGCAGTCGCGACGGACAGGGCTCCTTCGAGGGCGTGGCGCCAGGGCGAGCCGGGAGGAGCGGAGGGCGGCGGGGCGGTGGACATGGGCAAGCTCCCGTGCAGGGGTGGAGGGGGCGGGGGAAGGACGGGGCGGCGGCAGGGGGCCGCCGCCCCGGGGACGCGGGGTCGGGACGCGTGGGTCCCGGTGCGGGCGTGCGGGCCCTGACGGAGGGCGGGGTCAGTGGCCGGTGCCGGGCCCGACCCCGCTTCCCGCGGTTTCGGCGACGGGGTCCGGTCCTGCGCCGTCGGGCGCTTCGGGGTTCGCCGTCGCGGGGCCGTCCGGCTCCCGTGCGAGCCGCTCGCCCTCGACGTCCAGGTCGGGCACGAGCCGGTCCAGCCATCGGGGCAGGTGCCAGGCGCTTCGGCCGAGCAGGGCCAGGACCGCCGGTACAAGCGCCATGCGGACGACGAACGCGTCGAAGAGGACGGCGACCGCGAGACCGAAACCGATGGTCTTGAGCATCTGCTCGTCGGAACCCATGAAGGAGGCGAACACCGAAATCATGATCACGGCAGCGGCGGTCACCACGCGCGCACTGTGCTCGAATCCGCTGATCACGGAGTCCGACGGCGACTGCCCGTGCACGTGCGCCTCGCGCATCCTGGTCACCAGGAACACCTCGTAGTCCATGGCGAGACCGAAGACGACGCCCACCATGAAGATCGGCATCATCGACATCACGGGTCCTGGTTCCGTGACGCCGAAGACGGAGGCCAGCCAGCCCCACTGGAAGACCGCGACCACCGCGCCGAGGCCGGCCAGGACCGAGAGCAGGAAGCCCAGGGCCGCCTTGAGCGGAACGAGGAGCGACCGGAAGACGGCGATGAGCAGTAGGAACGCCAGGCCGACCACGAGTCCCAGGTACGGGATCAGGGCGTCTGACAGTTTCTGCGACACGTCGACGTTCATCGCCGTCGTGCCGGTGACCAGCACGCGGGCATCGCTCCTGCTCGCGAGCTCAGGGTCGCGCAGCGTGTGGACGAGGTCGGCCGTCTCCGAGCCGGCCGGTGACGTGGACGGGACGAGGGTCAGTACGGCGGTGTCGCCGGACTCGCTCAGTCGCGGCTGCCCCACCGCGGCAACGTCCTTCCTGCCGCCGATCTGCTTGGCGACGCTCTGGGCGGGCGCCTGGGCGTTGCTGCCGTCGTCGGCCTGGACGACCACCGTCAGCGGGCCGTTGAAGCCCGGGCCGAAGCCTTCGGCGACCAGGTCGTAGGCTCGGCGCTGGGTCGTCGAGACGGGCTTGCTGTCGTCGCCCGGCAGGCCCATCTTCAGGGAGGCGGCCGGAATCGCGATCACGCCGAGCAGGACGGCACCGCCGAGGAGGGTGGCGACGGGCCGCTCGATGACGAACCGGGCCCAGCGCACGCCCATGCCCGGTCGCGGCAGGCCGTCCTTGTCCTTCCCTCGGCGCCCGGGGCGGGGAGGACCGATCCGGCGACCGCAGATCCCGAGCAGCGCGGGGATCAGAATGACGGCGATCAGCACCGCGACGACGACCGCGCCGGCCGCGGCGAGGCCCATCTGCGTCAGTACCGGGATGCCCACCACGCTCAGTCCCGCGAGGGCGATGACCACGGTCAGACCGGCGAACACCACCGCCGATCCCGCGGTGCCCACCGCGTGCCCGGCCGCCTCCTCGCGGCTGCGGCCATGGGCGAGTTCGGCACGGTAACGGGAGACCACGAAGAGGGCGTAGTCGATGCCGACGGCCAGTCCGATCATGGTCGCGAGGCCCGAGGTCGTCGAGCCGAGGCCGAGCGGCTCGGCCAGCGCCCGGATTGCCAGGGCGCTGATGCCCACTCCGAGGATGGCGGTGAGCAGCGGAAGGCCGGCCGCCAGGAGCGAGCCGAAGGTGATGACGAGCACCAGGGCGGCCACGGCCAGGCCCAGCGCCTCGGCGGAACGGCCTCCGGAGGGCATCTCGTTGACGGCGTTGCCGCCGGCCTCGACGGTCAGTTCCTGCGAGCGGGCCTGCTCGAGGGTGTCCTGGAGAGCGGTGCGCGAGCTCTCCTCGAGTTCCGGCGAAGGCACCTTGTAGGAGACCTGCGTGTAGGCGGTGGAGCCGTCCTTGCTCACCGACCGGGTCGCGTACGGGTCGGTGACCCGCGCGACCTGCGGATTGTTCCCGAGCTCCCGGACCGTCTCCTGGACAGCCGCTTTCGTCTCGGGGTCGGTGACCTTGCCGTCCTCCGCCCGGAAGACCACCCGGGCCGTCGCGCTGTCGGCGTTCAGCTCCGGGAAACTCTCCTCCAGCAGGTCGTACGCCTGCTGCGCCTCCGTACCGGGCATCGAGAAGTCGTTGGGCGGGGCGGCGGGGGCCCTCCCGGCCAGCACCCCCGCCCCCACGAGCAGGACCACCCACAGCAACGCGACCAGCCAGCGCCTCCGGAAGGAGAACCGGCCCAGCCGGGAAAGGAATGAGGCCACAGCAAAGGCTCCACGTCGATCGAGGCTTATCGGAAGACCGACGGGCGTTCGCCTCGTTTCCCTTTCCGGGGAAGGGGAAGAGGCGGCCGAGGACCGGGTCCGTCACGTCGGTGCGGCACCGACGCTGTCAGCCCACCCTGATCGCTCCCGGAGAGGTCCTGGGAGCTTTCTGTGAAGCGTGACGGCCACCCCGGGGACAAAAGCTATGGAAAGCGGGTATTTCTCCTGGTTGTCCCGCCGTGATTCACAGGGAGTCCACCGAGTCGCCCCGGGGTGAGCCCCGAGCTGTGGGAACGCCTTGACGAACGGGGCGAAGTGATCGCTTCCGGTCGCCGCCTCGGCCGAGGGCAAATACGATTGCCGACCGCCAGGCACGTTGACATGCTGACGGGTGTGATCACTGCTGAGACGCCGGACTGCCTGATCGTGACAGGGATGCCGGGGGCCGGGAAGTCGACGGTGACCAGGCACGTGGCCGAGCGCCTGCCACGCTCCGCCCGGCTCGACGGCGACTTCATCAGCAGGCTGGTCGTCGGTGGTCGCGTCGGAGCCCTCGGCGAGCCTGCCGACGAGGCGGCGCGCCAGGTGAAGCTGTGCAACCGCAATCTCTGCACGCTGGCGAACAACCTCTCCGACGCCGGCTTCACACCCGTGATCGACTGGGTGATCCCCGACCGCGCGCAGCTGGACTTCTTCATCTCTCTCCTCCCGGCCCGGCAGGTCCTGTTCGTCGTCCTCGCACCGGGCATCGAGGCGTGCCGGTACCGCAACACCCTCCGTGATCCACGGGAGCGGTTCCACTTCGACGGTTACGAAGATCTCGAGGCCGATATGAAGCGCGAGCTCGGCGATGCCGGGTGGTGGTTCGACACCGCGGCGCTCACTTCCGAGGAGACCGCCGATCGGATCCTCCGGGAAGCTCACCGTCGCGCCCTGGTGAACTGATCTGGCTCGGCGTTCCATCACGACAAGCTGGGACGGCCGGGTACCACGCGAGCTGGGCGGCATGCGCGGGGATCTGTGGGCCCCCGGACTCGCCGACGGAGTGGGGAGAAATCCGGCCTCGACTCCCTGGTCCGCACCCGCCACCAGACCGTTGGGCGAGCGCGGTGGCTTCGTTCACTGACAACGGTTCCGGCTCAACTTCTCACGGGAGCCGTTTGTCGGCGGCTTCGGACGTCACTTCACGGGGTCTTGCCGTGGCCAGTGTCGATGGGTTCGGGAGCCGCTCGGTGGGCTGGAACTCCCTCACCCCCACGGGTCCGTCCGTTGGCCTGGGTTCGACCTGCGTTGGCGCCACGATGCGGTGCCGGCCCTGGCCGTCCCCGCGGGGTGCCGCAGGCCCAGGAGTGGGGCGCGGGCTGCGCGGCAGAGCCGGGCACCCGCGCGCTTCCGGACCGGCGTGGGGAACCTCGGCGGTTGCCTGTCACCAGGCCGCGGGCAGGTGTAGAGGGCTGCGGGTGACGGTCCCGTGCCGCCACCTGATGTCGTCGGCGGTGATGGTGAGGCGCAGGGCGGGCAGGCGGTCGGCGAGGCGGTGGAGGGCGAGCTGGAGTTCGGCCCGGGCGAGCCAGGTTCCCAGGCAGTAGTGCCGGCCCGCGCCGAAGGCGAGGGAGGGTTTCGGCAAAGGCGCGAACAGATCGTCGTGGGGGTTGCCCGGGAAGGCCGCCGGGTCGCGGTTGGCGGCGACATGGTCGGTCGTGACGAGGTCGCCGGTGCGGATCATCACGCCGCTGAGCAGGATGTCCGCGGTGGCGGCGAGGACGTGGCCGGGGCGCTCCTCGCGGTCGCCGAGTGGAATCAGGTGGAGCAGGCGTTCGGTGAGGGCCTCGGCCGCCTGTTCGTCGGCACCCAGCCGGGCCCAGGCTCCGGGCTGTTCGGTCAGCAGGTAGAGAAGGGAGTTGCTGAGCATGGTCATGGTGGTGTCGTGACCGCCGACGATCATGGTGGAGATCAGGTTGACCAGCATGGCCTCGGGGATGCCGCCCTCGCGGCCGGTGGCCCGGACCACGGAACTGACCAGGTCGTCACCCGGTTTGCTGCGTCTGGCGGTGATCAGCGCGGTGGCGAAGTCGGCCAGTTCGCGCCGGGCGCACTCGCCCTCTTCCGGTGCTGCGGTGGCCCCGGCGAAGGCATGTTCGGCCCAGCGGAGCAGCCGCTCGGTGGGAACGTCGTCGACGGCCAGCAGTCGGTGAATGACCATGCAGGGCAGGGGCAGGGCGTAGTCGGTGACGAGATCGGCGGGCGGCCCCTGCTCGACGAAACCGTCGAGCAGCTGGTCCACGACCCCGGCCACCCAGGGCCGCATGTGCTCGACCGCTCGCGGAGTGAAGGCCCGGCCGACGGCCCGTCGCAGGCGCAGGTGCGCGTCGCCGTCCTGCCGTCCCATGGAATCGCGGCTGTCCAGCAGGCTCGGGCCGTCGACGACCGGCGGTGCGTCAGGTGCGTGGACCGGTGAGCGCCCGAAGCGGGGATCGGTCAGGACCTGGTGCACGTCGTCGTACCGGGTGACGAGCCAGACCGGTGTGCCGTTCGGCAGTTCGATGAGCCGAGGCGGCCCCGGCACCGGGGCTTCCACCCGGTGCAGGGGGACGGTACGGGCGAGGGGCACGGTGTTCCTCCTGGTTCCTGCTGCGCCGACGAACGACGTCCCGGACGGCCGGGCACGCCTCATACTCAACCAACGACAAACCCCTCGTTCGAGCCACCAGTGATTTATTGGACTTTTTGGCTCTGGAATCCATCCGCCGGGGTTCCATGCGGGAACATCCGGTTGGCCGCCTCCGGCAATGTCGGCGCGTGCCACACCGGTGATCGGCGCCTCGCCGCGTTGCCGGACCGACGGAAGGCCCCGTCTTCCGCCGACTCGGCCCGGTCCCCCGACACCACCCGAGGCCCCCGATCGGTGCAGCGCGGAGATCCCGGACCAGTGGGCCCGGGACCGATACCACCGTCGGCGTCGAACGGTCGTCAGCTCGGGTTCTGGGCCCGGCGACGGCGCACGAGGAGAAGCACGCCCGCGCCCGTGGCCACCGCTGCGGCAGCCGCGCCCGTGATCGGCAGCGCCGGGGAGCCGGTTTCCGCCAGGATTCCGCCGCCCGTCGTGCTCCCGTCGTCACCGGCCGTCGACGAGCCGCCTCCCGAACCACCCGAGCCGCCGACCGAGCCGCCCGAGGAATTGTCCGAGCCACCCGTCGAGCCACCCGAGGCATCGCCCGAGCCGCCCGTCGAGCCGGTCGGTCCCCTGCCCGTGACGTCCAGTGTGATGTCGGCCTTGTCATTGGCCTTGTTGGGGTCGAAGGGTCGTGCTTCGGTGCTCAGGGCCACCCGGCCCTTGGCGTTCGCCACCCGCTTGTCGATCTTCAGCTCGAAGGTGTAGGTCTCCTGGCTGCCCTCGTTCAGCGACCGCATGCCGCAGACGTACGCATTGCCCTTGGCCCGGCAGAACTGGCCGCGCTTGACGACCGACGTTCCGGCGGGAGGCGTGACCGTGACGCTGACGGACCGCTCCCCCTCTTTGGTCAGAATCCAGGCGGGCCCGGCGTTGATGAACTTCACCTTCATCGTCACCGTGTCACCGACGCTCCCCTTCAGCGCGGCACCCGTCACCTGGTAGTCGGCCGTGTTGACGGAGGTGACGGGTACATCGACAAGTCTCGCGGATCCCTCGCCCCCGGCCTGTCCCTCGACCAGTTTCACCGCCGGCGCGGTTCCCGCCACCGGCGGAGTGCCGTTCTCGTCCTCTCCGGGATCGACGTCCCAGACACTCACCCGCAGTTCGTCGTTGAGCGCGCGGTCCAGTGCCTCGACGCGGAGAGGCTTCTCGGGCGTGTGGACGGTGCCCGGCTCCACCACTTGGTCGAACGCGCACACCGCGGTCCATCTCTCGGGCATCTCGTCGTAGGACCGGACCTGCTGTGTCCGGCAGTTGGCGGGAACCTCCGCGAAGTCGAGCCCTCGGGTGACGGCGTAGTAGACCCATACCTTCTCGACTGCCTTGGTGCCCTTGTTCGCCACGGTGGCCGGCAGATCGAAACTGCTCCCAGGTTTCACCCCGTTGACCGGCGCGATGCCTCCGACGACCAATTCGGGTGCGGTTTCATCGCCGAAGGCGGCGGGAGCCGCGGCCAGTGCGATCAGTCCGGCGGCTCCGAGGACGGCGGTAACGGCACGGGAGGTGCGACGGCTGTGCGGGGGTATCGGCATGGAGAGATCCTCTGTCGGCACGCGGGAAAACAGACGGTGGCTTCCAGGAAAAAGTTTTCCGTTCCCTAGACTCTTCTCTGCCTCGAACGGTTGCGCGGCCGGTGCTTCCTTCGCCTTGCGCTCACACCGGCCGGACACCGCGAGCCCCGTCCCCGCCGTCGGCTACGCCACCGTGCGGATGAGCTTCTTGTTGACGAACTCCTCGATGCCCGGGCGGCCCAGCTCTCGGCCGAAGCCGGAGCGCTTGATGCCGCCGAAGGGCAGCTCGGCGCCCTCGGCGCCGACGCCGTTGATGAACACCATGCCGGCCTCGATGCCGTCGGCGACGCGGGCGGCCTGTACCGGGTCTGTGGTGAAGACGTACGACCCGAGACCGTACGGGGTGTCGTTGGCGATCCGCAGCGCGTCCTCCTCGTCGGCTGCCCGGAAGACCATGGCGACCGGGCCGAAGAGTTCCTGGTGCGCCGTGGCGTGCTCGGTGGTGAGACCGGTGAGGACGCCGGCCGGGAAGCGGGCGCCGCTGCGTTCGCCCCCGGTGTGCAGGGTCGCGCCTTCCGCGACGGCGGCGGCCACCTGGCGCTCCAGGGTGTCGGCCGCGGCGACCGAGGACAAGGGGGCCCCGGACTGGCGGGCGAGGAGCGCGGTGGTGAACTTCTCCACGAATGTGTCGTGGAGGTCGGAGGTGACGACGAACCGTTTGGCGGCGTTGCACGCCTGGCCGGTGTTGTCGAGGCGGGCGGACACGGCGGCGTCCACGACGGAGTCGAGGTCGTCGGTGGACAGCACGATGAACGGGTCGGAGCCGCCGAGTTCGAGGACGGCCTTCTTCAGGTGCCGCCCGGCGATCTCGGCGACGGCGGCCCCGGCGCGTTCCGATCCGGTCAGGGACACGCCTTGGACGCGCGGGTCGGCGATCACTTCGGCGATCTGCTCGTTGGTGGCGTAGACGTTGACGTAGGCGCCGGTCGGGAAGCCGGCCTCGGCGACCAGCCGTTCCAGCAGTGCCGCGGTGGCCGGGCACTGCGGGGCGTGCTTGAGGACGATGGTGTTGCCCAGGGCAAGGTTCGGGGCGGCGAACCGGGCAACCTGGTAGGCGGGGAAGTTCCACGGCATGATGCCGAGCAGGACCCCCACCGGGCTGCGCCGGATGACGGCGCGGCCGGGTCCGGAGGTGACGGAGAGCTCCTCGTCGGCGAGGAACTCCTCGGCGTGATCGGCGTAGTAGTGGTAGATGTCGACACAGAAGTCGACCTCGCCCTCCGCTTCGTCGAGCGGCTTGCCCATCTCGCGCACGATGCCCGTTGCCAGTTCGGTGCGGTGCTCGGCGTGCAGATCCCCGAGCCGGCGCAGGAGTGCGGCACGCTCGGCCACGGAGGTGCTTCGTCCCCAGGCGGTGGCCGCGTGGGCGGCGTCGACGGCCGCGGCCACCTCGGCGTCGGTGGCGGTCGGGTAGGTCCGGGTGGTCATGCCGGTGGAAGGGTCGGTGACGGCGTACATCAGGTCTCCAGGAAGTTCGGGGAGCGGTGGTGGGGGCCGCGTGTCGGACTCGTGTCCGGGTGGGCCGCGAGGCCGGTGTCGTGGAGCCCTACGGTTCGAGAATGGTGCGGCCCCCGACGGCGGACTTGAGGTCCTCGAAGGCGGCGGCTGCCTCGTCGAGGGGGCGGACGTTGCCGATCAGTTCGTCCAGCGGCAGCCGGCCGGCCAGGTGGAGACGGGCCAGTTTCGGGATGTCGATCGCACCGACGCTGGAGCCGTAGTTGCAGCCGAGGATGCGCTTTCCCTGGTCGGCGAGGTCGAAGAGGTTGAACGCGCCCGTGGCGTCGGTGGCGGCCATGCCGACCAGGACGGCCGCCCCGCCGGAGGTGAGCATGCCGGGGAGGGTCTCGATGACCTCGGGGCTGCCGATGGCCTCGAAGGCGTAGTCGGCCCCGTCGAGTTCTTCCCGGCACCAGGCGGCCACATCGGTCGTGGCGGCGTCGAGCGTGTGGGTCGCTCCGAAGCGTTCGGCGGCGGCCAGGCGCTCGGGCGAGAGGTCGACGGCGACGATGGGATCGGCCCCCACCAGGCGCAGGCCCATCACCACGGACAGGCCCACTCCTCCGGCGCCGACGACAACCGCGGACTCGCCGGGCCGCACGCCGGCGGTGTTCATGACCGCGCCGATGCCGGTGGAGATGGAGCAGCCCAGGAGGGCTCCGATGCCGAACGGCAGTTCGTCGGGGACCTTGACCGCAGCCGATTCGGGAACGACGACCCGGCTCGTGAACGCGCCGAGGCCCAGGTAGGGCCAGACCTCCTCGCCCCGGGCGTCGGTGATGGGGGTCGTGCCGTCGGGCAAGGTGTTCTCCACGGCCCGGGTGCCGGTGCACAGCCAGGCCATGCCGGCCAGGCACTTGCGGCAGCGACGGCAGGGCGCGAACCAGGAAAGGACGACGTGGTCGCCCGCCTTCACCGCGCTGACGCCCTCGCCCACGTCCGTGACCACACCGGCGGCCTCATGGCCCAGTACGAGGGGACGGTCGCTGGGCCAGTCGCCCGTCAGGATGTGCAGATCGGAGTGGCACACCCCGGCGGCGCGGACGTCGATCTCGACCTCGCCCGGCCCGGCGGGCCGGTGGGAGATCTCGCGGATGTGCAGTCCGGCGACGGGGTCGTGGGCGATGGCGGGGGAAAGGTGCGCGGACATCAGTGGGCCTTGTTCTCTTCGGAGTTCTCTTCGGACGACGGGGTGGAGGAGAGCCGGGTGTGGGGTTTGGCGACGGCCACGTAGACCAGGCCGACGACGAGCAGTGCGGAGAAGACCAGGACCACGGCCCAGATCTGGATCCAGCTGCCGGTCGGCGGGGCGAGTTCGGCGCGGGGCCAGGCGATGTTGACGGCCTCGAACAGCAGCCACACCACGGCGAGGACGTTGATCACCAGACCGGCCCGGCCCAGGCGGAACTCGCCCGCCGCCGGGTTCCAGCGACCGCTCAGGCGGGCGAAGAGCGCGACGAGGGCGACCGTCAGGAAGATGAAGTAGAAGCCGCCGGACCCGAAGGAGATCAGTGTGGCCGCCGCGTTGCCGTTGAGCCCGAGCAGCAGGCCGAGGCCGGCGAGGACGGCCGTCACGGTGAGCGAGGCCCAGGGGATCTGGCGCTCTCCGACCTTCGCGAGCTGGGCGGAGCAGGGCAGTTGCCGGTCGCGCGCGAAGGCGTAGACGGCCCGCCCGATGTAGGTCTGGATGGAGATGGCGCAGGCGAAGAACGCGACCAGGACAACGATGACGAACGGCTTCTCGCTCCAGCCGCCCAGGCTCTGCGCCACCGCTTCGAAGACCGGGTCCGCGGTCTTCCCGGAGACGGCGTCCTCGGGGCGGCGCAGCGAGAACGTCACCGCGACCGAGGTCAGCAGCACCGTGAACGCCACGAACACGTAGGAGCGCAGCAGCGCCCGGGGCACGCTGCGGCGCGGCTGCTCGGTCTCCTCGGCGACCTGCGTGGTCGCGTCGAAGCCCAGGAAGGCCCAGCCGGCCACGGCCAGACAGGTGACGAACCCGGCCACGACGGACCCGCCCGAGGCGGCCTCGGCGCCCAGGGTGTCGAACAGGATGCCGAAGCCGTTGTTGCGCGCGAAGAGCAGCAGGAAGACGCTGATGGCGAGGGAAGCGACGCCTTCGGCGATGATGCCCGCGTTGAGGAAGTGTTTGACCGGATTGACGCCGAGCAGGTTGATGCCCAGGGCCACGGCGATGAAGACCACCCCGAGCAGCACATGGGTCAGCGGTGACGGTGCGGAGTCGCTGAAGAGCATGTGCAGCCAGCTGGAACCGAGGTAGGCCACGGTGGTCAGGGAGGCGATGGCCGAGGCCAGGTAGATCCAACCCACCAGCCAGCCCAGCCGCGGTCCGCCCAGTCGGCGGACCCATTGGTAGACGCCGCCGGTGATCGGGAACTGCGAGGAGAGCTCGGCGTAGACCGTGGCGACCAGCAGCTGTCCCAGGAACGCGACGACGACCGCCCAGATCCATGTGGGGCCGGCGAAGACGAACCCGAGCTGGACGACGGCGTAGATGCCGACCACCGGGGAGATCGTCGCGAAGCCGAGGGCGAACACGGCCCACGGGGAGAGGGTGCGTTTGAGTTCCTGTTCGTAGCCGTACTGAGCCAGGTCACCGGCATCGGCGCGGTTGTGGTCCACGTTCGTCTCCTGGCGTTGCTACGGGCGCGCGTCGGCGTCGCTCACAGGGTGGGGGTCGGCCGTCGGCCTGCCGGTTCCTACCAGCCACGGGGCTGGTGCCACAGCAGCCGTACGGGCGGCGACCATGTATTGGCTCCAAGGCCAATTGCCATTTGGCTGCACAGCCAATAGCATCCTTGCCATGACGTCAAGGGGTGCTGGGCGACAAGTTCGCAAATCGGCGGCCGAGCGCCGCCGCGAGATCGTGGCGGCGGCCGCGAGGGTCGGGCTCGAAGAGGGCTTGGAGTGCGTCACCCGTCAGCGGATCGCCGACGGTCTCGGAGTCCAGTCCGGACTCATCCACCACTACTTCCCGGTGGTCGAGGAACTGGTGGCCGAGGCGTTCGCCGAGGCCACCACGGCGGAGCTGGACGGCCTGCTGCCCGACACCGCGGACGGGGCCGAGGACGGCGACCCCCTGGGGGTGCTCCGGCGCTTCTTCACGCTGATCTCGGGTGCCGAGTTCGACAACGTGAGCAAGCTCTGGCTCAACGCGCGCCACCTGTCCCGCTACCGCCCCGTGCTCCACGGTCAGGTCGTGAGCCAGGAGCTGCGCTGGTGCCGCCGCATCGAGCAGATCGTCGCGCGGGGCGTGAAGGAGGGGGCGTTCCGCTGCGAGGATCCGTGGGCGGCCGCCGTACGCATCCTCGCCGTCGTCGACGGGGCCGGCGCGTACATCAACACCAGCGCCGACCGTCGCGCGGCGCCCCTCACCGACCTCGCCCGCACGCTCGCAGAGGCGGAACTGGGTCTGGCGGCCGGCGACCTGCGAATGCCCTGAGTCATCGCCCGTCACGAAGTGGGATGGATGGACGGTACGCCCCGGCCGGGGGTGCCGGCGGCCGAGTGCTTCGTCCCGGACGCTGCCGTGGTCGGCGCGGGTCCACAGCCGTCCCCAGCCATTGCCGCGGTGAGCTGAGACCGGGAGATCTCGGGGGGCTC
Source organism: Streptomyces sp. ML-6 (assembly GCF_030116705.1). NCBI lineage: Bacteria > Bacillati > Actinomycetota > Actinomycetes > Kitasatosporales > Streptomycetaceae > Streptomyces > Streptomyces sp. ML-6. The sequence goes on from NZ_JAOTIK010000001.1 coordinate 202,479, forward strand.
ATGCCTCCCCTGGTGCTTCCGGTCCGTCAGGCTCCGGTGGAGTTCTTGTCGCCGAGCGGCCATGCCTCGATGTCGCGGTAATGGATCGGCCCTCGGCTGCGGCCGACATTGCTCCCGACCAGGTGCAGACGTTCGGTGTGCCATTGACGACCGGTGAACCCGGCGAGCCCTTCGGCGATCTCCCCCACCGAGGACCGGTCGCCCCGGCGTGCACGGGCCAACGTCAGATGGGGTCGCAGGGGCCTTTCCGTGAAGGCGACACCGCAGTTCTTGACGGTGGTACGCACATCGGCGGCGAGCATGTGCAGCCCGTCGAGGTCTCCCTCGATCCCGCTCCAGAGCACCCGGTCGTCGAAGTTCCCGCTGCCGCGCAGTGCCAGGCGGAGCGGCTGGTGATCCGCCGCGAGGCCGGCCAGAGGCGGGCGCAACAGCGGAACCGTCCCGACCGGGAGTTCCCCGAGGAACGCCAGGGTGATGTGCCAGTCCTCCACCCGGTTCCACCGCATCCGGGGGTGCGTGCCGTAGGCGGGGCGCAGTTCCCGGGCCAGTTCTTCTTTCGCGTGGTCGGGCGGGGCGAGCGCGATGAACACGCGAACAGTCGCGGGCTGAGTCTGATCGTTCACACCGGCCTTCGTACCGTACCCGGTGGTGGATGTGATGACCCGGGGTACGGCAGGCGAGCACTCGCGGTCGCGGTACTGGGTGGTGGTGCCGGCCCGGCCCGGTGGGGCCGTGGTTCAGTCCGCGGCGCAGGGGTTCCGGGTTCTCGGATCGGCGGGAAGCGGGTCCACCTCCTCCGGGGTGAGTTCCCGGTCGCCGATGACGTCGCACAGCTAGCTCTCGGTACCATCGGTCCGGCGACAGCTGAAGCGCTTCGACGGCGTTGTCAGGCCTCTCGTACAGCACCGTGCCGCCGTCGATGGTGACGCCTCTGAAAGCGTATTGCACGTTGGTCCTTCTGCTGCTCGGCCCGGTTCAGGGCCGCGTCGCGGGCGGGGAGCCACTGTTCGGCGCCGGCCATCGCGGTGGGGGTGGGCAGGTGTTCGGGGGCACGGTCCGCTTCCTGCCAGCGGTCCATTTCGTGCCGCACGGTCTCCCGCCAGCCGAGGAAGGACCGGTCCTCGGCCACCCATGCGGCGAGTTTTTCCCACTCGCCGATCAACGCCTCGTGCGTGAGCTCGACGGTTTCGGTGCCCTCGGCGCTGCGGTCGGTGACGAGGAGCCGGGTGTGGGTGGCGAGTCGTTGGGCAAGGTGCCACTGGTCGGAGCTGAGGTCACCGCGCCGGGCGAGGCGCCGGTCGCTCCTCGCGGTCGTTCACCGCGGGGTGAAGAGGTGAGCGGACGTCCGGGGTCAGTGCCGGGGCCGGTAGGGCGGGAATCCCTCTGGATCGGTGAGGTCCTGGTCCGCGTCGGGCCAGCGGCGGCGCAGTACTGCGGCGATACGGCGGATCCAGCCGGTGACGTGGGGCAGGGCCCGGTGGGTCCCGACGGTGTGCGCGGCGGCTTCCAGTGTGGCGATGAGTTGGAGTCGGCCGTGGTCGCCCGGCGGGCGGGTGTCGAGCCGGGTGAGTCGCTGCAGGCGGACGAGTGCCCAGGACGCACAGGCGGCGGCGAGGCCGTCTCCGTACCGCCGGTCGTCCTCGGCTTCCGGGATGCCGCGGGCCAGGGCGTGGCGGTATTGATCCGCGAGGCCCGTAGTAATTGGATCGCCCACGGTCAGCCAGGCCGGGCCTGGAACGTACAGGCATACCGCGTCGGTCAGCGCGTGGGTGTAGCCGGCGAATTCGAAGTCGATGAGGCGGGCATCGGCCGGGCCGGTGGCGTGCAGCATGATGTTGTTGGCTTCCGCGTCACCGTTGCTGAGGGCGAGGAAGGGGCCCGGTTCAGCCAATTCGCGCATGGCTGTGGTGAGTTCGTGGAAAGTCCGGCTGCTCGGCGGCGTCCCGAGCGCCGATGCGTGTCCGATCGCCTCCTCGCGGAGTGGGACGAGTCGTCCGGCCCGGTCCGCCGCGGTGTCGACCGGTCCCAGCCCGGCCCGCCGGGCGTAGTAGGTCTCGGCCCGCCCGGCGGTGACCGCGCTCAGTGTGCCGCGGGCGCGGGCGAACGCCGCCAGCCGGTCGCCGTGCGCCGCCGCGCCGTCCTGTCGGAGCAGTTGGTCCAGGCAGACCCGCGGAGCGAGGTCTTCCAGGACGAGGAACCCGGCAGTCGTGTCGGCAGTGATGACGCGAGGAGCGAGTTCCGTTCCCAGGTCCTCACCGAGGAACCGGAGTGCCGCCAGTTCCGTGCGCAGCCGCCATGAAGCGGTGCGGTTCTCGCGCTGCCCGTCCGATATGCGCTTGACGACCACGGGGCTCGGAAGTGCCGGAGCGTTCCGGAGCCGGACCCGGGTCACGGTCCATGACTTCAGCGGCTCCCGACGGTCGACAACGACCGGCGAGGCGCACAGCTCGGTCAAGAGGTCCCGCAGCGTGTCGACTCCGCGTGTCCCTCCTGGCGCATCCGTCATCCGCTCACCCCGTGGTTCTCTCCCCCGCCGACCGGCTTGCACGTACCTGTCGGCGCCCGGTTCTCCGGTACCTGTGGATTTTTCAGGTGTGCTCAGTCGTTCACCCCGGCCTCCCGCTTGCACCGTCGCAGCACGTAGTCGCTGAAGACACCTCATGCAGTTGAGCCGCCAAGCCGTGGGAGTCCGCCGCCCCATCGTCCCCGCAGAACCTCGGCCCAGTCCCCGGCCTCCGGCCCCGGATCCTCCCACGGCGGTACCGGACCGGGAGCCGTCTCGATCAGGTGCACGAGCGTCCAGGCGACGCCGTAGCAGTCGTCGGGGCCGAAGCAGGTGGCCAGGGCAGCGGCCTCTTCGGACGTGACAGGGCGGGAGATCGTCCTCAGCTGGCGTTCACGCCGGTCGATCTCTTCCTCGCTCGCGTCCCAGTCAGGAAGCGGGCCGTCGGCGACGAACGTCTGCACTTCGGGTCTCATGACCGAATGATCGTCTCCCCCGCCGCCCCTGGACAAGCTGCCCGTTCCGCTTCGGGCGGTGACTGTTCCTGCCGGCCGGGGCTCTGCGGGGAAGGCGATCGCTTCATCGAACGGGATCCGTGCCAAGGCCCGAGACGGGGCTCGTCGAGCCGGGGCAGGTCGGCGGGCAGCGGACCGGTGTGCTCCCATGCCGGCCCGACCTGCGAGCGGTACCAGCCCCCTTCACGCACTGCCGCGTCCAGTGCGAGTCAACTTTCGGGGTCGTTGGCATCGAGCACGTTCCGCAGTGGTGCGCCTCGGCAGTGGGTTCATCGGGTGAGGAAGTCGAGCAGGATCTGCCGGCTCGTCTGCGATGTCAGGCTCCCGTACGCGTCGTCGAAGGCGTGCTCCGCGAAGGGGAGTTGCTCGACCGTGGTGTCGACGTCCTTGGAGCGCAGTGCCGTTGCGAGGTCGTTCACCGTGGACGGCGGCGCGCTGCGGTCCCGGTCCCCGACGACGAGCAGGGTGCGCTGCAGCCCCTTCGCGATCTGGTTCGTCGGCGACACCTCGCGATAGCGGGCGGGGTACTCACGGGGCGTGCCGCCGGTGAACAGTTCGGCGGCCTCGCGCGTGCCGGCGACGTCGCGCTGCCACATGTCGGTCACGTCGGTGCCCGGGTAGAAGCCGACGACCGAGTGCGGTGCCTTCGGTGTCCGGCCGTCGGTGGCCTTCAGTGTGGCGTTCTGCAGGCGGTAGGCGGTGTCCAGGGCGAGTGTGCCGCCGGCCGACATGCCGCCCATCGATATCCGGTCGGCGTCGATGCCGTACGCGTCGGCGTGCTCCTCGGCCCAGCGCAGCGCGGTGACGAGGTCCTGGGGTGCTTTGTTCCAGGTCGGGCGGTCGGGTGTGGCCAGGCGGTAGTCGACGGCGAGAACGGCCACGCCGTGGTCGGCGAGCCAGCGGCCCGTGCCGCGCAGGTCGCTCTTGTCGAAGGTGTGGAAGCCGCCCGCGTGGGCGAGCACGATCGCCGGGACCTTGTGCCGCGCACCGGCCCGTGCGCCGTTGGGCAGATAGACGTCCGCCTTCAGGTGCTCACCGTCGCGCACCGCGTAGGTGGGAGTGGCGTCCGGGGTGGTGTCGGGATAGGTGAGCTCCGTGAGGACATCGCCGAACGAGACATCCGTCCCGGCGTTCTTCGCCGCTGTGAACTGGACGGCCCCGATGGTGAGAGCGCCCGCCGTGGCCAGTGCGGTGAGCGCGGTCAGGGCCCGGCCCCAGCGTACGAGCCCGCCGCGCCACGCCAGTACTCCCAGAGCGGTCCCGGCAAGTCCGAACAGGGCCAGGTGGAACGGGTACTGCCCGCCCAGGACGGGACCGATGATGCCGATCTTCGGTATCGCCGGTACGTACGCCCCGAGCACGATCGCCACGACGAGGAACGTGAGGAACGAGGTGAACACGGCCAGGGCCGCGCGGAGCGTGCGGCGCAGCGGGCCCGGCCGGGCCACTGCCCCGGGCCCGGGGGCGGGGGCGGTGGTGGTGGATTCGGGCGACACGGATCGTGCGGACGCGGACATGGCGCGGCTCCTGGGCAGTGGGGAAACGAAGGGTGGTGTGCCGGGGGCGGCCTCCTGTTGCCGCTGTTCCCGACGCACCACCAGCGTCGTGCCACGCACCTTCGTGGGGCGTCCCGCGCCGGAGCCAACCTTCCGCCTGGCTCTGCGGAGGGACGGCCTCAGGCGGGCGGTGCGCCCGGTACCACGAGTCCGCTCTCGTACGCGTGGACGGCCGCCTGGGTGCGGTCGCGCAGCCCCAGTTTCATGAGGATGCGCCCGACGTGTGTCTTGACCGTCTCCTCGGCGATGGTCAGGCGCTGTGCGATCTCCTCGTTGGACAGGCCGAGCGCGATCTGGCACAGCACCTCGGTCTCCCGCGGTGTCAGCTCCTCGACGCGCACTCCGGCGGCCCGTCGCGGGCCGGCGGTGACCCGGGCGTACTCGGTGATCAGCCGCATCGTCAGGCCGGGCGCGAGCAGGGCGTCGCCGGCCGCGACGACCCGGACGGCCTGGGCGAGCTGGTCCCCGGAGGCGTCCTTGAGCAGAAAGCCGGAGGCTCCGGCGCGCAGGGCCTCGTAGACGTACTCGTCGAGGTTGAAGGTGGTCAGGATCAGGATCCTCGTCCGGCTGCCCGGTCGTGCCGCGATGCGCCGGGTGGCCTCGATGCCGTCCATGTGCGGCATGCGGATGTCCATCACGACGACGTCCGGGGCCAGTTCGTCGGTCTGCTCCACCGCCTGCACGCCGTCCTCGGCGGTGGCCACCACCTCGATGTCGGGCTGCACGCCGAGCAGGACGGAGAAGGCCTCGCGCACCATCGCCTGGTCGTCGGCGATCAACACGCGGATGGTCATGGGGTGGGCTCCTCGGCGTACGGCGGGACGGGAAGGACGGCAGCGACCTCGAAGCCGCCGTCGGGGGTGGGGCCCGCCGACAGTTCGCCGCCGAGCATCGTGGCACGCTCGCGCATGCCGGTGAGGCCGTGGCCGGCGCCGGGCGAGGGTGCGGCGGGACGTGTCGCGGGACTGTTGGCGATGCGCAGTCGCAGTGTGCTGTGCCCGTGGTCGACGTGGACGGTGGCCGTGGCGCCGGGGGCGTGGCGCAGCACGTTGCTGAGTGCCTCCTGCACGATGCGGTACGCGGACAGCTCGACCCCGGGGGGCAGCGGACGCGGGGTGCCGCCGGTGTGTGCGGTGACCGGCAGGCCCGCCGTGCGCACCGACGCCAGCAGTGTGTCGAGCTGGGCGAGCGAGGGCTGCGGGGCGGTGGCCGGTGGCTCGTCGCCGGGCGGCTCGGCCCTCAGCAGGCCCAGCAGGCGCCGCAGTTCGTCGAGTCCTTCCTGGGCCGTGGCCCGGATCGACACGAACTCGGTGACCAGGGCCTGGGGCGGATCCGGTACGCGGTGCGGTGCGGCGTCCGCCTGGATGGAGATCATCGACATGTGATGCGCGACGACATCGTGCAGTTCGCGGGCGATCCGGGCGCGTTCCTCCAGGACGGTGCGCAGTGCCCGCTCCTGGGCGGTGGCCGCGATCTGTTCGGTGAGCCGGGCCCGGTCCTCACGTCGTCCGCGCGCCACCGCGCCGGTGATCAGCGCGAGTGCGAACAGTACGAAGCCGAACACCGCGAGCTGCCATGAGCCCACCGCCGCCCCCGCCAGTTCGAGGCTCAGCATCACGAGCCCGCTGAGTCCCGTGGCCAGGGCGGCCGAGGGTGTCGGGACGCGCAGCGTCAGCAGGAACAGGACGCAGGCCTGGACGGCCCATACCCACAGTTCGTTGTCGGGCGTGGACGGATGCCCCAGGACGATCCCGACGGCGAGTCCCGTCGACAGCCACCAGGCGGGCACCGGGCGGCACAGCGCCACCACCACGGTGGCCGCGTGCGCCACGGCCAGCAGGCGTGCGGTGGTGTCCGCCCCGGTGGCGGCCAGGGCGACGGCCGCGAGTACCACCAGGGTGTGCGGCAGCAGGCGGAGGCTGCGGGGCCAGGTCATGGGCGGCAGGGGCTGGGACCGTGCGGTCAGCAGGTCCGCCCGTGGGTGCCATGCGGTCGGGCGCCGCGGCGGCCCCGGGGCTGCCAGGCCCTCCACGTAGTCGCACATGCGGGCATTATCGGGCATTTCTGGTCCTTCGTGCCGGGTGAGGAGATCCCGGCCCGACACTAGGAGGTCTCGGGCCGGGCCCGCGTCCTCCTGGGGAGCCCATCCGGCACGTAGCTCCGCAGAGCTACGTGCCGTGGATCCGCCCCATGGGCCCGGCGCATGGCGCGCTCGCTCGCGGCTTCGGTGCGGGAGGGCAGGAGGGTGCGAGGGCCGGTGGGGTGGTAGGCCGGCGGGCCGTGTGATTTTGCCCTGGGGGGATGAAGAGCGGTACGCCCGGTACCGGGAAGACTCGAAGGTACCGGCGGGGATCGGAAAGCATGTCGACGCCACGCTCGGCCAACAGGCACCGCAGGCCGGTGGTGGAGAACATCCCCCTGGTGGCCAAGGCCTCGCTCAGTAGGTGTTGTCGTACCGAACCTGAGGACGGCGTTTTCGCTGGTCAGGCATAGGTTCGGTGATCCCGTGGAAGTGGTGGCCTGTCGTGTCATCGACTCCGGGGAGGCCGTGGATGCCGTCAGTCGTGGGGTTGCTCGAACAGCGTGAGCTGGGTGCCCGCCGTCGTGTGGACGAGCTGCGGGAGGAGGCCGACCGTGTCCAGGCCGAGCTGGCAGTGGCCGAGCGGGAATGGAAGGAGTGGGTCATCGCCCGCTCGCGGGTCGGCGAGGTGCTGGGTCCGGTGGGTTGGACCGGAGATCACGCCCGGACCGAACGGACTGTGCCGGCCCAGGGGCAGGCAGAGGAGGTGTCATCGGCGTCGATGGCAGCGAAGCCGAAGTCGCAGGTGCCGGTGTGGCGCGAGGGCCTGGACGCGTCGGTGCTGTCGGTGGATTACCAGCGCATTCTGCAGGCTCTCGCGGACCGGAATCGTCTCCATCAGGGGCCGTTGACCTGCCAGGAGATGGCCGTATTGTTCGGGCTGGACGCGGTGCCGGCGAAGGTGGAGGCGTTGCGGTCGAAGGCAAAGCGGCTGGTCGCGCGAGGCTGGCTGGCCGAGCGGCAGGCGGGCCGCTTCACGCTCGCGCAGAATGTGACCGGGCCAGGCGGCGGGTCATGATCATGGTCATCGACCAGTAGACCATCGCTTCGGCGCTGGTGGTGGATCGTTCGAAGTCGCGGACCAGGCGGCGGCTTCGCATCAGGTGGGCGAAGAGACGCTCGACGATCCACCGCTTGGGCAGCACGACGAAGCCGCGCGTGTCGTCGCTGCGCTTGACGATCGCCAGGACCAGGGCGAATGCGGCCAGGCAGTGCTCGACGAGGCTGCCGGTGTAACCGCCGTCGGCCCAGACGAGTTCCAGCCGGTGGTGGGCGTCGGCCACCTGGGCGAGCAGCGCTTTCGCGGCGGCGCGGTCTCCGATGTCCGCGCTCGTGACCATGACGCCCAGCAGCAGGCCGAGGGTGTCGACCACGACGTGCCGCTTGCGTCCGTTGATTAGCTTGCCACCGTCGAAGCCGCGGCTGTCGGCGCCGACGACGGCGGCGTCCGCCTTGACGGACTGCGAGTCGATCACACCGGCCGTCGGCTCCACGTCCCGCCCCGCCTTCTGACGGACCCGCTCGCGCAGCCGGTCGTGGAACTCCCTGACCAGCACGTGGTCGCGCCAGCGGCGGAAGAACGCGTAGACCCGGTCCCACGGCGGGAAGTCGGCCGGCATCGCCCGCCACTTGACGCCGTTGTCCACGAGGTAGCGGATCGCGTCGAGTATCACTCGGTGGCAGTACGCCTCCGGCTGCCCGCCCCGGCCCCGCATCCAGCCCGGAACGGGCAGGAGCGGCCGGACCACGGCCCACTCCGCGTCCGTCATGTCCGAGGGATACCGCCGAACACGTTCCGGGTGATCGGCCGCATTCCCGAACCGGTGAGCGACGCAATCACACGACGGAGCAGCCGAGTTGAACTCCACCGGCGCAAGCACGTACAACTGCGGCAACAGGGTCTCCTGGATCTCGGTTGGCTTCGCAACCCCGAGCTACCAAGAGGCCCTGCCTTCATGCCCACGGCCAGCCGCGATCACCCGATCGAGACTCCCGTTCGACACCGGCCCCTCAAGATCGGAACGACAACAGCTACCAAGACCCGGGTCTGCCATATCGATGAGGGGCTGGACTTCCTCGGCTTTCACATCCAGCGGAGACGCAAGAAGGGCACCAGCGAGCACTACGTCTACACCTATCCGTCGAAGAAGGCACTGGCCTCCATCACGGGCAAGGTGCGGGCGGTGACGAACAAGAGAGGTCAACGTACTCTCGCCGACCTGCTCCGCCAGCTCAACTCGGCGGTGCGGGGATGGTGTTACTACTTCCGGTTCGGGTCGTCCACAGCCACGTTCCATTATCTCGACGACTTCTGCTGGCGTCGAGTGACGTTGTGGCTGAGGAAGCAGCACCCCGGGATCGACTGGAGGGCTCTGCGGCGCCGCTACTTGACCGGCGAGCCCGGTTGGCGGCCCGAGGAGGACGGGATCACGCTGTTTGTCCCGCAGCGGGTGAAGGTGACCCGCTATCGCTGGCGTGGATACAGCATCCCGACACCGTGGGCGAAGGCCGCGACGGTGTGAACCGCGCGGTCCCAAGGGAGTCCGTGGAGCGCCGGATGCGGTGAGAGTCGCATGTCCGGTGCGGAGGGCGGGCCGGGGAAACGGGCTGGTCACAAGGCCAGTACCGCGCCCCGGTCCGACCCCTACTGCACCGCCACCCTGTCGCAGCAGGGCGATTGAAGCTGGGGGCAGCCTGAACCGGGAGGTGCCGGGGAGGGCGGGAAGCAGCCCCGACAAAGCCGGGACGTGCCAGTACTGCCAGATGGTGTGGGCCCGGCGAGCGAGACGGAGAGGAGTACGCGAGGAACCGGCGTTTTACGTCTCTCAACTATTCACCGGCTCGAACCTGGTGGATGAGGGCTGGATGCGGTGCGTCCCTGCTGGATATTCGGCTGGCGGGGAACTTCCCGGGCGGTTTATTTCGGTCGCGTGGGAAGGCCACGGTGAAGTGCTGCGGGGTAGCCGTGGCGAGGCCGCGGGGGCATAGCCGGGCTCCTACTCCGACGATCGAACAGCGAGCGAACACGGGAACCGTCCTGGTTCCGCCCTCCTGCCGTGCATCCATCTCGGACGGAGGGCTGGGTCCATCGTCGGCCGGTCGGGCCGGGGCGGGGCGGAGCCGCCGTAGTACTCCGAGCCGGGGGTGCGACACGAAAGTCGCACGAGATGAGTGAACTTCGCTGAAGGAGGTCGGCTGATGCCGAAGGTGTAGTTACGGATCAGTGTTCGAGGATCTGTCCCCGGGCCTGACGTGCGTTGCTGGTAACGGCGGGGTGCGAAGCTCAGGTCTCCAGGCCCAAGGGCTCCCGTTCCATCCGGGAGCTACAGGTCACGGGGAAGGCCGACAGGGTGACGCTGGACGAACAGTGGCGTGCGGTGGCGACCCGCAGGTCCTGACGACCGGTCCCGACGAACCCGTGGGCCGGACTTTCTCCAAGGGAGTCCGGCCCACGAGCGCGCGCTCAGTCCGTGAGGAAGGCGCCCTTGGCGCAGGGGCGGCAGACGAAGACGTAACCCAGTTGGCCGCCGAGGTTCATTGCCGACTGCTGGTCGAGCCCCTCCTCCAAGTGTGCCGCGAACTCCGTCGCCCCTGAGCAGGAGGGGCACTCGGGCAGACGGTCGTCCTCCAGGTAGGAGGGGCTGCCACCCAGGGACCCGAGCACCTCGCGCTGCTTCCCGAACCGCTCGCCGGGCTCCCGCGCCCACCCCGAACGGGCGAGGTCGTACGCATCGGGCGGGACGCCTTCGTCGCCGTCGCCCTCGTCGGGGTCGACGGTCACGAGCCGGAGCGTGATCGCCGACACCGCGGGCAGCAGCGTCACGCCCTCCGCGGGTACGGCCACCGGTACCAGTCCCGCGGGCGGGAAAAGAAGGACCCGATTCGCTCCGGAGGTCGCGTCCCACATCTCGCAGGCGCCCGGATCGTTCTGGCAGACGAACACCAACACAACGCCGTACTCGACCGGCAGGTGCGCGAAGAACTGCAGCGGCCCTCCGCAGCCGCCGCACACCGGCCAGGTGAATCCCTCGGGCGCCAGCGGCACGCCCCCGGTCCGTAGCACGTCCGCGTCGGGCGCTGCCGTACCGTCGTAGATCATCAAAGTCGTCTGCACAGAGGAAGGCTACGGATGGCGGTCGGCGGCTCGGCATCCGGCATACGTGGTGGTGGAAGCAGCCTGGGTCACCCCCGGTCCACCTGCCAGCGATGTGGCCATGAAGCCTGAGCCCCCACACCTGGCCGGAGCGTCGAGGCGGCGGGCGAGTTCCTCGACGGGCTCCCAGGCGGTGCCGGGGGCGAGGCGTTCGACGAGGTCCCGGTCGACGGGCGCCCCTGCCACGAGGGCCTCCAGCACGCCGGTGTCGACCGGCCGAGAGTAGTAGTGGCCGAAGTGCTTGGTGAGGGGGTCGGGGGTGAAGGACGCCAGCGGGGCGAGCATCCAGGAGGTTAGCTCGGGTTCCCGGCCGTCCCCGGGCCGCGGGTCGCCGTGGCGCCAGGCGGTCCCGTCGTGCCAGAGCGCGAGGGTGAGGGCGGGGAATTCCGGCTCGTCGTTCTCCAGCCGGGTCAGCGGGGTGAGATCCTCCGGCAGGCCGTCGAGCAGGCCGGGGCAGAGTTCGTCCTCGGAGTAGGGGCTCATCCACGACTCGTGGTCGAAGGCTCGGAGGAAGGCCGACGAGGGGCCGAGGAAGACGTGGTAGTCGTCCCCGCCGCCATTCTCGTACCAGAAGTGCTCGAATCCGTTCCCGTCGGCGGCCGCGTGGCTGTAGCGCGGCCAGCGGGAACCGAAGGCCGCTTCCAGGAGGGTGAGGACGCGGGCCCGTGCGCGGAGCGGGCCTGGTGCGGGCAGGGAGGCGGCGAAGTTGGAGAGCGCGGACATGGCCCTGAGCCTAGGCTGTTTCTCCGACGTCCCCGCCACGGTGGCTCGCTGGGCCGCCCTCGGCATCCGCGGCGTGAAGGTCTTCGCCTTCGGGCACGACCGCGACGGGGATGCGACAGTGTCGGCCGAATTCGGGGGCGTGCCGTGCCTCGGTCCGGCGTCTGGTCACCTGAAGGGGCTGTTCCCGTCTTTCCCTGACTGTGCCAGTGACACGGCGTGCTCGAGGCGGCTTCGGAGTTCGCCCTCGGCCGCGGCGTACTCGGCAGGCAGCCCGGGCAGGAGGGCGAGGGCGGCGGTGACGAGCTCCGTCGTCGCCCGCAAGTCTTCCCGGACCGCCCGGAACAGCACGACGGCGTCCATCGGGGCCAGCCGGTGGCGCCAGGGGGGATGGGCGTGCGTCGCCGCGTAGTGGGCGGTCAGGACCTCGACGGGGGACAGCTCCGCTCCGCTCCGGCGCAAGAACATCGCCAGGCCGTACCGGTTGACGATGTTGCAGATTTCCTCCGCCTGGGCCTGGTTGCGGTGGTCCGCGTCGTGGATCTCGTAGAGCACGGCGTACACGAGCGCGCGTTCCCGGTCCGTGCGCGGAGCCGGGGACGGTTCGTCCTTCAGCAGCGCCTCGATGTCGGCCGGACTCAGGAAGGGGCGGCGGTTCGCGTCGGTGACGGGGCTGACCGTCAGGCGGACGGCTCCGAGTGCGACGGCGTCCTCCGAGAGCGTCCGCGCGTACCGGAGGCCCTCGCTCGCCGTCGGCTCGGTTTCCAGGCAGGCGGCCCGCACCTGCGCGACGGTCGGCCCGTCGGTCCACGCGAACGTCCAGGCCCGTGCGGATGCGGACCACTCGGCCTCGACGGCACCGTGCCGGTGGGGGCCGCCTGCCTGGAAGCCAAACCGGTCGGTGAGCGTACGGGCGAGTCGACGAAGGCGCGTCGCGCGGTCGGAAGTCATCGGACGCCAGTATCCACCGAGCCCCGCGGGGCTCGCGCGGTGCGCGACGGTCCGTCCCGGGTATCGGGGCGGACCGTCGCGCACCGGGTGCACTGCGTTGGCGTCGTCCTGGTCGGGGTAGCGGTCCGCGCGGGCGCGGGAGTCGTCGGCCGCCGTGGTGAACGCGTCCTGGAGGCGGTGCAGCCGGTCGGCCGGTGGCGGGCGCACCGGTGCGGTGCGGAGCATCGGGTGCGGCGCACCAGCGCGCGAGAGTGCCGGGCATCGTCGGGTGGCGCGGCGCACCGGGTGCGGTGGCGCACCCTCGCGGTGCGCACCACGGTGGCGTCCATCGTCATCCGGCGCACCGGGTGGAGCCCACTGAGCCTCCGCCAACTTGAAGTCGCAGGTCAAACGGCTGGTGTGACCGGTGCTCGGGGTGCTCACGCTGGTCGTGGGCGGCTGTCTGCGCAGTAGATCGTCCGTCAGCGGTTGGTTACCGGCTTTTCGGTGCTCGAATCGGTGGCGGACATGCGTTTCTCGGTCAGCGACAGGCGTGACTCCGACGCCCGAGCTGCTCGGCGTAGCATGCCGAGATGCACGCAGACAGCCCTCGGGGCGCCCATGCCCTCCTCCTCAATGGCACTGTCGGCGTGGGCAAGACAACCGTTGCCGAGGCCGTGGGCGACCTTCTCGCCGACGCCGGGATCCCTCATGCCGTCATCGATCTCGACTGGCTACGTAAGTCGTGGCCCACACCTCCCGGTGACCGGTTCAACTTCGGCATGCTCCTGTGGAATCTGCAGACCGTCACCGGTCACTATCTCGATGCCGGAGCGACGCGCCTCGTTCTCGCGGGTGTGGTTGAGGACCAGGACGAGCGGAAGTTGCTGGCCGATGCCGTAAGTGCTGAACTCATGGTCTGCCGGCTCCGGGCTGAGCTTTCGGTCATCCACCAGCGACTGGTCCAACGCCACGGCAGTGAGCCCGAAGCACTGCGATGGCACCTGAACCGGGCCGGTGAACTGGACGGAATCCTCAGCCGGTCTGCAGTCGACGACTTCACCGTCGACGCCGGCACAGGATCCGTCACCGACGTCGCCGTAGGGGTGCTCAGGGCAGCAGGCTGGACGTGATCATCGGATTGCAGCGGTAGCAGTCACGGAGGCTCGATCACACCCTTTTCCGGAAATCCCCATCAACGGTCTTCTACGCTCTGTGCATGCTGGATCGTAGAAGCTGTCCGGCGAGCGCGAAGAGGAACCCGTGACTTGGCCCTCCCCCAAGGGCAGAGGGCACAGTGGTCCCGTGCAAGAGGAATTGATCACCATCGGCGAGCTCGCCACCAGGACCAGGCTCAGCCTCAAGGCGCTGCGGCTCTACGGGGACCGAGGGCTGCTGCCCCCGGCCCGGGTCGATCCGCGAACCGGCTTCCGCCGCTACGGTCTCGCCCAGGTTGAACGGGCCCGCCGTATCGTGCTGCTGCGTGCCACCGGCATGCCGCTGACGCGGATCGCGGAGGTGCTCGATTCGAGCGGTGAGGAGCCGGTGCGGCTGCTCACCTCGTACTGGCGAGAACAGGAGGCTGTGCACGTGGCTCGCCGGGCTGCGGTGGGCTATGCCCGAGAGGTTCTGACCGGAAGAAGTCCGACCATGTACGAGGTTTCCGAGCGCGACGTGCCAGAGCAGAAAGTCCTGTTCATCCAGCGCCACGTGACCGCCGCAGACCTGCCCAGCTTCCTCGCGGACTCGAGCGAGCTGCTCTTCTCCCACCTGCGGCAGGCAGAAGCGGGCTTGTCCGGACCGCTCTTCGCCGTCTACCACGGCCTGGTGAGCGAGGACTCCGACGGCCCGGTCGAGATCTGCGCTCCAACCCAGAGCCCAGATGTCGAACCAGCCGGCCAAATCGGGGTACGCATCGAGCCCGCGCACCGCGAGGCGTACACCGCCTTGACGAAGCAGCACGAGGGCTACTCGGCGATGGCTGCCGCCCATGACGCCGTCGGCGTATGGCTCGCCGAGCACGGATATGCCGTCAGCGCCTCCAATCGAGAGGTGTACTACCCGAACTGGGCGACCGCCGAGCCGGGCGAGCACGTGGCCGACATCGCAATACCCTTCCGCCCAAGCTCGATTTCCGACCTCGAAAAGGTCAACCGATGACAGACGATCTACTCCGCAGACTGCCACCACTGACCTGCGTGAGCACCTCGGAAGACCGTCATACCAGCCCTTTGAGCTGCGGCTTCAAGTTGGCGGAAGCTCAGTGGAGTCCACCGGGTGGGCTCCACTCGGTGTTCTGCATCCGGTGACGATGCGCGCCATCGGGTGGACTCCACTCGAGGGACGATGCCCGGCATCGTCACCACAGCCATGCGGTGGGGTGCCGCACCCGGGACAGGGCGCGGGCGTCGCGGCGCGCGGCCGCGTTGCCGATCCGGTTCTGCCGGGAGCGTGGCCGGCGCGACTGCGAGGCGGCGCTTGCGGGCGTCCTGGAGCCGCCGCCGCTGCTTGCGCAGTTCCTGCTTCTTCGCGGCCTTGGACTTCGGCTTCCGGGGGCGCTTCCAGATCGGCTGCCACCCCAGGGGCTCCTCGGGCTCGGGCTCTTGGTCCTCGTTGAGCGCGGCGGCCATTTTCGCGCGGGCCGCGTGGGCACGTGCGAGTGCGTCGTCGGGGTTGGGTCGTTCTTCCGGGGTGCTCATGCGACTCCTTCTGTGGTCCGGCCTGGTGTGTGCTGGGTGCCGGGCTGCTGAGTGTGCGGCTGCGGGGCTGTGGCCGGGGGCGATGGCACGCTCCCGCTT
Source organism: Streptomyces sp. ML-6 (assembly GCF_030116705.1). Lineage (NCBI taxonomy): Bacteria > Bacillati > Actinomycetota > Actinomycetes > Kitasatosporales > Streptomycetaceae > Streptomyces > Streptomyces sp. ML-6. Next base: position 217,734 of record NZ_JAOTIK010000001.1, read on the forward strand.
GCCGTCCTGAAGCCTGGCGGCCAGCCGTGCGGCGGCTTCGAAGGTCCGGCGGGTCTGCTCCACCGTGTCGACACCGGTCTCCGGCTCCAGGAGGCGGCCGTCCTTCGGGCCGGTGCGGAACGGCCGCGGGTGCGTCCTCGAGGCGGCGGGCACGGAGACCGCGTACGGCCGGGGGCGGGAGCCCAGACGCTCCGCACGCCGCGCTGCGTTGACCCGGGCGGCCAGGGTGCCGGCGGCGAGGCGGGCCCGCTCGTACGGGGTCGCGGGCCGCTTGCGGGTCAGCGGGCGCACCACGGCCTGGTCCTCGGTGTCGCGCGGGTACAGGGCGCGCAGGTCGGCGGTCATCATCCGTCGGCTGGCCGGACGGGTGTAGTCGTCGACGGCCGTCTGCACGATCTGTTCGTCCAGGCCGGGTTGGTGGGGCCGGCCGCGCAGGGCGTGGGCGAGGTGGCGTCGGGCTTCGGCGAGCAGGTGGTGGTGTTTGAACGCGCCGCGCATCACGTAGACCACGGCGACGACGTCGACGGCCGCGAGCGCTATGTCGACCACTGGCCGCACCCGTGCCCATACCGCTGCGGCCGCCGCCCGCGCCCGCTCCGCCAGTCGGTCGACGACGTCGGCGCCGTAGGCCCGGATCGCCGAGTCGCGCCATCGCTTGCGCAGCTCGGTCAGCGACCACAGCTCGGTGCGCTTGGGCGGGCGGGTCTGGTCGGCGGCCTGGCAGGCCAGCGCGTAGGCGGCCCGCTCCCCCGGCGGGTGCCCCCGGCGTTGCTCGTAGTCGGCCGTGAGGACGGACAGTGCGTCCTGGATCTGCTGACGGCGGGTCGACTGCCAGCCGATGAGCCGCTGGTCGAGTCCGGCGATCTCCATGACGGGCCGGCGGCCGGGCGTCACCTCGCGCGGCTCCCACGCCCACCCGAGCCTCGCGGACATCTCCTCCATGAAGTGGAGGGTGTAGAGGGTGTCGGCGGCGACTATGTGGGCCATCAGCGAGTCCGCCGACAGGTTGCCCCACTTCCCGTCGTGCGGCCGCCGGGCGCGGATCGACACGATCGCGTGATCGTGCAGCAGCGGCTTTCCGGCTCGCGACTCGTAGTGCCGGAAGACCGCGACGATCAGCCCGTCCTTGACCCGGGCGCGGCGCTTGCCGCCGGCTTTCCAACGGATCTCCGCGACCGCCTCCCCCACCCAATCCAGCGTCTTGTCGCGGGCGATGTCCTGGCACAGCTCCAGCACCCGGCAGTGCCTGTCGTCCATCAGGGCCCATGCGAGGTGTGCCATCGGCGGGGGCCGGAACGTCAGGTCGAAGGCCAGCCAGGGGGTGCGCTCCTTGGCCTTGTCGGTCTTGGGTGAGCGGTGGTGCTCGATGGGCCTGCCCAGCACGGTCGCCCGCCTCGCCTGCGCCGGGCTCTTGCCCTGCGCCAGGAGCCCGCGCTCGATCCGGTCGGCGTCCGGGTGCCGCCCCTCCCCCAGGAGCAGTTCGGCCTGCCGCTCGGTGACCACGTCCCCGTCCTTGAGCCCGAGCGCGGCCAGGCCCCGGCCCTTCCACACGTCGGCCGGGACACCGGCTTCGTCCTGGGCGGCGCGCAGCGCCTTGCCTGCAGGGCGGTGGCCGTCACCGACCATCACACCACGGAAGAGATAGCGCCACCCATTCCCCGGGCGAACTGGCGACATGCTGATCATCAGCCCATGGAATCTTAGTACTCCAGTCGCAGTTCGCTATTCCTGCTGGTCAGGAGCATGTATCTGAGCGTACTCGGCTGACGTGTTGTCAGGTTGGGTGAGTTCGTGACCTCGGGTACGGCGGCCCGTTGTGCTTGTCATGCAAGACGATGTGCGGCCTGACCTCTGGTCGGCGGAGCTGGAAGAGCTGTTGGTGCGGGTCGGTCACCGGTTCGGCCGGGTGGACCTGCGGCGGCGGATGCGGGCCTACGTACACGGCCTGCTTGCGCCTGTGGGCCGGAAGAACAGCTGGCAACTGGCCGAACACGCCGGTCACCGAACCCCTTCAGGGGTACAGCACCTGCTGAGCCGGGCTTGCTGGGATCCTGACGAGCTGCGGGACGACCTGCAGGAATACGTTGCCGAGAGACTCGGCGATCCGACTGGGGTGCTGATCGTCGACGACACCGGCTTCATCAAGAAGGGCACGGTCTCGGCCGGGGTGCAGCGACAGTACTCCGGCACGGCCGGGCGAACCGAGAACTGCCAGACAGGCGTCTTCGCCGCCTACGCCTCACACAAAGGCCGCGCACTGGTGGACCGGGAGTTGTACCTGCCGAAGTCCTGGACCTCGGATACGAACCGCTGTGCAGAGGCAAGGATTCCCGGGGAGCGTGCCTTCGCGACCAAGGGCGATCTCGCGAAGGACATGATCAGACGAGCCCTGGGCTCCCCGCTGCCTGTCGCCCGGGTAACCGCCGACTCTGCCTACGGCCAGGACCAGAGGCTGCGCCGCATGCTCGAAGAGGTCGGGGTCGGCTATGTTCTGGCCGTGCCGAAGTCCCAGCACATTCACGCGGCGGGCCGCATCGACTTCGCCTTCTCCCGAGCCCCGGATGACGCCTGGGAGCGCCAGTCGTGCGGGGCCGGAGCGAAGGGACCACGCGTCTACGACTGGGCCGCCGCGAGGCTCCCGCCGATCGACGACTTCGACGGTCCTGAGCCCACCCACGGCCGGTGGGTGCCGGCCCGTCGCAGTCTGGCCCGCCCGGACGAGATCGCCTACTGCCTCGCCTACGCACCAACCGGCACCACCGTCGCCGAACTGGTGCGGGTCGCCGGGACGCGGTGGGCGATCGAGGAAGCCTTCCAAGCGGCGAAGAACGAGTGCGGCCTGGACCAGTACGAGGTACGCCGGTATCCGGGCTGGTACCGGCACATCACCCTGGCCATGCTCGCCCATGCCTTCCTCGCCGCCATGGCCGCCGCGGCAGCGCAAAAGGGGGCAGCAGAAACGGTTCCGGCGCGCTGGTCCCGCTCACCGTGGCAGAAATACGGCGGCTCCTGGCAGCGGGGCGCCCCGCAATGACGCGCCGTCGGCGCATCGACCACATACCGCACTGGTCCCGATGGCGGCGCCGACACCAAGCAGCAGCCCGCCGCTGTCATTACCGCCGCCGTACCCGAGGTCACGAACTCACCCAACCTGACAACACGTCAGCCGAGTACACTCAGATACACGCTCCTGACCAGCAGGAATAGCGAACTGCGACTGGAGTACTAAAAACTCTCGCGAGTAAGCTTCTCCCGTTCCCATTCCTGTTCATTCCTGGCATTGCGTGCCGCGAAAATCGAGACGGGGGCGCAATTCCAGCTGGTCTTTTCGACCGTGTGCGGGCATGAAAGGGAAAGGAATACGGGAAGGGGCCGCCGCCGCTCTCGCAGCGTCGGCGGCCCCTCCGGTCGACCGGAAGGTCCCCCACCGGGCCACCGCGGGTCGCGTGCACCCTCACCGATCCGGGTCAGGGCCTGCGCGCCGTGGTCGACGCCATCCGCGGCCGGGCCCACCGGCGCCCCGGTCCGAGTGGTGGGTAATCGCTGAGATCACCCGCCCTGAGCGCCCAGTCACCCGAGCGCCCGGTCACTCGAGCGCCCGAGCCCCGAGCCCCCGATCACCCGAGTGCCTGATCAATCGGATGCCTGGTCAATCGCCCCTGGCAAAGGTTGATGGCAAGTCAATTCTGCTGAAAAACACTCACTTGAGGCCATGAAACGGAGGGCCGTCTTGCCGCCCGGCTCGACACCCTGGTGTGATGACCCATTCGGACCGGCAGGACTGGGAGCATCGGCATTCGTGGGGTGGCGGCAGGGCCGCTCCAGGGCCCGCTGGAGGGAAACGTTTCATGGGCGAGAACACAGGGGAACTGAGAGTACGGTTCCGGATTCTGGGCTCGTTCGAATGCTGGGACGGGCCGGAACGCGTTCGGGTGGGTGGCCCCGTGCACGAAAAGGTGCTGGTCACGCTCCTGCTGGAACCCCAGCGCGTGCTTCCCGTCTTCCGTCTGGTGGAAGCCGTATGGGACGAGAACGCGCCCGCCACCGCCGCCCACCAAGTACGCAAAGCAGTGGCGGAGTTGCGTCAGCGCATCCCCGACGGGCGCAATCTGATCGTCACCGAGGGGCCGGGTTACCGGGCGCTCACCACACCCGACCAGGTGGATCTCAGCAGGTTCACCCGGGGGCTGAAACAGGCCAGGGAAGCCACTGCCGCCGGACAGAACGCCCTCGCCGCCACGGCGTTGCGCGAGGCGCTGGAGTTATGGCGGGGGCCGCTGTTGTCGGGCAGCGGCGGCTCAGTGCTCGCCGCCGCCTCCGCGGCCCTGGAGGAACGTCGCCTGACGGCCGTCGAGCAACTCTTCGACCTGCGGCTCGATTCGGGAGAGAACAGCGAACTGATCGGTGAATTGAGGGAGTTCATCGACGCGCACCCGCTGCGCGAGACCTTGCGCGGCCAACTGATGCTCGCCCTCTTCCGGTCCGGCCGCCAGGCGGAAGCCCTGGAAGAGTTCGCCAAGGTCCGCGAGTTCCTGATCGACGAACTCGGAATCGGCCCCGGCGACTCGCTCACCGAGCTGCACAACGCCATCCTGCGCAACAGCCCCGAGCTCGCCGCCCCGCCGCAGGCCACCGTGGCCCCGTTCACCCCGGAGGGCAAGCCCTCCACCCTCCCCTACGATCTGCGCGACTTCACCGGCCGTGAGGAGGAGGTCCGCGAACTGCTCGGGTTCGTGGCGGAAGCCCCCGGCACGGGGCCCCTGATCATCGCCATCGACGGCATGGGCGGCAGCGGCAAGACATCACTGGCCGTACGGGCCGCCCATCAGCTCGCCGACAGCTACCCCGACGCGCAGCTCCACATCGACCTGCGCGGGTTCACACCCAGCGGGCAACCGCTCAGCGCGGGCGCCGCCGCCGAGGCACTGTTGCGGGCGCTCGGCGTGCCGGGCGACCGCATCCCGGACGACGCGGAGGGCCGCATCGCCCTGTGGCGGCGCACCATGAGCACCCATCGCATGATCCTGCTGCTCGACAACGCCCTGGACGAGTCCCAGGTGAGACCGCTCCTCGCCTCCCCCACCGAAACCCTCGTCCTCGTCACCAGCCGTGCCCTTCTCGTGGACCTCGACGCCGCGCACACCGTCTCGCTCGGCGTCATGCCGCCCGGCGACAGTGTCGCCCTGGTCGAGGGGGTCCTCGGCCGTACCCGCGCCCGCGCCGAGCCGGAGGCCGTCGCGCAACTGGCGGAGCTCTGCGGTCACCTTCCGCTCGCCCTGCGCATCGCGGCCGCCCGGCTGCGCAAGCGACCCCGCTGGACCGTCCGCTACCTCGTCGACAGGCTCCGCGACGACGCCCACCGGCTGGCCGAGCTCAACTCGGGCGAGCGCAGCGTCGAAGTGACCTTGCGGCTCTCGTACGAGGGTCTGGCGGCCGAGACCCGGGAGGCGTTCAGGATGCTGGGCCAGCATCCCGGGACCGAGATCGACGTGTACGCGGCCGGCGCCCTGCTCGACAAGAGCGCGCGGGACGCGGAGGGGGTCCTGGAGTACCTCCTGGACATGCACCTGCTCCAGCAGCACGAGACCGGTCGCTACGCCTTCCACGACCTGGTCCGCAGCTTCGCCCAGAACCTCTCGCGCGGCAGTGCGCGCCCCGCCCCCGGTCCCGGCGGTGCGAACGCGGGCGCGGGCGCGGGCGTGGGTGACGAGGAGGCCGCGCGCGCCGTACGCCGGCTCCTGGACTTCGCTCTGGCCGCGACGGACGCCGCCTGCGACATGCTCTTCCCGGGACGTGCCCGGACAAGCCGCCCCGAGTCCCGGTCGACCGCCGAGCTCCCCCCGCTCAACACCCCGGACCAGGCCCGGGAATGGCTGGAGCGGGAGCAGGATTCGCTGATGGCCGCCGTCTCACTGGCGTACCGCTGGGAACTGGACAGTCATGTGGGGCTGCTCGCCGCCAACGTGGTCTTCCCCCTCGACCTGCGTGGCCGTCTGGAGGAGTTCCGGGAGCTGAGCCGCACCGCGATCACCGCCGCCCGCCGGCTGGGCGATCCGGCCCTGTTGCGGTTGAGTCTGTCCAACCTCTCCGTGGCCTGCTGGAAGCTCGGGCGCTTCGAGGAGGGGATCGAGGTGGCGGAGGAGGCGTTCGAACTGGCCGTCGGTCTCGCCGACCGGCGCGGCGAGGCCAAGGACACCGGCGTCCTGGGGCTTCTGCTCAGCGCGCTGGGGCGGTACCACGAGGCGCTTCCCCGGCTGCAGCAGTCCGTCTCGATCAAGCGGGAGCTCGGGGCGGAGCGTGCCGAGGCCGAGTCCTTGACCAACCTGAGCAACCTGTACGCCGAGTGGGGGCGTTTCCCGGAGGCGGTGGAGGCGGCCACCCGTGCCATCACGCTCTCCCGCGGCATCGGTTCCGTCGACAAGGAGGTCGAAGGGCTCACGGAGCTGGCGATCGCCAGGCTCGGCATGGGCGAGGTCGCCGCGGCCGCCGATCTGCTGGGCCGGGCCCGCAAGCTGGCCGTGGACGTCATGTCGCCCGCCGACATGTCCTTGCTGCTCGCCCTGTCCGCCGACGCCGCCGACCGGCTCGGCGAGAGCAGGGCGGCCACCGAGTGGGCGGCGTCGGCGCTGCAGTTGGGTGATCTGAGCGGCGCACCGATGCGTGAGGCCGCCGTCGGCAACATCGTCGGCCGGCTGCACACCCGCAACGGTCGCCACTCCCTCGCCCTCGAACTCCACCAGCACGCCCACGACGCGGCCTCCGGCATCGGCTACCGGGTGGAGGAGGCGCACGCGCTGGCCGGTATGGCGCACGCCCTGGAGCACCTCGGCGACCACGCTTCGGCCCGGGTCCACCGGGAGGCGGCGAACAAGGCGTTCGAGGCCATGGGGATTCCCGCGGCCCGAAGGGCCTGACGGGGCTTCCCTTCCGAGCCGCGGCCGGACGCCGCTGCCGCGCGGCCGGTTCCCGGCACCCGCATCATCGACGCAGGGAAGGCCGGTGCCGCACTCTCCTCGACAGGGAGCGGGGCACCGGCCTTCCAGCAGGGGGCCTGTTCGGCGACAGGTATCAGGCGGCGAAGTTGGGTCCCTCGCCGCTGGGCGCGGGACCGACGTTCGGACCCTCACCGTCGGAGGCGGGAACCACGTTCGGACCCTCGCCGGAGCTCGGCACCACCGGCGTGGTGTTCGGCCCCTCACCGACGTTCGGGCCTTCACCCACGTTCGGACCCTCGCCCGTGTTGGGGCCTTCACCGGTGTTCGGACCTTCGCCCGTGTTCGGACCCTCGCCCGCGTTCGGACCCTCGCCGGTGTCCGTGCCGACGGCCTCGAAGCCGGTGCCCTCCAGGACCAGGTGCGCGGCAGCCGTGGAATCGAGGTCGGCGCCGCCCGTGAGGTTCGCCGTGGCGGCAGCGCCGCCGACCGTGAGAACGGCCGCCGTGAGGATTCCCGCCATCGTGAGCACCGAGTTCCGCATCTGAGATCCCGCCTTCTGAAGTGGTCCTGCCTGGGGTTTCCTGCTGACAGGAATGACTTTGCCGGGCCCCGCTCCCGGGTTGTTCCGCTTCGGTTACCGGCTCCCCCCGGCGGCCGGGAACACAGCGGGAAACCCCGGAAAGCCCTGGGAATCCCGCACCGTCGGGCGCGGGAAGACCCGCGTTCCGGGCGCAGGGATCCGGTACGGGCGCCCCCGCGCGGACGTTTTCGGCGTCGTCGCCGTCGCACGACACGAACGCCCACGCAGAACGCCCGGCCGGGAAATCCCGGCCGGGGCGCTTGCGTGGACCCTTCGTGAATCCCTCATGAGCCCTCTCGTCGCTCTCCTTTGAGGCGCCCCGTCCGACGGGCCCTCACCCGGACGGGAGAGGGCCGGGTCAGACCTGGCTGTCGAGGAGGGCCGCCGTCCGGGCGGCCAGTTCGGCAGGGGTGAGGGCGGTGAGCAGGACGTGCCCGTCCCGCACCTCCCGTACGTCCGCGAGGGCCGTGAGCCGGTCCGGTGTCCCGGACGGATCGGGCAGCGGAACGGCGGCCGCGCAGCCGACCATCGCCGGCGCCTGCGGGGGGCTGCCCGACAGGGCGCGTACGAGTTCCCGTTCCGGCACGAGCCCCGTGGTCAGCTCGATCAGCCGGGAGGTGGGCCAGCTCGCCTGTCGTGGAAGCGACTCGATGACGCGCGGTCCCTGGTCGGTGCGGGCGATGCGGGTGAAGGCGTAGCCGAACTCGTACCCGGCCAGGTCCAGGAGGCCCGTGGCCAGGGCCCGGATCTCCGCTTCCTCCTGCCTGGTGAGGGGCGCGGGGAAGGTGTGGAGGGGGGTGTCCCCGCGTACCGTGCCGGTGGTGTCGTCCCCGGTGCCCGGTTCGGGCCCGGAACCGGTACGGGGCGCTCCCCTGTCCGTGAAACGCAGTTCGACGATGCCGGTGACCCGGTGCATCCCCTCCGCCGTCAGCGTCTCCACGCCGTACTCGATGTCGTACGGCGGTGGCCCGTCCTCCGGCCCGGTCGGCAGGGTCAGTTCCTCCCACTGGGGGCCGCTGCGCGTCATCAGGCCCCTGATCTGCGACGCGTCGGCGAGCAACCGGGCCGCGGCGGCCGGGTTCGGGGACACGCCGAGGTGTTCGGCCGTCTCCAGCACGGCGGGCAGGGTACTCGCTTCCCCGCAGGCGATCAGTATGCCCACCCGGTGGGTGCGGACGGTCTCCGCCAGGTGGTCGCGCAGCTGGTCGTCCGTGAAGCCGGCCGGGTCGGCGACCGTGACGACCTGGAATCCGGCCTCGGTCGCCGCGGTCACCAGCCGGGGTGTCGGGCAGACGAGGAGGAGGGAGCGCGGATCGGAGGAACTGGATCCGGCGGGGGCCGTCACGGCTGCTGCCCCCCGGTGTCCTGCGGGGCGGGCAGAGCGGTGGCGTCGGGGTCCGGGGGTGTGTCGGCGAGCATGCCGCCCTTCCCCCAGTGGCCGGGGTCCACGTCCCGCACGATGACGGTGACGGCCTCCTCGGGGCACCCCGCTATCCGGGACACGCAGGCGGTCAGCTCACCGACCAGTTCCTGGCGTCGGGCACGGTCGTTGCCTTTCCACCAGTCAACGGAAATCACAGGCACGGGAAGCTCCTCTGTTCGCAATGGGACATCTCGACGGGGTGCGGCCGTCCGGTGGGCGGGCGTGCAGCCAACCGGGTGGTGCACAGGCGAGTGTGGGAGCGGCCGTTCCCGTATGTTTCCCGCCGCGTTCCCCCTTGGTTCCGTCGGGGGCGGCAGCGGTCCCGACGAGCGGGAACGGGCCGGGACTCCGGCGGGAAGGCGGCCGGGCACGCTCCTTTCCAGTCAAAGGCCCGCCCCGCCACTGGAGCCACGATGAGCCTGCTCAGTCCGACGAAACCGGAGCCGAATCCGTCCTCCGACCCCGCGTCCGGCCCCGCCCCCGCCCCCGCCACGGGCTCCGGGACGGCGGCTGCCGCCCCTGCCTCCGCCACTCCTGCCTCCGCAGTCCCCCGACTCCTGTCCGCCCTCCGTGAGGACCTCGACGTCGTGGTGACCCGGGACCCGTCCGTGCGGAGCAAGAAGGAAGCCGTCCTCCACCCCGCGCTCACCGCGCTGTGGGCGCACCGGATCGCTCACCGCCTGCACGGCCGCGGTCTGCGGATCCCGGCCCGGCTGCTGGCCCGGTGGGCGCGCCGGGTGACGGCCGTGGAGATCCACCCCGGGGCGGTGCTGGGCCGTCGGGTCTTCATCGACCACGGCGCCGGCGTGGTGATCGGTGAGACCGCCGTCGTCGGCGACGACGTGACCATGTACCACCAGGTCACCCTCGGCGCGGTCGGCTGGTGGAGCGACAACGAGCGGCCCGAGGGCGACCGGCGCCACCCCGTGGTCGGCAGTGGCGTCGTCCTCGGCGCCAACGCCACCGTCCTCGGTCCGGTGACCGTCGGTGACCGGGCGGTCATCGGCGCGCAGGCCCTCGTCAACAAGGACGTCCCCCGCGGTGCCCGGGTGCTCGCGCCCACCGCCGTCATCAAGGAGCCCGGTCGCCGGCCGGAACTGATGGAGGACGTCTTCACCGTCATCGCCTCCGCGGGTTCCTGGTGACCCGCCATCACCTCCCCGGCTTCCTGGTGACCCGTCATCGCCTCCCCGGGTTCCTGGTGCCCCGCCATCACCCCCGCGGGTTCCTGGTGACCCCTCCGAACTCCGTGCCGACCGACTCCCCCGATTGCGAGAGATGAGAACCGTGTCGACCACCGCACAGGCCCCCTCGGCCCACATCGCCCCCGTCCGCCCGGCCGTCGCCTCGCGCATCGAGGACCTCGTCGGCTCCACCCCGTTGCTGGAACTGCGTCTGCGCGACCTTGCGGCCGGTGCGCGGGTGCTGGCGAAGCTGGAGTCCGCCAACCCGATGTCGTCCAGCAAGGACCGGGCCGCCCTCTACATGCTGCGGGCCGCCGAGGAGCGCGGCGCGCTGCGGCCCGGGGGCACCGTCATCGAGGCCACCTCCGGGAACACCGGGATCTCGCTGGCCGCGTTCGCCGCCTCGCGCGGCTACCGCTGTGTCATCGTGCTCCCGGACAACGCCACGGCCGAGCGGGTCAAGCTGCTGCGCGCCTTCGGTGCGGAGATCGTCCAGACGCCGAGCGCGCTGGGCTACCCGGGAGCGATCGCCGAGGCGGAGCGGCTGCACGCGGCCACGCCGGGCTCCTGGTTCCCGTGCCAGCACGAGAACCAGGACAACGTCCTGGCGCACTACGAGACGACGGGTCCCGAGATCCATTCCGCGGTGGCGGCCACCGGTCGCCGCATCTCGGCCTTCGTCTGCGGGGTCGGCACCGGGGGCACCCTCACCGGTGTCGCCCGCCACCTCAAGGAGCAGGACCCGGACGTGCGGGTGATAGCCGTCGAGCCGGAGAAGTCGCCGATCCTGTCCCGGGGTTACGCGGGCCAGCACCGCATCCCGGGCCTCAACGGCGGTTTCGTCGCCGACACGACCGACGTCTCGCTCATCGACGAGGTGCTGACGATCTCCGACGAGGACGCCCTGCTCACCGCCCGTCGACTCGCCACCAGTCAGGGGCTGTTCACCGGTGTATCGTCCGGCGCCGCCGCCCGTGCCAGTGAGCTCGTCGCCCGCAGGGCCGAGTTCACCGACGGTGTGATCGTGACGCTGCTGCCCGACACGGGCGAGCGCTACCTGAGCATGTGGGAGGCCTGATCATGAGTCACGCGATGTTCCGGGCGTACGCGGACGCGGTGAAGGCGGAGATCGGAGTCGCCACGACGACGCGTTTCATCGCTCTCGCGGAGACCACCGACGGGCGGTTCGGGCTCTTCCACCACTCCATGCTGCCGGGTGCCGGCGGCGCCGCCCCGCACTACCACTCGCGGATCTCCGAGTCCTTCTACGTGCTGACGGGCGAGGTGCGCCTGCACGACGGCACCGGCTGGCGCACCGCCAGGGCGGGTGACTTCCTGCACGTGCCGGAGAACGCCGTGCACGGTTTCCGCAACGAGAGCGACGCTCTCGCCGAGATGCTGATCATCTTCACTCCGGCCGAGCACCGCGAGGGGTACTTCGAGGGGCTGGCCGCTCTTCTCGCCGACGGCAACCGCCCGTCCCGCGAGGAGATGGTCGCCCTGATGGAGAAGTACGACCAGTTCGAGGTCGACGCCCCCGACACGGATCACGACCACCCGCACGCGCACAAGGACGGATCCACGCCCGGGGACGGACCCGCGCACGGCGACGGCCCCGCGCACCACCACGGCCCGGGCGGCGCCCACCCGCACCATCACCACTGACCGACGGGGCGCCATTCGCCCCGCCCCGTCTCCCCTAGGAGAAACACAGCATGAACCTCGTCAACTGGGGCCGTTTCGGCCTGCTGGCCGCCCTGTGGGGCTGCAGCTTCGCCTTCATCAAGATGTCCCTGGAGGCCTTCGCGCCCCTCCAGCTCGCCTCGGGCCGGCTGATCGTCGGCGCCCTGGTCGTCCTCGGCATCCTCGCCCTGAAGCGGCTCTCCTTCCCCTCCCGGAAGCTCTGGGGACACATCGCCGTCGCCTCCGTCTTCGGCAACGTCGTCCCCTTCACCCTCTTCGCCATCGGTGAGCAGCACACCACTGCGACCACGGCCGGGGTGATCCAGGGCGCGACTCCTCTCATCACGCTGGGCGTCGCCGCGCTCGCGCTCTCCGAGGAGAAGCCGACGGCCCGCAAGGTGGCCGGTCTGGTCGGTGGGTTCATCGGGCTGATCGTGGTCGTCGGACCGTGGAACACCGATGGTTTCGGCACGATCGGCGGGCAGCTCGCCTGCGTCGGCGCCGCGGCGAGCTATGCCGTCAGCTTCGTCTACATCCGCCGCTTCATCGGTCCCCACAAGCTGCCGGCGCTCTCCGTGACCGCCGCCCAGCTGAGCATGGCGGCCGTCATCACCGTGGTGGTCACCACGCTCATGACCGGCTGGACCCTGCACGGTGACCTCACCCTCAAGCCCCTGCTCGCCCTGCTGGTCCTCGGTGCCGCCTCCACGGGTATCGCGTTCGCCCTGCTCAACCGGCTGATCGCGGAGGCCGGTCCGACCACGGCGTCCGGTGTGAACTATCTCGTGCCGGTGTTCTCCGTCGTCGTCGGGGTGCTGGCCCTGGGCGAGCCGTTGACCTGGAACGTGCCGTTGGGCGGTGTGGTCGTGATCGCCGCGCTCGCCGTCGCGGAGGGGCGTGTCTCCGCCCTGTCCCGGCGGGCGAAAACGGCGCCGCCGGCGCCGGTCGCGGCCGCCCGTGTGCCGGAGAAGTCCTGCCCGTAACGGGCCACAACACAACACGGCACAACACAGTCCAGCACGACACAACGCTGCACCACACGGAACGGCACGACACAACGCAGCACGACGCACTGAGCCGGGGCCGGCGCGGACACCCTTTCCGAGGGGTCCGCGCCGGCCCCGTTCCGTTGTGCGTTTTTCCTCAACTCCCTTTATTCACAACGGAGTTGAGTTCCGCACGAAAGGGCTTCCGGTACGGGACGGTTCCCGCTCATCTCCTTCTCCGTGGTAGCGAAGCGGGAGTACGGCGGGACCGGCCGGGACGAACGTGGAAGCACAGGACGAGGACGGGACCACCCTCCCCGCCCTCCCCTCGTCTCCTCCCCACCTCCAAGGAGCCCTTCGCATGACGCGCACATCCGCCTCGGGAACCCTCGCCGCGTCCCCCCTCGGGGACGCCCGGATCGTCACGGCCGCCGAGTTCGTCTTCGCCCCGCTGCCCGGCCGGCGCACCACCCTCGCCACCCCGGTGAGCCCCGCCGCGGGCGCCACGCACGTCACCCTGCACGTCGTGCGCATCGCGGCGGGCGAGTCCTTCGGCCCGGACGGGAGCGTCGGGGAGGAGAACACCGCGGTCGTCTTCGACGGCTGCGGCACCGCGACGGTCGGCTCCCGCAGCCACCGGGTCGAACGGTCCCACGCCGTGTACGCGCCCACCGGGCAGGCCCTGAGCCTCACGGCCGGCACCGAGGGGCTGACCGTCTACATCTGGCGCACACCGCTCGCGGCGGGCCGCCGGCCCGGCACGGACCCCGAGCCCTTCTCCACCCTCTGGGACGAGACCACCCAGCTGCGCGGCTTCGGCGGCACCGGCCAGATCACCCCCGACGCCGACCGCGCCACCATGAACTTCGTCTTCTGGCCCGGCAACGGCAGCAGCCAGCTCTGCCTGCACTGCGGCATCCAGCAGCCGGGCCAGACCTTCAACGTGCATCTGCACCCCGACAGCGACGAGGCGTTCATCGCCTTCGAGGGCATCGGCCAGATGTACCTGCGCGACCGCTGGATCGACGTCGCCGCCGGGGACGTCCTGTACGCGGCGCCCGGCGTCCTGCACGGGGCGCGCAACCCGCACACCGGTCCCGACGCCCGTCGCTTCGTGACCTGCGGCGGTCCCAGCCCGTACGACCCGGCGCTCTACTCCGCCGCCGGTCTCTCCTCCGACGTCAGGTGATCTGAGCCATGTGCCGTATCCACGGATCCTTCCACGCCCGCACCACCGCCCAGGAAATGCGCCACGTCGCCGCCCTCCAGCACCACGGCGGGCCCGATGCCCAGTCCTTCGCCCAGCAGTCGGGCTGGGCCCTCGGCAACAACCGGTTGTCGATCATGGACCCCGAGGGCGGTGCCCAGCCCTACCGCCTCGGTGACATCACCGTCGTCTTCAACGGCGAGCTCTACAACCACGACCGGTTGCGCACCGAACTCATCAGGCAGGGCTTCCACTTCGAGGACCGGTGCGACGGATCGATCCTGCCGGCGCTGTACCTCACGTACGGCGAGCGGTTCGCCGAGCAGCTCGACGGCATGTTTTCCGTCGCCGTCATGGACCTGCGGCGCGCCCCGCGCCTCGTGATCGCCACCGACGCCTCCGGGATGAAGCCGCTCTACTACCACTGGGAGGAGCGCAGCGGCCGCTTCCACTTCGCCTCGGAGCTGCCCGCCCTCCTCGGCTTCACCGACGTACGCCCCTACGAGGACGAACTGGGCCTGCACACCTACCTGTCGGCGAAGACCCCCTTCGGCCAGCGGACCATGTTCCGGGGCATCGACGTCCTGCCGCCGGCCGCCACCGCGGTCGTGACCCGGGAGGCGGGTCTTCGTCTCTGCACCCGGCGGATGGGATACGAGTCCGCCCCGCCGGTCGCCGAGGAGCGCAGCCTCGCCCACGCGGGCGAGGAACTGCGCGAGCTGCTGGCCTGCGAGGTCTCCCGGCTGCTCGTCGCCGACGCGCCGGTCGCCGCCATCACCTCCGGCGGGCTCGACTCCAGCCTGGTCACGGCGCTCGCCGCGCGTTCCCTGCACGACCGGGGCGCGTCCGGGGCGCTGCACACCTTCAACATCGCCTACACCGGGGACTGGCCCGGGGACGAGCGTGCCTTCGCCGCGGAGGTCTCCCGGCACACCGGCACGGTGCACCACCAGGTGGAGATCGACCCGGCCACCTTCCCGGACCTGATGGGCGATGTCGTGCGCCACCTCGGCCAGCCCAACGCCGATCCGATCACCCTCAGCACCTTCTCGCTCTTCCGGGCGGTCCGCGACGCGGGCTTCAAGGTCGCCCTGACCGGGGACGCCGCCGACGAACTCTTCGGCGGGTACGCCCGCATGACGCAGGCGCTCGCCGCGCCCGAGGGGGCGGACTGGGCCGGTGCCTACCTGGACCACCTGGCCGCCGTCCCCCGTGCGCTGCGCGACGAGCTGTACACCGCCGAGTACGCGGAGCTGGTCCTCTCCCCCGGCATGTCGCCCATGCCGCCGGGCCTCACGGACATGCTCGCGTACGGCACGGGCAGCCGGCTCCAGCGCATCTGCCGGATCGAGCAGCGCTACCGGCTTCCCGCGTACCACCTGCGCCGGGTCGACCACCTGTCGATGGCGAGCTCGGTGGAGGCCCGGCTCCCGTTCTGCCAGCCGAGCATCGTGCGCTACGCGGCGACACTGCCCGACCAGCACCGCACCGTTCCCGGGGTCGGCGTCAAGCGCGCGCTGTACCGCGCCGCCGAGGGGCTGCTGCCCGACAGCGTGCTGAACCGGCCCAAGCAGCCGTTCACCCTGCCGATCACGGCGATGCTGGCCCCCGGCCAGCGGCTGTGGGCGATGGCCCGTGACGTCCTGTCCCCGCAGGCGCTGCGGTCCGACGGGCGGTTGCGGTACGAGGCCGTCGACGCCCTCTTCGCCGAGCAGGCCGCCCGGCCGTCCGACAGCGTGTCCCTGGCGCTCTGGGCGCTGATGTCGCACCAGATGTGGCGCAGCGAGTTCTTCGGCAGGTCCGCCGGAAGGGCTCCGCGCACGCGTGAACTGGCGGTGGCCACCGGATGAGCGTCTCCCTCGCCCGGGCGCACGGCGCGCCCTGTCCCACGGCCGTCCTGGACGGCCGCGACTTCCCCGAATCCGAACCCCAACTGCTGGGCGCGCTGGCCGACTTGCGGGCGGAGATGTCCGGGCAGGGTGCCGGCGACGTGCTCAAGAACGCCATCGTGCGCCCCTCCCGCCACCCGCTGTTCGACCTCGACTACCGGTTCGTGCAGTCCCTTCCGCAGAGTCACGACAGCTTCGACCTGCGCGGTTCCTGCGGGCACTCGATCCTGGCCGCCGTCGAGGCGGCCGCCCGCACCGGCATGATCCAGCCGTTGGTACCGGGCTGCCGGGTCCGGGTCAACGTGCTCAACAACGGCGACAACGTGGTCTGCGAGACCGAGGAGACCTCCGACGGCGGCACCCGGTTCACCGCCCACTTCCTGTGCTCGCCGCCGCTGCGGCTGCCGGAGCTCCTGATGACGGGCGACCCGGTGACCCGGGTCCCCTTCGAGGGCCGGGCCGTGCCCGTCTCGCTGGTGTCGATGGGCAATCCCTACGCCTTCGTCGACGCCTCGCACCTCGGGGCGGGCACTCCCGGGCGGCTCTTCGCGGACGACCCCCACCTGTTCGACGTCATGACCCGGCTGCGGATCGCGGTCTGCGAATCGCTGGGCTGGGACACCTTCGGTGCCTTCCCGAAGATCGCGGCCCTGCTGCCGCAGGAGGGCGGGGGGCTGTTCGTGCGGGCCGTGTCCGTACCGTCCTGGCATCCCACCGTCGCGCTCACCGGCGCGATCTGCCTGGGCGCCGCCGCCGGCATCGCGGACACCGTGCCCTGGTCCCTGTCGGGGCGGGAGGCGCAGGACCCCGACGCGCTCCTGCCGGTACGCACCCCCGGCGGCTGCGTACGGGTTGCCGCCCATTCGACGCACGGCCCCGACGGGGAACGCAGGCTCGCCTGGGTGTCCGTCGCCGAGAAGCAGGTCGAGTACCGGGGGCTGCTGCCGCGTCCCCGGCCCACGGCCCCGCAGAACGGTTTCACCGCCCCCCGCCCCTCCGTACTCCCCCCGTCCGACCGCGTATCCGAGGAGACCCCGTGGGTTCCGTTGACAGCCTGACCGCCGTGCGTGGGAGCGCATCCGCGCGGGTACTGACCGACGCGCACTCCGTCGCTCCGTTCGCCGCGGCCGACGCCCGCTGGGCGGGTCGCGCCGACACCTCCCGGGCCGCCTCCACGGTCCCCTCGCCCGAGGTGCTGAGCCGACTGGCGGCCTGTGCCGAGGCGGCCGACCTCAGCGGGGAGCCGGACAGCGAGGCCGTCGCCGTGCTCCGCGGGAGCGGACTGCTCGCGCTCGTCGTCCCCAAGTCCCACGGCGGGGCCGGGGCCGACGCGGTGGCGCTCAACACCTGTGTCGAGCAGGTCGCCTCGGTGAACGCGTCCGCCGCGATCATGCTCTTCCAGCACTGCGCCGTCACCAGCCGGATCGTCGAGAACGGCACCCCCGCCCAGCACCGCGAGCTGCTGCCCAGACTGGCCGGGGGCCAGTGGCTGGCCGCCTCCGCGTGGTCGGAGAGCGGGGCCGGGGCGGACAAGAAGAACCTCGCGACCCAGGCCCGTCGCACCTCCGACGGGGGGTGGGTGCTGGACGGGGCGAAGTCCTTCACCACCAGTGCGGGGCTCGCGGACGTGTATCTCGTCCTGGCCCAGTCGCAGGACGATTCCCCCGCGCCGGCCGCCGCGTCGCGGGACACCGGGTACGGTGCCGCCGGGCAGACCTTCTTCCTGGTCCCCGGGAGCCATCCGGGGCTGGTGCCCGACACGTCGATGCGGCTGTCCGGGATGCGCGGCTCCGCCACCGGTTTCGTGTCCGTGCGGGAGTGCCACGTCCCGGACTCCGCGCGGCTGGGCGCGCCGGGCGTCGCCGCCTCCATCATCGCCCGGGTCCGCGACAGCGGCGCCTCGCTCGGCGCGGTCGCCGTGGGCATCGCCCAGGCCGCGCTCGACGTGGCGCACCACCACGCCGAACGTCGCGGGCTCCACGCCCACCAGGCGGTCCGTCACCGCCTGGTGGACCTGGCCACCGAGGTCGAGACCGCCCGCGCGGTGGTGGAACGGGCGGGTCGGCGCACCTCGGCCGACCCGGGGCTGACCACGCTCCACTCCAAGCTGGCCGCCTCCGCGGCGGCCGAGCGGGTGGTGGCGGACGTCGCCCGGTTCCTCGGCTCGGCCGGATACGTCGAGACGCACCCGATCAACCGGTTCGGGCGCGACGCCCGTGCCGTCGCCCTGATGGGACCGACCAACGACCTCTGCAAGGAACTGGTGAGTCTGCCGTGGAAACGTTGAAAACCTCCCCCTCCTCCCGTATGTCCCCGTCCTCCCCCCAGGGGTCCGCCGCAGCGGCCGACCTGGTGGTGGAGGGAGGCCGTCTCGTCACCCCCGAGGGCGTCGTCGAGGGCGCTGTCGTCGTCCGCGACGGCCGGATCGCAGCTCTTGTCGCCCCCGGCGACCCGCTGCCCGCCGGACCGCGCCTGGACGCCCGGGGCCGGTACGTCCTGCCGGGCCTCATCGATTCCCACGTGCACTTCCGCACTCCCGGTCTGGAGCACAAGGAGACCTGGGAGAGCGGCAGCCGGGCGGCCCTCGCCGGCGGGGTCACGACCGTCATGGATATGCCCAACACCCGTCCGCCGTCGCTCGACACGGCATCGCTCCGGGCGAAGGCGGCCCTGATAGCGGGCCGCTCCTACGTGGACCACCGCTTCCACATGGGGGCGGACCCAGACCACCCCGAGATACTCGCCGGCCTGGACCCGGCCGTCGCGACCTCCGCGAAGGCGTTCATGGCCGGGCACCACACCGCGCCCGTGGTCTTCCGCGAGGCGCACCAGCTGGAGGCGGCCTTCGCCGCGGCCTCGCGCGGCGGCGTCCGTCTCGTGCTGCACGCCGAGGACCAGCACGTCTTCGACCTGCTCGACTCCCGCAGCGGCGAACCCGATTCGTACGGCGCCTACGAACCCCACCGGCCGCGTTCCGGGGCGATCGTCGCGGTCGCCAAGGTGGTCCACCTGGTGCGCACCCACGGCACCAAGGTGCACGTACTCCACGTGTCGTCGGCCGAGGAGACCGACCTGCTGGTCGCCGCGGCCGCCGAGGGACTGCCGATCAGTTTCGAGGTCACCGGGCACCACCTGTCGTTCACCGACCACGACACGGCCCGGCGCGGTCCCCGGACCCGGCTCTCCCCGGCGATCCGTGCCCCGCGCGACCGCGAGCGGCTCTGGCAGGCGGTGCTCAACGGGGAGGCGGCCACCATCGGCAGCGACCACGCCCCGCACACCGTCGAGGAGAAGAACCGTCCGCCGGCCGAGGCACCCCCCGGTCTGCCCGGTGTCCAGGAACTCGCCGTCTCCGTGTGGACGGGCCTGCTCGCACGGGGTGTCGAGCCCGACGCCGCAGCGTCCCATCTCGCGCGGTTGATGGGTACGGGACCGGCCGACCTGTTCGGGCTGGCCGGCAAGGGCCGGCTGGCGGTGGGCGCGGACGCCGATCTGGCGCTCCTCGACCCGGCGGCGCGGTGGCAGCTCTCCGCGGGGCACGTGCAGTCGCTGTGCGGCTGGTCGGCCTACGAGGGCTGGATGTTCACCGGCCGGTTCACCACGGTGGTGCGGGGCGGCCGGGTGGTCTGGGACCTGGTCCGCGGAACCGTGGGCGAGCCCCTCGGCCGGTGGCTGCCGGGGCCGGCCCTTCCGGCCGCGGATCTCCCCGGGGCGCAGTCCCCGGCCACACCGGCCCGGGAACTGGAAGGGGCGGTCCGATGAGCGCCACGACCCTGCTGGCCCAGTCCGTGCCGGGCCCGGCGACGGCCACCGCACCGGGGCTCGGGCTGCCGGACGCCGTCGCGGCCCCGGAGCCGGGAGCACCGCGCATGGTGATGTCCGGCGACATACCGGCCGACGAGTTCCGTGCCGCGATGGCGTCGCTCGCCGCCCCCGTCACGGTGGTGACGTGCTACGACAGGACGGGCAGTCCCCGGGGCCTGACGGCGAGCGCGGTGTCCTCGCTGTCGCTGGACCCCCCGCTGATCCTGGTCTGCCTGGACCGGGGCTCGCGCACCCATGACGTGCTCGTCGCGGCGGACGCCTTCACGCTCCATCTGCTCGGCCCGGAGAACGAGGATCTGGCGAGGAAGTTCGCGGGCCCCACCGAGCAGCGGTTCGGGAACGTCCGGCTGGCTTCCGGCCCGACCTCGCGCCACGCGCCCCAACTGGCCGACAGCGCCCTGCGGTTGACCTGTGCACGGTACGACGCGATCGAGGCGGGGGACCACACGATCCTGGTGGGCCGGGTGGCCGCGTCCGACTGCCAGGGCCGTCCGGCGGGGGGCCTGGTCTGGCATCACAGGGGCTTCGCCCACGCGAGGCCGGTGCCGGGGCGCTGACCGGGCACCCCCGGTCCGGCCGGCCGTCACCGGCCGGCGAGTGCCGAACCATCCAGCGGCGGGGCCGTTCCCGGTGGCACGTACCGGGGACGCCCCCCGCTCGTTCGTTTCGCCCGTTCCATCCGTTCCATTCATTCTGTTCGGTCCGTTCGGTCCGTTCGGTCGAATGGGTCGCGACGCGCCGGTCCCGCCGTCGGCGGATGAGGTCGCGGAGGGCAGCAGGCCGTGGGCGAAGCACGCGTTGACGGCGTCGTCGACGCAGGTGTTGCCGTAGCACGGGCAGACTGCGTGGATACGGCCGGTACGGCGGTCGTCCGCACCGTTCGCCCCTCTGCGGCGTCCTTCAACGCCCACGGTTATTGTGCGCTGGACGGGTGTCCTGCGTTGCAAGCGCCGGACACGGACGCGAGGGGAGAAGGCCATTGGACATCAATGTCCATGAGTTGATGTCGTTGCCGGCCGGGCCGCGTTACCGGCTGCTTGCCGACCGGTTGAACGCCTGTCGGCTGTGGGCGTACGAGGACCTTTTCCCCTCGGTTTTCGCCGACGCCGTCGACCTCGTCTACGCCCGGGAAGAGCAGCATCTCAACGCCCAGCGGTTCGTCGAGCACACGTTCATCAATCTGATAACCAGACCCGGCGACCTGGTGGAGTTGTGCCGACGGATCCCCGCCGAGGATCTGCGTCTGGCGGTGGTCGAGGCCTACGTCCGTCATCCTCTGGTCGCGCACGACGTGCTGGCCGCCATGGGCGCCTCGGGTGAGCTGTACCGGGAGCTTCCGCCCGGAGGCTGGACCGAGGTGCCGATGCACCTGTATGCGTCCGCCAGACTCAATGCCGAGCCGAGCCGCCGCTTCGAACTCCATGAGCTGGTGCCTTTCGGTACGGTCCACGATCGGTCGTCCGCCCGGTCGGTCCTTCGCTCGGCCCTGGAGGCCGACCAGCTCACTGACCAGGCTCGGACGGCTGTGCTGAGTCCCGATGGCGTCGAAATACCTGCGCCCGCTTTCCACGAAGGCCAACGGGCGCAGGTGGTGCTCAACGACCGTAACCGCACACCCCGTCGCGGTGCCGTCCGGGCCAAGGTCTGGCACCACAGGGACCAGCAGTGGTACTTCTTCCTTCGCGACGACTCCGGGCGCAAGATCAGTAAGCGGTACTCCGCTGCGGACCTGGAGGCCCGCTGCTCCTGACGACCGACCCACGGCCCTGGGAGCCCGGCCACGCTCGCGATGTCCGAGCCGGTGCTCGGCGGCGAGTTGAAGGACCGCGGTCGCGGTGAACGTCTTGGTAGTGGTGCTGCCGGTGCGGATCCGCCTCCGGATTCTCCCGGTCGGATGGTGCCCCCTGTGCGGGGCGGGGATGTTCAGCCGGTGGCGGGTGCCGGGAGCCGGTAGCGGGCGGGGTCGACCGCTCCGGGCAGGTGGGTGGCGGGCCGGGCCGGGGCGGTTCGGGCGTGCGGCATCTGCTGCTGCGGGGGCGGTGCGGGGACCTGTTTGAAGGACAGGCCGGGCGGGGCCTTCACGGGTGTGGTGGTGCCCGGTGCGGGCAGGGGGACGTCGCGTCCGGGGCAGGAGGCCGCGGCGGGCGGCAGCGGGCGCGGGCTGGTGGAGGCGGGGGTGGGGCCGGTGATGCAGTTGCCTCCGGTGCGGGCGGCGGCGAGGACCAGCGCGGTGCCGCCGCCGATGGCGTTGTCCCGGATGCTGTTGCCCCGCACCGGGTAGCCCTGGACGTCCCGCAGGACGAGGGCGGCCACGCGGTGGTTCTCGATGCGGTTGCGTTCGATGCGGTTGCGGGTGCCGCCGCCGATCCCGATCCCGATGCCGAAACCGCCGTCGGCCTGCTCGGGGCTGCGGTCGTCGTTGTTCCCGGTGACGGTGTTGCCGACCACCACGGCCTCGCGCTGCGGCCCCAGGGCCTCCAGGCTGTCGGAGTTGACCGTCACACCGACCCGGTTGCGGCGCGCGGTGTTGGCCAGGAAGTACAGGCGGCGGGAGGCGTTGGTGACCTCGATGCCGATGGCGTTGTGCTCCACCACGTTGTCGCGCACCACCGTCTCGCACGGGTCGCACTGCCCGACGTAGATCCCCGAGTCGGAGTGCCCCGAGGCGTAGGAGCGCTCGATGACACCGCTGCGCGCGTCGAAGGCGTAGATGCCGTACAGGGCGTTGTTGTACGCGGTCACGTACGAGGCCCGGAAACCCCTCAGCGGCGGGAACCCGGCCGTGTCCAGCGGCTCGTACCCCGCACCCCCGCCCGCACCCGCCCCCTGCAGGCGCTCGTCGGTGACGCCGGTGAACAGCACCCCGTTCGCCAGATGATTGCGGACCGTCAGATTCTCCACCACCGACCCCGCACCGGTGACCGTGATCCCGTTGGCACGCCGGAACTCCCCGTCCACCACCGTCCCGTTACGGTCCGCACCCCGCAGCACCACCCCCGGACGCCGCACGGCCACCGCCTCGCGGTACACACCCGAGGAAACCAGCACCACATCCCCCGGCCGGGCGACATCCACCGCCTGCTGAATGGTCCGGTACTTCCCGGGCACCCGCAACACCCCCGGCGGCCCCGACACCCCCCGCTCGCCCTCGGCACCGTCAGAACCACACCCCGACAGCACCAGGAGCACCGCAGCAGCCAGCGCGGCACTGCGTAAGTTTCCTGAACTCCGGTTGCACGTACGGGATTTACGGGATTTCATGACAAGGGATCTCATGGTGGATAGGTGTATCATTGCGCCTCGCCTTCCGGTGGATCCTGTGTGCACTCTGCCCTCATCGCATCCTGTGTTTCCGCGTTTCTGCCCTGGAGTCCTGGTGACCGCCCTGCCTTCGCCCCGCCGCCGTACGCTGCTGGTCGCCCCGCTCGCCGCGGCCACCGCCTGCGGTGCCCCCTCCGACACGGACTCCACCCGCACCACGGCCTCCGGTGCCTCCGGAAGCAGAACCGGAAACAAAAGCGGTCCCGTTCTCCGTACTCAGCCGGGCATCGCCACTCCGCAGCCCGCCCATGTGCTGCTGCTCGCCCACGACCTGTCCCCCACCCGCCCGAAGGCGGCTGCCGTCCGCCGTGTCCTGTCCGACTGGTGGACCGACTGGGCTTCCCGCCCCGTTCCGGGAGTGACACCGACCGTGGCCGTCGGCCCCACCCTGTACCGCAAGCTGGGTATGACCGCCCCGCCCCGGCTGAAGGACCTGCCGTCCTTCCCCCACGACCGCCTCGAAGCCCGGCGCGGCGGCGGTGATGTGCTGGTCCAGGTCTGCGGGCCGAGTGCCGCCGCCTGTGACCGGGCCGCCGCCCGGCTCGCCGCACGGGCCGCCGGTGTCCTGGTCCCGCGCTGGCGGCAGCCCGGATTCCTGCCGCCCCGCGCCACGGGCGAGACCCCGCGCAACCTCTTCGGCTTCAAGGACGGCACGGAAAACCCCCCGGCGGACGAACTCGCCCGCTGGGTCTGGCACGACGACGGCAGCACCTGCCTCGTCTATCGGCGCATCCACATGGACACCGACACGTTCACCGCCCTGCCCCCCACCCGGCAGGAACAGATCATCGGACGCCACCGCACCACCGGAGCACCCCTGGGCGCACGCCACGAACACGACCCGGTCGACCTCTACGCCAAATCCCCCCAGGGCCGCTACGACATCCCCGCCGACGCCCACATCCGTCTCGCCCACTCCCGCCTCGACGGCGGCGCCCGCATGCTGCGCCGGGGCTACTCCTACCGCAACACCCCCCATGACCAGGGCCTGCTCTTCCTCGCCTATCTCCGCGATCCCGCCCTGTTCACCCGCGTCCAGGAACGCCTGGCCGCCAACGACGCGATGAACCCCTTCATCGAACACCGGGCGTCCGCCGTGGCCCACGTACTCCCCGCTCCACCACCCGGCGAATCCCTCGGCGACCAACTGCGCTGACCAGCAGCCGAGTTCGCCCCCATCGGCCGCGGGGCCGCTCCCGACGGGCACCGGGGCGCGCGGGAGCGGGGGCGTCATCCGGTGCCCCATGGTGCCGCGGGGAGCTTCGCGCCGCTGTCGCGCCCGGAGAACTCCACCGTGGTCGGGGTGCCCAGACCCGGCATCCGCATCGTCACCCGCCGCAGGTCGGCGTCGCCGTCGACCCAGTACGTCAGCGGCGACCGTCCGCCTTCGGGCCCCGCACCGGGCGCGGTGCCCCGGGCTCGTGGCCCGGCGAAGCGGTCGTAGTCGCGGCCGTCGATACGGTCGCGCTGCAGCCAGCGGGCCCCGGACTGTGCAAGTAGCAGCGGGTTGTCGGGGCGGTCCGCGCCGAGCCCGATCAGCAGCCGGAGCCCGGCGTCCAGCGGATCGGCCGTGTAGGAGCGCGCGGACCAGCCCGAGCGCGGGACGTGCTCCGCCTGCCGCCAGGGCGGACCGCTGCCGCCCTTCGGCGCGGGGGCCAGACCGAGGCCGCCGGCGTCCCAGACGATCAGGCCGTGGTCGAGCCCCCCGGCGGCGGGCCCGGAGGATTCGGGGGCCCCGGCGGGACCGGTGACCCGGTACGTGCCCACGGCCCGGTGGGTCCGGTAGTCCACGACCCCCTCCACCCGCACCACCGTTCCGCCGCCCTCGGCGGCGGTGAGGGTCACCCTCACGGGACTGGCCTGGTACAGGTTCAGCCGTGACAGCCCCAGCCTGGACGCCTCGTCCATCGTCACCGGCCGCTCGGCGGGACGGTCCTCGGAGAGGTTCCGGTAGGCGGCCGCGCCGCCCGCCGCGATGCCGCACACCGCGATCGCGATCAGGGTTCCGAGCCAGAGGGTCCGATGCGGCGTACGGCCACCGGTCTTCCTCCTGCGAGCCATGCAATTGCCTTCTCTCGTCGGTCGGTCACGCGGGAGGGCGGGTCCGCGAACCGCTGGTCCGCGAACCCGCCCGGTCCGGCCCGGAGGGTCCACCGTCACCGGCCGCCCCGCCCGGAACCTGCCGGGGCGGGGCAGCCGCTCGTGCGGCAGGCCCTCAGGGGCCAGGGCGTGTTTCGAAAGTCCCGTCCGGCCGGGAACGCCCTAGGGGTGCCGCACCCTTCGTCTGCGCATCAGCACGACCAGGCCCGTGCCGAGAACGGTGAGCACCGCGCAACCGGCCAGGGCCCACAGGACCGCCTGGCCCGTTCCGGTGTCCGCCAGGCCCGAGTTGGGCACGTGGCCCGGGTCATTCGGCTCGCCCGGCGCGTCCGGTGCATCCGGCGTGTCCGGTTTTGGTGGCGGTGTGGTGTCGGGCAGCCGTCGGTTGACCGCTGTCACCGAGACCCCGACGTCGAGGTTTTCGGAGGTCAGCACCAGTGGCCCGAACACCGCCACGTCCGGTGCGGCGTACCCGGCGGGCGGGCTGATCTCCTGCCAGTAGTACGTGCCCGGTGTGCCGGTGCCGCGGCAGATGCCGTCGGTCTTGGTCGCGCAGGGTTTGCCGACCCGTGTGTCCGGCTTCGCTCCGGTGGTCTGCAGGTCGTCGGAGCCGTTCGTCTCCTTCCACAGCTGGAACTTCGCGCGGGCCAGCGGTTTGCCGTCCTGGTCATGTTTGACCAGACGCAGCACGCCCTCCTGTTGCCGGAAACCGAAGTCGTAGGTGTGGTCGTTCTCCCCCGGTCCGCCGGTGGTCAGTTCCCGCTGGGGGAACTTCGCACCGTCCGGGACGATGCCCTTGGAGTCGACGAAGTGGTTGTCACCGACATCCGCCTTCGTGGGCACCCACTGGTGGAGCGGTCCGCCCTTGGCGTAGTCGGCCGGCTCGTCGAGGCGGACGGTGTACTTGGTCCTCGGCTTCAGGCCGCCGGCGACGTTGGAGTCGTCGAAGTAGTACTCACCCCGCGCCGTCGTCCTTGTCGTCCCCACGACCTTGCCCGCCTGGTCGTACAGGTTGACGGTCACGCCCTCGACCGGTTTCTGGCCGGGGCGCTGAATGCCCGTGCGCTCGGGGTCGTACCAGACCCGGTTGCCGATCTGGAGGGGTGCCTGGTCGCAGAGCACCTCCAGGTCGCCCATCGAGGCGCCCTTGCCGAACGGGGCTGCGGTGCCCGGCGGGTTGAGGCGCAGGCCGAACTTCGGGTCCTGCTTGCCATCACGCTGGAGGAACGACGTGCCATAGCCGAAGGCGGTGTGGTTGGGGTCGAAAGCGGAGGTCGCGATGGTGTTCTCGACCTTGGAGAGCGCCATGCCGGCGAACGCCGTGTTGTGGTGACCACCCCAGCCGGTGTCGAAGAACCGGGTGCCCCGAGGGGACAGCCCGCAGCCGTTGTTGGTGTCCATCACATACATGCCGTTCGCCAGACATGCCTTGTTCAGGTCGCCGCCGGACAGGACGTTGGCAACCGAGTCGGGCGTGGGGGCGGCCGGGGCGCGGTCGCCCAAGCGGTCGCGGAAGGCCAGCAGCATGGAGCCGTCGGCCTCGAAGTCGATCTCGCCCAACTCCGGCTCGGGCTGGGCCAGATAGCTCCGGCACGGCTGGCCGTTCTGGGAGGTCGGGAAGGTGCTGGTCCAGGGGAACCAGCCCGCGCCGTCGCACGGGGGCCCGCCGACCGTGGACTGGCGCGGATAGTCCAGCGGCTGGTCCAGCACTGGCCTCCGGAACGCTCCGGTGGCGAGGTCGAAGGGCATGACCACCGCGCGCAGGTCCGAGACCTTCCCGGTGGACTCGCCGGAGCACACCCCGCCGACGTAGCCGACGCCGTCATGCAGGCCGAGGCCGAACGGGCGCCAGTCCCCCGCCGCCGGACAGCCCGGGTCCGGGATGCCGACGACGGCCTTGGGCGCCGACGCGGTCGCCGCCGTGGCGTCGTAGCGGTAGAGCTTGCGGTTGTTGAGGTTGACGACGAAGAGGTCCTTGCCGTCATCGGTGATCTTGATGCCGCCCAGACTCTCCTTGCCGGGTACGGCAAGGAATGCGTCATCGGTGCCCGAGCCGTGCGCCGTCGTCCCCGCGTCCGGGACGACGGTGAACAGGGTGGTCTTCTTCCGCGCGGGATCGCTCACGTAGATCCCCCCGGCGCCGCCCGGGCCGTAGCCCGTGGTGCGCTTGGCCACCGCCGAGGAGAACACCCGCTTGTCGGCCTTGTTCCACGCGATGCCGAACAGCGCGCCGGTCTCGGCGTTGGTGGCGATGTCCGTGACGTCGGCGTCGACGCCGGCCTGGCCGCGCGCATCGTACGGGAAGGAGACCAGCGTGCGCTGCGCCCCGCCCTCTCGGGTGGTGGGCTGACAGGTCGTCACAAGCGTTGCGTTCTTCTGGCAGTAGTCACCCGGATTCCACAGCCCGGTGGTGTACGCCACGCTCTTCCCGTCGGAGAGGTCGACGAACTCCTCGTTGCTGCTCAACTGGTTGGGCGCGCCGTCCAGTCCCTGGCGTGAGGCGAAGGCCGGGAACAGCACGTCCGGCTTCGGATTCATCACCTGTACCCGGTACTTGCCGCTGGTGGCCTTGCCCGCCGGCGGGGTCAGTGTCACGGTGCCGTCGGCTGCCGTGACCCCCTCGGTGCCCACCCCGGCGTCGTCGGTGAGGGTCACCTCGACGCCGGCCATCCCGGGTTCCAGCGCGGGTGCCCACACTCCGTCGGTGTCCACGGCCCGGACCACCCGGACCGTCACTGATCCATCCTTCTCCTGCGAGTGCGCCGCGGGCGCCCCGGCCAACGAACCACTACCGATTCCCGAAGCGAGCGCGACCAGACAGCCGACGGTGCGGCGGCCGAGTAACCCCGGTCGCCGCCGACGCGGTCGGGGCGCGGCTCCCTTCACTTGTTCATTTATTGATGTCATCCCTTGCTCTCAGCGTTCGGAAGGGCTTGCAGCCCTGCTCGTGAGGGAGTACATGGAGATACGGAGAACCGCATTGTCGGCGATCCTAAAGGGAAGTTAAGCAAGATCGTGACCGAATGGTGAATTTGCCCTCGGGCGGCACCCTTTTCAGGAGAATTCCGTGCCTTCCCGTCGGTGCCCGTGCGGTGCACACGCCGCAGGAACCGTCCGGCGAGAAGAATAAATGGGACAGGCGTTCGGTAGCGGGTAATTGACTCCCGTGCCCGCTACGGATTCGTCTCCGCCGGCTTCCCGGGGCACCGCCTCGGGAACCGGGCCACCGTCACCGCATCCCGCGCGGCGCCTCGTCGCCGGGTGGGGAAAACCCCCGGCGAAACAGGTGGCGTTCCCCAGGGACCGGGCGGGCGGGGTGAGGCAGGGTTGTCCCGCCCGAACACTGCACCGTTCTCCAGGGGGATCCTCCATCATGTCCAGTCCCGCGGTCCCTGGGCGGTCCGGGCGGTTCGCAGGCGTCCCGGGCCGCGCGCCCGCCCTGCTCGCCGCCCTCGCCGCCGTCCTCCTCCCCGCCGTTTTCGTGGTGCCGCACATGCTGGCTGCGGACGGATCGGAGGACGGCTTCGCGGATCAGCGCAACCTCATCGACACCGTCGGCGAGGAATTCGTCCGATACTGGAACTCCGGTGACCGGATGTTTTCCCCCGGGATGGAGAGGGTCGTCGATTACTGGTTCCGTTTCCACGTGGTCAAGGCGGTGATCGCCGCGGTCCTGTTGATCGTGGTCGTGGCGCTCGGCGTTCTTCTCCGGAAGTCCTTCCCGCGGGGCGGCGGTGCCGGGCCGGCCAGAAGGGCCGCCGTCGCGACGGGCCGCGTCGTCGTCACGGTGCTCGCCCTGTTCTCGTCGGTGATCGTGGTGGTCAACATCCAGGGTGCGGTGGCGCCGTTCACCTCGCTGCTGTCGATGCTGCCCGTGGGAACCCGCCACGGAAAACTCGCCGACACGCTCGATCAAGTCCGGCAGCGACTGGCCGACTCCTTGACCACGGGCGCCTCTCCCCCGCCCGCCCTCGATGCGATGATCAGCGACAACTCCCGGTATCACGTGGCGTTGGCGGTGACGGCCGCGATCGTGGCGGTCGCCCTCGTCGCCCTGAGCGGGGTGTTGTGGAGGCGGTTCCTGCGCACGGGACCGTCCGGCGAGCACTCCAGGCGTGCGCTGGGGGCATGCGGTGTGCTGACGGTCGCGTTGTCGCTGGTCGTGGCTGTTGTCGCGGTGGCCAACCTGTCCACCGCGTCCGATTCGGCGCAAGGGCTGTCGGTCTTCTTCAACGGCGGATGAGGATGCCGGTCCCCGCGTGAACGGCTCGGTCCCGTCCGGCTGCGTCCCGGTGAGCGGGCCCCGGCCGTCCGGGAACCCGCCCCGCCGGACTCCTCGGATGGCGTACCCGTCCCACAGGGGGCCGCCGAACCGGTCCAGCACTTCTGCCACGACCGCGGCGAAGGGCTTCACGTCGCCGGACATCGCCTGCGCGGCGGTTTCGGCCAATGCGCGGTGAGCACGGGGTCGTCCATGACCGCAGCGTACGTGCCGGCGTCGCCCCGTGGGAGAAGTGGGGTCCGCCGCACCCCGGCTCGCCCCGGGAACACGTGAGCGGCGTTGTGCAGATGCCCAGGAATCCGGTGTGACGGCTGGGCACCTGCGGACAGACAGGAGCGGAACGAGATCCCATCATGGCTCTGGTCACGATGCGAGGACGCGCAACGTGCCGTATCCGTGGAGGAGTTGCCATGTCGGGCAGGAGAAGGTGGCGTACGGTCGGTGGGCTTCTGGCCGCCGCCGTGTTGATGGTGGGTGCGGCGCCCGGGGTTTCCGCGGGTGCCGTCGGGGCGGGTGGCGCGGCCGGGGTGCCGTCGGTGGTTTCGGTGGACGCGGGAAGCGTCCCGGCCGTCGGCACCGACTGGGGTGCGCCGGGGCCGTACGCCGTGAGCGTGGAAGTCGGGATCGTGCACACCTTCTACCGGCCGCAGGACCTGGGGCAGTCGGGCAAGCCCCATCCCGTGATCATCTGGGGCAACGGCACGGGCGCGGTGCCCGCCGTGTACAGCTCGTTGCTGCGGCACTGGGCGAGTCACGGTTTCATCGTGGCCGCCGCCAACACGCCCACCTCCAACTACGCGATCAGCATGCGCCTGGGCATCGACGTGCTGGAGCAGCGGAACGCGGACAGTTCGAGTCCCTACCACCGCAAGGTGGATCTGGCGCACATCGGGTCGGCCGGTCATTCGCAGGGCGGCGCGGCCGCCGTCAACGCGGCGATCGATCCACGGGTGATCACCGCCGTGCCCATCCAGCCGGGTCCCCTGACCGATCCGGATCTGATGGACGAGCCCGTCTTCTATCTGGCCGGGCAGCAGGACAGGATCGTGTGGCCGGTGCTGGTGAAGGGGATGTACCAGGACTCCGACCACGTCCCTGCCGTCTACGGCGAGGTCCGGGGCGCCGGTCACCTCGACTCGATCGGCGACGGCGGGGACTTCCGTGCCCCGGCCACCGCCTGGTTCCGCTACTGGCTGATGGGGGACGGGGCGGCCGGCCGGATGTTCTTCGGCCCGGACTGCGGCTACTGCACGGATTCCGCCCTGTGGTCCGGCTGGGAGCGGAACGCCGCCGCGCTGCGGCTTTCCGCCCCGACGGCCTGAGGGGCAGCCCCGCATCGGTCAACTCGGCTGACCGGCTGGTGAGTTCGTTGTCCCGCCCCGGGGCTGGCGGCACCGTCCGCCCCGGAGTGGATACGGTGTTCAAGCCGCGGAGCGCTCCGCGAGGGGGCGGCGCCGGCGGGCCGGGTCGGTCAGGGACGACGGGGTCCAGACGGCATCCGTGCGGTAGACGTCCGTGCCCGGCGGGACGATCTCGTCGATGCGGTCCAGGGTCGCGTCGTCGAGAGCGAGTCGTGCGCCCTTCAACAGACCCTCGAGCTGGTCCGTGGTGCGCGGGCCGATGATCACCGAAGTGACGGCGGGGTGCGTCGCGGCGAAGGCGACGGCCAGTTCGGGCAGTGAGCAGCCGAGGTCGGCCGCCAGTTCGGCCAGTTGTTCCACGGCCTCGTACTTGGCGGCGTTCTCCGGAAGCGCGGGGTCGAAGCGGAACGGTTGCAGGGCGGCGTGGATCACGCGGGCGCTGTCGTCGTGGTCGGGGTTGCCGATCGCGCCGAACATCATCGTGCCGAGGCAGTGGACGCTGACCTCGATGCCGGTTCTGCCGAGCGTGCGGTATCGCAAGAGGACTCCTGGGCCGTGGTGCCTGCGGTATGCCCGGCGGAGCCTACGAGTTGGAGCGGACTCGAAGTCAAGGGCCGGATTCGGCGCCGCGGGGTACGTCGTGGCTAGTGGCGGGGGCGACACGCGCGCCCGGCCTCCGTTCAGCGGCCTCGTCGTCCGGTCCGGCCGCCGGCGTGACGCCGCAGCCATGCCGCCTCCGCGGCTGTCAGGTTCGGGTCCGCCAGTCTGGCCTCGATCGCTTCCTCGACGCGTCCCTCGGGGTCGATCCGGCAGCCCTTGCGCAGGCCGCGCACGAACAGGCTCCGGCCCAGGCGGGCGGCCGGTCCGGAGACCTCCGCGCCGCCGACCGTCACGAGGGTCATCGCCAGGTCCGCGGCGGGATCGCCGGCGCCCGCGTTGCGCCAGTCGATCACCACGGGACCGCGTCGGGTCAGAACCACGTTGCCCGGATGCAGGTCCAGGTGCAGCACCCGGTCGTCGTCCGCCGTCGCGAACCGCCGGGGCAGCCACTGCGGCGCCGGCAACGCGTGCAGCCGGTCGTGGAGGCGGCCCAGTGCCCGGCCGAGGGAGCCGACCCGCCACGGGCGCCGGGCCAGCTCGTCCAGCATCGTCGGCCCGGTCAGCCGCTCCAGGACCAGGTCGGTGTCGGTGAACCCGTACACCTGCGGCACCGGATACCCGCGGGCCGCCAGGTGCTCCATCAGCCGCGCTTCCAGCTCCGTCGGTCCCCCGTGCCTGTAGCGCCGCAGCACCTTGGCCCCGTCCAGGGCGTACACGTCGGCGTCCCGCCCCCGCGCGATCAGCTCCATACGGGAAGTCTGTCCCGTCGGCCCGCCCACTGCCCGCTCGGAGTCCCCGGGACTCCGGCGACGTCGTCAGAATCCCGGGACGTCGTCGACAGGGGGCCGGGGGCGGGGGATGGGTATCTCGCGTCGCATGTTCGTCCCGCCCGCGTCCACGCTCACGAAGACCGTGCCCAGGGTGGTGGACTGCTGGACGGTGAGGCCGTACTGGCTGACGTCCGCGGCCCGGCAGAGCGGATCGAGAAGACCGGCGACGACCCGCTGGGCATCGGCTATCTGCTCGGGCGGACAGCGTCGCAGCCGAAGCTCGGCGGCGACGACGCGCTGGGTGTGACGGATCGAGCCGAGGCCTGCCGGCATACAGACGTACATGAGTACCTCCACTCCTCGGGGGACACCCAGGAGAAGAATTTTCGGCCAGGTGGCCTAAACCACTATCTAGGGTCGCCTGACACTCTGCAACCCTGCAGAGTGCGGGGCGGCGGTCCCTGGTGGATCGTGGAACGCGGACCCGCCGACGAGAAAGGGCTCTGTCTGTGTCACGGCCCCGCTCCGGCCCCACGGTGGCCCTGCGCCTGTTCGCCTCCGAGCTGCGCGCCCGGCGCGAGGCCGCGGGCTTCACCCTGGAGGCCGCCGCCGCGGCGCTCGGCGTGCACGAAATGACGCTCAGCCGTCTGGAGCTCGCCAGGACCGCCCCGCGCCGCGCGACGGTGAGCCACCTGCTGCGCCTGTACGGGACCCCGGACACCGAGGCGGAGGCGGTTCTGGCCTCGCTGGAGGAGGTGCGGCGGCCGGGCTGGTGGCACCCGTACCGCGACATCCTCCCCGACCACCTGGCCGGGGTGATCGACCTGGAATCGGCCGCCAGCCTGATCCGTGCCTACGCCCCCGGCGTGGTTCCCGAACTGCTCCAGACCCCCGGCTACGCCCGCGCGCTCCTGGAGCTGCGGCACCCCCGGGCCGGCGCGGAGGAGATCTGCCGGCGGCTGCGGCTCCTGGAGGAGCGCCAGCGGCACACCATCCACCGCGCGGACCGGCCCGTGCGCTTGTGGGCCCTGGTCGAGGACGTTGTACTGGAGCGGGTGATCGGGAGCCGGGAGGTGATGGCCGAGCAGCTCGCCCACCTGGACCACTTCGCCGTGCACCGGGGAGCGGTCACCCTGCAGGTGATCCCCGCGACGGCCGGACAGCACCCGCTGCTGCTGAGCGGAGCGGCGGAGATCATGCGCTACCCCCACCAACAGCTCGCCGACCGGCTGATCGTGCGCGGCCTCCACCCGGAGGCCGCGACGGTCACGGAAGACAAGGGGGCGGTCCTCGCCTACCTCGCCGCGATGGACGCGACCGCGGCCCTCGCCCCGCCCCCGACCACCCGCATCCGGACCGGAAAGGACGCCCCCTCATGACCGACGGCACGCAGGACCTGGACCTCCAGCCCGAGAAACCGCACTCCGCGCGGTTCTGGAACTACCTGCTGGGCGGCAAGGACAACTTCGCCGCGGACCAGGAGCTCGGCGAGCAGATCAAACGCGAGTACCCCGTCGTGGTCGACCTGGCCCTCGCCACCCGCGCGTTCCTCGGGCGGGCGGTGCGGCACCTGGCCGGCGAGCAGGGGTACCGGCAGTTCCTCGACATCGGCACCGGGCTGCCGACCGCCGACAACACCCACGAGGTCGCGCAGCGCGTCGCGCCCGACGCCCGGATCGTCTACGTCGACCACGACCCGATCGTCCTCGCGCACGCCCGCGCCCTGCTCACCAGCACGCCCGAGGGCGCCACCGACTACGTGGACGCCGATCTGACGGACCCGGACACGGTGCTCGCCCACGCCGCGCGGACACTGGACCTGGACCGGCCGGTCGCGCTGATGCTGATGTCCGTCATCGGCCACGTCACCGACCCCGTCGAGGCCGCCGCCCTGGTGCAGGAGTACATGACCCGCCTCGCGCCGGGCAGCTGTCTGGTGCTGTGCACGACCCTGGCGTCCCCCGAGGCCGACGCCGCGAGCGACTCCTACGGATCTTCCGGGGCCGTCCCCTACGTGACGAGCTCCGCCGAGACGATGACGGCGATGGCGAAGGGCCTCACCATTCCTCCGCCCGGCCTCGGACCGATCAACCACTGGTTCCCCGACCCGCACGCCGGCCCCGGCCCGGACAGCGAGCAATGGGGGTACGTCGCCTACAAGGCGGCTTAGGACGCGCCGGGGCGGACGGCCGGACGCGGGCTCAGCCCAGGGCGAGCCATCGGATGCCGAGCCGTTCGATCTGCGCCGCTTCGGCTTCGGTCAGCGGCTCCCGGCCGGTGGCCCTGCGCAGGAAATGGGGCCGGCTCCACCCCAGCCCGTCAATGGCCGCGGCGTGTTCCGTACCGAGGAGCAGCTCCGTCACGGCCTCACCGGCCGCCGGTGTCAGCCAGGGTTTGCGGCCGAGCGCGTCGGCCAGGTCGAGGCCGTGGACGGCGACCTCCACGACCCGGGTGAGGAGGAACTCCGACAGGAGCATGGCGTCGCCATGGCGCGTCCGGACGGTCCGGCCGGCCGGTTGGGCGCGGCACAGCCGATCGGCTCGTCGCCACGTCCCGGCGAAATCCTCGGCGCAGGCGGTGCCGTCCGCCGACCGCGCCGCACGGTCCTGGGCCAATGCGATCCGCGTACCGTTGGTCCGCGGCGAAAAGCGGTCGTCCGGCCGGTAGTACTCCACCGCGGAGATCTCCGCTTCCCCGGGTGCCGGCGCGTCCAGCATGGCCGGAAGCCAGTCCACCACCACGCATACGTGCCCGAGCAGGCCGAGCACGGTCCAGGGGGTGCAGCGGGTCGGGAGGTTCCACTCGGTCCCGGAGAGCCCCGACACGGCATCGGTGAGTGCCTGGGATTCCAGACGAAACGCTTCGCGCACACGGTCCTGGTTCATGCTGCACCACCGTTCCGCTCCGTGCGGAGCATGGAGTAGATCATCGGGTCGTTCCGCTGCCCGCGGCCACGGGCGTGCCCGTGGCCGCCAGGCGTGCACGTGGCCGCCGGACGTGCACGTAGTACCTGACCGGCCTGCCGGGCCGGCGCTGTGCGGGGTGTGAGGCCGGGCATCGGCTCAATCGGCCGGCGTACCCGGGTGCCGTACGCCGAACCACTGCTCGGCGCCCCACTCCTCGAACCGTTCCACCTCGGTGAACCCCAGCTTGGCCGCCAGGCGCATCGCGCGTTCGTTGGCGCTCTGCGTGCTGAGCACCACCGGTTCGCCGGGCAGTGCGGCGGCGGACCATTCGAGGGCCGCCGCGCACGCCTCGGCGGCGTACCCCCGCCCCCATGCCTGCGGCAGGAACAGGTAGCCGAACTCGGCCTCCCCGCCCTCGGGGCGGACGTGCCCCCGGCGGTCCGCGCCGCGTCGGTCGAGCGTGATCATGCCGATCATCGCTCCGTCGAGTTCCACGACGAAACAGCCGGGGCGTTGCCCGGGCACTTCGGGCACCGCGCGTTCGAGTTCGTCGCGCGGCCGGGCACCGCCGATGTACGTGCCCACCTCGGGCGAGGCGAACAGTTCGATGAACGTTGCGCGGTCCCGGGCCCCGGACTCACGGAGCACGAGCCGTTCGGTCCGTATCGGGGCGGGGGGCCAGGTGTCGGGTCCGAGTTCGGTCATGGGGGGCAACCTATCGTCCCGGCTGCCCCGATCGGTTTTCGCGTATGCCGGTGGTTCGCTTCGCCGGTTGCGCGCTCAGTGCGCCGTCGGGGTACGGGCGAGCGCGGCGGCCTCCTCCGGGGCCATGCCCGCGCCGAGATCCCGTTCGCGGTGGCCGGGGAAGCCCGGCCCGACGGCGGGCGGGACATCGAGACCGTACTGACCGACGGCGTCGTGCATCGGGTGGGTGGTGGCGACGCGACCGGCGCCACCGCGTTCGTCACCGCGCCGACCGCCGCTCCGCCAGAGCGGCGGGCCCCGGCCGGGAGTGTCCGGGGCGCGCCGTCCGTGGCCCGTCTGTCCGACGGGCCCTCGCTCCGCCCCTGCGCCTGCGTGGTCGCGAAGAGACGGGACTTTGGGCCTGTCCGGTTCGGGACCTTGGAAGACTCGTGGAACAGGAAGAATCCACTACCTTCACAATTTCTCGGCCTTTGTGGGAGGGGTTCTTCTTGCTGCGTACAGCCATGCCCGGATCCAGGTGGTGCTCGGCCCTCGGCCCGGTGTTCCGTGGCCCGCTGGCCGTCGGCCGTCCGGGGAGGCGCAGTTGAGGCGGGCGGCGTACCGGGCCCTGGGCCTGATGGGTGCGGCGGCGCTGCTGCTCGGCGGGTGCAATGCCCTGAACACGGACAAGACGCCTGCCCGGGTGAAGAGCGGTGTCTCCGAGCTCGATCTGGAGGTCACCGGCCGCCCCACCCCCGGCAGTCTCTCCGTCACGGAGCGGGTTCTGGCGCGGCTCGGGGCCGGGGACGTCGACGGGCTGGCCGGTCTCGCGGTGGAGGGCGAGGGTTCCGGGGACGACGCGAAACGCTGGGTGGCCCGCTGGGGCGAGGCCGCCCGACGTCCGGCCACGGCCCGCTTCTTCCCGGGAGAGAAGGAGAGCACCGTCGACATCCGCTTCGCCGGGGAACGCGGCACGTTGTCGCTCCGGTTGAAGGACAAGGGCTACGACGACGAGTACGGGGTCGTCCTGGGCGAAGACGGCTGAGCACGGGGGCCGGGGGCCGCGGCCCCTGCCGGGCGGTGGCCCGAGGGGCGTGTTCCGCGCTCCCGGTGGAGGGCGGGGGTCATTCGCCCGCCACCAGTTCGTCGAGCGGGGGCGTGCCGGCCTCGGCCGCGGGGCGGGCGAGGTGCAGTGCGGTGTGGAAATGGCCCGCCGATTCCCTGCCGTCCGGGTCATGTCCCTGGGCGGTCACCGCGTCGATGGCGTACCGCTGCTCGGCGGCGCCGGTGAAGCGGCGTTGGACGAAGGTGCGCCCGGTGTACGTCTCGGTGGCCAGGCCGTGACCGGCCAGATGCTCGGCGATCGGCGCGTAGGAGCCGGTGCGCAGGACGAAGGCCGCGACCCACGGCAGGGTGCGGGCGTTTTCCAGGAGGGGCTGGAACGTGGCCCGGGACAGGAAGCTGGCCCCGCCCGTGACGGTGATGAGCCGGACGCTCCGGACCGCGTCCAGCAGGTCCCGGGTCGGCCGGGCGGTCTCCAGGTTCTCGGCGAACCCGGCGTCGAGCAGGCCGACCGCCCGTGCGTGGGCGATGGCGTGGGGCGCGATGTCGAGGCCGATCACCGGGACGGCGTCCCGTCTGCGGTGGGCGCGGTAGAAGGACGTGTCGTACTCGGTCAGTTCCTCCGAGGTCATGGCGGTCACGCGCGGCGACGTGTAGTGGGCGTACAGGTCGTCCAGGGTCAACTCGTGGTTGAGCAGGGCCGCGTTGATGCCGTACGAACAGCACAGGTCCAGCACCGCTTCCCCCGGGGCCCGCAGCCGCAGCGCCGCCAGGCGGCGGAAGACGCGTTGGGCGTGGTGCGGTGTCCGGTAGCCGAACGCGCCGAGTTCGCGGAAGAAGGCGCGGGGGTCGGGCTGGTCGTAGATGTCGTCGAACGAGGTCATCGTGTGCTGCGCGGGCTTCCCCGCGTCGTCCTGCCGTGCCTCGGCCATCGCATGTCCCGTTCTGTCGGTCGGGCCGCCGTCGTGGGTCGTACTCCTCAGCCTCCCCCACGGATCCGGTGGCCGAGGAGCACCACCTCACGGTGGGCATCCGGCTCCAGCTCGCGCGGGGGACGAGGGTCGACGGCCCGGAGCGGCGGGGGTTTTCGCGGTGGGGACGTCCTTTTCGGCG
The DNA here is from genome assembly GCF_030116705.1 of Streptomyces sp. ML-6. Lineage (NCBI taxonomy): Bacteria > Bacillati > Actinomycetota > Actinomycetes > Kitasatosporales > Streptomycetaceae > Streptomyces > Streptomyces sp. ML-6. Next base: position 255,645 of record NZ_JAOTIK010000001.1, read on the forward strand.
CGGCCCCTCGGTGGTCAGGAGAGCGAGGTCGGTCCGCGGGGTGGCGGGACGGCGCGGAGCAGCTCCCACAACGGGCGCGAGCCGGCCGCCCACGCTCCCAGGGTGTGGCGGTCGACGACGTGGAGGCGCTGTTGCTCGGCGAAGGTCACGGCGGGGGCGGTCACCCGGCCGTTGGTGACGATCACCGCGATGTCGGCGCCGTGGACCTGGCGGGCGGTGCCGTTGAGGATCTGGAGGTCCGGCGTGCCCACGGCGGAGCCGGCGAGGCCGTCACGGCGGTGCTTGCACTGGATCACCCATCTGCGCCCGTAGGGGTCGGTGGCTTTCACATCGGCACCCAGGTCGCCGCTGCCGCCGACCCGGGTCGCGTCCCGGCAGCCGTCACGGTGCATCAGGTCCCGTACCGCGTCCTCGAACCGGGTGTGGTGCAGGGTGTCCAGCTGGGGCAGCGCGTAGCGCAGTCCCCGTGCCCGGACCGCTTCCCATCGTGCCCGCTGCTGCCTCCGGCGGAGCAGGCCCGCGCCGGCCAGTGCCGCGAGGACGCACAGGGCGATCAGGACCCACCAGTGGGCCAGCAGCCAGTTGACGACGGTCACCGTCAGGGCGACGCCCAGGGCCACGGCCACGCGGGGTCCGATCAGTTGGTCGTCGGCCTGTCGCCGTTTGCGGAGCCGGTTGGGACGGCGGGGCCTGTTGGGGCGGCGGGGCCTGTTGGGTCCACGGGTGCGCCGCCGGGCCGACGGGTGCCCGGCCGCCGCGGGCCGACGTCTGCGGGGGCTCACCGGCCGGCCTGCGTTACGCCGCTCGCGAGCTGCCCCAGGACGTGCAGGGTGCCTTGGCCCACCGGGGTGGGGGCCAGCAGTATTCCGAGCGCCAGGACGATGACGACGGTCATCTTCTCGTCGAAGCGGCTACGGGCCTGCGTACGCCGACGCAGCCGCAGGACGACGACAACTGCGAGCAGCACCGCCACATTGATGGTCAGCAACCGTCCAGACCTCCTCAACGACCAGTCACCATTCGGGGACGCAGAGTGTCAGTCCCGTTCTCCTGTGTAGCCGGATACCGGTCGGGCCGGAGGACAGTTGCTGACGAATGGCACGAAGCGATCGGTCCTGGCCGAATATCACGCGACTGCCGGCCGGAGGAACCTGCCCCGCCCCGCCCCTCACGCACGAGGTGGATCCATGCCTTCAGGCGGGCCATCGGGGAGGGGGGTGTGCCCTTCTCCGATGCCGATGTGGTCGCCGTGGTCGCGCGTGTCCGACACTGTGGTGATGGATCAGCTCGAACAGACCGTCGGAATCGTCCGCGACACATTGGGGCCGGACCTCGTCGGCACGTATCTCCACGGGTCCGCCGTGCTCGGGGGTCTCGTCCCGGCCAGTGACCTGGACGTCCTGGCCGTCGCACGCCGGAGCCTGAGTGGCCGTCAGCGGAGATCGCTCCTGGAGGGGCTGCTGGAGATCTCCGGTCTCACGCCCGCGGTCCGGCCGGTCGAACTCACCGTGGTGGTCCAGTCCGAGGTCCGTCCCTGGAGGTTCCCGCCGACCGGTGACTTCCTCCACGGCGAGTGGCTGCGTGCCGAATACGAGGCGGGACACGTTCCGCGGCCCGGTCCGATGCCGGACCTCGCCCTCGTGCTCACCGCGGTCCTGGCGGGCGATCACCCCTTGACCGGACCCCGTCCCGCCGAGGTCCTCGACCCGGTGCCGCACGCCGACCTCGTGCGGGCGAGCGTCGAGGGCGTCCCCGCGCTCCTGGAGGAAGTGGAGGACGACACCCGCAACGTCCTGCTCACCCTCGCGCGCGTCTGGACCACCCTCGCCACGGGCGGGATCAGGTCGAAGGACGCCGCCGCCGACTGGGCCCTCGCCCGACTGCCCCCGGAGCACCGCCCCGTCCTGGAACACGCCAGGAACCTGTACCTCACCCGCCACTACCAGGACGAGACCTGGAGCGACGAGCTGAGGGCCCGGGTGCGCCCGCACGTCGAGCACGTGCTCACCGAAATCGACGCTCCGCACCACCCACGGCCGTGATCCCGGTACGAGGGAGTCCCCGCCGGTCGTCGGCGGGGACTCCGTGGTGCCACCCCCCTTGGTGTCGCCACCGACACCTCCCACCCGCTGCCTGGAGCCAGTGACCGGTGCCCGGGCCGGGACCAGAGTGGTGCCATGCCCACTCGACGCGAAACCCTCGCCGCCTCCGCCGCCCTCACCGGCGGCGTCCTCCTGTCCGCCGCACCGTCCGCGGCGGCCGGTCCCCGCACGACGCCGGAACGCGCGGCGGCCGTGTCCGATCGGCGTTCCGGTACCGCCATCGCCCTCACCCACGCCACCGTCCTCGGCGCGGGCGCCGACCACACCGTCCTCGTGCACGACGGCCGCATCACCCGTACGGGCCGTTCGGCCGAGGTTCCGGTTCCCCCCGGGGCGACGGTGTACGACCTGACCGGCAAGTACATCGTCCCGGGCGGCCTCGTCGAGTCCCACGTCCACAACAACGGGCCGGAAGACGTGCTGCCGCCCCTCTTCCCGCTCAACGGTGTGACCGCGGTGCGCGAGATGTGGGGCAGGCCGGTCCACCACGAGTGGCGGGACAAGGTCCGCGCGGGTGAACTCCTCGGCCCCCGCTGGGTGATCGCCGGTTCGATCATCGACGGGAGCCCCTCGCTGTGGGCCGGAGACCTCGAAGAACGCGTCGTCGAGGTCACCGACGCCCCGTCCGCGCGCCGCGCGGTGCGCGGGACGAAGGCGAGCGGCGCCGACTTCGTCAAGGTGTACTCGCGGCTCACGCCCGAGGCGTACGAGGCGATCGCCGACGAGTCCCGTCGGCAGGGCCTGCGTTACGCGGGTCACTGCCCCGACACCCTGCCCATCGCCCGTGCGAGTGACGCCGGGCAGCAGTCCATCGAGCACCTCCACGCCCTCCTCCTCGCCACTTCGGCCCGGGAGTCCGAGATCAGGCGGGCCATGGCGAAGGTCCGCATCGACCCCGCCACCGGCACCAGCTTCGAGCGCTATGCGAGCTGGTTCCGGCAGGTGCACGCGGTGGAGTGGCGGGCGGTGCAGACGTACGACGTCGGCCGCGCCCGTGCCCTGTTCGACCGGCTCGCCGCCAACGGCACCCGCGTCGTACCGACCCTCACCGTCCACCATTCCTTGGAGCGCACCGCCCAACTCCCCGATGACTCGCCCGAGTTCGCCTATCTGCCCGGCTGGATGACCGGAGAATGGCCCACCGTCTGGTCCGCCCTGACCGCAGGACGGACCGCGCGGGACACCGCCCGCATCCACCGGATCTACGAGCACCGGCTGCGCCTCGTCGCGGAACTCCACCGGGCCGGTGTGCAGTTGCTCGCGGGCACCGACACCGGCACCGGCTACGCGGTACCCGGCTTCTCCCTCCACCACGAGCTGGAACTGCTCGCCGAGGCCGGGCTGCCCACCCGGGACGTCCTCCGCGCCGCGACCACCGCGCCCGCCCGGATGCTCGGCCTGCCCGCCGACCGCGCCGATCTGCTGGTCCTGGACGCGGACCCGCGCACCGATGTCCGCCATACCCGACGGATCGACTCCGTCCTGGTCGCGGGCCGTTATCTGGACCGTGCGGAGCGCCTGCGCCTGCTGTCCGACGTGGCACGCGCCGCCGCCGCGAGCGAGCCCCCGGCCACGGGTGTCGCGGCTCCCCACGTCTGCGCCCACTGACGGCCCGACCCGGCCGGGCCGCGTGGCGAACGTACTGGCCCACGCGGCCCTGCCGGGTGTCTACCGGGTGCTCACCGGACGTCGTAGGCGCGGGTGACGGTCTGGGTGACCGCGTTGCCGTTGGCGTCGGTGAAGGCCGCCTTCAGGGTGACCTTCTCACCGGAGGCTCCGGTGTGGTCGAGGACCGCCGTCCAGCGGCCGTCCTGCTGCTCGGTCGGCGCCTGGGTCCAGGTGGTGCCCCCGTCGTAGGAGTAGGACAGCGTGGCCTTCGTGAGCGCGGCCGGGGTGTATCCGGCGTGGCCCTCGACGGACAGGCCGACCTTCAGGTCCTTCTCCGCGGGCAGGGTCTTCATGCCGTCCACCGGCAGGTCGTAGGCCGGGAAGAGCAGCGGCAGGCCGCGCGAGAAGACGTCCGTCTCCCGGTGGGAGCGGAAGGTCCAGGAGGTGGAGACGGCGGTGGAGCGCAGCCAGTTCCGGTCCGAGGACGCGATCTTCTGCAGGTTCTGGGTCAGCTCGTAGACGGAGTCGTCGTCCGGCACCTCGAACACGCCGTAGGGGTCGACGCGCTTGCCGATCAGCTCGCCGTCGCGCTTCAGCGCCAGGTTGCCGATGTCACCGAAGGAGCCGCCGTAGGACCAGTGGTCCCCGGAGCCGTCGAGCCAGAACCCGGTCTGGAAGCCCATCAGGTTGCCCTGGCGCTCGGCGGTCAGCAGCAGTTTGCCGTCGGTGTCACGCGGCGCGGACGGCCTCAGGAGGTCGCCGTACCACTCCTCGGTGCGGTGCTCCCCGGGCCGGTAGACACGGTTCTGGTCTCCCATGAACGCGGCGAACGGGAAGCTGGTCATGGCGCCGTGGTACCAGACGGCGTCCTCGGCGGCCGTGTAGTAGGCGGTGCGGGTACCGGGCACGTGCACCGAGCCGTACGGGCTCACGGGAACGTACGCGGCGCTGTCCTCGGCGGGGCGCAGGAACAGGGCGTCGAGGTAGTCCGCTTCCTTGCCCATGGCGTTCCAGGTCTCGGTGACCCGCGCCAGCCGGGAGTCCTTGGGCCGGTACGTCCGGTCGGCGCCGAGCGGGCCGTGGGTGGGGAACGTCAGGTTGTAGACGTACGACGAGTCGTCCTGGGAGCCGGAGGCACGCCAGGTGGGCCGGAACGTGAAGGTGCCGTCCGTGACGCGCCCGTCGATGTCCGCGTAGAACTTCTGGACGGTGCCGTCCGTGGTCAGCGAGCCGGAGACCAGCCAGGTGTCGTCCCAGGTGCGGGCATAGCTGAAGGTGGTCGTGTCCACCTTCGCGGGCCGTTCGGTGTCCAGGCTCAGCCGGTGGGCCTTGCGGGCGTCGAGGACGACGGTGGTGTCCCGGGTGAGACGGAGCTGCGGCTGCGCGAGGTAGCTCATCGATTCGGGCGCGTTGCCGGCGCCGTACGTCGTCACGAAGCCGCTGAGGGAGTAGCTTCCCGGACGGACGCGGTAGGTCTGGTCGGGCGCTCCGGCGTTCTTGCGGCGCTCTCCCTCGTCGGTGTCCAGGCTGACGAGGTCCAGGGAGGAGTCGCCGGTCGCGGCGGCACCGTTGCGGTCGAGGGTCTTGACCCGGAGCGTGACCGTCTCCGGCTCGACGTGGAGCGTGACCGGCACGGAGACGTGCACGTCGTTTCCGGTGGCCAGGATCCGGCCGGTGACCGCGCCGTACTGGGAGTCCTGGAGGCGGGCGGTGGGGTCGATCCGCACCGGCAGCTGGACGGTGGCCCCTGCGGGGACCGTCAGCTTGCGCTGCTCCGCCTTGATGATGCCGGAGCGGACCGCGCTGCCGTCGTTGCCGTGCACGTCACTGACCTTCAGGTCCAGGGTGACGTCCTTGGTGCCGGTGTTGGTGAACGGCACCTGCACGGTGGTGCGGTCGGACGCGTCCTGGGGCCAGTTGTAGCTGCCGGCCTGGACGGAGGGAGCCGCGAGCACCTTCTGGTTCACCGCGGCGAACACGTCGAGGACGCCGCCGCCGGTCTCCTCGGCACCGGCCACCTTCCCGCCGGTGCGGGCCGAGGAGACGAGTGCGGCCTTGATCTGCTGCGCGGTCCAGTCCGGGTGGGCCTGGCGGAGGATGGCCGCGGCGCCCGCCACGTGCGGGGTCGCCATCGAGGTGCCGGACATCGACCGGTAGGCGTAGACGCCGCGGCCGCCGGCGGAGGCCGCCGAGATGTCGACGCCCGGGGCCGCGATCTCGGGCTTGAGCGTGTGCGTGACGGCCACGGGGCCGCGGCTGGAGAACTGGGCGGTGGTGTCGTCCCGGTCCACGGCGCCGACGGTCAGCACGTCGGGCACGCACCCGGGCGAGGAGACGGTCTCGGTGCCCGGTCCGGAGTTGCCCGCGGCGACGACGAACAGGGTGTGCTTGCTCTGCGCGAGCTGCTCCGTGGCCTGTGCCACCGGGTCGGTGCAGTCCCTGGCCGACAGGTTGCCCAGGCTCATGGAGACGATGTCGGCCTGCTGGTCGACGGCCCACTGCATCCCGGCGATGACCCAGGAGTCCAGACCGGCCCCGCTGTCGTTGAGGACCTTTCCGATGAGCAGGGAGGTGCCGGGGGCGACGCCCTTCTTCTTGCCGTCGCTCGCGGCGCCGGACCCGCCGACCGTGGAGGCGGTGTGGGTGCCGTGGCCCACATAGTCGTCGGAGGTCTTGGAGTCCGTGAAGTTCTTGGTACCGGTGATCCGGTCGGCCAGGTCCGGGTGCTCGGCGTCCGCGCCCGTGTCCAGCACGGCGACCTTGGTGTTCTTGCCGTCGTAGCCGGCCCCCCATGCCTCGGGCGCGTGGACCTGCTTGGTGGACCGGTCCAGAGTGGCCTCGACCTTGCCGTCCAGCCACAGCTTCTTCAGCGCGGAGGCGGAACGCGAGCGGGGGTCGGTGACGTCCCGCCAGAACGTGGCGGCGGTGTCCTTGTCCGCCTTGAGCGCCACGCCGCCCACGGCGGGGAGCAGCAGGCTCTGCTCGGAGCCGCGAGGTGCCTCCGGCGCGTTCCTGGCGACATTCACGCCATTCCCGTAGGTGGCGATCAGCGGGAGCGCGTCGGTGTGCGCGTCGTCGTAGCCCTGGCGGATGAGACCGGTGACGTTGAACAACTGGTCGTCGACCACGCCCTCGCTGATGGCCCGGGTGACGCCGTCGGGATAGACGTAGAGGTCCTCGCCCGACTGGTAGGTCCGGAACATCGGCTGCGTGCCGTCCTCACGGGGCAGCACCGCCGCGGAGCTGCGGCCCGACTTGTCCGTGGTCACAAGGACCTTGTCGCCGGTGACGAGCGTGACCGTCGTCTGCTTGCCGCGGTTCTGCGCGGCCTCGCTGCCGACGATGGGTCTCTTCCCCGAGGCGGCGTCATGGGGCGCGTCCGCCGCCCCGGACGGCGTGACCGCCGTGAAGGCCAGGGTCGCGGCGGACGCCGCACCCATGGCTATACGCGTGATGGGATGCATGAATCTCCCTACTCGGCACAAAGATTTGGTGCGGCTGCAGCCTGGCAGACATGCGCATGGTGCAGGGATGCCTGCGCGTGACGGGTTTCCCGCATGTCGGTTTTCCGTCAGGCGGTCATGCCGGGGTGCTGGTCACAGCCAGCCCGCGCGGGCCGCGTGCCAGCCGAGCTGCAGTCGGGAGTCCGCTCCCGCGAGGTCCATCAGGCGGCGCGTCCGCCGCTCCACGGTCCGGATGGAGACGCCGAGCTGCGAGGCCGCACGCCGGTCGGAGACCCCCGCCAACAGCAGGGACAGGACCTCGAGTTCGCCTTCGGTCGGCTGTTTCTCCGCTGCGACCTGCGCCCGTACACCCGTGGTGGTGGGGTACAGCGGCCGGGCCTGCGCCCACTCCTTCTCGAACAGGTGCACAAGGGCGGTGAGCAGGCCGCTGCGGTGCACGACGATGGCGCTCGGTTCGCCGCAGGAGCCGACCACTTCCAGCGGCACCATGGCGCGTTCCCGGTCCGAGACGACCATCTTCAGCGGCAGGGTCTCGACCAGGCGGAGTTCCAGCCCCGCCGTGATGGCCTCCCGCATGTCCGGCGCCACCTCGTGTCCGTCGAGGTAGTCCTTCGTGGCCACTACCCGGAACTCGACCCCGCGGTCCAGTGCGGAGCTCTCCGCCAGGTCGGTGTCCTCGCGCGGCACCGCGATCGGCGCGCCCACGAGGAACACGAGCAGTTCGCGCTGCGCGCCGCGCTGCAACTGGTGGAACCGGTGGGCGACCTGCTCCACGCCGACGACCACCTCCACGACGCTGCCCGCGGAGTGCGCGGCGGTGTTCCGGTACTGCTCGGTGAGCACCGAGAACGCGGTCTCGGCCCGTTGCAGCGCGTTGCGCTGCTCGACGAGGAGCGGGGCGAGGGCCACGGACGGCGGGGTGAGCCGGTAGCGGGTGGCGGGGCCGTCGCCGGTTTCCCGGCCGGCCGGGGCGGGTGCCCCGCCGCCCGCTTCCTCGGACACCACCGCGACCAGGCCGCGTGCCGCCAGGTCGCGCAGGACGCGGGCGATGCCGGCACGTTCCAGTCCGGTCTGCCGGACGAGGTCCTGGGCGGAGGCGGACGACCGGGGCAGCAGAGCGGTGTAGACGGCCTCCTCGGCCGGTCCCAGCCCCAGCGCCCGCAGCATCCGGTTCCCTCCCCCTTTTCGGACGGAACCCTATCCCTGCCGCCCGGCGCGCCGTGCGCCGACCCGGAATGCCTGCCGCCGGGAGGGGCGCGGACGTCCGGCGAGGCGCGGTCGCCCTGCGGTCGGGGGCTGTCTACGGTAAAGGGAAATGCACCATCTGTCCCGGAGGTCCCGTGCTCCGCAAGCATTCGAAGAAGCCGACGCGCCCGGTGGAGGCCATCGAGCCCCCGAGCGGGACCGAAGTCGTGATCGCCGTCGCCGTGGTGACTCTGCTGGTGGCGGTTCTGGGGGCCCTGTCGCAGTCCCCGGTGTGGCTTCTCGGGCTTCTCGTGTTCCTTCCGGGGGCGGCGTCCGCGCTGTGCACCGTCCGGCAGACGCAGTTCGTGGCCGCCTGGACCGAGTTCGTCGTCGTTCTCGCCATGCTGGTCCGGCAGGGGGACGGATGGCCGTGGCTCGACAGGATCCTCATGATCCTGCTCACCCTCGTCCTGGGGGCGGCCTCCGTCTACGCGTGCCACCGCCGCATCAACCGGGAGCAGGAGATGATGCGGCTGCGTTCCACCGCGGCCGCGATGCAGCGTCACATCCTGCGCCCCCTGCCGATGCTCACCGACGACGTCCTGGTGAACGGGGTGTACGAGCCGGTGCAGGAGGACCGTCTGGTCGGCGGGGACATCTACGACGTCGTCGACTCGCCGTGGGGTACCCGGGTGCTGATCGGCGACGTCCAGGGAAAGGGTCTTCCGGCGGTCGGCGCCGCGTTCGCCGTCATCGGTGCCTTTCGTGCGACGGCCCACCGGGAGCCCACCCTGACCGCGCTCGTCGACGCCCTGGACGCCTCCGTCGTACGGCACAACTCCTATGCCGCGCAGACCGGCGACGACGAGCGGTTCGTCACCGCGCTCGTCCTCAGCATCGACGCGGGCGCGGAGGCGCAGGCCATCAACTGCGGTCACATCCTGCCGCAGTTGTTGCAGGACGCCTCCGTCACGACGCCGGCCCTCACCTCCGGTGTCCCCCTCGGTCTCGCCGATCTCGCGGACGAACCCGCGACGGTCGACTGGTTCGTCTTCCCGCCCGGGGCGACCCTGCTCCTGACCACGGACGGGCTCACCGAGACCCGTGGTGCGGACGGTTCGTTCTACCCCCTCACCGAGAGCCTCACCCGGTACGTGTCGCTCTCCCCCACCGATCTGCCGCGCGCGCTCTGCGACGACGCGCGTGCGTTCGCCGGGGGCGGCGACCGGCACGACGACGTGGCGGTGCTGACGGTGCGCCGGTCCCCGCGCCGCTGACGGGCCGGGCGCGTCCGGTGTTCCGGTGGTCCGCCGGGCCCGTCGCCCCGTCGCCGGTCGCCGCCCGACGGGGACGCGCCGCACGGGCCCGAAAAACAGCCGCGGCCCCGCCACCGCCCGGGGGTCCGCGCGGTTGTCAGGGGGCCGTTCCCTCGGCCGGACCCGACCAGGAGTGATGCCATGACCGTCCCGATCGTCCTGTTCACCGCCGATCTACGGGTGCACGACCACCCGCCGCTGCGCGCGGCGCTCGCGGCCTCGGGCGAGGTGGTACCGCTGTTCGTGCGGGACTCCGCCATCGACGCGGCCGGCTTCGCCCCGCCCAATCGCCGGGCGTTCCTCGCCGACTGCCTGGCCGACCTGGACGCCGCCCTGCGCGGGCGCGGCGGCAGGCTGGTGGTGCGCTCGGGCGGCGCGGTGGAGGAGGTGTGCCGGGTCGCCGCGGAGGTGGACGCGGACGAGGTGCACATGTCGGCCGGGGTGAGCCGTTTCGCGCTGGCGCGGGAGGCGCGGCTGCGTGAGGCGTTGGCATCGGCGGGCCGGCGCCTGCGCGTGCACGACGCGGTGACCACCGTGGTCCCGCCCGGTGCGGTGACGCCCGCGGGGTCGGACCACTTCGCGGTCTTCACCCCGTACTTCCGCCGCTGGTCGCAGGTGCTCCCGCGGACCCCGCTGCCCGCCCCGCGGGCGGTGCCCGTGCCCGACGGCGTCGCGTCGGAGGACCTGCCTTCCCGCACCTCGGTGACGGGGGTGTCGAAGGGGCTGGCCACGGGCGGGGAGAGCGAGGGCCGCAGGCGCGCGGCGGCCTGGTGGCGCACCGGTGCGGCGGATTACGGGGACCGCCATGACGATCTGGCCGGCGACGCGACCTCCCGGCTCTCCCCGCACCTGCATTTCGGCACGCTCTCCCCCGCGGAACTCGTCCACCGTGCGCGCCTGGTGGGGGGTGCGGGTGCCGAGGCGTTCGTCCGGCAGTTGTGCTGGCGCGACTTCCACCACCAGGTGCTCGCGGCCCGGCCCGAGGCAGCCGTCGTGGACTACCGGCCCCGGCACGACCGCTGGCGTTCGGGTACGGCGGCGGCAGGTGACATCGCCGCGTGGAAGCAGGGCCGTACGGGATATCCGGTGGTCGACGCGGCGATGCGACAGCTCGCCCACGAGGGCTGGATGCACAACCGGGGGCGTCTGCTCGCGGCGTGCTTCCTCGTCAAGACGCTGTACGTCGACTGGCGGGTCGGCGCCCGCCACTTCCTGGACCTGCTGGTGGACGGCGATGTGGCCGACAACCAGCTCAACTGGCAGTGGGTGGCCGGTACCGGCACGGACACCCGGCCCAACCGGGTGCTCAACCCCGTGACGCAGGGCAAGCGGTACGACTCCGAGGGGGTGTACGTCCGCCGCTGGGTGCCCGAGCTGGGCGGGATCGCGGGGACGGCGGTGCACGAGCCGTGGAAACTGCCGGCCCCGGAGCGGGCCCGGTACGACTACCCCGACCCCGTCGTCACGCTGGCCGAGGGCAGGGACCGTTTCCGAAGGGCCTGCGGGCTGGCGGACTGAGCGCGTCCGGGCCCGGGCCCCCGCCCGTACCCTCCTGGGGCGGAGGCCGGGAACTGTTCTGCCCGCCGGCCCGTCCTGGGCAGCGAGGCAAGCGGACGCAGATGGGGAGCCATGGTGGAGGGGAAGACAGCAGGGGCCCGGTGGATACGACGGCGATCCGTGCCGCGGGCCGCGGGCGACGGCGCGAAGCGGGACGCGCCGCACCGGCCGGCCTGGGAGCGGGGGCGGGTGCTCGCCGTGTGCGCGGTGCTGACGGCCGGGCTCATGGCCTTCCACCGGGCGGTGCCCAACTCCGTGGGCCGCCTGGGCAGTCTGCTGGAAGTGTTCCTTCCGTGGCTCGGCCCGGTGGTCGTGGTGCTGTTGGTCCTGGCGCTGCTGCGCCGTTCGGCGCTCGCACTGACGGCGCTGCTGCTGCCGGTGGCGGCCTGGACGTACCTTTTCGGCGGGCTGCTCCTGCCCGGGGCCGGGCCCGGGCCGGACGAGCTGGTCGTGGTGCAGCACAACGTCAGCGACGAGAACGCCGATCCGGCGGGTACGGCCCGTGCCCTGGCCGACGCCGGGCCCGATCTCATCGCGCTGGAGGAGCTGGTGCCCCCGGCGCTGACGGTGTACGCGCAAACCCTCGCCCCGGACTACCCGTACCACGCCGTCCGGGGCACCGTCGGGCTCTGGTCGAGGCATCCGCTGGCCGACGCCGGGACGGTGGACATCAGACCCCGGGGGATCACGGGGGCCTGGAGCCGCGGGCTGCGGGCCGTGGTCCGCGCTCCGCACGGTGACATCGCGGCGTACGTCGCACATCTGCCTTCGGTCCGCGTCGGGGCGAGCGGCCTGGCGTCCTCCCGGCGCGACGAGAGTGCCGGTCTGCTGGGCAGGGCCGTCGCCGCCGAGAGCGTGCGAACGGTCCTCCTGCTCGGCGACCTCAACGGCACCGTCGACGACCGCGGGCTGGCCCCGCTGACCTCACGGATGAACACGGCGGAACGGGGTTTCGCCTTCAGCTTCCCCGCCGGCCTCCCGCTGGCCCGGATCGACCAGGTCATGGCCCGCTCGGCGACCGTCCGTCAGATCCGCACCCTGCCGCCCACCGGAAGCGACCATCTGCCGGTCGTCGCCCGGATCGAACTGGACTGAGTGACGCATTCGACCTCCTTACGGGGTGGATGTGAAAGTCCGGGAGAGCATGCCTTCGCCGCAGCGCACGGCGAGGAGGAACGGCTGTTGGTACCCGGGCGGCCGGGCGTGGTGGCGGCGCGGCGCTCGCCACCTGCTGGAGCCGCTCGGCGATCAGGGCGCACGCCGGGTGGATGCCGGGCGGTTCGACCGTCGCGCTCACCTGCCGGGCGCCGTCCGCGTCGAATCCGCCGCGCCTGTACGCTGCGGAGAGCCCGGCCCGCTCCAACACCCGCCTCCCAGACCCCTTTTGCCTCCCGGCCCCGCACCGACACCGTTCCTGGAGACCGTATGAGCAGCGCCCTTCTCGTGATGGACGTCCAGCGCGCCGTCGTGGACATCGCCGACGACGGTTCCGGATACCTGCCGCGCCTGCGCAGGGCGATCGACGGCGCCCGGGCGGCGGACATTCCTGTCATCTACGTGGTCATCGCGCTGCGTCCGGGCTTCCCGGAAGTCGGCCCGCGCAACAGGGCGCTCACCGCCGTCGCACGGGCCGGGCTCCATGTCGAGGGTGATCCCGGCACCGAGATCCACCCCGACATCGCGCCCCGGCCGGGCGAGGTGGTGGTCACCAAGAGGCGGGCGAGCGCGTTCTCGGGCAGTGACCTCGACGTGGTGCTCAGGGCACGCGGCATCGACAGCCTCGTCCTCACCGGCATCGCCACCAGCGCCGTGGTGCTGCACACCCTGTGCCAGGCCAACGACCTGGACTTCGGCCTCACCGTCCTCGCCGACGCCTGCCTGGACATCGATGCCGAGGTGCACCGGTTCCTCACCGAGAAGCTGTTCCCGCAGTGGGCGGACGTCGTCACCGTCGACGACTGGCTCAGCACCGTCGCACCCCGTTAGGGGCGGGCCGGGCCGTCGGCGCCCGGGCCCCGCACCGGCGCCCGGAGGGCGGCGAGCCCGGTCAGGACAGGCTGCCGCGAAGGGCGTTGACGCGCCCGGCGGCCGCGTCGAAGGCGGTCCCGTCGAGGGTTCCGTCCCCCAGGGCCTCGCTCAGCGCGATCACGGCCTCGTCCCCCTGGTCGACGTCGCGGGCCGAGCACAGGATCAGGTCCATGCCGGCTGCGGCGGCCAGTACGGCGCGCCGTGCCGCGCCACCGTACGACTGAAGGGCTCCGGCCTCCAGGGCGTCGGTGACCGTCACGCCCCGGAAGCCGAGCCGGTCCCGCAACTCGCCCACCACCGTGGGGGACAGACCGGCGGGCCGGTCGGCGTCCAGTGCCGGGTAGACGGCCCAGGAGAGCATGACCAGCTTCGTCCCGGCGGAGATCGCCGCCCTGTACGGCACCTCGTCGATGCCGCGCAGGGTGGCCGCGGACGTGGTGAGGGTGACGGGGCCCAGATCGGTGTTCTGGTTCGCGGCGGCGGGGTCGAGGCCCGGGAAGTGCTTGGCGGTGGCCGCCACCCCGACGTTCTGCTGCGCGGTGATGAAGGCCGAGCCGCAGGCGCCGACCGCCTCCGGGCGCTTGCCGTACGACCGCTCGTACTGGTCGGTGAAGTCACCGGTCCTGCGGTACACGTCGAGCACCGGCGCCAGGTTGACGTTCATGCCGACGCCCGCGAGGTTCAGGCCCGCGCCGTTGCCGGTGTACTCCGCCCGCCCCTCCGGGTCGGCGGAGGCGCCGACGTCCTTCGCGGACAGCAGGGGCTCGCCCGGCAGGCGGCGCACCATGCCGCCCTCCTGGTCGGTCATCAGGAGGAGCGGGGCCTCGACGGGGGCGGAGGCGTTCGCCTCGTTCATCTCCCGGAGGACGCCTTCGATCCGGCTCGGGCTCCCGATGTTCTCCCCGAAGAAGATCACCCCGGCCGTACGGCCCTGACCAATCGCGTCCATCAGCCGGGCCGGAGGGGTGGGCCCCGGGTAGGAGTGGATGACGCACTGCCCGGCGCGTTGGGCCGGGGTCAGGGCGGGCAGCGGGGAACGCGTTCTGTCGGGGATCCGCACGTCCGCGTCCGTACGGCCCGCCGGGCCCAGCCCGGCGACCAGGGCCGCCGTTCCGGCGAGCAGGGCGCCGCGCCTGCTGAGGAACTCCGATGTCGAACTCATGGTTCTTCTCCTTCGCGAACTGCCGTGGTGTCCGGCCGGAGCAAGTACGACCGCGCCGCACGGCCCGGTCCGGAACGGGGGCCGCCCGACGGGGCAGGGAACCTCCCTGCCCCGGTCATCGGTCACCGCCCCGGGGCGGGGCGGGCCCGTCGGCCCGCTCCGCCCCGAGGGGGCGGTCGCTCCCGGGGGCACAGGCCCCCGGGGACGGTCACCGTGCGCCCGGGCCCGCCGTCACGGGGTGTTGTTGGCCAGGGCCAGCAGGCGGGAACGGTCGCCGCCGAAGCGGTCGCGGTCGACGTTCCCGGAGATGCCGCTCACCGAACCGGTGGAGGTGTACTGCCAGACGGTCCAGTACGGGAAGCCCTTCGGGATGCTCGGGCTGCCCGCGGTGGTCCAGTGGGCCACCCACAACGGGCTCCGGGCGGACATGCCGGTCCAGCCGCCGGTGCAGGAGTTCCACCAGCTCGGGCTGGTGTAGATCACGACGTCGCGGCCGGTGCGGGCCTTGTACCTGTTGTAGAAGTCGAGGATCCACGACTGCATCGCCGAGGCCGACTTGCCGTAGCAGCTGCCCTCGATGTCCAGCACGCCCGGGAGCGTCAGGTTGTCGCGGGACCAGGCGCCACCGTTGCTGGCGAAGAAGTCCGCCTGCGCCGCGCCACCGGACACGTCGGGCCGCGCGAAGTGGTACGCGCCCCGGATCACGCGGGCGTTGTAGGCGCCCAGGTAGTTGGCGCTGAACTTGGGGTCCTTGTACGAGGTGCCCTCGGTCGCCTTCATCCAGGCGAACTCGATGCCCGCGGCACGCACCGAGCCCCAGTTGATGGTGCCCTGGTAGTGGGAGACGTCCACCCCCATGGGGTTCGCCAGGAGGTCCACGCCCGGCACCTTCTTCCCGAGGTGCAGCTGCCGGGTGTCCGGCTTGAAGTCCTTGCCGTCCTGGACGTAGCCCACGCCCATGTAGCCCTTGCCCAGCGGCACGGCACTGTCGGAGGGCAGCGGCGCCGAGGAGGCGGTGCCCGACATCAGGCCGAGGGTCAGTGCGACGCTCGCGCCGACGGCACCGGCCACGGTGAGTCTTCCCTGTACGGACTTCGCGGAACGGATCCGGGAGAACAAGGTTTCCTCCTGCTTGGTCGAGGGACGGGATGCGGTGGTGGTGCCGGTCGGTGCTCCGGTGCGGTGGACCTCGGCGCGCCCGGGGTGGGGGTGGCACGACGAACGGAAGGACGGGCATGGTGCGGGGTCGGCCGCCAGGAGCGGCCGGTCCGTGCGGCGCCGCGGGTACACCTGCGTCGTGGTGCGGGCCCCGGTGGCAGTGGTCGTGCCCGGACGGCACCGATCGCGTCCGGTCGAAAGGCTCGGCCGCGCGCTTCCCGCCGAGCGGTCTACGCGCGTCTACTTGATGCGGACACGTCATAGTGAGCCACAGGAACGCGCACGCGGTAAACGGTTTTCCGCTTCGTTAGTGGTCCAGACCAATCCGCGCTCCGGTGAGCTGCGGAAACACATCGGCCCCGACAGAACTTTTACAAGTGGCGGGGCCGTACGGGCCGCCGGTCCGGCCTGCGGGCGTACGGGATGACGACGGGTCCGGGCGGTGGGCGCGCCGGGGCGCACCCCACGTAACCTCTCTCCCGTGTCACCCTCCCGTCTGTATCGCGTCGCCGTCCTCGTGCTCGAAGGGGCGAAGCCGCTCGATGTCGGCATCCCCGCGCAGGTTTTCGCGACCCGCGCGAGCATGCCGTACGAGGTGCGGGTGTGCGGGGCGGCGCCCGGTCTCGTGACCGGCGGCGACGGCCTGTCGTACGACGTCGCCCACGGCCTCGACGCCCTCGCGTGGGCCGACATCGTCTTCGTCCCCGGCTACCGGTTCCCGGACCGCGACGATCCCCCGCGGGCCGTGCTCGACGCGCTGATCGCCGCCCATGGCCGGGGCGCGCGGCTCGCCGCCATCTCGACGGGCGCCTTCGCGCTCGCCGCCACGGGCCTGCTCGACGGCAAGCGCGCCACGACGCACTGGCACTACACGCGGGCACTGGTGGCACGGCATCCGCTCGTCCGGGTCGACGAGAACGTCCTGTTCGTCGACGAGGGCAGCGTACTGACGTCGGCCGGCGCCGCCTCGGGCATCGACCTGTGCCTGCACATCCTGCGCGGCGACCTCGGAGTGGCCGCGTCGAACCATGCGGCCCGGCGCCTCGTCGCGGCCCCCTACCGCAGCGGCGGCCAGGCGCAGTACGTGCCGCGCAGCGTGCCCGAACCGCTCGGCGAGCGGTTCGCGGCCACCCGCGAGTGGGCGCTCCACCGACTCGGCGAGCCCCTCACCCTCGACGCGCTCGCCCGGCACGCGGCGGTGTCGCCGCGCACGTTCTCGCGCCGCTTCGTCGAGGACACGGGATACACACCGATGCAGTGGATCATGCGCGCCCGCCTCGATCTGGCCCGCGAGTTGCTCGAACGCTCGGAACGGAGCGTCGAGCAGATCGCCATCGACGTCGGTCTCGGCACCGGGGCCAATCTGCGGCTGCACTTCCAGCGGATCCTCGGCACGACGCCCAGCGAGTACCGGCGCACCTTCACCCAGGGCGAGTAGCCCGCCGCCACCGTGTGGCGAGATCCTTTTGAACCATGGCGATCATGCCGCTGTCGCGGGCGGGCGCGGCGGGCGACATTGGTGGCGAACCGAAGGGACACCATTCATGACTCGCATCGCCATCAACGGATTCGGCCGCATCGGACGCAACGTGCTGCGCGCACTGCTGGAGCGCGACAGCGACTTCGAGGTCGTCGCCGTCAACGACCTCACGGAGCCCACCGCGCTCGCCCGGCTGCTGGCCTACGACTCGACGTCCGGCCGCCTCGGCCGCCCGGTGAGCGTCGACGGTGACGTCCTCGTCGTGGACGGCCGCCGCATCAAGGTGCTGGCCGAGCGCGAGCCGGCGCAGCTGCCGTGGGCGGAGCTCGGCGTGGACATCGTCCTGGAGGCCACCGGCCGCTTCACCTCGGCCAAGGCCGCCCGCGGCCACCTCGACGCGGGTGCTAAGAAGGTCCTGGTCAGCGCCCCGTCGGACGGTGCGGACGTGACGCTCGCGTACGGCGTCAACACCGACGCGTACGACCCGGACGTGCACACCATCGTCTCGAACGCCTCCTGCACCACCAACGCGCTCGCGCCGCTGGCCGCGGTGCTCGACGAGCTCGCCGGCATCGAGCACGGCTTCATGACGACGGTGCACGCCTACACGCAGGAGCAGAACCTGCAGGACGGCCCGCACCGCGACCCCCGCCGCGCCCGCGCCGCCGGGGTCAACATCGTGCCGACCACCACGGGCGCCGCCAAGGCGATCGGCCTCGTGCTGCCGAACCTCGACGGCAAGCTGTCGGGCGACTCGATCCGGGTGCCGGTCCCGGTGGGCTCGATCGTCGAACTCAACACGACCGTCGCCCGCGACGTGACGCGCGACGAGGTGCTGGCCGCGTACCGCACCGCCGCGGAGGGTCCGCTCGCCGGCGTGCTGGAGTACTCGGAGGACCCGCTCGTGTCGTCCGACATCACGGGCAACCCGGCCTCGTCGATCTTCGACTCGGCCCTCACCCGCGTCGACGGACGCCACATCAAGGTGGTCGCCTGGTACGACAACGAGTGGGGTTTCTCGAACCGTGTGATCGACACGCTCGGTCTCCTCGCCGCCCACTGACCGGACGCCGGGCGGCATCCGCCTCCGGCCGGCCGCAACCGCCCGGCACCTCGTGCGGGCGCTCCGGTCGGGCCCGGCCGGAGCACGCCGGGAGGGTGCCGTCCGGCCGGGTCCGTCCCGGGAACGGCGCCCGCCGCCCGCCGAAGTCGCCGTTCCCGGGGCCCACTCCACCGTGCTGGAGGAACACCTCCGTACGACCGCACTCACCGTCCACCGATGGCTCGGCGGCCGGGATTGAGGACGCCCCGGGCGGGGCACGGTACTCAATCACCCGGCGCAGCGGGGATGATCCGCGGCCCGGGAGCGCGCAGACTGGGGTGACGGGCGAGGCCGGGAGGCGGAACACGGCATGGGGCGAGGAGACACGGGCGGGACGCGGGCGGCGGATCCCGGCGGGGGCACGAGCGCCCGGGTGCTGGCGCGGTTGGCGGTGCTGACGGCGATCGGGGCCGTGCTCGTGCTGGTGTTCCCGCTCGGCCAGCGCGGGCTCCTGGTCATCGGGGCCGGGCTGCTCGGGCTGGTCGCGTGTGCCGTCGGCGTGTGGTGGTTCCTCGCGTACCGCGGTGTGGTGCGGCTGGGCGGTGCTCTCGTCGCGATCGCCGCGCCGGTCGGCGTCGTGCTGCTCTTCGCCCGGAACGGGTTGTGGCCGACGGCGGCGGCCGGGCTCCTGTGCTGGGCCGTGACCCTGGCCTGCGCCCGGGCCGCGTTGCGGAGGTCGGGGCCGAAGCGGCCGAAGCGGGGAGCCGCCGCACCCCGCCCGAGACGGCCGGCGCTGATCATGAACCCGAAGTCCGGGGACGGGAAGGTGGAACGCTTCGGCCTGGTCGAACGGGCGGAGGCGCTGGGGGCCCGGGTGATCCTGCTCGACCTGTCCACCTCCACCGACGTGGCCGCGCTGGCCCGCGAGGCGGTGGCCGACGGCGCGGACCTGCTCGGAGTGGCGGGCGGCGACGGCACCCAGGCGCTGGTCGCGGCGGTCGCCGTCGAGCACGACCTGCCGTTCCTCGTGATCTCCGCCGGTACCCGCAACCACTTCGCGATGGACCTCGGCCTCGACCGTGCCGACCCGGTCCGCTGCCTCGACGCGCTGACCGACGGCGAGGAGCTGCGGGTCGACCTCGGTGAGGTCGCGGGCCGGAGCTTCGTCAACACCGTGTCCTTCGGTGTGTACGCGGACGTCGTGCACCACCCGGAGTACCGGGACGACAAGGCGGGCACGGCGCTGAGCCTGATGCCGGACCTGCTCGTCGGCGAGGGGGTACGACGGCTCGACGCCCGGGTCGACGGCGTCGAGCTCTCGTCCCAGCAGGCGCTGCTGATCAGCAACAACCCGTACGTCTCCCCCGACGACATCACCGGCGACGGCCGTCGGCCCCGGCTCGACGACGGTGTGCTGGGGGTGCTGGGCATCCGGGTGGAGAGTGCCGTGCAGGCGGCCGACCTGGCCGTGCGGGGCGCGCAGTCCACGGGGCTGACCGTCTTGTCCGCGCACCGGGTCGAGGTGACCTCCGACACGGACGAACTCCCCGTGGCGGTGGACGGCGAGGCACTGCGCATGTCCACACCGGTCGTGTGCACGTCGCGGCCGGGGGCGCTGCGGGTCCTGGTGCCGCGCGACCGGCCGGGCGCGGCCGCGCCCGCTCCGCCCGTGGACTGGCGACGCCTCGTCGACCTCGCGTTCGGCCGGCCCGGCAAGACCTCCGAAGGGCGGCACCATGACTGAGCACCGCTTCCCCGCGTCCGTCGCGTCGGTCCGCCGGGCCGCGGCGGCCGTGCTGGGCGATCTGCAGGCGATCGACGGAGCTCTGTACGCGAGCGTGGCCGCCACCCCCACGCCCACGCTGGACCGTGCGCTGCGACGGCTGTCGCACTCGGCCGACCACTCGAAGATCTCGCTGGCGGTCGCGGCCGGTCTCGCGCTGAGGCCCGGCCGTTCCCGCAGGGCGGCGGTGGCCGGGGTCGGCGCGATCGCGCTGGCGTCGGCGACGGCGAACCTGTTCGGCAAGAGGATGGTCCGTCGGCGCCGGCCCGACCGGGAGCTGGCCCGGGTGATCGTGGCCCGGCAGGTGCCCATGCCGGAGTCGGCGTCCTTCCCGTCCGGTCATACGGCGTCGGCGACCGCGTTCGCCACGGCGGTGGGCGTCGTGCTGCCCCCGGCGGCGGTGCCGCTCGGGGCGCTGGCCGCCGCCGTCGGCTACTCCCGCGTCCACACGGGCGTCCACTATCCCGGCGATGTGGCGGCCGGCGCGGTCCTCGGCTTCGCGGCCGCCGCCGGGTCCCTGGCCGTCGGGCGGGTCCGGCCGGGCCACCACGTGGTCCGAGCGGTCGTACGAAGGGCGGCGGGCCGGATGCGGAGGCCGTCGTCCGGGTGACCGCCGGGCGGGGCTTCCCGTGCGCCGGGGCGGGACCGGCGCCGGCTTCGACCTGGCCGAGCGCGGCGCCGGCGGCCGGCTCGGTTCCCGCAGGGTGACCTCGATCGTCTTCGCGGCCCTCGCGCACACCCGGCTCCCGCCGGGCGAGGGGGCGTTCGTCCTCCTGGTGGCGGCCGCGACCGCCTGCCCGGTGCCGTCCCGCCCGGCGTGACGGCGGAGCCCGTCGCCCGCCGGCTCGCGCGTCGCGCACCGGTCCGCGCACCGGTCCGCGGGGCGCGGCGTGCCCCGGAAGGATCCGCCCGGTGAGCGCGCGGTGGGGTCCGGCCGACCTGGCGCGCGCGGGGCCCGGTGTGGCCCAGGCCGGATGTGTCCCAGCCCTGGTGTGTCCCGGGCCCGATGTGTGGCAGGCCGGCCGCGCCGGAGGCCCCGTACGGTTCCGGTGGCCGGCCGGGGGCGGCCGGCCCTCGCCCCGGGCGGCGGGTCAGGCCGACCGGGTCTCGCTCTGCAGGTGCTGGACGGCCTGGACCAGGGGTGCCAGCGAGGGGTCGGCGGCCGCCTGGTCGAGGGCCTCGCGCAGGGCGGTGTTGTGGGTGGGGCGGGCCTCCTCCAGCAGGCGCAGGCCGTCCTCGGTGACGTCGGTGTAGATGCCCCGGCGGTCGGTGGGACACAGGTAGCGCGAGAGCAGTCCGCGGTCCTCCAGCCGGGTCACCAGCCGGGTGGTGGCGCTCTGGCTGAGGACGACGGAGTCGGCGACCTGCCGCATCTGCAGGTGTCCGCCCTCGCCGTCGTGCTGGCGGCTCAGCACGTCCAGCAGCGAGTACTCGCGTGCGCTCAGCCGGTGTCCGGCCTGGAGCGCGCGTTCGACTCTGCTCTCGATGCGTCCGTGCAGCAGCGAGAGTGCCGACCAGCTGTGTGCCAGTGCGGTCATCGCCGGATCGGTGGCGGTCATGAGCGGCTCCTCGGTCGGGTCGGGCGGGCGGGGCGTCGGTGGGCTCCGACGGCTTATCACGGATCTCACTATACCCGCGTTTGCCATTAGCCATCGCATGCAACTATTGTCGGAGCACGTAAAGCGCTCACGCAACCCCCTTCTCAGCATGTCAAAGGACCCTGTCATGCCACTCGCACTGCTGGCCCTGGCCATAGGGGCCTTCGGAATCGGCACCACGGAATTCGTGATCATGGGGCTGTTGCCCCAGGTCGGGGCGGACCTCGGCGTGTCCGTGCCGACAGCCGGTTTCCTGGTCACCGGATATGCTCTCGGTGTCATGATCGGTGCGCCGATCATGACCGTCCTCGGCACCAGGATCTCCCGCAAGAACATGCTCATGCTGCTCATGGGCCTGTTCATCCTCGGCAACCTGATCTCCGCCGTCGCCCCGGTCTTCGCCGTCATGCTGATCGGCCGGGTGGTGGCCTCGCTGGCCCACGGCGCCTTCTTCGGCATCGGCTCCGTCGTCGCCGCCGAACTGGTGGCGCCGGAGAAGAAGGCCGGTGCCATCTCCATGATGTTCACCGGCCTGACCGTGGCCAACGTCGTCGGGGTCCCCCTGGGCACCTTCGTGGGCCAGAGCGCCGGCTGGCGCGTGACCTTCCTGATCGTCGCCGGACTCGGCGTCCTGGGTCTGGTGGGTGTCGCCAAGCTCGTGCCCGACGTGCCCGCGCCGGAGGGGGTGCGACTGCGGGACGAAGTCGCCGCCTTCAGGAACACCCAGGTCATCCTGGCCATGGCCATGACGGTCCTCGGCTTCGGCGGCGTGTTCGCCGCGATCACCTACATCGCGCCGATGATGACCGAGGTCAGCGGCTTCGCGGAGTCCTCCGTGACCTGGCTGATGGTGGTCTTCGGGCTGGGCATGGTGGCGGGCAACCTCATCGGCGGCCGTTTCGCGGACCGCAAGCTCATGCCGATGCTCTACACCGCCCTGGGCGGTCTGGCACTGGTCCTGCTGCTGTTCACCTTCCTGGCCTCCGGCAAGGCCGCGTCCGTCGTGGCCGTCTTCCTCATCGGGGCCCTCGGCTTCGCCACCGTCCCGCCGCTGCAGAAGCGCGTCCTGGACCACGCCCACGGCGCCCCGACGCTGGCCTCCGCGGTCAACATCGGCGCCTTCAACCTGGGCAACGCCCTGTCCGCCTGGCTCGGCGGTCTGGTGATCTCGGCCGGTCTCGGCTACACCGCGCCCAACGCCGTCGGGGCCGTCCTGGCCGCCGCCGCCCTGGTGCTGGCCGTCGTCTCGCACCGGCTCGAACTGAGGCCGGCCCGCACCGCCGCCCCCGCCACGGTCCCCGCCGCCCCGGCGGAAGCCGTCCACTCCTGATTCACCCACACCCGCGCCGTACCGGCCGCGTGTCCCTCACCACTCTTCCCCCCTCCCACCAATACAAGGAATGCTCATGAGCACCATCGCCCCCGTGGCCCCGCTGACCGCCGACGACGCGGAGACCCTCGTCCGCGCCGCCCGCCACGCCGCCGACGCGGCAGGCGTCCCCGTCAGCATCACCGTCCTCGACGCGGGCGGGAACCTGCTGGCCTTCCGCCGTGACGAGCGCGCCGTGCTCATCTCCGGCGAGACCAGCACGGCCAAGGCCCGCACCGCCCTTCAGCTGAACGCGGCGACGGCCGACCTGGTCGACCTGGTCAAGCCGGGCGGACCCTTCCACTCCCTGCCCACCGCGCTGGACAAGCCCCTGCTGTTCATCGCCGGCGGGATACCGGTCCACCGCGACGGACAGCTGATCGGCGCCCTCGGCCTCGGCGGCGGCGCCCCCGAGCAGGACCACTCCTTCGCCCGGACCGCCCTCCAGGCCCTCTGAACCCACCCCCGGCCGGCGGGGCGGCGACGACCGGCAACGACGGACCGCCGCCCGCCCCGTTCCCCGGGCCCCTTCGACCCAACCCACTCACCATGTAAGGACCCCCGATGACCTCCGTACCGAACGTGACGCTCAACAACGGGGTGACCATGCCGCAGCTGGGCTTCGGCGTCTTCCAGGTCCCCGACGAGGAGACCACCGCCGCGGTCGCCAGTGCCCTGGAGGCCGGCTACCGCAGCATCGACACCGCCGCGGTCTACGGCAACGAGCGCGGGGTCGGCAAGGCCCTCGCCGCCTCCGGCATCCCCCGCGAGGAGCTGTTCGTCACGACCAAGCTGTGGAACGAGGACCAGGGCTACGACCGGGCCCTGGCCGCGTTCGACGCCTCCCTGGACAAGCTCGGCCTCGACCACGTCGACCTCTACCTCATCCACTGGCCCACCCCGGCCCGCGATCTGTACGTGCAGACCTACAAGGCGCTGGAGAAGATCCTCGCCGACGGACGGGCCCGTGCCATCGGTGTCTCCAACTTCCAGGTCTCCCACCTGCAGCAGCTCATGGAGCACACCGGTGTCACCCCGGCCGTCAACCAGGTGGAGCTGCACCCCGGCCTCCAGCAGAAGGAGTTGCGCGCCTTCCACGCCGAGCACGGCATCGCCACCGAGGCCTGGAGCCCCCTGGCCCAGGGCGCGGTCCTAGAGGACCAGGCGATCGTGGGAGTCGCCGAGGCACATGGCGTAACCCCGGCCCAGGTCGTGCTGCGCTGGCACCTGCAGACCGGCAACATCGTGATCCCCAAGTCCGTCACCCCCGCCCGCATCCGGCAGAACCTCGACGTCTTCGGCTTCCGACTCACCGACGCCGACATGGCCGCCATCGCGGGCCTCGACCGGGACCTGCGCACCGGCCCGGACCCCGACACCTTCAACTGACGCCGATCGATTCGCCCCCGCGGCGCCCGTCCACACCGGACGGGCACCGCGGGGCGCCGTCGTCACCGCAGCCGCTCCACCGTCCCGACGAGGAGAACGCCTCATGCAGATCGATCTCTCCGGCCGCACCGCCCTGGTCACCGGCTCCACCCAGGGCATCGGCCACGCCATCGCCACCGGTCTGGCCCGCGCAGGGGCCCGTGTGGTCGTCAACGGCCGCGGCGAGGAGCGCGTGGCGGAGGCCGTCCGCACCGTGCGCGAGGGCTCCGGCAGCGACAATGTCACCGGCGCCGCGGGCGACCTGGCGACGGAGCAGGGCGCCGCCGCCGTGCTGGAGACCGTGCCCGACGTCGACATCCTCGTC
Source organism: Streptomyces sp. ML-6 (assembly GCF_030116705.1). Lineage (NCBI taxonomy): Bacteria > Bacillati > Actinomycetota > Actinomycetes > Kitasatosporales > Streptomycetaceae > Streptomyces > Streptomyces sp. ML-6. The sequence continues at coordinate 280,250 of NZ_JAOTIK010000001.1, forward strand.
AACAACCTCGGGATCTTCGGCTCCGTGCCCCCGCTGGAGATCGACGACGCCGAGTGGCGCCGCTACTTCGAGGTCAACGTCCTCGCCTCCGTCCGGCTCATCCGCGCGTACCTGCCCGGCATGAAGGAACGGGGCTGGGGACGCGTCCTCAACCTCGCCAGCGACTCGGCCGTGGTCACCCCCGCCGAAATGATCCACTACGGCATGACGAAGACCTCGCTGCTCGCCGTCAGCCGCGGGTTCGCCAAGGACGCCGCCGGCACCGGTGTCACCGTCAACTCCGTCCTCGCCGGGCCGACCCACACCGGCGGCGTCGAGAACTTCGTCCGCGAACTCGTCGGCGACGAGCTGCCCTGGGACCGGGCGCAGCGCGAGTTCATGGTCACGCACCGCCCCCAGTCCCTGCTCCAGCGCCTCATCGAGCCCGAGGAGATCGCCAACATGGTCGTCTACCTCGCCTCGCCCCACGCCTCGGCCACCACCGGCGGCGCCGTGCGCGTCGACGGCGGCTACATCGATTCCATCCTGCCCTGAGCCCGGCGCCGGCCCGGTGGGCACTGGCCGGTGGTCCGTCAGGTCAGCAGCGCGACCAGGGTCTGCATGACGAACATCGAGCACGAGAGGACGACCACCGGGCCGTGAGAGGTTCCGTCCGTCTCCGGCCCAGGGTCCGGCGGGTATCGCCGCCCCAGTGAGTGAGAAAGTCCGTTCTCTCTCCACCGCCCCCGGTCCGTCCGAGGACTTGCGGTCCGGGGCGGGGCGGGGAGGCCGCGGTCCGTCCCGGCCCGTTCGCGCGGTGGCCGGTGCCCCAGTGCCTCAGTCGGCGGAGCGGCTCGCCAGGTACTCGGCCATGCCCGCACCGGTGAGCGGGTAGTAGTCGGACAACCGGGCGCCCTCGTCGAGGCGTTGCCGTGCGAACGCCTCGCGGTCCTGGTGCAGCAGGGCGTCCTCGGCCAGGGGGACGGCGCTGTGCTGCGGCACCACCACGGCGCCGTCCTCGTCGGCCACGATGAGGTCCCCCGGGGTCACCAGGGTGCCGCCGACACCGACCGGGACGTTGAACGCGGAGGGGAAGAGCTCCGTCTGCGAGGCGTAGTGCGGTGTCACTCCGGTGCACCAGACGGGCACGCCCAGGGCGCGGATGCGTGCCGCGTCGCGCACCCTTCCGTCCACCACGATGCCCGCGCCGCCGCGCAGTTTGAAGTAGCGCACCAGCATGTCCCCGAGGCAGCCCGTGAAGTGGCTGGCGTACGCCGAGACGACCAGCACGTCGCCGGGGCGGATGGACTCCAGCACGCCCCACAACGCGGTCTTGCGCTCGATGTCCTCCTGTTCCGCGCCGGAGAAGACGTCCTCGCGCTGCGGCAGGAACTGCAGGGTCACGGCACCGCCGGTGACCTTGACGTCCGGCTCCCGGTGCAGTGGCACGGGGCCGTCGATGAAGGTGCGGGTGATGCCCATCTGGTGCAGCTTCGCGCAGGCGGTGGCGGCGCTCACGTCCGCGAGTGCCTCCACCATGCGCGCGGTCGGCCGTACGAAGGACGAGGTGTGGACCGGAGCCCGCATCGATTCGTAGGTCTCGGCCTCCACCGTCGACGCCGCTTCTCGGTCCCCGGTCGGGTTCATTCGCATGCCTCTCCGCGTACTCCGCCGCACGCAACGCCAGTGACATTATCGCCTATCGATGGTAGATAACAGCCGACCAATGAGAACTGTCAACAGCGGCAGGAGAGTTCAGTGCCCACACCATCCGTCGGCTGGTTCGACGCCGCACGCTTTGGACTGTTCGTTCATTTCGGTCTGTACAGCCTCGCCGCGCGGCACGAGTGGGTCCGCGGCCGGGAGGCCATGTCGCAGCCGGAGTACGACCGTTACCTGCGGAAATTCGATCCCGACCTGTTCGACGCGAGGGAACTGGCCCGCGCGGCACGGAAGGCCGGGATGCGGTACGCCGTACTGACCGCCAAACACCATGACGGGTTCTGCCTGTTCGACTCGGCCCTGACCGACTACACCTCGGTGCGTGCCGCGGACCGGGACCTGGTGGCCGAGTTCGCGGAGGCGATGCGTGCCGAGGGGCTGCGGGTGGGCCTGTACTACTCGCTGCTCGACTGGCACCACCCGGACTTCACCGTCGACCAGCACCATCCGCTGCGGGGTACGGCCGCGGCCGACGAGCCCCGGGACATGGTGCGCTACCGCGCGTATCTGCACGGTCAGGTGCGCGAGTTGCTGACCGGTTACGGGCGGGTCGACCTGCTCTTCCTCGACTTCACCTATCCCGGCAAGGGGCCGGCCGAGTGGGGTGCGGAGGAACTGATCTCCATGGTCCGCGAGTTGCAGCCGGGCATCCTCGTCAACGACCGGCTCGGCATCCCGGGCGACTACGTGACGCCCGAGCAGTACCAACCCGACCGCCCGTTGGAACGGGACGGCGTGGCGGTGCGGTGGGAGGCGTGCCACACGCTCAACGGCTCATGGGGTTACGACCGGGACAACCACGAGTACAAGGATCCGGCGATGCTCGTCCGGATGCTGGTGCAGTCCGTCGCCTGCGGGGGCAATCTGCTGCTCAACGTCGGCCCCACCGGGCGGGGTTCGCTTGATCCGCGGGCCCGGGAGACGCTGCGTGCCATCGGCCGGTGGATGGTTCCGCACGCGCGGGCCGTGCACGGCGCCGGGCCGAGCGCCTTCGAGGCGCCGCCGAACACCCTCTGCACGCAGTCCGGCCGGAACCTCTATCTGCATCTGCTCTCATGGCCCCTCAAGCACCTCCATCTGCCGGGCCTCGCCGGGCGGGTGCGGTACGCGCAACTGCTGCACGACGGTTCGGAGATCCGGTTCCACGAACTGGACGGAACGCAGCACGAGCACGTCAACATGGCGCCGCCCGGCCGCGCTCCGGGCACGCTCACGCTGACGCTCCCGGTCATCCGGCCGGACGTGCTGCTCCCGGTGATCGAGCTCGAACTGGACGACGAGTGAGGGCACTACAGCTTCTTCCCGCAGGTGGCCGGTGCCGGATCCCGGTCCGCGCACCGGCGATCGGCTCCCTGGCGGGGCCGTTCGGCGGGACGGTACGGATCCGGGCGGGCGGATTGGCTGCAGCACCCTTGAACATGCCGGGGTGCCACCCATAGCATCAGTAATCGATAGACGATAGTTCCCCGAGTGAGGCCCCCAGGCGCCGGGCCATCCCCGACCCCGCCCTCACCGCGCGTCAGCGAGTCCCCGTGCCACCCCGGCAGCTCGCCCGCCCTCCCCTGCCTGCGGAGCCGCAAGCCGGCAGGAAGAGCCGACTATCGATCACTCACGACTACGCAAGGGAGCGTGTCTCGAATGAGAACTACCTGGCGCCGGGCCTGCGCTTTCGCCGTGGCTCCGCTGGTGATGGCCTCCGCCGTCGCCTGCGGCGGCGGCTCCGGCGACGACGCGGAGGGCACCACCCTGCGCGTCATCGTCAACATCTCTCCGAACCTCACGGAGAAGTACTGGAACGACCTCTTCGCGCAGTACGAGAAGAAGAACCCCGGCGTGAAGGTGAAGCTGGAACTGACCGGCACGATCTCGGCGAACGCCAAGCTGACCCAGGACCTGGCGGCGGGCGACCCGCCGGACGTCGCCCAGCAGATCACGCCGACGACGGAGAACGCCTCCCTGTTCGCCGACCTCTCGGACCAGCCCTGGGCCGCCGACACCCCGCTGGCCGAGCAGTACGCCATCGACGGCAAGCGCTACGTGGTGGGGGTCGGCGAGCAGATCCAGTCGCTCGTCTTCTACAACAAGGCCGCCTTCGCCAAGGCCGGGCTCGACGCGACGAAGATCCGGACCATCGATCAGTTCACCGACGCCATGGGGAAGTTGAAGTCCGCCGGTTACAAGCCGTTGCAGACGGCCGGCCAGTGGGTGACGGGGGCCCAGTTCTCCATGATGGCGGACGCCGGTGTCCTCACCGAGGACCCGAAGTGGACGGCCAAGCGCCACGACGGCAAGGTCTCCTTCGCCGACAACGGCTATCTGCCCTACTTCGAGCACTACAAGGAGTGGATCGACTCCGACCACCTCGACAAGAGCTCCCTCGGTCTCACCTACGCGGACGGCCAGACCGCCTTCCTGAACGGCAAGTCCGCGATGTACATCATGGGTTCGTACTTCGTGCCCGCCGCGGACGCCGCGAAGAAGAGCGACGACATCGGCGTGTTCACCATGCCGACCGACGGGGCGTACCCCTCGGGCCAGTTCGGCAACATGTCCAACCCGTACGTCGTGGTGAACAAGTCGCGACACCGGGCCGAGGCGATCGACTTCGTGAAGTGGCTGGTCACCGACCCGGTCGCGATCAAGAGTCAGCTGGCCGCCGACGGAAATCTGCGGGAGGGGTTCAGCTACCCGATGTCCAGTCTCGGCACCTCGGTGCAGAAGATCCTGGACGGGGCACCGTCGGTGATCGTCAAGTCGGGCCCCACCCAGCCCATCGCCGGCTTCGGCGACGAGCTCAACAAGCAGGTCCAGTCCCTGTACACGGGCGCCTCCGCCGAGGACGCCGCCGAAGGATTGGACAAGTGGTGGAACTCGCAGAGCTGACCCGGCGGGAGCACACCGCCGCCCGGCGGCGGGTGCGGCTGCGGGAGACCGCCGTCTCCCTGGGCCTCATGGGGCCGGCCGTCCTGCTCTACACCGTGATGACCGTGATTCCGGTGGGCGTCGCGGTGTATCTCAGCCTGACGGACTGGGACGGCTTCTCGCCGTCCCGGTTCATCGGCCTCGACAACTACCGGCACCTGTTCGACGACCCGAGCTCGGGCGACGCCTGGTACGTGACCGCGCTCATCGCCGGGGTCGGCACCGTGCTCATGGTCGGCGCGGGCCTGGTGTACGCGCTGGTGCTCAAGGGACGGTCGCGCACGAACTCGTTCTTCCGGGCCGTGGCCTACTTCCCGCACGTGATCAGCGCGTTGATCCTCGGGTACCTGTGGGCGGCGATCCTCGGCACCAACGGCGCCGTCAACAACACCCTCGCCAAGTTCGGCATGGAACCCATCGGGTTCCTCTTCGACGAGAAGCTCGCGCTCATCACCCTGATCGGGGTCATCGTGTGGGCCGGGTTCGGGTTCAACGTCGTGCTGTTCGTGGCGGCGCTGCAGACGGTGCCGAAGGAGCTGCTGGAGGCAGCCGCGATCGACGGCGCCACCCGGCGCCAGACCAATCTGCGCGTGGTGGTCCCGATGATCGCGCCGGTGGTGACCGTGGCGACGGTGCTCAATCTGGTGGGCCTGATCCGGGCCTACGACATCGTGGTGAGCCTGACCGGCGGCGGTCCCGCCGGCTCGACGCAGACGTTCACCTATCTCATCCTCGCCCGTTCCTTCGAGGGCACCAAGGTCGGTTATGCAACAGCCCAGGCGGTTTTCCTGATGGTCGTGTCCGCCGTGCTCGCCCTCCTCGTGACGGCGCTGCGCAACCGTCAAGATCAAGCCGCGGCTGGTTAGGAGCAGGTGGTGGTCGTAACCGAGGCGAAGGTCCGCGAGGAGCGGACGGCACCGCCGGTGCCCGGCCCCCGGGCCGGGGACGAGCGGCGCGAGCCCCGCTCGCTCCTGCGCGGGCTGCTGCTGGGCGTGTTGTTCTTCGTCATGATCGTGCCGGTGTACCTGCTCGTCGTGAACGCGTTCAAGTCGCAGGAGGAGATCCTCGACAGCCCGTTCTCGCTGCCGCTCGGCGGTCTGACGCTGGAGCACCTCTCCGCGGCCGTCAACAGCCCCCAGTACAACGTGATCGGGGGCTACGGGTTCACCCTCTTCCTGGTCGTGGTCGTGGACGTGCTGTGCATCCTGCTGGCCGGGCCGGCCGCGTACGCGATCGCGCGCAGTCTCAAGCGCCGCACCCAACTGGTGCTGCTGTACTTCCTGGCCGGCACCTTCATCCCCGGCGCCGCCGTGATCATTCCGGTGATCTACGTGCTGCGCGAGATCGGTCTCGCGAACACCGTGACCGGTCTGGTCGCGCACGACGTGGCGACGACCCTGCCGGTGAGCATCTTCCTGTTCGTCGGCTTCATCCGCACCATCCCGGTGGACATCGACCATGCGGCAACCATCGACGGGGCGGGCAGGTACCGGACCTTCTGGACCATCATCTTCCCGCTGATGCGTCCGGCGGTCGTGACGGTGCTGATCCTCAACTCCATAGGAATCTGGAACGACTTCGTCAGCCCGCAGATCCTGCTCAGCCCGTCGTCCGGGCACTACACCGTGACGACGGCGATCTACGCCGGGGTCAGTCAGTACTCGACCGATCTGACCAAGGTGTTCCCCAATCTGCTGCTCGCGGTGGCGCCCGTGATCATCTTCTTCATCTACATGCAGCGCCACATCATCAGCGGCCTCACGGTCGGTGCGGTGAAGGGATGATCCGGGCCCGCCGTCCGCGGACCGTCCGTCGAAGGAGAAAGGACATGCTGTGCTGAGGAAATGGTGGTCACGGTCCCGTCGGGGCCCGTGGTCCGCGGGCGCCGTGCTCGCGTCCCTGTCCGTGGTGGCGGCCGCCGTGCCGGCCACCGCCGTGCAGGCCGAGGAGGGCCGGACCTACTACGTCGCACCGTCGGGCCGGGACACGGCGAACGGCCTCACGGCCCGGACCCCGTTCCGGCACATCCAGCGGTGCGCCGATGTGATGGGGCCGGGCGACACCTGCCTGATCATGTCCGGCACCTACCAGGAGACGGTCGTGCCGGCCCGGTCGGGCACTCCCGGGCGGCCGATCACCTACCGTGCCGCCGAGGGCGCGCAGGTGACGATGAACGGCGCCGACCGCGTCCGGGGCTGGTCGAAGGTGACCGGCCGGGACGTCGCCGCGATCGCCCGGACCGACCCGTACGCGGCGGCCTCGCCCTTCAGCGAGGCCGTGAAGGCGGGGCGGATCCACAGCACCCGGGTGGACCTCGGCTCCGACGTGACCACCGTGCAGGTGTTCACGGACAAGAAGATGAACGTCGAGGCCCAGTGGCCCGACCCGGGGCTCGACCTGCTCGCCCCGACCCTGCAGTACGCCGCGGCGGGCAGCGCGGAAGCCACCATCGCCGACCCGGCGCTGACCCGGCCTGCCGGGTACTGGGACGGCGCGCGTGCGCTGACCGGCTACTGGTACGTGTCGGCGACGGCGAAGGTGAAGAGCTCCGCCGTCGGGTCGGTGACGCTGGACGCGGCGCCGCCGTGCGTGCACAAAGTGGTGCCGAAGGAGACCCGCTACGCCCTGGCCGGGAAGATCGGTGAACTGGCCCACCCGGGCACGTGGTTCTACGACCCCGCGGCCAAGCGCCTGTACCTCTACAGCGAGGACGACCCCGGCCGGCACACGATCGAGGCGAAGTCGCGCACCCTGGCCTTCGACCTGACCGGCGCCAGTCACACCTCGGTCGTCGGGATCGGCCTGTTCGCCTCGTCGATCGCCACGGGTGACTCCAGCACGGGCATCACCCTGAACCGCATCACCGGCAAGTACCTGTCGCACTACACGGACATCACCCGGGGCGCGACGGACTGCGGCTCCACGGTGACCCGCGGCGTGGCCGACACCGGCATCGTCCTGAACGGCACCCACAACAGAATCGTCAACAGCGATCTGTCGTTCAGCGCCGGGAACGGGATCGCCCTGCGCGGCCAGAACAACACCGCGACGGACAACGTCATCCACGACGTGGACTACATGGGCACGTACGCGGCGGGCATCGCGGTCCAGGGCAACAGCCAGACCGTCATGAACAACACCATCTCCCGGGTCGGCCGCAGCGGCATCAACCTGCAGTGGAACACCGTCGAAGGGCTCGCCCCGGGGCCGGACCGGATCGCGTACAACGACATCTCCGGGTACGCCCGGCTGAGCCTGGACGTCGCCGCGATCTACACCTGCTGCAGCGCCTGGATGATGGGCTCCTCCCTCGACCACAACGTGCTGCACGACCCCGCGCCGGCCACGACGTCCACCACGTTCGGGATCTCCGGCATCTACGCGGACAACGGCCAGAGCGACCTGGTCATCGCGAACAACGTGGGCTGGGGGAACCGTGAGGGCACGGTCATGCTCAACGGGCTGGGCACCGGCTCGCACGACAACGGCGTGTACAACAACACCGGCGGGATGACGTTGTTCTACGTCAAGGAACCGGGGCAGTCCACCGGGACGAAGATCTACAACAACGTCGGCCCCATCCGCGGCCTGGACGGTGCCACGGACGGCGGACTGGTGCTGTCCGCCAACCTCCCGGCCGAGGTCGATCCGCTGTTCGTGGACGCGGCGCGGCACGACTACCGCCTGTCGGAGGCGTCCCCCGCACGCAACCGGGGGATCGCCCTGCCGGGCATCAACGACGGGTCGACGGACCCGGCCCCCAGCCTCGGCGCCTACCAGTACGGGGCACCGAAGTGGACGGCGGGCGCCCGTCGTTAGACGGAGTGGGGCGGCAGGGGCCCGCGCCGGAGATCCGGCTCGGGCCCCTGCCGTCGCGCCACCGCCCCGCGGGGAGCACGGCGGCCTTTGCCGGGCGCGCCCTAACCCTTCTTGGCCGCGGTGGACTTGCGCGGCTTCTTCGCCGCCCGCGCGTCCGGCACCGGTCCGCGCCCCGCTGCGTGGTCGGCGAACGCGTCGGCCGCCTTGTCGGGGTCGCCGGCGCGCAGCAGGTTCACCAGGCGGCCGTGCTCGTCGGCCATCGCCTGCCGGTCCCCCTCGAAAAGGGGGTCGGAGATGGCGCGCAGGGCGCGCAGGCTCGGTTCGAGGACTTCCCACATGCGGGTCAGGAAGGGGTTGCCCGAGATCCGGCCGACCGTGGTGTGGAACTCTATGTCGGCGTCGCGGAAACGGCTGACGTCGTTGTCGGCCGCAGCGGCGCGCATCCGCTCCACCAGGCCGTCGAGCTCCTCCAGGTGTTCCTCGGTGAGGTTCTCGGTGGCGAGCCGTGCGGCCAGCCGCTCCAGGGGTTCTCGTACCTGGCGGGCGTACTCCGCGTCCTTCGAGGAGATCTCGACGACGAAGTGGCCGCGGCGCGGGACGTGCATGAGCAGGCCCTCCCGGGCCAGCTGCTTCACCGCTTCCCGTACCGGGGCCTGACTCACCCCCAGACGCCTGGCGATCTCCGATTCGACCACTCGGTCGTTCGGTGCGAGGTCGCCCTCGACGACAGCCTGACGGAGCAGTTCGTAGACCTGGTCGGAGATCAGGGTTTTACGGAACCGGTCCTTGTTGGTGGCCAGCGTGGAGACGAACCCAGCCGACGCGTTCGATGCCATGAAATCCCAATCCTGCAATGTGGGGAGCCGGTTACGCCATGATACGCGGTCATCGTCTATCGATGGGCGAATCCCGCAGATCGGCTGATTCGACGAGGGGGCCGCTCATGCCGCGCACCCCCGGGGAGGCCGGTCCGGCCGCGGGACGGGGCCCCTCCCGTACGCCCGGGGAGGCGGGCCCCGGGGAGCCGTCCCGGCTCTTCGTGAGGGCCGGGACCGGCCCGGTCGAGCGACAGCATTCATTCACCACCTATCGCCTATCGATCAATGAATCGAAGCAGCGCGATCCGAGCGCTGTCAACCACGCAGCCCGTACACGCGCACGGCCGTCGTGTGCAGCACCTCCCGCCGCTGCTCCTCGGGCAGCTGGGCGATGCCCCGCCGGACGGTCGCCAGGGAGTCGGCCCGGGAACCCCGGGGAAGGCAGATCGGCCAGTCCGAGCCGACGAGGCAGCGGGCCGGGCCGAAGGTGTCGGTCACGTGCCGGACCAGGCGGTCGACCCGGGCGGCCGGGACACCGTGCTGCTGGGTGAGCAGGCCGGAGATCTTCACCACCACGTTCGGCAGCGCGGCGGCGCGTTCGACGTCCCGGTACCAGTCGTCGGGGTCCCGTGTCCGGAGGTTCGGCGGGTTGCCGAGGTGGTCGACGACCACGGTCAGCCCGGGGTCTCCGGCGGCCAGCTCGGCGGCCGTCCGCAAGGCACCGCCGCCGAGGTTGAGTTCGAGCACCACACCCGCCCCGGCCAGCACGGGAACGAGCTTGCGGGCCGATTCCGGCGTCGACTCCCACGCCGGTCCGCTCAGCCGCATCCCATTGGGCCGCGCCTCGCCCGGCCCGTCCAGGAGGGCCCGCAGACGGTGCGGCCCGGCCTCCCCGTGGACCTGCAGATTCGCCACGTAACCGGCGACCAGATCGGGGCGGCGCAGGCGCAGTTCGCGCAGCGCGAGCGTCTCGCCGGCATCGCCGCGGCCCGCCTCGACCAGGACGGTTCCGGCCGGGTCGCACCCGGCGCCGGACTCTTCCAGGTCGGGGAGCGAGAACACCCGGTGGTGCGCGGAGCCCGGACGGATCCAGCCGAACCCCTCCCCCGGGTTCCACAGATGGGCATGGCAGTCGATCACGGACATCACCCTCCACGGGAGCGTCGCCGGCGTATTGACACGTCGGCCCCTGCCCGTGAGTCTAGCCATCGGTAATCGATGGGCGATTATGAAGGGCCGGGTGTTCTTGGTGCTCACGACCGGGCGAGGCGAAGGCAACTCCACGACGGGGGCGGGCCGGTGAGGGCCGGGGAACCCGTGCGGATGCCGGAGCTGAGGGCGAGCCGCCGGGTCACCGACGTACCGCGGTGGGCCGTGCTCGAACGGGAACTGTTCGCCGCCCAGGACAAGGCGTGGCGGACGTTCGCCGACCGCTACACCGAACGGGACGGCCGGCTGGTCTTCCGCGACTCGCTGGGACGGGGCCTGGACGGCCGGGACGGCGTGGACGACTTCTACGAACCGTTCTTCAACTGGCCGACGCTGTACCTGCTGGGCGGCAGCGCGGACCTGCTGACCGCGTCCCGGCGGCACTGGCGCGGGGTCACCGCCCAGCTCACCGGGATGGGCATGCTGGAGAGCGGCCTGGAGCGCGGCTACGACTGGTTCCACCAGGGCGAGGGCATGCTGCTGTTCTACGGGCTGTGCCTCGCCGATCCGGGCGACCCGGAACTGCGCGAACTCGCCTGCCGGTTCGCCGACTTCTACCTGCCGGGCGGGCCCAACTACGATCCCGTGCACCGGGTGATCCGCGCGCCGCACAACGGATCCGCGGGCCCCCGCCCGGGTTTCAGCGACCACGACACGTACTTCCCGTGGAGTGACGCCCTTCGCCCCTACGGCCTGCCGCTCAGCTGGATCGACGCCGCCGCGCCCTTCGACGAGCTGGCCGCTTCCCCCGAGCGGGCCCGGGCCTACGGCCGGGAGATGTGGGACCGGATGGGGCGCGGGGACACGATCGTCAACCTCGCCGCGACCGGTCTCGCCGTCAACGCCCACCTGATCGGCGGCGGGCAGCGCTACGCGGACTGGGTCGCCGAGTACGTCGGCGCGTGGCACGAGCGGCTGGACGGCCACGACGTCGTGCCGGACAACGCCGGTCTGAACGGGGCGGTGGGCGAGTACCTGGACGGCCGCTGGTACGGCGGGCACTACGGGTGGACCTGGCCGCACGGGCTCTCCCCCGTGGGGTCGGCCACGATCATCGGGGCGTCCAACGCGACGCTGCTCACCGGCGACCGGGGTTTCCTGGACCTGGCCCGCAACCCGCTGGACGCGGTGCTGCGGCACGCCGAGCGGCGCGGCGCCGACGGCATGGGCACCCTCGGCAGGCGCTGGCAGCCGCACCTGCGCGCGACCCCCGGCGGGCGCACCCTCATGGTGCCCCAGCGGTACGACGACTCCGGCTGGTTCGACTACACCATCATGCCGACCCAACTCCCCATGTCGCTCTGGCACTTCAGCCGGGACGCGGTGGACCTGGACCGCCTCGAGCAGCTCCGCTCCACCTCGGAGTGGGACTGGGCGACGGTGCACACGCAGCGCATCAAGGACGAGGCCGGTCACGAGGAGCCGTGGTACGAGTACCTGGCCGGCCGCAACCCGGACTTCCCCGAGCGGATGCTGCGCAGCGCCCTGGCGGTGTGCGCCGAGCGGGTCGCCTCGATCGAGAACGACCCGGTGGACCCGGCCGTCGGCCCGGACGCCCTGGGGATCCATCACTGGCAGGACCGCAATCCGGTGCTCACCGAGGCGTTGCTGCAGTTGACCACCGGTTCCCCGCAGGTCCTCTACAACGGCGGCCTGGCGCAGCTGCACCTGCGCTACCACGACGCGGTCGGACAACGGCCGGGGCTGCCCGAGGACGTCGCCGCGCTCGTGTCCGACGTGCGGCCCGAGCACACCGTGGTGGAGCTGGTGAACCTCGGCGGCGCCCCGCGTTCGGTGGTGGTGCAGGCCGGTTCGTTCGCCGAGCACCTCGTGCACACCGTCCGGCTCGACGACGGCCCCGCACACGATGTCGAGGGGCCCTGCTGCACCGTCGGACTGCCCGGCGGGACACGGGCACGGCTCACCCTGACGATGACGCTGCGGGCGGGCCGGCCGAGCTACCGGTCCCCCTGGGAGGTGGCACGATGACCGGTTCGCCGGCGTCCGGGGCACCGCTGCGGCTGCCCTTCGACCTGCCCCGGCTCGGGATCGGCACCGCCCCGCTGGGCGGGCTGTTCCAGGAGGTGACCGAGCAGGAGGCGGTCGCGACGCTGGAGGCGGCGGCCCGTGCGGGCATCCGGTACTTCGACACGGCGCCGCGCTACGGCCACGGCCGGGCCGAGGAACGGCTGGGGCGGTTGCTCGGTCCGGCCGGGATCACCGGGCCGGTGATCTCCACGAAGACCGGGTGGCTGCTGCGGCCCGGGGCGGACGGGGGTCCGGGAGAGGTGGTGACCGACTGGACGGAGGCCGGGATCCGTGCGTCGCTGGAGTCGAGCCTGGAACGGCTGGGGCGCTCGTCGGTCGACATCCTGTACCTGCACGATCCGGACGACTACCCGGAGGAGGTCCGGCGCACCGCGTATCCGGCGGTGCGCCGGCTCCGGGAGGAGGGGCTGGTCCGGGCGATCGGCTTCGGCATGAACCACAGCGGTCCGCTCGCCGCGTACGTGGCGGAGTTCGACGTGGACGTCGTCCTCGTGGCGGGCCGGTTCTCCCTGCTCGACCATGAGGCGCTGGAGACCCTGCTGCCGTTGTGCGCGAGGACCGGCACGGCCGTGGTGGTGGGCGGGGTCTTCAACACCGGGCTGCTCGCCGATCCCTCCCCCGATGCCATGTTCAACTACCGTCCGGTACCCGCTCAGGAGCTGGCCCGCGCGCGGCGGTGCGGCGAGATCTGTGCCGGGTTCGGGGTGCCGCTCGCCGCGGCCGCGGTGCAGTTCCCGTTCCTGCATCCGGCGGTCACCTCGGTGGTCGTCGGCTGCCGGTCCGCGGCCGAGGTGACGGCGAACGCCGCCGCGTACCGGTTCCCGGTCCCGGAGCAGCTGTGGGTGCGGCTCGCGGAGGAGGGTTTCGTGCCCGCGCGGCTGGTGGCGGGGTGATCCGGGCGGTGCCCGGCCCGGACCGCCTGGTCCGGGCCGGGCACCGGTGCGCCGCTTCGCGGGGAGGGTCAGCCGGTGGTCGGCCGCGCGTCGGCGGCGGCCCCGATCCTCGCGGTCCGGCCGACCCACTGGGCCAGGGTGAGCTGCCTGGTGCCGGACGGGCGCGGCGCCGTGCGTCCGGGGTACGGCGTGGCGGTCCGGGCCGTCTCCCGGCCCCGGCCGCCGGCGTTCCGGGTCAGGGCGTCGTGGAGAAGGAACAGGTGGGCGGGCAGGGCCGTACGGCGGTCGTTCCCGGGGCGGTGGGCGGGGTGCGTCGTCGGGTGGGTTCCCATCGTGACCGCCTCCTCGGCTGCGGGGGACGTGCGGGCGTGGTCGTCGGCCGGTCGTGCACCGGTCGTGCTGCGCTGCGTGGTCGCGGTGAGCATGAGGCGGGTCCTTCCTGTGCTGCGGGGCCGGTCGCGGGGGCACCGTGCCGGGGGCGGCGCGGACCAGGAGGGGCGGGGGCCGCTGCCTCCGGACGGTGCCGGGGTGCCGGTGGGACGGGGCCTGCGGGTCCGTGCGCTGCGCCGTTCCTCCCACCGGGCGCTTTCGGGGTTCGTCATCAGTTTTCCCCGACACGGCCCCTCGCACGTCGTCCCTCCGCAGCGTTTCCCGGCTACCACGACTGCGGTATCCGTCGCCGCCCCCTACGACCGGCCCGGACCGCCCGTGGCCCCTGCCCGGCCGGGGGCTACACGGGGGTCCGCGACGGCCCCGGCTCGGCTGCCGGGCTGACCAGGCCGCACTGATAGGCGATGACGACGAGCTGGGCCCGGTCGCGGGCCGCCAGCTTGGTCATGGCCCGGTTGACGTGGGTCTTGGCGGTCAGCGGGCTGACGAACAGCCGCTCCGCGATCTCGTCGTTCGACAGTCCGAGCGCCACCAGTCCCACCACGTCGCGTTCCCGCGGCGTCAGGCACTCCAGCCGCTCGTGCACGCCCGCCGCGCACGGCTCCGGCTGGGCGAGGAAGCGTTCGATCAGCACCCGGGTCGCGGACGGAGACAGCAGCGCCTCACCGGCCGCGACGGTGCGTACGGCGTCGAGGAGCTCATCGGGCCGGGCCCCCTTGCCCAGGAAGCCGCTCGCCCCGGCGCGCAGGGCCTCGGCGACGTGTTCGTCGTCCTCGAAGGTGGTCAGGACGAGCACCTTCACCCCGGCGAGGTCCTCGGACTCGTTGATGTGCCGGGTGGCGTCCAGGCCGTCCATCCCCGGCATCCGGATGTCCATCAGGACCACGTCGGGGCGCTGCTCGCGTGCCAGTTCCAGCGCCTCGCGCCCGTCGGCCGCCTCCCCCACCGTCTCCATGTCGTCCGTGGAGTCGAACAGCATCCTGAAGGTGCCCCGCAACAGGGCCTGGTCATCGGCGAGCAGTACGCGGATCGTCATGCCCGTCCCTCCTCGGTGGTTCGCCCATGGCCAGGCCGGGGCGCAGGGGCAGTTCGGCCGTCACGGTGAAGCCGCCCTCCGGGCGCGTTCCCGCGTACAGCCGGCCGCCGACCGTGGAGGCCCTTTCACGCATCCCGATCAGCCCGTGCCCCGTCCCGGGGCGGGCCTGCCGTCCGCCGCGTCCGTCGTCCTCGACGGTGATCGTCAGCCGTTCGGGGTGGTAGTGCAGGAACAGCCGGGCGTGGTCGGCCCCGGCGTGCTTGTGCACGTTGGTCAGGGCCTCCTGCACGATGCGGTACGCGGCCAGGTCGATGGCCGGGGCCAGTGGTTCCGCGGTGCCCAGCCGGGTGTGGCTCACGGACAGGCCGGCGTATTCGAACGAGGCCAGGAGTTCCGGTACCCGGGCGAGGCCCGGCATCGGATCGCGCGGCGCCACCGGGTCGCCGGACTGCCGCAGCAGTCCCACGGTCACCCGTAGTTCGTCCAGGGCCGAGCGGCTGGTGTCCCGGATGTCCTCCAGCGCGGCCAGGATCCGTTCCGGGTGCCGCTCCACCAGGTGGGCGGCGACCCCGGCCTGGGCGTTGATCAGGGCGATGTGGTGCGCGACGATGTCGTGCAGTTCGCGTGCGATCCGTACCCGTTCGGCCGCCACCCGCTGCTGTGCCTCCTGCTCGCGCGTCCGTTCCGCGTGTTCCGCCCGTTCCTCCACCGCCGCGACGTAGGCGCGGCGCGAGCGCACCCCGTCCCCGACGGCGGCCGGCAGGGCGGTCCACGCCAGCATCGCCGCGTTGTCGGGGGCCAGCCAGGAGCGGGGATCGCAGAGCACGGCCGCGCCCACCAGGACGGCGGCCGAGGCCGAGGCCGCCGTCCAGGTGACGCGCCGGTCGGTGAGCACGGCGACGGTGTAGACCGACACCAGGACGGAGTTGATCACCAGTGGGCTCTCCCGGAAGCCGAGCACCTGGAAGGCCACTCCGCAGCCGACCGCGACGGCCAGTACGCCGACCGGGTGACGGTACCGCCACAGCAGTGCCGAACAGCCCACTCCCGCGAGCACCACGGCGGACCAGCGCAGGGAGAAGTGGCGTTCGTGCGGGACGACGGACGCGGCCACGACCGACAGCACGAACAGCACCGTCACGCCCAACACTTCCAGCGCGCCGTTGCGGCCCCGGTCCCGCCGCCGCCATCCGCTGATCACCACCGCCATGCCACCACCGTAGGGTCGGCGGCCGTGTCGGGCATCGCGTCGAGGGGCCGGCCGGCCCGCGTCCGACGGCCCCGTGCCACCCGCCCGCCCCGCGGGGCCCGCCCGGGACGGGCAGGCGGCGATCCGGGAGGCGCGAACGGCGATCCGGTCCGTTCGGGCCGTTCGGGTGCGGGGCGGCGGTCCGGTGTGCCGTCCAAGTGTGGGAGGGTGGTTATTCGGATGCGCCGTCCGGCTCGCGGCGCCCACACTGTTCGAATACGTCGAACGGTCCGGACGCACCGGACCACGCCCGTCCCGGGAGTGTTCAGTTTGCAGGCAGCCATCACCGTCACGCCCGCCCGTGTGCCCGAACTGCTGCTCGGCCTCGCCACCGTGCGCCCCGTCTTCCTGTGGGGTGCCCCCGGAATCGGCAAGTCGTCGCTGGTGCGGAACTTCGCCGAGTCGCTGGGGCTCGAATGCGTCAGTCTGCTCGGTACGCAGCTGGCGCCCGAGGACCTCGTCGGGGTACCGCAGATCCGTGACGGCAGGTCCGTGTTCTGTCCTCCCGAGGCCATCGCCAGGGACGAGCCGTACTGCCTCTTCCTCGACGAGCTGAACGCCGCGACGCCCGATGTGCAGAAGGCGTTCTACTCCCTGATCCTCGACCGGCGCATCGGTTCGTACGAGCTTCCGGCCGGATCGATCGTCATCGGCGCCGGGAACCGCGCGACCGACAACGCGCTGGCCCGGCCCATCGCCTCCGCGCTGGTCAACCGCCTCACCCATGTCCATCTGCGCGCCTCCGCCACGGACTGGCTCGTGTGGGCGGGTGAGAACGGCATCCACCCGTGGGTCGTCGACCACCTCACCGACCGGCCCGACCACCTCTGGTCGCAGCCGCCCAAGACGGAGGAGCCGTTCTCCACTCCCCGTTCCTGGCACATGCTCTCCGACGCCCTGCACTCCTTCGGGCCGGCCCTGGACGAGGAGACGCTCAAGGTCGTCGCGCACGGCACGCTCACCCCGGCGCACGCCGTCGCGTTCTGCGGCTACGTCAAGATCGTGCGGCATGCCCACGGCATCGACGCGATCATCAAGGGCGACGCGTCCTGGCCCCGCCGGATCGAGGACCGCGACCTGCTCTACTACCTGGCCGACGCGTTCCGGGGCCGGCTGGTCAAGGAGCTGCCCGCCGCCAAGGAGCAGATCTCGCCCGTGCTGCGGCAGACGGCCCACCGGGCCAAGTCGCTGCTCGTCCAGCTCGCCGAGATCTCCGTCGAGGTCGCCCAGACCGTGATCCGGGACGACGAGGACGGACAGCCCGTGCTGCCCGCCTGGTTCCTCGTCGAGGCCGCCCGCGACATGCCGCGCCTGGTCGAGGCCCGCCGGTGAGCCGTGCGTCGCACGGGAAGAAGGCCCGCAACGACGCGGCGACCGAGGCGTTCCTCGCCGGCATGGCCATCGTCCGGCGCAACCCGGCCCTCGCCTCGCTGGAGGCCGACGTCTGCCGCAGTCGCGACTGCGACCTGGGTCCGCGCCACGGCCTGACCCGCGTCGACTCCAACGGCAGGATCCATGCCCACCCCGACCGCCGTGCCGAGCCGGCCGAGTGGGCCTGGGCCGTCGCCCACAGCGTCGTCCATCTCGGCTTCGGTCACGTCCCCGCGGACAAGAAGCTCCGCCCGCAGCCCGACCGGTTCGACCTCGCCGCCCGCTGCGTCGTCGTCAACCGCTTCCTGCTCACCTTTCCCGTCGGCCGCACCCCCGACCACCTGCCGGACTCCTATCCCGACGGCGACGAGGAGCAGATCTCCGCCCGGTGGCGCCGCGACGGCATTCCCGCCCCGTACGAGCACTGCGGTACCGGAGGGGACTCGTCCGACCAGGTCCTCGTGCCGTGGTCGCGATGGCACACCGAGCCGGACTGGCAGCTCGCCTTCGCCCACGCCCTGACCCGCACCATGTCCGCCGCCATGGACGTCGCGGGCGGCCGGCGCGACACGCTCACCGGCGAGCGGCTGCCCGCGCGGCCCTGGGACCGTGCGTTCAGCTGGTTCATCTCCTCCTATCCGCTGCTCGGCGGCATCGCGGCGGGCATGAAGGTCGTCGCCGACGCCGAACTCGCCCGTGCCCACGGCATCGCGGTCGCCGCCGTGGACGCCTCGCTCGGGGAGATCTACGTCAACCCGCTGCGCCGGTACGACGACGAGGAATGGCGGTTCGTCCTCGCGCACGAGATGCTGCACGCCGCCCTGCGCCACGGCGACCGGTGCGGGGGCCGCGACCCGTACCTCTTCAACGTCGCCGCCGATTACGTGATCAACGGCTGGCTCGTCGAGATGGACGTCGGCACCATGCCCGAAGGTCTGCTGCACGACCCGGAGTTGAGGGGGCTGTCGACGGAGGAGGTGTACGACCGGATCGTCACCGACACGCGCCGCATGCGGCGGCTGGCGACCTTGCGGGGCAAGGGGGTCGGCGACGTCCTCGGTGAACCGCTCGACGGCTCCTGCCGCGACTGGGTCGATCTCGACGAGTTCTACCGGCGGGGCCTGTCCCAGGGGCTCGATCTGCACTCCGCCGGCGAACGGGGGCTGCTGCCCGCCGGACTCGTCCAGGAGATCCGGGCACTGACCCATCCCCCGGTGCCGTGGGACGCCAGGCTGGCCCGCTGGTTCGACGAGTTCGTCCCCCGGCCGGAACCCGTGCGCAGCTACGCGCGGCCCGCCCGCCGGCAGGCGTCCACTCCCGACATCCCGCGGACCGGGCGGTACTTCCCTCCCGAGGAGGTCGCCCGCTGCACCTTCGGCGTCGTCCTGGACACCTCCGGCTCCATGAACGCGCGCCTGCTCGGCAAGGCGCTCGGTGCCATCGCCTCCTACGCCGAGGCCCGCGACGTCCCGGCCGCCCGGGTGGTGTTCTGCGACGCCGCAGCGTACGACGCGGGTTATCTCCCGCCGTCGGAGATCGCCGGCCGGGTCCGGGTCCGCGGACGCGGTGGCACCGTCCTCCAGCCGGGGATCGACCTGCTGCGGCGCGCGGAGGACTTCCCGCCGACGGCGCCCGTCCTCGTCATCACGGACGGCGCCTGCGACGTGCTCCGCGTCCGTACCGAACACGCCTATCTCGTCCCCGAGGGCGCCCCGCTCCCCTTCACTCCCCGGGGCCCGGTGTTCCGCCTGCGCTAGGTGTCACGGCCCTGCCGGTACGGCGGCGGGGGATCGCCCACGCGACGCCGACGAGCGCGGTTACCAGGGCGAGGACGGCGTACGCGACCGTGTAGGAGAAGGCGGCGGCGACCGCTCCGGCCGCGAGGGCGCCGAGCCCCGTGCCCGCGTCGAAGCCGACGTTCCACGCCGTGCCGACGGCCGGTCGCTCCTCCTCCCCCGCGGCGGCGAAGGCGTGCACGAGGGTCAGGTTCTGCAGGCCGCCGTACGCGACGCCCACGACGAGCATGCCGCCGATCAGCAGGGCCCTGCCGGTCGGGCCGGGGCCGTCGGCCGTCCCCGCGCCGATGGCGGCGAGTCCGGCGGCGCCGAGGAGGAGGAGCGGTGCGATCGCCGGGGCGGCGCCCCTGCGGTCCGCGAAGCCCCCGAAGGCCCAACGGCACAGGGCCGAGGTCCCGGTGAACACCAGGAGCGCCAGGTACACCGTGGTCGGGTCGGGGTCCAGGCCCGGTGCGAACGTGAGCACGGCGCCGCCGGCCGAGGTGATCGCGAGCAGCGCGGCAATCGGCCCCGTCAGGGCGCGGCGCAGTGCGGCGGTGTCGCGCCGCCCGGTGGACCGGCCGGGGTCCTCGGCGGGCCGGTCGAAGGCGCGCAGGGCGCGGGCCACGGGCGGGGCGAGCGGGACCGCGAGCAGGGGAACGGCGGCGAGCGTGCACACCGGCCAGTACCCGGCCTGTTCGACGAGCCAGGGTGCGACGGGGACGAGCAGGAACTGCGGGGCGGCGATCGCCAGCCCGTAGGCTCCGACCGCACGGCCGCGGCGCCCGGGCTCGACGAGCACGGCGACTGCCATGGCTCCGCAGACGGTGATGATCCCGAAGCCGAGACCGCGCACCGCCGCGAGCGCCGTCACCGCCCACACGTCGTCGGTGAGGAGGTGGACCGGCGCGGGGGCCCCGAGCAGGCCCGCCCCGAGCATGAGCGTCCGGCGCCAGCCGAGGCGTTGGAGCGTTTTCCCCACGAGCAGCTGGGCGATCACCGTGCAGAGCATCATCACGGCGTTGACCGCGCCCGCCCCCAGTTCGTCGGCGCCGCCGTCGAGCACCCGGAGCGGGGCGACCGGCATCAGCAGGGCGACGCCCGCGAAACCGAGCGCGGTCGAACCGAGCAGGGCCGGCATGCCCGGCGCCCGCCAGACCGACGGGGCGCCGTCGGCGCGGCCTCGCGCATCGTTGGTCCGTCCATCCAGCATTCGGCAGATGGTATACCAGGACGTCGGGGCGGTACGGGCCCCTCCGCCGGCTGTGGTGGGGCCGGACAGGCCCGGTGCCGGTGCCGCAGGTGTCAGTGGTACGGGCTAGGTTCTCCGCATGGACGACAACGAACTCGCCCCGCTCCTGGCCGGATGCACCCGCTTCCCCTCCCCCGGTGTCTGGCAGGAACCCCCTTTCGCGGAACGCGTGGTCGACGGCGCGCGGTACGCCCTGGTCGCGGTCGATCCGGGAGCGGGGGCGCTCGGCCTGCGCCGCGACGACGGGTCGCTGTGGAGCTTGCCCGAGGGCGCCGGTCCTCACCTGGTGAACTCCGGGGTGGCGGCGTTCGTCGCCTTCAACCGCGCCTACGAGGAGGCCGCCGACGAGGCCGCCGCGTACGAGGGGCCCGGCGAGGAGGTCGAGGACGACGAGGCCGTGGACCTGGCCGAGGAGGCCGCCGACGCGCTCACCGACGCGCTGCTGGAGCGGTTCGGGGCGCTCGACGCCGCCGCCGTCGCCGACGAGAACTCCTTCTGGTGCATCGCCGCCGAGGAACTGGGCTACAGCATGAACGTATGACCGGCCGGGCTCCACGACACCGGGCGGGGCCCGGGACGGCGGCCCCGGGCACGCTCTCGCGACGGCAGTTGGGTGGCGTCCTCCGGGTGGACGCCCGTCCCGTCGGCGGGGGCCGCGCGGGGGTGCCGGGGCCGAGGGGCGCGACGGCGGGGTGAGTCCGTACGGACGGCCCCGTCCTCACCGACGGACGGAACGACCACGGGGGGAAACGACACCGGCCATGACAGGCGTGATACTCGGCGGCCTTCCGGCGCTCGCGGCGGCGGCGACCATCGCCCGGGCCCTGATCCGCCGCCGCCCCTCCGGCCTGGCCCGCCCCACGGCGGTCTGCGCGTTGCTGTCCCTGACGACCACCGCGACCGCCACCACGGGCCCCGGCTCCTTCTGGAAGCTCCCGGAGGCCGCCCTGCTGCTGCTCCTCATCGCGGCGGTGACACGCTGGTCGCCCGTGCGGGAGCTGCGCGTCGCGGTCCCCCTCGCGGTCCTCGCGGTGGCCGTCTGGCCCGCGCCGCTGGTCGATGGCGGTTTCCTGGAGCGTACGGGCGCGGCGTCGTTCTGGTTGCTCCCCGCGCTCGGTGCGGCGGCGGTCGGAGCCTATCCGCGCCGCATGGACCTGCGTCGGCGTGCTGCGGTCGGGGAGGCCCGGCGCGCCCAGCGTCTGCAACTCTCGCGCGACCTCCACGACTTCGTGGCCCACGACGTCAGCGGCATCGTCGTGCAGGCCCAGGCAGCCCGCTTCGTGGCGGCGACCGATCCGAGCCAGGCGGTCCTGGCCCTGGAGCGGATCGAGAAGGCGGGTCTGAACGCCCTGGAGACGATGGACCGGACGATCCGCATGCTGGACGAGGAGGAAGCACCGGACACATCGCTCCAGCCCCCGGGCGTTCATCGACTCGCCGCCCTGGTCGATGACTTCACCGACTCGAACGGCACCGCGACCCGGCTCCTCCTGCCGCCGGACGTCCTGGAGGCCTTCACGGACGCGCCGGAGACGAGCGCGGTGGCGTACCGCATCGTGGTCGAGGCGCTCACCAACATCCGCAGACACGCTCCCCGGGCTCCCCGCGCGGAAGTCCGCTTCGTCCACGCCCCCGGGGGCGTGGAACTGCACGTGACCAACGAGGCGTCGCGCACGCCTCCCGGCCCCCGCACCGGTCCGCTGCGCCGGGGCGGCGGGCGCGGCCTCCCCGCGCTCGCCGAACGCGCCGAGGCGCTGGGCGGCACACTCACCGCGGGCCCGTACGAGAAGGACGGCTGGCGCCTCGTGGCGGTCCTGCCGCTGCGAACGGCCCGCACGATCCCTGCGAAGGAACCGAAATGACCATTCCCCCGACGGGCGCGCCCACGCCCGTCCGCATCCTCCTGGCCGACGACCAGGAGGACATCCGCAGCGGATTCCGCCTGATCCTCGACTCCCAGCCGGACATGACGGTCGTGGGCGAGGCGGCGGACGGTGCCGCGGCCGTCGAGCTGGCCCGCGAGCTCCGCCCCGACCTGGTCGTCGCGGACATCCGCATGCCGGTCCTCGACGGCCTGGAGGTGACCCGGCGGCTGGCGGGCCCGGACGTGCCCGACCCGCTCCGCGTCCTGGTGGTCACCACCTTCGACCACGACGACTACGTCCGCACGGCCCTGCGGGACGGTGCCTGCGGTTTCCTCCTCAAGCGCTCGGGCCCCGGCCTGCTGATCGAGGGGGTGCGGGCCGCCATGGCCGGCGACGTCCTCATCAGCCCCCAGATCACGGTTCGTCTCCTCCGGTCCGTGGCGGCTCCCGTTCCCCCGGCACCGCGCGCCCCCTCGCCCCTCACCCCCCGCGAGGAGGAGATCACCCGCCTCGTCGCGGAGGGCCTGACGAACGCCGAGATAGGCACGCGCCTGTTCATCTCCCCCGGCACGGCGAAAACCCACATCGCCAACATCCAGGCCAAGTTGAAGGTGCGCAACCGCGTGGGCATCGCGGCCTGGTCCTGGGAGGCACTCTCATGACCGGTGGCTCCATTCCCCCCGGCCCCGCCCCGCGACGGATTCCGGGCAAGGACGACCTGGAACCGCTGATGCGCTGCTACGGGTACCGCTTCACCCGGACCGGGACGATCAAGGGGACCGAACCGTCCGGCGGCCCCGCGGACCTCGCAGCGGCCCGTCGCGCGGGATGGCCGGTGCGCGAGCCCGAGCGGTGGAGCGCGTCCGAGATCGTCGAACGCGCCGTCGCCGCGGCCGCCGCGCTGCACGAGGACGCGGTGCTCGCGGCATTCGTCGCCGGGCTGGGCAGCGCCCCGCGCGGCCGGCAGACGGTGATCTCCCACGGATGGGCGCGGTTTCTCGGCACCGCTCCGCGGGACGGGGGCGGGGACGGGGTTCCCGACTGCGGTCTGGGCCCGGAGTCCGAGGTCGACGTCACCGAGAAGCTGTTGCGTCTCGCGCTCGGCTGGGCGTGGAACGAAATACCGGAGCATTACCTGCCGGACCTGGAGGCCGCGGTGGCACAGGGGCTGCCCCGGCCGCAGGAGGAGGACCGCGAACGGCTGCGCGCGCTGCTCGACGTGATCCGTTCGCTACCGGCGGGGACGCGCCCGGGCGAGCTGGAGAAGGCGGTCGCACGGGCCAGGATCGTGCCCGGCACCGACAAGTACCAGCGCTACGGCATCCTCATCGGACTCGCCGAGACCGGGGTGCTCCCCTGTCCGCTCCTGCCGCCGATGTGGGACCGGTTCATCCCCACCGCCGAGCGGCACGCCGCGTCCCGCGCGCTGCGCGGCGCGCCGCGTTCGGACATCACCCTGCCGCTCGCGGGCTGGCGCGGCGGCCTCGACGAGCAACGTGCCGCACGGCTGCTGGCGGCATGACGGCGCACGCCCCGCGGAGGATCACGCGCGGTCCGGGGCGCGGGCGTCCAGCCGCCGGGCGAGCAGGCCGCGCAGCCGGGCCGAGGCGCCGCGAAGGGTTCCGAGTCGTTTCACCTCGTCCGCCTCCAGCTCTCCGCGCCCCGCCAGGGCGAGCACGGCGGCGTAGGGCCGCCCGCCCTCCGCGAGCCTGGCCGCCGTGGCGTCGAGGACCGCTCGCAGCACGGTGCGGTCCGCGCGGGGGTGCTCTGCCAGCAGCCACAGGAGCCGGTTGTCGTTCCAGGAGCTGTCCCGGTCCGCGCTCAGCTCGAGAAGAGCCGCGGGCGGGGTGTGGGGGTTGGCCGCCAGCGCCTGCCGGACGAAGGGGTACGGGCTTCGCACGAGCCGGTGCAGGACCTGGCCGTCGTTCTCGGTACGCGCCAGTTCGAGATGATCGGCGGGCGTGGGCACGCGGGTCACCCCTCGGGATGGTCGGGGGCCGCCATCATGGCATCCCCCGCCCCCTCCCGTACCGGCCGCGCCGTCCGCCGGAAGAAGCCGTCGCTCAGGAAAGGAACAGCACGGCCACGTCGTACCGCTCCGTCACGGGAACCGGGCGCGTCACCGGCTCGTTCCGGGCGTCCGCCGCCAGGCGCCGCAGCCCCTCCTCGAACTCCTCGGCGGTGAGCCGGGTGAACTTCGACTGGGGCCGGGACGTCATGCGGGCGTGGTAGTCACGGAGGCCGGCGGTGACGGGGCGGGCGAAGGACGTGACGGTCCGGACCTCGAAGCCCGCCGCGGCGAAGTCGTCGAGCACCTCGGCCCTGGACGGAAAGCGCTGTTCGTCCGACTCGCGCAGGTTCGGCCAGTAGTCGTAGACCAGTGCGTCCAGCCGCTCCCGGAACGTCGTCCGGATGACGGCCGTTCCGCCGGGCCGCAGGACGCGGGCCAGTTCACGCGCCGCCCCGGCACGGTCGGGCAGATGGTGGATCACCCGGGACAACAGGACCAGGTCGAACAGGCCGGATCGGGTGGGCACGGCTTCCGCGGTGCCTGCCAGGTAGTGGACCACGGGGTGCGGATTGAGGCTCCGGGCCCGGGTGAGCATGGGCAGGGAGGCGTCGATCCCGATCACTGCCGACGGGTCCAGCCATCGGGCCATCGCCGAGCAGAACATGCCGGTACCCGCGCCGATCTCCACCACGGCGGGTGACGGACGGCCCGCGAAGGAGCCGATCAGTCGTGTCCAGTCCCGGAGTGATTCCTCGGGCATCTCGTTGCCGCTCTGGTAAACGCCCGCCAGCCGCTCGTCGTCGTGGAGCCTGCGCATGCCGATGATGCTCGCCGGTCACGACCCCGGGGGCAAGGGGCGCCCGCCGGGGGCGGGATCCGGGAGGCGGAGCCGGGGCCCGGGGCCGGCCGCTGTCGTGCTGCCGTGACCGCCCCCGCGCAGCGTCCGCTGCTGTTCCTCGACATCGACGGACCACTCATCCCGTTCGGTGCGCCGGCACACCTCCACCCGACCCACGCGGTGGATCCCGCTCTCCTCGGTGCCGCCGCGAACCCGCTCCTGACCAGGATCGATCCCGGGCACGGCCCCCGGTTGGCCGCGCTCCCCTGCGAGATCGTCTGGGCCACGACGTGGATGGCCGACGCGAACGAGTGCGTCGCTCCCCTGCTCGGTCTGCCGGCGCTGGCCGTGGTGGTCTGGCCGGAGCCGTCCGACGTCGATGCCCGGGACGAGCGCGACGGACTGCACTGGAAGACCCGGGCCCTCGTCGATCGCGCGGCGGGGCGCCCGTTCGTCTGGGTCGACGACGAGATCACCGGCACCGACCGGGCGTGGGTCGCCGCCCATCACCCGGGCCGTGCCCTGCTCCATCGGGTCGACCCCCGGCGTGGTCTGGCCGACGGCGACTACGCGGCTCTCGACGCCTGGCTGCGGCGGCCCTCCTGACGTCCGGCGCGGTGGTGCCGGGACGGCCGAAGCACCCCATGCACCGCGCCAATACCAGGACTGACCTGCGGTGATCGCAATGACGATCGGCCGTTCCATTCGGCTGCGGGAAGCAAGGGGCAAGGGGGCGTAGTGGCCGGTGGGGACGCGGGGTTCGGGGCGTCGCCGCAAGGAGCCGCACGCCGGCCGACCCGGGCAAGGCCCTGCCGGCCACCGGGCCCGCCCGTGCGGGGCGGGCCGGGGCGGCGGGGGGGGGCGGTCAGTGCGCCAGCACGCCCTTCAGCCACTTCAGGACCTCGGGGGTCACCGGGTCGGTGATGTCGGCGAACTCCTCGTGCTTCTTGAGGAACTTCGCCACGTAGGGGCAGACCGGCACGATGCGCTTCCCCGAGGCGCGTACGTCGTCCAGCGCCTGCTGCACGAGTACCGAGGCCAGGCCCTGTCCGGCAAAGGCCTCGCCCGTCTCGGTGTGGTAGAAGACGCGCTGTTCGTCGCGGTCGCGGTACTCGGTGAGGCCGGCGGTCACGCCGTCGACCAGGATCTCGTAACGGTGCTCGGAGTCCACTCGCTGGACGACCGGAGCGGCGGCGGGCTGTGTCATCGTGGGCCTTTCAGTGGTTCGCCGGGTTGCGGCGCGGTGCGATGCGGATGTTGGGGAGCACGGGCGCGGGCAGGCGGTCGCCGTCGTAGCCGTCGACCTCGCCGAACCGGTCGGACGCGTTCTGCCACGCCTCCCTGGCCTCGACGATGTCCTCGTGGCTCCGGCCGATGAAGTTCCACCACATGACGATCCGCTCCTCGAACGGTGTTCCCCCGAGCAGGATGACCCGCGCGACGGAGTCCGTCCCGTTCGTCAGCGTCAGCGTGTCGTTCCCCGTGCCGAGGTACCCCAGCTCCGCCGGGCGCAGGGTCGTCCCGGCGACGTGCACGTCCCCGTGGTCGACGAGGACGCCGTGCTCGAAGCCGGTGTCGACGGCGAGTTCGGTCGTCGAGTGCGGGTCGAGGAGGAGTTCGGCGCCGAGCAGCGGGGTGAAGGTGCGCACCGGGGAGGTGTCCCCCGCCAGTGTCCCCAGGAACACCCTGATCTCGGCCCCGCCCACCCGGACCGGGGCCGGGACGTGGTGCTGGAAGTCGCGTCCGGTGTGCCGGTGCTCCTCGGGGAGCACCACCCACAGCTGGACGCCGTGCAGGGTCGTGGTGCGGGCGGTGGAGACCTCCGAGTGGCTGATGCCGTGGCCGCCCGTCATGAGGTTCAGCTCGCCGGGTCTCACGAAGGCGTGGTTGCCCATGCTGTCCCGGTGCTCGATCTCCCCGCTGAACAGCCAGCTCACCGTCTGCAGGCCGATGTGGGGATGGGGCGCGACGTCCATGCCGCCGGTGTCGGCGACGTCGTCGGGGCCGTAGTGGTCGGCGAAGCACCAGGCGCCGATCGTCGTCCGGGCCCGCTGCGGCAGCGTGCGCCGTACGGTCATCGCCCTCGGGCCGCCCAGCGGGACGTCCCGGGCGCCGAGGACCTCGATCCCCGGCGGGTGTTCACCGTGGCCGAAGGCCGCTCGGGGCTGTTCCGCGGGCCCCTTCTCGGCGTCGTTCATCACACGCCCCTCCCAAAAATGGTTTCATGTTCAATAATCATGCCTGATGGTAGGCCGATGCTCCGTCGGGCGCACGGCGAAACGAGCGAGGAGCGGGCAGGTCCCGTGAAGGAGTCCAGGTTGAGTGACACGGTGGCGGGCCCCGTGAGCGAGCGGGTCTTCGTGGACAAGCAGAGTCCGAGCGCTTACCGCGCCCTGGTCGAGACGTCCGGTGCGGTCCGCGCGGTCGCCGCCGACGCGGGGCTGGACCGAGTGCTGGTGGAGCTGGTCAACCTCCGCGTGTCGCAGATCAACAACTGCGCCTACTGCCTCGACGTGCACACCCGGGCCGCGCTGCGTGCGGGTGAGACCACCCGGCGTCTGGGCGTGCTGGCCGCCTGGCGCGACACCGAGCTGTTCACGGCGCGTGAGCGTGCGGCGCTCGCCCTGGCGGAGGCGACCACCGAGCCCGCGAACGCCCTCGCGCAGGAGCACGCCTACGCCGAGGCCCGCCGGGCCCTCACCGACGACGAGATCTCCGCAGTGATATGGGTGGCGATCACCATCAACGCGTTCAACCGGGTCTCCATCCTGAGCAAGCACCCCGTGCGCGAGGCCCCTCAGCGGTGAACGGGCGCGGCCTCCCGGTTGCCGGGAAGGCCGACGGCGGGCCTGGCACAAATCTGGACCTGACCGGCCACGGCCTCGTGCAGGTCTTCGAGGCCCGCTCCGGGACGACCTGTCCCGGCCTGCCGCGGGAGCCCGAGGGCGCGTTCACCGCCCTCGCCGACTTCCACCGCACCTGAGCCGCGCGGGAGGCTTCCGCCCTGTTCCCGCCGGAACGTCGTACAGGGACCGGGCCGGTCCCGACCGGGCGCACCGCCCCCGGGCGGTTCCCGTCCGGGGGCGGTCGTACGAGGCGCCGTTCCCGGCCAGGGCGGCGCTCAGGCGTCCCCCGGGACGCGTACCCGTCCGGGGTCCGGGGTGGTGTCGCACACGGTCCCCCGGGCGGGGGCGGGTCCTGTCACCTCCACCTGGGCGGGGCGCAGGAGATGGCCGCCGACCCGGTAGCCGTACCGCAGCACTTCGGTGCACACGGCCGCACGGGCCGTGTCGGAGGCACGGAAGGCGACCGCCTCGTGGGCACGGGGGTCGAAGGGCTCCCCGACTGCCCCGACGGTGCGCAGACCGAGTGCCGCCAGCCGGTCCTCGATCACTCCGGCGAGGGCCGCCGCGCCGCCGTCGTCGCCCTGTCGGCGGACCTCCTCCACGACGTCCAGGACCGGCAGCAGGCCGGTGAGCACGTTGGCCACCGCGATCTCCCGGATCGCCAGGCGGTCGCGGCGCACCTGCTTGCGGTAGTTGTCGTACTCGGCCTTCACCCGTTGCAGGTCGTCGGTCAGCTCCGCGATCCGCTCGCGCGACCCCGTCCCGTCCTTCGGCTCCGTCCGGCCGGCTCCCGACGCGTCCCGGCGGCGCCGGGGCGGGAACCCGGCCGGGGCGGTCCCGCGCCAGTCGCGCACCGGCACGAGCGACCGATCGCCCTGCCGGCCGGCATGCGGGTTCTCACTCATCCGGCCTCTCTCCCTTCCGCTCCTCGTCGAAGATCTCCGCGTGGACGGCTTCGTCGTCACCGTGGCCGCGTCCCCGGGCGTGCCGTTACCGGTGCTTCCGCCGCTCCGGGCGGGGGCTGCGGAAGCATCTGGTCACTTCACCCCCAGCCGGTCCCGCGGGGTCAGCGGCAGCAGGGCGCCCATCGCCTCCTCGGGGTCGGGGAGGGAGACCGCCAGTCGGCTGTACGGCGCACCCCGGCGCAGCTCCACGCACAGCACCGGTCTGCCCTCCCGTATCGACACGAAGTCCCGTCCCTCCCGAAGCGGGCGGACACCCATGTACAGCAGTCCGGGTATCCAGGTGCCCCGGCCGCGCTCGCCGCGCAGCGCCCGCCACCAGTCGGGCTCGACGTGGGGGCGGCGCAGGGCCGTGACCGGGACGCGCACGTCACGGTGGCGTGCCATCGCCTTCTCCCACCAGGACAGGCGCACGACGATGTCGGTGCCCTCGACCACCACTCGTGCCATGTCCGCTCCCTCGTCGTCACTCCGGTGCACCGGCCCCGGACCGGTCCGGTCCGGGCGGGCCCGGACCGCGGCGGGGCGGCCGGTGGAGGGCGCAGCCGCGCGGGGAAACCCTTCGCCGGAGCGGCGGGAGTGCGGTTCTCCGGCGCACGGCGGCGTTTCCTCCCTTCCATTGTCCTCGCCCGGCGGGCGGACCGGATCGCGCCGGGGCTCCGGAGCCGGGGCGGACGGCCGGGGACCGTCCGGGTCGGAGCGGTGCGGGATCGGGCGCAGGTGTCGGGGCGTTGATGTGCGGTGGGGTGCGATCGGCGCCAGGGTGGGGGCATGGGCCCGGTACGGCGGCGACGCCGTCACGGCGTTTCCGGCCGCCGAGGCACGCCGGATGAGCAGTGCGCACGGGCGGGGCCCGGCCGCCGCATCCGCACCGGGCGCGAGGCACGAGGCCCGGTCGCCGGGACTCCGCCCCCGCATCCCGACGGCAGGTGGCTCCCCGCACATGGTGCGGCCCCGGCATCGGGGATCCGGGCCGGCCCCGGGCCCGCCCCCACCGCCCGGCCTTCACGAGGGTTGTCCCACCCCGCACCCGAAGGAGTTCCGAATGACGACCTCCGACAAGATCATGCCGGTGCTCGGCGCGCCCTGCTGGGTGAACCTGCTGACGCAGGACCTGCGTGCGGCGCAGGCCTTCTACGCCGACGTCATGGGGTGGAAGTTCAGGGACAGCGCCCTGGGCGACGACTTCTCGGTGGCGCTGGCACGGGGCGAGCCGGTCGCGGGGATCGGGTGCTGCCCGGGCGGGAACCATCCGGCCGTCTGGACCCCGTACTTCGCCGTCAAGGACGCGGACGGGACGGCGGGCCGGATCGGCGAGCGCGGTGCCACGCTCGCCGTCGGCCCCCTTCCGCTGGGCGAGGGCCGGGCGGGAATCGCCGCCGACCGCGACGGGGCCGTGTTCGGGTTCTGGGAGGGCCCGGCCCTGTCCTGGCCGGTGGGGCTGTCCGGTGCCCCGGTCCGGCTGGACCTGCGGACCCGCGACGCGTTCGACGCCGCCATCTTCTACGCGGAGGTCTTCGACTGGGCCCGGCCGCCCGGCGGCTGCACGGTCGACTACGCCCAGGACCACATCGTCGTCCAGGCCGCGGGGCGCACCGTTGCCACCCTGCGCGGCGGGGGCGTCGAGGACGCTCCCGACCCGGAGGTCCGGCCCCGCTGGAACGTCGACTTCCATGTCCGGGACAGCGGGCGGGCCGCAGCGGCCGCCGTCGCGGCCGGGGGCGAGTCATCACCGGTTCCCTCACTCACCGGTACCCCGGAGGACGCCTGCGTCATCCGCGACTCCGACGGCGCCCTCTTCACCGTGTCCGGCTTCTGAATCACCGTGTCCGGCGTCCGACGGCAGCCACCTCATCCAGCGTACCCATATCGCCCGCGTCGGCCAGACGGGGGCGTGCGCGGGCGGTCAGGCGGGGGCGTGCCCCTGCGCGGACGGGCAGGCAGGTGGCGTGCCCGCCCGCGGGTGGGTAGGCCTGAGCCGCGCCGGTCGCCCGGGGCGGTCCTCCGGCGGGCGGCGGGGGCGGGGCCGCTCCTGCGGGCGGGGGCGGCCCGGTGGGTGGTCTTCAGGCCCGTGCGACGGATTCGTAGAGGTCGAGCAGCCTGCCGCGGGTCGCGTGCAGCCGACGGGTGAGCACCATCCCCACCCACTGGCTGATCTCGAATCCGAACTCGGGGTCCGACCGGCACAGGGCCCGTACCCGGGCCGCGTCGAATTCATGGGCCCGGACGGGGCTCAGCGTCTCGGCGCCCAGTTCCCACTCGTAGGGCGGGAAGAGCCAGGACAGCCCGACCAGCTCGCCAGGCCCCAGGGTCTCGATCTCCGCGCGGCGCCGGTTGGGCAGCTGTGAGTCGAGGGTCACCGCCCCGGTCTTCAGTACCCAGAAGCGGTCGGCGGGGGTGTGTTCCTCGAAGAGCCGCCGTGCCGCGGGGAAGTGGACGTCTTCGGCAAGGCTCAGGAGGTGTTCACGGCGTGCGGGTGGCAAAGACGTGATCTTGAGTGTGGTCATCGGAGTACTCCTGCGAGGAGCGGCTCTCCGCAGCGGGCAGGCCCTCGGGTCACTCCGTGGAGCCGTTCCGTCGCCGCGACGCACGGCCCCGGGAGGTGGCGTACGAGGAGGTGCCCATGCGCGTCGCCCGTGCGGTCACGAGGTTCTGGCAACCTCTCGTAGGAGGGTCTTTCCCCCGCCGGAACAAAAGTACGCAGCCGAGGCCGTGTCTCCGTGTGCGATCACGCCCCACCCGCGTGAGGATCGGAGCACGGGCGGTGGTCCGGTGGCACCCCGGTCCCTTCGCGGACCGGCCCCCTTCCCCGGTGCTCCGGTCCGCTACCCCACCCGTACCGCACCCTCGCCGCCTCTCTCCCACACCCTGTCACCACCGTCCGTCCTCGGCCCGGTCCCCCCACGACGCGCCCCGAGCGCTCCTCGGTGCCCGAGGTGGAACGGTCATGCCGCACGACGCGCATGACAGCAGGGCCGCGGGAACGAAAGCCCTGTGCACGAGGCGGGCGACAGCGCGGACCGGCCGCTGTCGCCCATGGGCGGGGCGGTACGCCGACAGATCGGTGGGGCGACCCCCCGGCCGGGACGCGGTTCAGGCCTCCGGCCGGCCGGTGATCAGGTCGCCGGGGTCGGTGTTCGCCCCGCACAGGACGACGGCGATCTTCTCCCCGGCGCGGGGGCGGTAGCCGATGCCCGGTCCGGTGGTCGGGGTGGTGAGGGCGGCGAGAGCGGTTGCGGCGCCGGGTTCGACGACGAGGCGGCGGTTGCCCCACAGGGTCCGGCGGGCGCGGAGGATCTCGTCGTCCGGCACCAGCACGGAGCGCACGTCGTGCTGCTGGGCGGCGTGCAGGGCCATGGCGGAGGCCCGGCGGGCGCCCAGGGAGTCGGAGGCGATCGAGTCCACGGGGACGTCGACCGGGTGTCCGGCTTCGAGGGCGGCGTTCAGCGCGCGGCAGTTCTCCGGCTCGACGGCAACCGTGCGGATGCCGTGGTGCCGGGCCGCGGTGGCCACTCCGGCGAACAGCCCGCCACCGCCGACCGCGACCACCACGGTGTCCAGGCCGGGAACCTGCCGGTGGATCTCCGCCAGCAGGGTGCCCGCCCCGGCCGCGATCAGCGGGTGGTCATAGGCGTGTGCGGCCAGCGCGCCGGTCTCGGCGGCGAACTTCTCGCAGGCGGCCAGGGCCTCGGCGTACTGGGTGCCGACCAGGCGCACGTCGGCACCGTACGAGCGGAGTCCGGCGATCTTCACCTGCGGGGCGGTGGTGGGCAGGAACACGGTCGCGCGCACTCCTTGCCGCCGGGCGGCCCAGGCACAGGCCAGCCCGGCGTTCCCGCCGGAGGCGATCGTCACGCCGATGTCCGGGAGGGTGCCCGCATCGCGGTGGGCCCGGATGAAGTTCTGGGCGCCACGCGCCTTGAACGAACCGGTGTGCTGCATGAATTCGAGCGCCAGCCACACCTCGCAGGAATCGGCTCCACCGCCTGCGGTGTCGTGGTGACCGGTACGGACGATCTCCCCCGGAGCGGTCCGGGTCACGGTGACGGGGCGGACCTGATCCGCGATCCGTCCGGTGGCGGCCTCGATGTCGTCGTGGGCGAGTCGGTGCATTGTGCTTGCTCCTGCGGTGAGGGGGACACGACCGGGCGCCGGGCCGGTCGGGGGCTGTGACGGTGATGAGCGCGGGAGAAATCCACGGGCCGGTGTGTTCACCGCGGTGAACAGTGGCTCCGGCGCCGCACCGCCGACGGACCGTCGCCCCGCTCACCCGCCCTCACCCCGCAGGACATGGGTCACGTCGGCCAGACGACCCGGCCGTCCTTCACTTCGAGCACGTCCGGTATCAGGTTCTCGTAGAACCTCAGGTGCCCCAGCCGGACCGTCGTGTCGTCCGGGAAGCGGTGGTTCTCGTGCGCGCGGGCGGCGAGCCAGCCGAGCAGCTCGCCCAGCTTCTCGAACTCGTCCGGGTGGATCTCCTGACGGGCTGTCAGTGCCCAGCCCTTCCGGGGCGATTCGTCGCGGACGACGAGTGCCGAGCAGAGCGCGCCGCCGACCCGCCAGGCACCGCCGTCCGTGGCCAGCAGCGGAGACGGCTCGTCCTCGACCACCCACTCCCCCGATTCGTCCTCGGTCACGACGGGGAAGGCGGTCACGATGGAGAGCCGATCGGGCTGCGGCCCGGCTCCCAGGTGCCAGCGCAGCTCGGCGACCTCCTGCTCGGAGAGCTCGTCGCGCAGGTCGACCGCGAGCACCAGCTCGTAGATGTCACTCACGCGACGCACCCTACAGAAGGGGTCCGACAGAGCCTTCGGGGCCACCGGCGGCGCCAGTGGTCCCGAAGGCCCGAGGCACCCGGCCGGCACGACGGCGGCGACACCACGGGCCGGCCGCGGTGGGCCGCCGTGACGTCGCCGCCGTTCCGGAGCCGGGGCCGCCCGTACCCCGGCCCCGATCCGGGCTCAGGACCCGTCGTTCACCCAGAGCTGCCACTTGCTGCTGAAGGGCCCCTTGCAGTCCCACTCGGAGTAGGCGGAGTTCACGCCGTCGCCGTAGCATGCCTGGAGGGTGCGGTAGGTGCCGACGTGGATCCACGAGTCGGCGATCGGTGCGACGGACGTGGTGCTCGTGCCGGAGGTCGCGGGCGCCGCCTGGGCGGTGGCGGAGGCGGCACCCATCAGCAGGGCGGCTCCCGTAGCGGCAGCGGCGAGCACGAGTCGAGTACGCGTGTCTCTCCTTCGGGTCGAAGCGTTGCTGTCGGAATCGATCCTGGGAGCGGCGGTGGCCCGAGGGGAACGGGGGACGGGCGTCCCGGCCGCGTCCCGGACAATGTCCGCACCGGGGTCCGGGTGTGCCGAGCAGGCGTTCTCGTCCCGGAGAGCCGGAGCTGTCCGGCGTGTGTCCGGGCTCCGGGACAGGACAGGACAGGACGGGACAAGCGGGGGACGGGACAGGGAAAGGGGCGGGAGTCTCCCGCCCCGGCCTGCCCGCGCGCGACGAACACCCGTGAGGTGGTTACGGGACGGTCGGAGCCCGGGCCTGGCGCGGCCAGTCCTCGTGCGACCCGCCGTCAGTCCTCGTGCGGCGCGCGGTCGGGGGCGGATGGCCGGGCGGCCGGGCGGAGCCGGTCGCGCTGGAGCCGGTGGGCGAGGGTGCGGCGCACGGAGGCCGACGCGGTGGTGGTGACCTCGGCGGGCACGTCGAGGCCGCGGCTGATCCGGTCGTACGCCTCCCGGTAGCCGCCGGGCAGCTGTTCCCGGTGCGTCCCGAGGTCCTCCTCCACCAGGCGCCGCAACTCGTCGACGTTCCGGGGGGTGAAGCGTTTCCGCCCCCGGGCCAGGGCGTTCACGCAGCGCGTGCAGCGGGCGGTGTCGGGGAAGGTCTCGGAGATCTCCTCGGCCAGACCCCACAGCCGCCCTTCGAGCCAGGGCACGTCGCCCTGGTCGAGGGAGAGTTCCGTCATGGGCGGCGGTTCGTCCGCCCCGCCTCTCGCCACCTGCTTGGACACGGCCGGCTGACTCATGCCGGCGAGCCGGGCGATCCTGTCCTGGGTCCAGCCGAGGCCGGCGAGCAGTTTGATCATCTCGGCCCGCAGCTTCCGCATCTCCTCCCCCGCGCGGATGACCTCGTTCATGTCGGCGAGCATGCGCCCGGCCTGTTCTTCGGTCAGTTCCCCGAGGTGCCGGGGGGTGTCCTCTTCGCCTGCCACAGCTCGGTTATACACCCTGCCCGACTCGACATAACCCGGTTGTACAACCAGGTTATGAGTGACATGCTTCGCGCCATGCCCACTTTCTCCGCACCTGACGGAACCCGGCTCGCCTACCGTGCGCACGGCGACGGTCCCCCGCTCGTCTGCATTCCGGGAGGCCCCGCCGACTCCCGCTACCTCGGTGATCTCGGCGGCCTGGCCGCGCACCGCCGAACGCTCGTCCTCGACCTGCGCGGAACGGGCCGGTCCGCGATTCCCGACGACGTCTCCTCCTACCGCTGCGACCGGCTGGTCGACGACATCGAAGCCCTGCGCGACCACCTCGGTCTCGCCCGGATGGATCTGCTCGGCCATTCCGCCGGTACGAACATCGCGGTGCGGTACGCCGCCGAGTACCCCGACCGGGTCGGCGGGCTCGTCCTGGTCGGCCCCAGCGTCCGGGCCGTCGGCCTGACGGTGACCGGGGAGATGCGACGCGAGGCGGCGCTGCTGCGGAAGGACGAGCCGTGGTTCCCTCCGGCGTTCGCCGCTCTGGAGGCACTCATCGCGGGAACGGGAACGGGGAAAGGAAGGGGAGCAGGGGCAGGCACAGGCACAGGCGCAGGAACGGCAACGGGAGCGGGAGCGGGTGGCGACTGGGAGGCCATCGCCCCGTTCCTCTACGGTCGTTGGGACGCTGCGGCGCGGCGCCATCACGCGGACGGGCGGCCGAACAACGAGGAGGCCGTCGCCCGCTTCGGGACCGACGGCGCGTTCGACCCGGGGGCGACCCGTGCGGCGCTCGCCGCCTTCGGCGCGCCGGTCCTGCTGCTCACCGGCGAGTTCGACCTGAACAGCCCGCCCCGGTCGACGGCCGAGTACGCGGGACTGTTCCCCGACGCCTCGTTCGTGGTGCAGCCGGGGACCGGCCACTTCCCCTGGCTCGACGACGCCGGCCGGTTCGTGGCGGCCGTCGCGGATTTCCTGGGCTGAGCCGGATGCCCGGCCGACGGACACCGTTGCCGCCGGCCGGTCCGGAGCCGGGACCGAAGAGGGCCGCAGACCGGGATCGGGCGCCGGCGGGACGGGCCGGTGTCAGACCCCGGTGAAGCGGCCGCTCGGCCCGCCCCGCAACCGGCCGGCCGGGAGCTTGCGGCCGAACGTGACCAGCAGGAGGTCCTGGGCCGCGCCGTACACCGGCGTACCGGTACCGAAGGACCAGTCCAGGTCGTCGGCGCACAGCCGCACCCCGTCGATGTTCGCACCGAAGAACTTGAGGCTCCGGGGGCGGGTCGCGTCGAGCAGGACCCGCAGCCGGTCCTCGGGGACGCGCCGGTCGATGCCGAGGGCGACGGTGACGTCCAGCCCGTGCACCACGTCGTGGCCGAGCGCCGCCGCGAGCCCGCCGACCGGCGGCTTCCACGGGTGGTGCGCGTTGTCCCGCAGGAACTCGACGAGTTCGGCGGTGGAGTGGGCACGCGCGTCGCGGCGGGCGACCCGGTCGGTCATCCGGTGGAGCCCGCCGCGCGCCTTCACGATTTCGGCGAGGGTCGCGGGCAGCGAGTACCGGAATCCCATCGACATGTGGGCCGC
Source organism: Streptomyces sp. ML-6 (assembly GCF_030116705.1). Classification (NCBI taxonomy): domain Bacteria; kingdom Bacillati; phylum Actinomycetota; class Actinomycetes; order Kitasatosporales; family Streptomycetaceae; genus Streptomyces; species Streptomyces sp. ML-6. Next base: position 317,039 of record NZ_JAOTIK010000001.1, read on the forward strand.
GACCTCACGCACCCGCCATCCCGCGCAGAGGCTCGGCTCGTCCCACCGGTCGGCCCGCAGATCGTCGAACAGGTCCGCCAGTTCCTGGCGTTCCGCCGCGATCATGGCCCTGATGTCGGTCCTGTTCTCCGTGTGCCCGGTCGTCTTCCCCATGTGCTCAAGGGTGCTGGGGCCCCTTTCATAAGTCCAATACCTGGTCATGCTTCGATCTAGAATCATTGGTTATGGAACTTCGGCAGCTCCGATATTTCGTCGCCGTCGTGGAGGAGGGCGGCTTCACCCGTGCCGCCGCCCGGCTGCACCTCGCCCAGCCCGGGCTGAGTGCCCAGATCCGCGGCCTGGAAAGGGAGTTGGGGCAGCCACTGCTGGACCGCTCCGGCCGGTCGGTGACACCGACCGAGGTGGGCCGGGCCGTGCTGCCGTACGCGCGGGCCGCGCTGGCCGCAGTGGAAGGGGTGCAGCAGACGGCGGACGAGTTCGGCGGGCTGCTGCGCGGCCGGGTCGCGATCGGGCTCGTCTCCGGTGCCATCGGCCATTCCTTCGACGTGGCCTCGCTGTTCGCCGACTTCCACGACGCCCACCCGGGGGTGGAGATAGCGCTCAGCGAGGCCACCTCGGAACAGATGCAGGCCTCGCTCCTGGCCGGGGAGCTGGACATCGCCCTCCTCGGGCGGACCGAGGAAGGCCCCTCGACCGGGCTCTCCTTCCAGACCGTGATCGACGAGGTGCTGGTCGCCGCCGTCGCTCACGACGACCCGCTCCTCGCCCGGGGCGACCGCACCGAGGTTCCACTGACCGATCTGCGGGACCGGCCGCTGATCTGCCTGCCGCGCGGCACCGGGGTGCGCGCGGTCTTCGAACACGCCTGCTCCCGGGCCGGGTTCCGGCCCCGGATCTCTTTCGAGGCGGCGGCCCCGTCCATGCTCGCGCAGCTCGCCGCCCGAGGTCTCGGGGTCGCCGTGCTGCCGGCCGGTGAGGAGCCGGCCGACGGGCCGCTGCGCATGCTGCGGATCGTCCGGCCCGAGCTGCGCGGCCGGGTCGTCCTCGCCTGGCGGTCGTCCGGACCGGCGGGGCCCGCCGCCCGGTCGCTCCTCGCCCGGCTGCGCGAGTCGCTGCCGGACCTGCCGGGCCCCTCGGACCAGCCGGACCTGCCGGACCCGTCACGGAACTGATCCCGCCCGCAGGGGTGGTGAACGGCCGGGCGCCGGTTCACCACCCCGCCCCGGAACGTGTCAGCCCAGCATCTCCTCGATGAGGTCGGCGGCCCGCGCGGTGCCGCCCTCGGCGCGCGCGGCGGACCGGAGCCCGGCCGAGCGGCGCCGCACCTCCGGATCGGTGACCAGGTCGTCCAGCGCGGTGCGCAGCACCTCGGGGGTGGCTTCCTCGGTGTCGATGCGGCGGGCCACGCCGAGTTCCACGAGCCGGTCCGCGTTGAAGAACTGTTCGGCGCCCTGCGGGACGGCGATCATCGGTACACCGGCCATCAGCCCTTCGCCGCTGCTGCCCATGCCCGCGTGGGTGACGAAGGCGTCGGCCTGTTCCAGGATCGCCGGCTGGGGCACCCAGGAGTGGACCTCGACATTGGACGGGATGTCGCCGAGTTCCTCCGGGTCGGTGTACTTCCCGATCTGGAGCACCACGTGCCAGCCGGGCAGGTCGCCGTAGGCCGCCAGACACCGGCGGTAGAACTCCGGCCGGCGGGTGTACGCCGATCCCAGGGAGATCAGCAGGACCTTCGCGGCCCCGGCGGGGCGGGTCCAGGTCTTCTCGTCCTCGCGGGGGCCGGGGCACAGTCCGACGAACGTCACCGTGTCGGTGTCGACCCGGTCGGCGCACGGCTGCATCGCACGGGGGATCAGGGCCAGGGCCCTCGAGGGCCGGCCGGAGAAGGTGTCCACGTCGGTGGTGGACGCCCCGCAGTCGGCGAGCCAGCGCGCGAACTTCGCCCGGTACGCGTCGGCGCCGGGCAGTTGCCACTGGTGCGTGCCGATCTCCTGTTCGTAGCCCTCCCAGGCCACGAACGTCGGGGACAGCTGCATCAGGGGGCGGCCCTGGACCTCGGCGAGGGCGCGTGCGGCGTAGGCGCCGATGTCGTACAGGTAGAGGTCCGCGGGGTCGGGGTCGTAGGCGGCGCGCAGCCGGCCGAGGGACTGGACGGCGTTGTCGAGGAAGAGGTCCATCGCGGCGATGGGATCGTCCGGCCAGTTGTTGTCGGCGACCGGGAGCGTGGAGGCGCAGGGGACGAACTCGGCGCCGACGGCCTCGATCCGTTCGGCCATGACGGGGTCGTTGGCGTAGGTCACCCGGTGGCCGCGGGCCACCAGTTCACGGATCACGTGGATGCTGGGCAGGACGTGGCTGACGGCGGGGATACCGATCATCGCGACATGGGCGCGGCGACGGGACATGGGGAATCACTCGTTTCAGGTCTATGGCGAAAAGGGAACGGCGCATCGGTGCGCCGCGGCCCCAGGAAGAAGTCCTGGTCACGGGGGCGCACTGGGAGGTGCCGGGCGGGAACGGGGGCGTTGCCCCGTCCGCGTCAGCCGTAGATCTGGTAGAGGTGCATGCCGAGCACCCTACCTTCGCGTCGTGCGGCGCGTTCCTGATTTTCCGGTGCCGTGATGTCCACGGCGCCGGAGCGGGGAGGGAGCGGAGGAGTCAGCCGCCCGGGTTCTCCGCCTCGCGCGGCGACCGCCACGCCTCGGTGAACAGTTCCGGCAGGGTGCCCGGCAGCCCGGGCAGGTGCATGACCTTTCTGTCCTCGCTGCCGTCGGCCAGTCGTGCCCCCAGCCTCCGTGCCTTCCCGCACTCCATCGGCGGCAGTGGCTTCGCGGCGTGCGCCCACGGGCCGGGCAGGAAGACGCCGCGGCCGGCGCGCGGTCGCTTGTCCTCCACCACCAGGCCGCGTTCCACCAGCCGGGCCGCGGCCTGCTTGTGGCGGGCCGGGGTCCAGCCGTTCCAGCGGCGCACATTGCGGTCGGACGGAACGGCGAGCGTCAGCAGTTGGAGGTACAGCGCGGCCGGGTCCTCGAGCAGGCCCAGGGTCTGCGCCACCTCCTCGACCAGATCCGGTACGCAGGCGCGCGGATCGGACTCGTATCGACCGGGCGGCAGGTCGGCGGCGGTGATCCGGGCCATCATCCGGTCGCAGGTACCGTCCGTCAGCCAGTCCCACCGCCACGAAACGGTCCTGCCCTCCGGCACACCGGCCTCCAGCGCACTGGTCTCCCTCACGCCGGCCTCCAGCGCCCTCGCCGGGGAGTCGCCGCCCGCCAGCACCTTGCGCAGCATGCGGACGACCTCCGGTGCGCCGTCCCGGACCGGGTCCCCGGCGGGGAGGTCGGCGTACGCCCAGGGCAGGCCGGTGAAGACCGCGTCGACGAGGCCGGTGGCGTCGGGGAGGCCCATGGCGTCCCAGATCGTGCGCAGCCCGCGGTACTCCTCCGGGCAGGGCCGTGCCCGGAGGAGGGAGCCGGGAGGCAGGGGCGCCCGCTCCGGGTCCAGGAAGAGGTGGCACAGATCGGTCGCGGGTACCCGGGTGTCCAGCGCCAGAGCGGCCTTCCAGGTCCGCTCCGGCGGCCGGGGGCGTCTGCCGTACCGGGTGTTCCATGCCTCGGCGGTGCGTGCCGCGACCCGGCCGAGGCCGCCGGGCTCCCACAGGTCGGCGGGGTCCTCGGGGAGCACGTCCGCGAGGAGGGCCATCCTTTCCCCCTCCCGCAGAAGACCCAACTCCGCTCGGCCCGATTCGAGTTCAGCAGCCTTGAAGCCGAGAGCCGTGCGCTCGGCGGCCTCGAGGTAGGGAGCGTAGTAGCTGCCGGCGCCGGGGTTGCCCGCGAGGATGAGTGCGGCCGCCGGCCGGCTCGTCCCGGCGGCGTCGCTCAGTTCGACGACCGCGGCCGGGTCCCAGGGCATCGGCCCCCGCTCGCGGATCAGGGAGACCAGGCGGCGCAGTTGGTCCCGGCTGCCCCAGCCGCGGTGGCATTCCTCGGCGTACCGCAGCTCGTGATGGGGCGGCCGGACACAACCGGGCGGGAGGGCCTCCAGGTAGGGGCGGTCCTTCCGGGCCGGCAGCCATCGGGCGAACGCGGAACCGTGCTCGTCGCGGACGGTGAACGAGCCCTCCCCCTCCAACCGCCCGAGGCGGAAACGGTAGTCGGGATCGACGAAGGGGGTCTGCGCCCACATCTCCAGGAAATTCAGCAGCACCTCGCGCCGCTCCGGCAGGGTGACGGGCGAGGCGGCCCGCAGCGCGACCACTCCCACCTGCCCGATGAGGTGGGCCCAGCTGGCGTCCCCGGCCAGTACCGGCCCGCTCTCCCCCTCCTCCGGCGACCAGGTCCCCTCGATGTAGCGGCCCATGCGCTCGATGCTCACCAACTCGTCGTCGTTCCAGGAGCCCCCGCCGCTGACGAGGCCCTGGAAGGCTGAGGTGGCCCTGATGCTCTTCCACTTCCGGGCGACCCATGGAGCGGTGTTCGAACCGGTGCCGTGCATGGTCACCATCATGACCCGCCCCACTGACACTCCCGCAGCCCGCCCCGCCCCCGTGCGGGGTCGGACCGGCTCCTTGCGGGGGCGTGCCGGGATCCTTGCGTCCGGCTCCGGCGGCGATCAGCGGCGCCGGGCCCGGCCGTAGCACCGGGCCAGTGCGTGAAAGGCCTGCTTGGGTTCCCAGTGCCAGTCGGATTCCGGGTCGTCGAACCGGTCCTTGACGGGTTTGACGATCGCGTAGCCCACCATGTCCAGATCGAGGTGGGGGTCGGGGGAGTACGGGGCGTCGGCGGTGACGAACTCGAAGGCCATCGCCGCGTAGAGGTCCAACGACTCGAACACGCCGAGGAGTTCGGTGAGGTGGGCGGCCTGGGTGCGTTCGCTGCGCACCAGGTCCTCCTTGATCCGGGGCGGTTTCCGGGTGTAGTCGACCACGTCCCACCCCATCCCGCCCCTGTCGGGCGCCCCCACGTACGCGCACGTGCCGAACTCCGTGATCGCCAGCGGCTTTCCCCGGCGCATGTGCTTCCGCAGCTCACGGACGTGGTCCGCGCGGTTCGGGTAGGACGAGTAGTAGTCGATGCCCACGATGTCGAACAGGTTCCAGTCGACCTCGTCGTCCTGCGCGGCGGCGTACGACAGGCTGCCGCCGAAGACCGAGCGTCCGACCGCCGCCGCCCGCCGGGTGAAGGCGTCCAGGCGACGCATCATCAGTTCGGGGTCGTAGGTGCCCGCCAGGAGGTTGCGGATGCGTTCCTGCGCGTTGTCACCGGGGACGATGCCCGGTACGAACAGCCAGAACTCGCATCCCACGCTCAGGTCCGCGCGGGCTCCCTGACGGCGCAGCCGTTCCAGGTGACGGCCCGTCTCGGCGAGGTGGTCGAGGATCTCCTGGGCGGGGCGGTCTCCCAGGGTCGGCTGGAGCCAGACGTGCAGCCCCCGTTCGGCGGCCTCCGACGCGGTGGCGTCGAGCCGTTCGACGCCGTCGCCCGTCACCTCGATCGATGTGGCGTGCAGGTCCTCGGCGATGGCGCGGACGTCCGCGCGCATGCGGGCGGTGCTCCACGCGGTGGCCGGTGTCCCGCCCTCACCGACCGTGTAGCACACCCCCCGGTGCCGCAGGCCGCGTCCGCCGCCGCGCTTCTCGTTGCGGCCGGCCGGTGCGGCCGCCCTCGCGGGTGCGCCGGCCAGGAGGTTCCCGGTCGCCGCTGCGGCCCCGATCGCCCCCGCCCCGGCCAGGAACCGGTTGCGGCTGATGCCTCGGCCGTGTTCGTCGCGATGCACTGTTTGTTCCCTCTCGGTGGGCGGTCCGTGTATCGCTGCCAGCCTGCTCGGCGGGCCGACGGCGCGGATCGGCCGAAAGTCTGCGGACGGCCGACCAAGGGATGAAATCCCCGGCGACGAAAGCTGCCCGGGTCGGGGGCTCCGGCGGGCGGTACCGGGGATCGTCGTCTCACGGAGCCGGCCGGCGGGGCCGATTGGCGGGCCGCGGCTTCGTGAAACCCTCGTCGGCCATGCGGCCGACCGCATGCCGGGAAGCGTGCGAAAGGCCGGCGGATTGTGTTCCCGGGTGTGCTTCCGTCGGCGGTAGTGTCCCGGCATGTACTCACCTGTTCCCGAGCTGAACCTTCTCAAGGAGTTCGAGGAGAGCGTGCCCAGTTGGTACGCCCCCGGCTTCGAGCTGCAGGCCTTCGGCGAGGACGACGGCGGATACCCCGGCACCGCCGACCGTCTTCGTACCTTCGCGCTCGCCACGGGCTCCGGCTCGCTCTACGCGATCTGGCTGCTCGACGAGCGTCCCGATCCGGCCGCGCTGCCCGTCGTGTTCCTGGGCGCCGAGGGCGGCGTCAATCTCGTCGCCCGCGACCTGCGGGAGTTCTTCCGCGTCCTGGCCTCCGGCTGGACCCCCATGGGGAGCTGGGAGAGGGTCGAGTACGTGGACGAGCGGGAGGAGGACGAGGACTACGACCCCTGCCCCGACAACGAACGGTTCCGGGCGTGGCTGCGTCACCACTTCGGGCTGGAGGCCGTCGAGGACCCCAATGACGTCGTCGAGGCGACCGAGGCCGAGCTGTGGGACCGCTTCGCCGCATGGATCGGCCCGATCCATCCGGACGTGGTGAACTCGCGCACGACGTCCTGACCGGCCGGCCCGGTGCGGGACCGGGGCCGGGCGGTGGCGGTACGGGTGAGGGGGCCGGGGCCGTCCACCCGGCCCCCTTGCGGCCCCCGCGACGGGTACGTTTCCCGTTCCCGTCGCGGGCCCGCCTCACCCGCCGGGCTCACGCCCCGGCCAGCAGCGCCTCCAGTGCCTGGGCCGTTTCCGGGTGGCGTCCGAGCAGTTCCGCGCCCGAGGGGCCGGGGTCCGTCGTCCGCCACGCCCCTTCGCAGCCCAGCAGCTCCGCCACCGCGTCGCACGTCGCGGGGTGTGCGACCAGCAGTGCGGAGCCCCGGCCGCCCCCCGTGGACCGGGCCCGCCGTGCGCCCGGTTCCGGTTGTGCCAGCCACGGCGGTACCCACTCGTCCAGTGCCGCGAGTCTGCCGGGGAAGGTCCGGCCGGCCTCGCGGATCAGCAGGGGTGCCAGTTCGGAACCCGACCGCAGGGTGGTGATCAGGGTGGGCAGCCACGGCAGCAGCACCGCGTCCGGCAGCCGGGCGAACGCGTTCGACACCGCTTCCACGACGAAGTCGGTGAGGCTCGGCACCGGGCCCAGCGCGTGCAGGAAGCCGCTGAGGTGGCGCGGGTAGGAGGGAACCGCCAGCGGGTTGCCCAGCAGCTCGTCGCACCTCGCCCGCAGGTCCGCGCGGGAGAGGTTCCCGAGGTGGACCTGGGCCGCCCACAGCAGTGCCGTCCTCGACGACTCCTCGGGGTGGGACTGGGCGACCGCCAGTTCCAGCTGTGCCCGGTCGCAGCCCAGCGACAGCGCCAGGCCCTCCATGCTGAACAGGAAGCCCAGCATCGCCGCCACCTGGCGGACGGTGGCGTCCTCGTCGGTGAACGCCGTCGGCAGCAGGGTGCAGTAGTGCGCGTAACCGGCCTTGACGAAGGACTCGATCCAGGACGGCAGCACCGGCTCGCTGGTGCGGTAGTACGCCAGCAGCCGCCGCACCCGGCGCAGCACCTCCGGTGCCCCGTCGACGCTGCGCTCGGCCGCCAGGACCTCCAGCGCGTGGGTGCCCAGCTCGTCCGCGAGACGGCGGCTGCGCAGGTACAGCGTCGCGTCCTCGACGGCTTCCAGGACGGTCGCCGCGGTGGCCTGCCGGTCGTACGCCCGGCGGCGCAGGCGCTGTTCGAGGACCTGCTCGATGCTGACGCCCTCGTAGCCGAGCTCGATGAGTGCCCGCTGGTGGGTGCCGAGGGACAGGTCCCACGACTCCTGGATCGACCGTTCCCCCAGTTTCCGCTCGCCCATGATCGGCCGGACGGCCTGCTGCGGCATCAGTCTGCGCAGCATCCACAGCACGTCGGAGCAGCGCTCCAGCTCCGGCCGGCCGGCTATGTCCAGCAGGGCCCGCTGCACCCCCGACTGCTGGAGTTTCAGGTTCAGGGGCGCGAGCCGGTCGTGGACGTCGCGGGCCAGGGGCGGCAGCGCGTCGTAGCCGACCTGGCCGACGCGGTCACCGCCCATCATGATCTCCACGAGCCGGCGCACGTCGCGCCGGCCCGGCACGGTGTCCTTCTCGATGCAGGTGACGGCCGCGTCCTGGAAGTCGTACGGCGTGGGCTTGGCCCGGTCGCGCATCCCGGCCAGCAGGATCGACGACTCGAACACCGCGATGGCGTCGGCCGTGGAGGACAGGTAGCCGTTGCGGCGCGCGGCGCGCACGATCTCCACCGACCAGCCGAGCAGTTCGGCCTCGTCCAACCGGTCCAGGACGGGTGGCTGTTGCAGGAAGCCGGTGAGCTTGTCCGCGGGCGGAGGCGCCGGTACGGGGGCCGGCGCGGCCGCGGTCTTCTTGGCTCTCGACTTCTTCGTCCCCGCCTGCCCCTCCAGGCGGTAGGGCTGCACGCGGGTCCGTTTGAGGTTCTTCGCCCAGACGGTCGCGGCGATCGACACCGAGCCGGCGGCGAGGCCGAACTGCGCCTCGATCGCCGCGTGGCTGGAAGGGATCAGGCCGTGCTGCCACTTGGTGGCGCTGCGCGGACCGATCTCGAAGGTGTCGGTGCCGTGGACGCCGAACTCCGCGACGCGGCTGGCCGCGTGGAACGCCCCGCAGACGTAGAGGCAGTCCTCGGGGTCGGTGCCGGTCGCGGCCAGGTGCTCGCGCATCCTGGTCCACATGTAGCGTTCGCGGTCCTCGTCGACCCGTACCCGGTGGGGGTCGCCGGGGGCCAGGCGCCGGAAGAGGCTTCCGATCAGGAGCATCACCTGGCGGTAGGTGTCGTGGTCGCTGTCGCCGAGCGGCAGCTCGACGTACTGGTGCCACCACTCCGACCAGTGCCGCACCTTGCCGTGGCGCAGCAGGTGCTCCTCCAGCTCCGCGAAGCGGGGCCGCAGGTCGCCGATCTCCACGCCGACCGCGTCGCCGTGCAGTGCGGCCTCCTCCTCGGCGGGCGGCGCGTCCGGGTCGGCGGCCCCGTCGGGGTGCGTTCCGCGGGCGTCCCACTGGAAGACGTGGTCCGAGGAACGGTCGACGAGGACGAGTTCGACGCCGGGGGTGTCGAGCGCGTAGGCGATCGCCTGGTACTCGGCCGACGCCTCGGTGATCGGGGCGACCACCGACAGCGGGGACCAGTCGGCGGGGAAGCCGTCGACCTCGGAGGCGAACGCCTGGACCGCCACCGGGAGCTTGCAGTTGCGCAGTTCGGTCAGCAGCGGCGCCATGTCCTCGCACAGCTCCAGGTACACGACCTTGGGCTGCTTCTGGCGCAGGCGGCGTGCCATCGCGGTCGCCGACGCGGGCGAGTGGTGGCAGACGGGGAAGATCTCCAGCGGCTCGCGCACCGCGTGGTCGACGTCGTCGACGATGCCGAGGAGGATGCCCTCCAGGGCGTCGGGGCCGTCGGCGAACTCCGCGGCGGCCTCCTGCAGTTGCGCGCGCAGTCCTTCGAAGGTTCCCTCGTGCGCGCCGCTCATGACAGGGTGGCGATCGCGTCGCGGCCGCCCTCCAGGAACTCCGGCCAGGAGCCGCCCTCCTCCTTGCTGCGCGGCTCGACGACGCCGTGCAGGTACTTGTTGAGTATGGCCAGGTCCTCGGGCTCGCGCCGGGCCAGGGAGCCGACGAGCGAGGACGCCAGCGTGCGCGCGGTCAGGGTGGTCTCGCCGAAGAAGTTGCTGTGCAGGACCGCGTCCTCGAGGACGCCGATCTGTTCGGCCGTGGACAGCGCGGACTCCAGCTTCTCGTCGTCGCTGCCGGCCGCGGCCGCGGAGGCCCGCAGGTCGGCGAAGCTCTGCAGCAGCACGTCGAGGAGCGTCGGCGGCACGTCCAGGTCGATCTGGTGGCGGCGCAGCAGTTCCTCGGTGCGGAAGCGGACGATCTCGACCTCGCTCTTCTTGTTCGTCACCACCGGGATGCGGACGAAGTTGAAGCGGCGCTTGAGCGCCGAGGACAGGTCGTTGACGCCCCGGTCGCGGCTGTTGGCGGTGGCGATGATGGAGAAGCCGGGCTTGGCGAAGACGATGCTGTCGCTGTCCAGTTCGGGGACCGAGATGTACTTCTCGGACAGGATCGAGATCAGGGCGTCCTGGACGTCGCTGGTGGAGCGGGTGAGCTCCTCGAACCGGCCGATCGCACCGGCCTCCATCGCCGTCATGATCGGCGAGGGGATCATCGACTCGCGGGACTGGCCCTTGGCGATGACCATCGACACGTTCCAGGAGTACTTGATGTGGTCCTCGGTGGTGCCGGCCGTGCCCTGCACCACCAGGGTGGAGTTGCGGCAGATCGCGGCGGACAGCAGCTCGGCCAGCCAGCTCTTGCCGGTGCCGGGGTCACCGATGAGCAGCAGGCCGCGGTCGGAGGCCAGGGTGACGATCGAGCGCTCGACGAAACTGCGGTCGCCGTACCACTTCTGCGAGATCTCCCGGTCCAGGCCGTCGGAACGCTCGGAACCGAGGATGAACAGGCGGACCATCTTCGGGGACAGGCGCCAGGAGAAGGGCTTGGGGTTGTCGTCGATGGACTCCAGCCACTCCAGCTCCTCGGCGTACTTGATCTCGGCGGGGGCGCGCAACAGGTCGGACATTTTTCGGGGCCTTTCTAAGCGAGGAACGTCTTGAGCTCGTGGACGAGCTTGCGGATGTGACCGGAGAGCACCGGTGCGCCGAGGTCCTTGAAGCGCTCGCGGAACCACGGGTTGACACTGCCGCGGCCGGAGCTGGTGACCGATCCGACCGGGATGAACTTGGCTCCCGAGCGGTGGATGGCGGCCATGCTCTCGAACAGCGGCTCGGAACGCCATTCGTAGAAGTCGGAGATCCACACCACGACGGTGTTGCGGGGCTCGGCGATCTTCGGCTGGGCCAGTGCCATGGCGACCGTGCCGTCGGTGCCGCCCCCGAGGTTGGTGCGCAGCAGGGTCTCGAAGGGGTCGTGCACCCAGGGCGTGAGGTCGAGTGCCTGGGTGTCGTACGCGATCAGGTGGACGTCCACCTTCGGCAGCCCGGCGAAGATCGAGGCCAGGATGGTGCAGTTCACCATCGAGTCGACCATCGAGCCCGACTGGTCCACGACGACGATCAGCCGCTGGGGTGTCGTCTTGCGGACGGTGTGCCGGTAGTAGAGGCGGTCGACGTACAGTCGCTCCTCCTCCGGGCTCCAGTTGGTGAGGTTCTTCCAGATCGTGCGGTCGAGGTCGAGGTTGCGGAACACCCGCTTGGGCGGGACGGAGCGGTCCAGGGCTCCGACCGTGGCCTTCTCCACCTGGGTGCGGAGCACTTCGGCGACCTCGTCGACGAAGCGGCGGATCAGTGCCTTGGCGTTGGCCAGGGCCACGCCCGAGAGGTTGTCCTTGTCCCGCAGCAGTTGCTCGATCAGCGACATGCTCGGGGTCAGTTGGGCGGCGAGCCGGGGGTCGGCCAGCACCTCGCGCAGGTGCATCCGTTTGACGAGGTCGGCCTCGATGGCGCCGAGTTCGGGGCCGATCGCCGGAATCAGCCGGCTGAGGTCGGGGTTCGTGCCCCGGCCGCCGGTGCCGGTCGGGCTGACGCCCCCTCCCGCCGCCGCTCCCCCGGCCCGGCCGCCGCGCAGCTCGCCGGGCTTGCAGCCGAGCGCGCGTTCCAGCCAGCCGGCGTCGGACTGCCAGCGGGCCAGTTGTCCGGCGGTGACCGTGCCGGAGCCGGAGGCGAACACGTTGAGCAGGACCTTCGACACCAGTGCCGCGCGCCGCACCTCGGCGGCCCGGTCGCGTGGGGTGTCGTCGTCCTCGTCGGGGTCGGGGGTCATCAGGCCGTCGAACTCGGCGGCCAGTTCCGGGTGGCGCTGCACGATGGAGTCGACGGATGCCTGCGGGTCCAGCAGTGCGGTCGGCAGGCCGATGTCCTCGACGACGCCGAGGCTGGCGGATTCCAGGGTGGCCTGCTCCTCGGGGTCGAAGAGGCGGGCGAGCAGTCGCCAGTACAGGACCTGGCGGCGGTTGTCGTGGGGATCGGGCCCGGGGTTCGGCGGGGGCGTGTGCCCGGCGGGCCGGCCGGTCGTCTGGTCCGTCATTTCCGCAGCAGCTTTCCGGCGCGCTCCCGCAGCACGGCGACGGCGTCGGTGGCGGCCTTCTCCGCCTTGACCCCGACCTTGTCGGTGGTGCCCCCGGCCCATTCCCCGGCGTGGATCGCGACCGTCTTCTTCCGTACGGTCCTCTCGACGGCCAGGGGCTGGACGCGGTGGGCCCCGGCGTCCCAGCGGAGCAGTCCGATGCAGGCCCCGGACGCCGCGACGGCCTCGGGTGTCAGCGGTCCGGCGGCCGGAGCGCGGTCGGCATCGACGGCGAGCGGGTGGCCGGCGACGGTGAACGTCAGTGCGTCGTCGTCCTGCTGGGCGGTGTAGCCCTCCAGGAACACCGGGACCGCGATGCGCGCCGGGTGCCGGTCCAGGGGGGCGGTCGCCGCGTCGGTGGCGGTGGGCAGGGCGACCCGGGCGGTGACGAACGCGTCGGCGGGCTCGCCCGGGCGGGCGTGGGCGTCGTCCCAGATCAGGTCGTTCTCGGAAGTGATCGGCATGTCGGTGAGTTCCATGGCGCGGCCCTCACCGGCGGCGGCCAGGAGCGACATGTGCGGGCGCAGCAGTTGCCAGAGGCCGGCGCCGACGACCGTGTCGGGCTTGGGTGCCGAGACACCGGCGCGCACCAGGCGGGGCGTGGAACCGTCCGCGGGCTCGAACACCGCGTGGACCTGGGCCTGTACGGCGGTCGCGTGTTCGTGCACGTCGATGCCGAGGGGCAGGAGGCGGCCGGTGACCGTGCCGGTCGTGGGGACGTGGGCGGCGCCGGGCAGGGTCAGCAGCATCGCGCGTGACCAGAGGTCGGCCCAGCGGCGTGCCGGTACGCGTTCCATCGAGGCGCCGGGGCAGGACGCGGCGAGTTCGGCGGCGAAGCCGTCGAGGAGCGTCGCCAGGCGGCGCAGCGCCGGGTCCGGGAGCATCGCGGAGACGACCTGTGCCGCTCCGGAGACCACCTCGTGGTCGATGCCCTGCCAGCCGGAGCGGGCCAGGTCGGACAGCCAGGAGCGGGCGGCGGCCAGGAGGTTCGCCGCTTGCTGCTCGCCGGGCGCGGCGGTGGCCGGCTCGCCTTCGGGGCGGCCGACCGCTTCCCGTATGCGGGCGGTCAGCGCGTCGTGGACGGAGCCGAGCAGGGCGGTGCGGGCGGCGGCGAGGGCGACGAAGTGGTCCTCGTCCGCGGCTCCGCCCGCCGCCTTCTCCGCGGCCTCGGCGACCCGGTCCGCCAGCGGCGTGCCCGCGAGGGCCTCGGCGAACTCCGTCAGGTCCGCGGCCCGGTCGGGCCGGGGGCGGAGCAGTCCGGCCACCAGTGCCCGGTCGAAGGCGTCGACGGCCGACAGTGCCTCGTCGAGCCCGGCGACGGGTTCGTGGAGCAGGTCGGTACGCATCACGCCACCGCCCTGGTCGGCGGGAACCACTGCATCTCCGGCAACGGGGCGGTGGTCGGGGCGAGTTCCAGGTAGGCGAGGTGGCGCAGGAACCGGCTGAAGACGGGGGCGGCGGCCGCGGTGTCCCCCTGCGGCGGGCGGGTGCCGGTCATCTGGGTGGTGATGACCGGTGCGCTCGACGCGCCCTCCGCGATGTCGACCTTCAGATAGCGGGCGACGCGCTCGGCCCCGTACTGCAGCACCGCCTCGCCGATCAGGGCCTGGATGTGTTTGCAGAACGATCCCCGCGCGCCGCCGCAGGGCCGGTTGTTGTTGGTGCTGCAGGCGAAGGCGTAGGTGCCGACCGCGACCGACGAGACGTAGACCCGTCCGACGTCCGAGCCGCTGGACACCACTCCTTGCAGGCGCCCGTCGGCCAGTTCGACGAACGGTACTTTGGCGAGCTTCCGCGGCCGTGCGGGTGCCGTCACCCGGGCCGTGCTCGACCTCTCCCAATCCGACAACGCACCACTCCTATGCAACAAAAAGGGGACGTCCTCGCCACACCGGCTGGACACGAACCGAACATACCTGCGCCCACTGACAACGCCCCGATCGTGGCGGGACTGCTCTCAGGATGCGAGCGCGGGAGCTCCCGTGTGCGGACCGGTGAGACCGGCAGGACCGGTGGTACCGGTCCGCCCACGGACGGTTCTTGTGGTGCGGACGGTGCGGAGTGCGTGCCGTGGAATGCGCGTTCCGTGGAATGCGCGCCGGGGAGCAAGTGGTGTGGAGTGAGTGGCGTGGTGGTCCCCGTGGCCGGCGCCCTGCCGCGCGGCCGCGGACGTGGCCGGACCGCGCGGCAGGGCACCGGAGTCGCGTCAGGGAGCGGGGTTCGGGCCCTGCGCGGCCATGACCTCCTCGTACGAGGGCAGTGGGTGGTACGGGAGGATCTGGAGCAGGTCGTACTGGGGGCACGGCGCCTTGATGCACTGCTTGGGCGACGGCACACAGATCCGACCGGCGGGCGCCACGACGGCGGCGCACGGGCTCGCCTGCGGCACGAGGGGGCCCTCGTCCGCGAGTGCCGGGCCCGCCGGGGTGAGGGACAGGGCGGTGAGAGCGGCCACCGTGGCGGCACGCAGCAGGTTCTCGATCACAACCAGCAGAGATAGCCCCACTTCCGGGTGATGTCGCACCACCTCCGAGGGCAATCACCCGTACGTGTCATGGAGTTCATTCCATGGACGTTCGTTCCCCGCCGTGTTCCGGTCCGGACGCGACCCCCTCGCCCGGGCGTTCGGCCGCGCAGAGCGCCTCGTCCACGATCTCCTCCATGCGTTTCTGCGTCGCCCTCCCCGGCTGTGTGGTGACGGCGATGTTGACGGCGCGGCCGTCCTCGGTGGCACCGCCCCGGGTCTCGTACCCCGTCATGCTGCCGCCGTGCCCCCAGTAGACCTCGCCGTCGCAGGAGAGCGGTGTGCCGACCAGGCCGAGTCCGTAACGGGCGCCGTCGGCGAAGGGGGCGCCGGCCGGGACCGTGGTGCGCATCTGGTCGAGCTGCGGCTCCGGCAGGAGGCGACCGCGCAGGAGCGCGGAGTAGAAGCGGTTGAGGTCGGAGTTGGTGGACACCAACTGCCCTGCCGCCCAGGCCCAGGAGGGGTCCCACTCGGTGGCGTCGACGAGGGGCGCGTCCGCGGAGTCCTGGTAGTAGCCCCTGGGATGGGGTCCGCGGATGCGCAGTTCGCCGGGGGCGGGGAAGTAGGTGTGGCGCAGTCCGGCGCGCCGGATGACGCGCCGGTCGATCTCCGTGGCGAGGGGGCGCCCGGTGACCTTCTCCACGAGGAGTCCGGCGACCAGGTAGTTGCTGTTGCTGTACTTCCAGCCCCTGCCGGGTTCGAAGTCGGCCCCGTGCCGGAGTGCGAGGTCGAGCAGTTCACGGGGCTCGTAGTGACGGATCTCCTCACCCAGGTGCTCGACGTAGTTCGGGAGTCCGCTGGTGTGCTGGAGGAGTTGGCGGACGGTGATGCGGCCGCCGTCGATGCCGTCACCGTGCACGAGACCCGGCAGATACGTGTCGATGCGGCCGTCGAGCTCCACCCTGCCCTCGGCGACGAGTTGCAGCACGACCACGGCCGTGAACGCCTTGGTGTTGCTGCCGATGCGGACCCGGCCGTCGCGGGGCGCCCCGGCGCCGGTGGCGAGGTCGCCGACACCCGCGGTGTACGTACGGGTGCGTCCCCCGCCGTCCGTGACACCGGCCAGGGCGGCGGGCATGCCGTCGGAGCGCACGAGTTCGTCCAGGCCCTGCTGCACGGTGCTGCCGGGCCGGCCGGGGAGGGGCGCTGCCGCGGCGGGCGGTGCCAGGGCCCCCGCCGCGAGCACGCCCACGGCCAGCACGGCCGCTCCCGTCACGGCCCCGCGCCGCTTCCTCCCCCGCCGTCCGGACGGACGAAACCGCTGTTCTTCCCACGTGTGCACGCGCCGACTCCCACGAAATGGACATGAAATGGAAAGGCCGTCCGGAGCACACCGGAGGCCGTTGGATCGCTTCGGCAGGGGTGGTTCCCCGTTCGCCGGTTCCAGCATTTCCGCAGAAACCGTCCGCGGCGATCCTGCTGGCCGCCCGGTTCCTGGTGGGGCTGTCCCCCGCACACCGGTGGCCGGGGCAGCCGGGCCCCGGCCACCGGTCGTCGGTGCAAGGGGCATGACCTGCCGGAATACCGGTCTGACAGAATGGGCTCCGGAAACCCGGGCGACGCGCGTCAGGAAACCGGTGCGAATCCGGTACGGTCCCGCCACTGTGACCGGGCTGCAACAGCCCGGAAGCCAGATACTGGCCGCGCCGCCTTCCCAGACGACCCAGGGGACGAGGACATCCCCCGGAAAGGGCCGGCCATGCCACGGATCCGCCGTGTACCGCTCGTACTCATACCACTGCTCCTGCTGCCGCTCACCGGCTGCGGCTCCGACACCGGCGGTGGGGGCGGGGCGGGGACCGCACCGGCCGCCGACGGTTTTCCCTACACGGTCACCAACTGTGGTACGAGAACGACCTTCGACGCCCCGCCGGAACGGGTCGTCACCATGAACCAGCACGTCACCGAGATCATGCTGGCCCTCGGACTCCAGGACCGGCTGGTCGGGACGGCCTACCTGGACGACAGCGTCCTGCCGGAGTACCGGTCCGCGTACGAGGGGATCAAGGTGCTCGCGGAGGAGTACCCCTCCAAGGAAGTGCTGCTCGGCGCCAACCCCGACTTCGTCTACGGCGGGTACGACAGTGCCTTCGACAAGGCCAGGGGCCAGGACCGGGCGGAGCTCCGGAAGAACGGCATCAACACCCGGCTGAACATCGAGAGCTGCGCCGAGGGCGGGGTCGGCGTCGATCAGCTCGCCACCGAGATCACCCAGGTCGCCAGGACCTTCGGCGTACCGGAGCGCGGCCAGAAGCTGATCGCCCGGGAACGGCGGAGGATCGCGGCGGTCGAGACGGGGCTCGAGGACGCCTCGCCCCGCTCGGTTTTCGTCTACGACTCCGGTGAAAGCTCCGCGTTCACGGCGGGCGGCAAGGGCATCGGCAACGAGATCGTCGAACTCGCCGGTGGCAGGAACGTCTTCGCGGACTTCGACGCCACCTTCGGCGACGTGTCCTGGGAACAGGTCATCAAACGCAGGCCCGAGGTGGTCGTGATCTACGACTACGGAGGCACCACGGTCGCGGCCAAGAAGAAGCGGCTGCTGAACGATCCGGCGCTCGCGGACGTGCCGGCGATCAGGAACGAGAAGTTCGCGGTGCTGCCGCTGTCCTCGGCCGTGCTCGGGGTCCGGGTCGCCGACGCGGTGGAGGACCTGGCCGGGCAACTGCACCCCGGCACCCCGTGAGCGCGGGGTCCGCCCGCCCCGGCCCGAAGTCCGCCCTCCGCTCGGCCCCCGTCGTGATCGGCGTCCTCACGGTGCTGCTGCTCGCGGCGGCGGTGGCCGGTCTGGCGCTCGGTCCGGTACGGATTCCGCCGGGCGAGGTGCTGAGTACGGTCCTGGGCGGTGAACGCACCGGTGCGTTCCCGACGATCGTGTGGGAGGTGCGGCTGCCCAGGGTGCTGCTCGGGGCCCTCGTCGGCGCCGGGCTGGCCCTGTCGGGCGCGGTGCTCCAGGCGCTGGTGCGCAACCCGTTGGCCGATCCGTTCCTGCTGGGCGCCTCGTCCGGGGCGTCGGCGGGCGCCGCCTCGGTCGTCGTGCTGGGGGTCGGCGCCGGGGTGGCCACCGATGTGGCGCTGCCCGTCGCGGCGTTCGCCGGGTCCATGGCCGCACTGGTCGCGGTCTACGCGATGGCCCGGCGCGGCGGCACCATGACGACGGGCCGGCTGGTCCTGTCCGGGGTGGCGATCCAGTACGTGCTGTCCGCGTTCACCAGTCTGATCCTGGTGCTGTCCTCCCGGGCCGAGCACGTGCGGGCGATCCTGTTCTGGACCCTGGGCGGTCTGGGCGGTGCCCGCTGGGACCAACTGGTGCTGCCCGCCGTGGTCCTGGGCGTCGGGTCCGTTCTCCTGATCTGCCTGGCCCGTCCGCTGGACCTGCTGCTGACCGGCGAGGAGGGGGCCCGCAGTCTCGGACTGGACCCCGGCCGCTTCCGGGGCGGGGCCTTCGTGCTGGTGTCACTGATCATCGGCGTGCTGGTCGCCTACAGCGGGGCGATCGGCTTCGTCGGCCTGATGGTTCCGCACGCCGCCCGGCTGGTCGTCGGCGCGTCCCACCGCAGGCTGCTGCCGGTGACCGCGCTCGGCGGGGCGGTCTTCCTGCTGCTGGCCGACCTGCTGGCGCGGACCGTGGCGGCCCCCGAGGAGATTCCCGCCGGGGTGGTCACCGCCCTGGTCGGCGGCCCGTTCTTCCTCTGGCTGCTGCGACGCTCCAGCCGTACCGAAGGGATCACCGGATGAGCCCGGCACCGCCCCCGACGACGCTCGTCGCCGACGGGATCGGCTACGAGGTGGCCGGCCGTACCCTGCTCGACGCGGTCACGCTGGACGCCGCCCCCGGCGAGACGGTCGGCCTGGTCGGGCCGAACGGCAGCGGCAAGACCACCTTCCTGCGCTGTGTGTACGGCGCCCTGCGCCCCGCGACGGGCCGGGTCCTGCTGGACGGAGTGGACGCCGCGTCCCTCGGCGTGAAGGAACGGGCCCGCCGCGTCGCCGTCGTGCCGCAGGACAGCCCCGGCACCTTCGGCCTGACCGTGCGCCAGGTCGTGGCGATGGGCCGGAGCCCGCACAAACGGTTCTGGGAGCAGGACGACGCCGAGGACGCCCGCCGCATCGACGGGGCGCTCCGGCGCGTCGGCGCGGCGCCCCTGGCCGGCCGGCGGTTCGAGGAACTGTCCGGCGGGGAACGGCAACGGGCCCTGATCGCCCGCGCCCTGGTCCAGGAACCGGGGCTGCTGGCGCTCGACGAGCCCACGAACCATCTGGACATCCGCTACCAGTTGGAGATCCTCGGCCTGGTGCGGACGCTGGGCACCACCAACCTGCTGGTGCTGCACGACCTCAATCTGGCCGCCTCGTACTGCGACCGGCTGTTCGTCCTCGGCGCCGGGCGGCTGGTGGCGTCCGGCACCCCGCACGCGGTGCTGACGGAGGAGCTGCTGGCCGAGGTCTACGGGATACGGACCCGGATCGGTGTCCATCCGGTCACCGGCTCCCCCAACGTCGTCTACCTCCCGCCGTCATGAGCGACGGCGCTTCTCCCGCCGGGCACGGGGCGGGCGGAGCCCGGTTCCGGACCTCCCCGTCCGGTTCCTCCCGACGGGGACAGAAGGTGTGAACGACCCCTGTCGCCCGTTTCCCGGAACCGGGCGGCAGGGGTCCGTGGTCCGCTCCGGGGCGTCCGGGCCGTCGGCGGGACGGGAATCAACCGGCTTCGGTACCGGACTCGGCCCGGGCGTCGGGTTCGCCGGAGGGCTCGGGGCGGCTGATCGTGCAGACCAGGGCGTCGTCCCGGACGTCGGCGACGACGGTGTCGCCGGGCTCCGCCTCGCCGCTCAGCAGCAGGGACGCGATGCGGTTGTCGAGCTCGGTCTGGATGGTGCGGCGCAGTGGGCGGGCCCCGAACTCCGGCTGGTGGCCGTGCGCGACGAGGAGGGTCTTCGCCGCCTCGGTGACCTCCAGCTCCAGCCCCTGGGCGCGGACACGGCGCCTGCTGCCGTCCAGCAGGAGGTCGACGATGCGGCCGAGGTCGTCCTTGCCCAGGCCGTGGAAGATGATCGTCTCGTCGACGCGGTTGAGGAACTCCGGCGGGAAGTGGCCCCGCAGGTCGCCCATGAGGTCGTCCCGGATCTCGGAGACGTCCCCCTTGTGGGCGAGGATGCGCCGGGCCCCGATGTTGGAGGTCATGATGACGACGGTGTTGCGGAAGTCCACCGTCCGCCCCTGCGCGTCGGTGAGGCGCCCGTCGTCGAGGACCTGGAGCAGCGCGTTGAAGATGTCGGGGTGGGCCTTCTCCACCTCGTCGAAGAGGAGCACGCTGTACGGCTGGCGGCGCACCTTCTCCGTGAGCTGTCCGGCCTCCTCGTGGCCGACGTAGCCGGGAGGCGCGCCGACGAGCCGCGAGATGGTGTGCTTCTCCTGGAACTCGCTCATGTCGAAGCGGACCATGCGGTTCTCGTCGCCGAACAGCAGATCCGCCAGCGCCTTGGCGAGTTCGGTCTTGCCCACGCCGGTGGGGCCGAGGAAGAGGAAGGAGCCGACCGGGCGTTTCGGGTCTCCCATGCCCGCGCGGTTGCGGCGCACCGCCTCCGCGATCGCGGTGACCGCCTCGTCCTGGCCGACCACGCGGGAGTGCAGCGCGTCCTCCAGCTTGAGCAGCTTCTCCTTCTCGCTGGTGGTGAGCTGGGCGACCGGGATGCCGGTGCGGCGGGAGACGACATCGGCGATGTCGGTGGTGGTGACGTCGACGACGCCCTCGCGCCGTTCCTCGATGCCGGCGAGTTCGGCCTCGGCCTCGGCGATCTCCTCCTTCAGCCCGGACGCCTTCTCGAAGTCCTCGGCCGCCACCGCCTCGTCCTTCTCCCGCCTCAGCTCGGCGAGCCGGTCCTCGCGGGAGACGAGCTCGGTGGACCTGCCGAGCGATCGCAGCCGCACCCTGGCACCCGCCTGGTCCATGAGGTCGATGGCCTTGTCCGGCAGGAAGCGGTCGCTGATGTACCGGTCGGAGAGCTCGGCCGCCGCCGCCAGCGCGGCGTCGGTGAAGCGGACCTGGTGGTGGGCCTCGTAGGAGTCCCGCAGGCCCTCCAGGATCTGAATGGTCTCGGCGACCGTCGGCTCGGGCACCATGACGGGCTGGAAGCGGCGTTCCAGGGCGGCGTCCTTCTCCACGTACCTGCGGTACTCGTCGATGGTCGTCGCGCCGATGACGCGCAGTTCGCCCCGTGACAGGGCGGGCTTGAGGATGTTGCCCGCGTCCATCGCGCCCTCGCCGGACGCCCCCGCGCCGACCACCGTGTGCAGTTCGTCGATGAACAGGATCGTCGAGTCCGAGGCGGCCTTGACCTCGTCGATGACGTTCTTCAGCCGCTCCTCGAACTGGCCCCGGTACTGGGCGCCGGCCACCAGGCCGGAGAGGTCGAGGGTGATCACCCGCTTGTCCTTGAGCGTCCGGGGGACGTCCCCGGACACGATGCGCTGGGCGATGCCCTCCACGATCGCGGTCTTGCCGACCCCGGGCTCGCCGATGAGCACCGGGTTGTTCTTCGAGCGCCGCGAGAGGACCTCCACGGTCTGCTCGATCTCGTCGGCCCGGCCGACCACGGGGTCGAGCTTCCCGGCCTTCGCCGCCTCGGTCAGGTCCCGTCCGTACGCGTCGAGCGTGGGGGTGGCGCTGGCGGCGGTCGCCGGGGTGCTTTCGGCCCTCGCCGCGTTGTCCGCCTCGCGCCGCAGCCGGTCGGGGTCCGTGCCGTAGGCGCCGAGCAGTCCGGCCGCGCCGGACTCCCGGGTGACCAGGAGCGCGCCGAGGATGTGCTCGGGCCCGATGTAGGAGACCCCGGCAGCCTGCGAGCGCTCGTACGCCTGGAGCAGCACGCGCTTGGCGGCGGGCGTCAGGCTCGGTTCCGCGGACGGTGTGGCGCTCTCCCCGGGCAGGACGTCCTCGATCTGTTTGGCCAGTTGTTCGGGGTCTGCCCCGGCCCGTGCGAGCAGGGTGCGTGCGGGTTCCACCTGGGTGGCGGCCCACAGCAGGTGCTCGGTGTCCAGGTCCCGGCTGCCGTCGCTGCTCGCGCGCGTGGTCGCGCGGCCTATCAGCTCGCGGGCCGACTCCGTCAGCAGCCGCCCGATGGGGACCCGCTGCACCCGAGGGGGCGAGGAGGCGGGAGACATCCCGAAGAAGCGGTTGAGCAGTTCGGAGAAGGGGTCCGGGCCGCCGAAGGAGCCGAAGGAGGACATGGTCATGATCACCGTCCGGGGTGTGCGGGGCGGGGAGAGGGCGCGAGGGGCCGCCGGCCCGGACCTCCGTGCGCCGGATCCGGGGGCTCATCGGTCGTCGAGGTCTCCTCGCGGCCCCATGGGCAGGTGTTCTCACTAGACCAACGCGGGCGGGGTCCCGCAACGGCGGGAGGACCGCCCCTCGGCCCCGGCCGGCGCCCGTCACGACGTCATGGACGTTCCGGCCGGGTGACGGGCCGGCCGGGAGGCCGCCGATCGGGTGATGTGCGGCCGGTCTTTCGGCCACCCGCACCGCCTCCGTACCGCCCGTCGCGTGCCCGGGGCCGAATACCGCACCGGCACCGCCCCTCCGGCCGGCGCGAACGTGCTGCGGACGCCGCGTGGGCGTCCTTCAGGAACGCCCCCGGCGGTCGAAGCCATGAAGAACGTATGGTTTCGGACAGTCGAACGACGGCCCCGGCGCCTCCCGAGGGAGCAACCGCCCCCCGTGCGCCGGCGCGGTTGCGGCGCGCCCCGACCTCCCGCCCCCGGTGTTCGCGGGGCGTGCCGTACGTACTGCCGGTACGGCCCCGCACCGGTCGGACCCGGGCGGTCTCCGACCGGTGCGGGGCCGTCGGCCGGCCTTCGCCGGGCCCTCTCGCCGCCCTGTCGCGGCCCTCAGCTTTGGCGCATTCCATTTCCGGATTTCTACGTGCTTGTCTGTGCGGTACGCCACGCTGGACCCATACCGCCCAACACCGGCTTGGAGGCCAGTAGTGGACGCCCAGGACCTCGCCCAGCTCGCCGACAAGGAGTTCGAGCAGATGCTCACCTCGAACATCCACCCGCCCACCCGTGACGCGGCCGTGTGGAAGGCGATCACCCACCCCGACAACCTGCCGCGGGCCCGGAAGATCCTCACCCACGTCCACGAGCGGACCGCGAGCGTCCTGCGCCGTCGCAAGACCGAGCGGGAGGAGTTCCACGCCCAGTGCCTCGCCCGGGGCGAGGCCGGCAAGCGCGAATGGTTCGCGACGCGCGCCGAGTTCGAGTCGCTGCGCCGCCGCACCGCCAATTTCCACCAGCGGGTCCAGCGGGCCATCTCCGAATTGGGTGAGGAGCAGCGGAACGTGAACCGCGCGCAGAGCCACAGCTCGGGCCAGCAGAGCCGGGAGACGCTCCGTGAACTGGCGCTGGCCGTCCAGCGCCACCAGGCGGCTCACGCCCGTGACGGCGGCGTCGCCGAGCGGACGGACCACGAGCTGTGGCGGCATCTCGACCGGCTGACCGTGCCCACGGGCCCCGCCCAGGAGCCGACGACCCTGCGCACGATGCTCGACATCTACTGGACCGACGTGCGGCAGGCCGCCGGGGCGTCCGCGCGCCGGTCCCAGGAGCTGCATGCCACCCCCGACGCCCAGCCCCCGGGCTGCGCCGGTGTCCCGCAGGCCCGTCGCGCGCCCACCCCGGACGGCCTCGCGACGTAAAGGACCCTTCTCCCCGTGGCGCCCGGCGCACGGCGGAACGATCCGGAGGTCTCACCTGCCGCCGTCGCCCTCGGCCGCCCACCGGCCGGACGCGGCAAGGCTCCGCACGACCGCCGCCGGGATCATCAGGATCGGGTGGAAGAGGACGGCCGACCGGTCGAGAGTGGTGGGGACGGCCTCGATGCGGGCCGGGTGGTCCGATGCCGGACCGAGGGTGAACGGCGGGTAGCGGTCCACGAACAGCAGGACGGTGAGTCCGTGCCGGCGTGGCAGCTCGACGACGTCCAGTACGGGCAGCTGCTCCTCGGCGGTCCATGTTCCGGGGCGTGGACTCCACCGGGCGTCAGGCCATGTCGCTCCTCCCTGGGGATGGGTCCGTACGCCATCGGCGCACTCGACGTCATCCCCCGCCGGGGCGGGGTCGAGGAGAAGCCCCGGCCGGATCGGGGGAATCCAGCCGGGGCGGCTTTTCGTGGGCGCGGTACGCGACATCCACATATAGGTGAACGATAAACCACTGCGCTCCGTTCCCGGAAACCCGCCCCCGCACTGTGATTCACGGCACTGGGTGCGGGTCCGGCGAAACGGTTCAGCCGGCGGCGGGCACCTCGGTGCCGTAGCGGCGGTGGAAACGCTCGACACGACCGGCCGTGTCCAGCACCTGACCGCTCCCGGTCCAGAACGGGTGGCTCGCCGAC
Organism: Streptomyces sp. ML-6; assembly: GCF_030116705.1. Taxonomy (NCBI): domain Bacteria; kingdom Bacillati; phylum Actinomycetota; class Actinomycetes; order Kitasatosporales; family Streptomycetaceae; genus Streptomyces; species Streptomyces sp. ML-6. The sequence continues at coordinate 341,137 of NZ_JAOTIK010000001.1, forward strand.
GAGGTCTCCACGTCGATCACCGGGTAGCTCCGGCCGTCCTCCCAGGTCACCCGCTCGTCCGCGGTCGCGGTCGTACGGATCAGGAAGGCGACTCCCGCGGCCCGGTCACGGAAGACCACCGGACGGGAGACGGGGTGGATGCGGGACTTCATGCTCATTGCCTCCTCGGGCTGCTGCGGGAGCGCCACCCTCGTGGAGCGGCGCGGGACGGGACGATGCGGAAACGGCGCGGGCGACCTTCGGGTCAGCGTTCCTCCCGGAAGGGCACGTGCCGCCCCACGACGGGGTCGAACTTGCGCAGGACCAACCGGTCGGGATCGTTCCGGCGGCTCTTGCGGGTCACATAGCTCCAGCCCGTTCCGGCCGTCGACCGGAGCGTCACTACGGGACGGGTCTCCTTGCGGATCATGGGCCCCTCCGGGCTTCTTCTCGCCGAACCCATTCTCTTTCTGGGAATGGGTTTCGTTTTCGTTCCGGTGTCGTAACACGGGACCTCCCGGTCGCATTCCCGGTCGTGCGCCCCGGCCGGGGCGCGACGGAAGTTTGCGCTCCGGAGTCGTGGGCGCGCGGCCCGCGACCGGGCGGCACACCCCTCTTCGCATGCGCCACGTTCCACCCGGGCGCACGAGCTGCAGGAAAAGCGCGGGCGCACGACCGTCCGCACACGCCGGATCACTTGCGCCAACGTCCGCCGCCAGCAAAGCTGTTCGACGGATCGACGCATCGCGCAGCCTGTGACATATGCCAGAAGCAACGACCCATCGAGTGTTGCCAAATCCCTTACGGGCTCCCCCGGCCTGTGCGACAGTCGTCTTCGGTCCACCATTCAGACCTGGTAGCGCCGCGCCTGTATCGGAGTACGAGATGCCGTCCCCGCTGTCCGCGGACTGCCCCGCCCCCCACCCGCCCGAGCACGATGCCGTGGCCGCGTTGATCGACCGGACCCGGCAGCTGCGCGGCGATGTGGATGCCGTGCGGCGCGACACGGTGCCGCTCGACGAGGAGGACCCGCAGGCGCGGTGGCAGCGGGCGCTCTGTGACCTGGCGGTCAGCCATCTCGACGACCTCGGTACGCACCTGGGACAGCTGAGGGACGGCCTGCGGCCGCAGGTACCGGAGCAGCTCGGGGGCACGCCGCCGCAGGACACCGCGGCAAGGCCCTCCGAGGAGCCGCGGCAGGGGTCGCTGATCGGCCGGGTGGGCAGCGCCGAGTGGAATCTGCTCACCGACGAGGTCAGCTGGTCCGAGGAGCTGTTCCAGATCTTCGGCAGGTCCCCCGGAGCCGGTGCGCTCTCGCTGGACGAACTCCCCTCCGTGCTCGTCCCGGAGGACCAGCCCCTGCTCACCGCGCTGGTGACGGGCTGCCTGGTGGACGGGAAGCCGATAGACGGCGAGTTCCGCATCGTACGGCCCGACCGCCGGATCCGCACGCTCCACATGATGGGCGAGCCCGTCCTCGACACGGACGGCTGCACCGCCTCCATGTGGGCGGTGCTGCGTGACGTCAGCGAGCTGTGGCGGAGCCAGCAGGCGGTGCGGCGGAGCCACGACACGCTCCGCCGCCGCCAGGACAGGGCACGGACCGAGCACCGGATGGCCGTCGAGCTCCAGCAGACCGTGCTCCCCCCGTGGCGGGGTTCGTCACGGTCCCCCTCGCGGGGAGCCGGCGCACTGGACGTCGCGGCCCACTACCTCCCCTCGGAGACGAGCTCGCTCATCGGCGGCGACTGGTACGACGCGCTGGACCTGCCGGACGGCAGGACCGTGCTCACGGTCGGCGACCTGACCGGCCACGGCATCCCGGCCACCTCGGCCATGGCGATGCTGCTGGGCGCACTGCGCGGAATGGCCGTGGCCGGGATCGAGCCGGGCGCCCTCATGGGACATCTCAACCAGTTACTGGAAACCTCCGTCCAACCCGCTCTGGGCAGCGCGGTGTGCTGCCGTTTCGATCCGACGACCGGCGCCCTGGCCTGGGCCCAGGCCGGACACCCCGCACCGTTGTTGTTCCGTGCCGGGAAGGGGCGCCCGCTGCCCCCACCGGACGGGGTCCTCCTCGGCGCGACCTCCGGGGTCACGTACGAGCAGGACGAGGTCCACCTGCTGCCGGGCGATGTGCTGGTGCTGCACACCGAGGGGCTGACCGGTCACGACGGCCGGGGTGCGGACCCGGACGCGCTGCTCGCTCTGGCACCGCGCTTCGCGCAGGCCGGTTCGGCACAGGAGTGCCTGCGGACCGTCCTCACGGAGGTCGGTGGCACCGAGCGCCTGGACGACGCGTGCGTGCTCGTCGCCCGCCTCGAGGCGTAGAACGGCACGACGGCACCCGTACGGAAGGCATGGACACCCGCCGCCCCCGGGCACGGCGCGGGACACGGCAGCACGGAGCCGTCCACCCACGGAGCAGTGCCCGAACGGCCGGTGGCCGGACGGTGACGGACCGGACCGCTGCGGTCGGCCGGCACGAGGTCAGCCGGACCGTGACGCCCGGACGATCGACGGTCGGCGCGCGGCGTCGTGGCGCCCCCGGTCAGATCTCCGTGGCACGCCTGGGCTGCTTGATGAGAGACTGCGGCATGGAGAGCTTGATCTCCTCGCGCAGGTCCGCGATCTTCGCGTAGCCCGCGAACTGGCCGGTGAGCCGGTACATTTCGCGCAGCCGGTCCCAGGTGCGGTGCGAGGAGGTCTCCCCCATCGTCACCAGGGCGAGTCGCGCGTAGCGGTCCGCCTGCTCGGGATCGTCGGCGATGAAGCACGCCGAGGCGAGCGAGATGTAGTCGAAGATCTTGGACCGCTGGCGGCCGTTGACCCGGAGTTCCAGCGCCTGCTTGGCGTGGCGCTGGGCGACGATCGCCACCGAGGGGTCGTGCTCGGCGAGGGTGCGGAACGCCAGGGCCTGCATGCCGTGCAGGTCCGCCTCGTCGAACATCTGCATCCAACTGGGCGGCGGCACATCGCTCTTGTCCGAGACGAAGAGCTCCTCGGCCTTGCCGAGCGTGCGCCGCATCGCCTGGCCCCGGCCCATGGAGGCCTGCGCCCACGCCTCGATGGTGTACAGCATCGCCCGGGTGCGGGGCAGCACCTCGTCCCCCGAACCGGACTTGGCGAGCTTCATCAAGTCCAGGGCGTCGTCGGGACGGCCGAGGTGGACCATCTGCCGGGCCGCCCTGGAGAGCGCCTCGCCCGCCCGCGGCCGGTCCCCTCCCTCGCGCGCCGCGTGGGCCGCGATGACGAAGTACTTCTGGGCGGTCGGTTCGAGTCCGATGTCGTGCGACATCCACCCCGCGAGCACCGCCAGGTTGGCCGCCACGCCCCACAGACGGCGCTGCAGGTGTTCGGGGTGGCGGTAGGCGAGCATGCCGCCCACCTCGTTGAGTTGGCCCACCACGGCCTTGCGCTGGAGTCCGCCGCCCCTGGACGCGTCCCAGGCGCGGAACACCTCGACGGACCGTTCGAGCGCTTCGATCTCCTCCGACCCGATGGGGGCGGCCTCGTACCGGTCGAAACCGGCCGGCTCCGCGTGCAAGGGGTCGTTGATCCGTGGGACGTCGGCCGCCAGCACGGGATCCGTGTGCAGCCAGTCGTACATGGGGCCGGTGATGGTCGATCCTGCGGCGAGCGCGGCGCCCGCGCTCACCAAGCCGCGTCGGTTGAGCATGAGGTCCATTCCCGTGAATTCGGTGAGGACCGCCGCCGTCCGCTCGGGCGCCCACGGCAGCCCGTCGGGATTGTGCTGCGTCCCGACGCCCCGCCGTTTCCCTGCACGCCCGCGTCGGCCGAACCCGAGGTCCTCGATGGTCACGACACGACCGAGCCGCTCGGTGAACAGGGCAGCCAGCACCTCGGGCACGGGATCGCGGGGTGACTCCCCCATGTCGATCCAACGCCGCACCCGCGAGGTGTCGGTGGCCAGTTGCGGATGGCCCATGGCCGCCGCCTGCCTGTTCACCATTCTCGCGAGTTCGCCCTTGGACCAGCCGGCGAGGCCGAACAGGTCGGACAGGCGGGTGTTGGGTTCTCCGGTCACGTCAAGCCCCCAGGTTCTCGGCTGTGTTGACAGTAACCCCCTGTCAGATGCCTTGCGACTATTCGCCATGGTTCGCCAGGGCACGCCACATGGTCTGCCACCCGGAGTTCGGTGTCGGGTAGGAAAGCGCCACCCCGCCCGGCAGCCCTAGGTACTCCCCAGGGTGCCGAACGGTCGCCGGGCCGGGGCGGCGTACGCAACTTGTCGGCGCGCGAAGGGATCTGTCTCGATCATGTACACAGCATCGTCCTCCGTGACCGCCCCGCCCCGGCCGCTCCGTCCCCTGGGGGCGGGCGGCGGACCGTACCTCACTCCGCCCGCCGCCCGGTCGGTGCCCGGCACGGTCCGCCCGCGCCGGACGGCGGCTCCCGGCGGTCCGGCGCTCAGCGGACGGCTGGACCTGTCCGGTGCGCAGGGCGCGCAGCTGAGGATGGTGATCGCCTCGGTGCAGCGGATCTGTCCCGAGTTCAATCCCGTCCAGGTGCTGCGCCGCAGCGGCCGTTCGGTCCTGCTCGTCGGTTCCACCGGACGGACGACCGCGGTGGCCAAGTGTTTACTGGACCACTCGCCCGCGTGGTCGGAACGGTTCCGGCACGAAATAGCTGCATACCGTGCGTTCGTCCGGCACCGTCCCCCGGTGCGGGTGCCGCGTCTCATCGCGGCCGATCCGGAGAACTGCACGCTGGTGATCGAGCGGATGCCAGGACGGGTGGCGGCGCTGACCAGACACCCCTCGGAGGCCCCGCCCCGTGCCGATGTGCGGGCCGTGCTCGGTGCGATCAGCCGGGTCAACGAGTGGCGGCCGGCCCCCGGGCTCTTCGACGCCCCGCTGGACTACGCCTCCCGGATCTCCCGCTACCACGAGCTGGGGCTGTTCACCGACCGGGACCTTGGGGACCTGCAGAAGCTGCTGCACGGCCTGGCGCACGCGGGCGGCCGTCAGGGCATGGGGCAGTTCTGCCACGGCGACGCGCTGCTCTCCAACATCCTGCTGTCGCCCACGGGTCCGGTGCTGGTGGACTGGGAGCACGCGGGCTGGTATCTGCCGGGCTACGACCTGGCGACGCTCTGGACGGTCCTGGGGGACGCGCCCGCGGCGCGGCGTCAGATCAGCCAGCTCGCCCAGGCCAAGGGGCCCGCGGCGCGTGACGCGTTCCTGGTGAACCTCATGCTGGTGCTGACCCGGGAGATCCGCACGTACGAGACGGCCGTCCAGCGGGCCATGCGTGACCCGATGCCCGCCGGGGCCGGCCAGGACCGGCCCGGAGCCCTGTCGTCGAGCGAGGAGCAGCGGCTGCTGCTGCGCCGGCTGCACGACGACTGCGCCCTGGCCCGCAGGGCCGTACGAGCCGCGGTCGGCACTCGCTGACCTGTCCGGAGGACGCGCGCGGGCCCGGTGCCGACACACCGGGCCCGCGCGCGTCGTCGTGGTTCAGCGCGTGCGGACGATGTCCACGTCGGACGCCTTCACGAAGGCGACCCGGTGACCGATCTGCACCGTCACGTACTTCTCCCCGCCACGGAAGTACGTGTGGTCGAAGGGGGCCGAGGAGTCGATCGTCGGCGCGTGGAAGTAGCCCGTGGGGGCCTCGCCGCCGCCGGGGTACGACTGGCCCGCCCCGATCGTGTACGGGAGCGGCGAGCCCACCCGCTTGTCCCCGAAGTCCGCGGGGTACTCGTCCTTCTCCGGGTACGCCACCCCGTACACCGGGACGTCCGTGCGGCCGGCCTTCGGCCTGACCACGTGGCCGGAGGTCGGTGTGGTGTTCCGGGTGCGGGCCGGGGTGCGGAACCAGGCCTTCTTGCCGTACCACCAGATCGCCGTCCAGCCGGGGGCGTGGTCCGCGACGACCGCCTGCTGGGTGGCGCTGATCTTGCTGCCCCAGTCGGCGGCGCAGTTCGTGCCGGGCGAGCCGTCGGGGTGCAGGCCGGGGTCGGAGAAGAGGGGCGCGTCGGCGGAGGGTGCGGTGTGCAACGGGACGGCGCTGGAGCCCTGGGCCGGCAGGTCCACGCCCTTCTCGCAGTCGCGGAAGGCCTGCCGGTTCTTCTTGAAGTCCGGGCTGATGGTGACGAGTTCGCTGTCACGGGGCGCGGTCGGCACCGTGGGCTCGCCCAGCAGCTTCATGAAGCGGTTCCAGTCCCAGTACGGGCCCGGGTCCCAGTGCATGTTCCTGGTTCCGGCCGCGGTGGTGGGCGGCACTCCGTCGTGGCCGATGATGTGCTGGCGGTCGAGCGGGATGTCGTACTTGGCGGCGAGGTAGCGCACCAGTTTGGCGGTGGAGCGGTACATCTCGGGGGTGTACCACTTGGCGCCGTCGACGGCGACGCCCTCCTGCTCGATGCCGATGGAGTGGCTGTTGACGTACCAGTTGCCCGCCTGCCAGGCCACGTCCTTGTTCTTGACCATCTGGGTGACGTGGCCATCGGCCGAGCGCACCACGTAGTGGGCGGACGCCTGCTTCAGCGGGTTCTGGAAGATCTTCAGGGTGGTGTCGAAGTCCTCCTCGGTGTCGTGCAGGACGATGAACCGGATCTTGTTGGTGTGCGGCCGGTCCGCGGTGTCGTAGTTCCCGTACGTCTCCTTGTCGGCGGGGTCGCCCGTCTGCTGGTAGGCCGCCGGCACCCAGTCGCACGCGAGGCCGCGCGGGCATTCCGGCCGCACCTCGTCCGCTCCGGCCGGGGCCACGGGACTGAGCAGTGCCATGCTCAGTGCGCCGACGCCGGTGAGCGCGAGTGCGAGTCCGGTCCTCTGCTTGGACGTCATGACAACCCTTCTTCGGAGCCGTGCGTGTCGAGCCGGGTGTGCTGAGCCGGGCGTGATCCATCCCGCTGTTCCGCTGTGCGCGCACACTCTCCGACCTGACATGACAGCGCGTCAAGGGATCGGCAGAGGCCGCGGGTCGAGCCAGTGGACCAGACCACTGAAAGGCCCTTTGACCTGCGCGCGGAAAGATTCAACCGGCGTTCGGCGACGGCCCGTTGCCCGGCTCCTGTGGAGCGGGAACACGGCATCGGGCACATCCCGGGCATCACCCAGGAGTGTGCTTTCCATCGAGTACGAGGGCGAGGTGCACGACGGCGTCCTGGTCGTGCAGAACTTCTTCGGGGTGGATCACCCGACCGGGTGGCGATCGTGCACGATCCGATGGAGTCGCGGCTACGGCAGTTCCGGCACCTCGCCGAACGGGAACTGCCGGTGCTCTGCGACGGCTTCGGGCTGGACGCGGGGGCGCGGGAGGTGCCGGCCGGGTACGTGCGGGAGCTGGAGCAGCGGCTCGCGGGCATCCTGATCCGGCACCGCGGCTGCCGGTGCTACCGCGAGCAGGACCTCCGGCGGGGCAGCGGCACCCCGTGGCACATCGGCGGTCCCACCGGGACCGGGGTCTCGGCGGCGCGGGGGACCGCACTGTTCGCGCGGACCGCGGCGAGCGGCGGGTAACGGCCGGACGGGGCGGGGGTCCGCATGCCGGTGACCGCCCGCGGGGCGCGGGCGGTCACCGGCGAGACGTTTCAGCCCTGCTGGAACAGCTCGGCGGGCAGCGGCTTCAGGAGGGTGTACAGGTCGTCGGTGATCGGCCGGTCCCAGCTGGCGATGGTGACGAGCACACCGTCGCTGCGGTCGAACTGGACGCAGGAGATGCGGCTTTCGGAGAGCTTGATCCGGCGGACGATCAGCAGGTTGTCGCCCTGCATGACGGGCACGTCCTCGGTGCCGGTGACCTCGACCGGCTCGTCGTTCTCCAGCGCGAGCAGCAGCTGGGCGACTTCGAACGGAACCTGCCCCTCCTCGGTCTCGCGCGCGGGCGATCCCTCCGGGAGGTTGCCGATGATCATCGCGGGGCCGCGGCCGCCGAACAGGTCGTAGCGCAGGAAGACGCCCTGACAGCTCCCGTCGGGGGCGGGCAGCAGGCCGGCGCCGAGATTTCCGGGCCAGTCCCCCGGGTCCATGGCCAGGACGTCGAAGTCGGGGCCCGCGGGTGTGGCGGCGCTACGGCGGCGGAGGAAGGACATGCAGACATGGTACGTGTCCGGGCTCACGTTGCGGAGTCGGGTCCGCGCAGGCCGGGGCGCCGACGGGCCCGCCTGCCGGTCCCCGGCGGGTCCTGCGGCCGGTCCCGGCCGGGGGTGGCGGCGAGGGGACCGGCCACGTCCGGTGGCCGGGGGCACGAAGGGGGACACGGAGGGGGCACGGAGGGTGATCCGGCGCGCGGTGCGGTCGTGGTCCGGCCCCGCCGGGACGACCCCCGGGGCGCAGGGGCCGGGGTCAGCCGGTGGGGGGTTCGGATCCGACCAGCCACATGGCGAAGAACTGGGCCCCGCCGCCGTACGCGTGGCCGAGCGCCTTCCGGGCCCCCGCCACCTGGTGCTCGCCCGCCCGGCCCCGTACCTGGAGGGCGGCCTCGGCGAAGCGGATCATGCCGGAGGCCCCGATGGGGTTGGTGGAGAGCACTCCGCCCGAGGGGTTCACGGGCAGGTCGCCGTCGATCTCGGTGACGCCGGACTCGGTGAGTTTCCAGCCCTCGCCCTCGTCGGCGAAGCCGAGGTTCTCCAGCCACATCGGCTCGTACCAGGAGAACGGCACGTACAGCTCGGCGGCGTCGATCTCCCGCCGGGGGTTGCTGATCCCCGCCTGCCGGTACACGTCGGCCGCGCAGTCCCGGCCCGCCCCGGGGGACACGAAGTCCTTGCCCGCGAAGAGCGTCGGCTCGCTGCGCATCGCACCGCCGTGCACCCACGCGGGCGGGTGCGGCGAGCGGTCCGCCCCGACCCGGTCGGTGAGGACCATCGCGCAGGCCCCGTCGGAGGAGGGGCAGGTCTCCGAGTAGCGGATCGGGTCCCAGAGCATCGGCGCGGCCCGCACCTTCTCCAGGGTGATGCCGGGGTCGCGGACGTGGGCGTAGGGGTTCCTGAGCGCGTTGCGCCGGTCCTTGTACGCGACGAGGGAGCCGATCTCGTCGGGGGCCCCGGTGCGCCGCATGTAGGCCCGTACGTGCGGGGCGAAGAAGCCGCCCGCACCGGCCAGCAGCGGTTGCTGGAACGGGACCGGCAGGGAGAGGCCCCACATGGCGTTGGACTCGGACTGTTTCTCGAAGGCGAGTGCCAGGACGGTGCGGTGCACCCGCGCGGAGACCAGGTTGGCGGCGACGAGTGCGGTGGAACCGCCGACGGAGCCCGCGGTGTGCACCCGGAGCACGGGTTTGCCGACGGCGCCGAGGGCGTCGGCGAGGTAGAGCTCCGGCATCATCAGGCCCTCGAAGAAATCGGGGGCCTTGCCGATGACGACGGCGTCGATGTCCGCCCAGGTCAGCCCGGCGTCGTCCAGGGCGCGGACGGCGGCCTCGCGGACCAGTCCGGCGATGGAGACGTCCCGGCGGGCGGAGACGTGTGCGGTCTGGCCGATGCCGACGACGGCCACGGGCTCAGCGGACATGAGCACTCTCCCCTTCGAGGACGGCGACCAGGTTCTGTTGCAGGCAGGGCCCGGAGGTGGCATGGGCCAGGGCCCGGTCGGACTCGCCGCGGTGGATGCGGGCGGCGGCCTCGCCGAGCCGGATCAGTCCGGCGGCCATGACCGGGTTGGCGGCGAGCGCGCCGCCGGACGGGTTGACGGCGACGTCGTCGTCGAGTTCGAGCGCCTTGCGCAGCACCACCTCCTGCGAGGTGAACGGGGCATGCAACTCGGCGGTGTCCACGGGCCGTTCGAAGAATCCGGCCCGGGTGGCGGCGAGCCGGGTGGACGGCGATCCGGTCAGTTCGCGGACGCCGAGGCCGTGTGCCTCGATGCGGTGGTCGATGCCGCGGATCCAGGCGGGGCGGGGGCACAGTCGCCGGGCGGTGTCCCCGGCGGCGAGGACCACGGCGGCCGCCCCGTCGCCGATCGGTGCGCAGTCGCCGGTGCGCAGCGGGCGCACGAGGTAGTCCCCGGCCGGGACCGGGCCGGCGAGCTGGGCGTGCGGGTTGTCCGCGGCGGCGGCGCGGTTGCGGGCGGCGATCGCGGCGAGGGCCGCCTCGTCCGTGTCGCCCGCGTCGATCAGCGCCCGGGCCTGGAGCGCGGCGAGGGCGACGGAGTCCGGCCAGAGCGGGCCGAGGTAGTAGGGGTCGAGCTGGCGGGTGAGGACGTCGCGGAGCTCCCCGGGCGAGGACTTGCCGTAGGAGTAGACGAGGGCGGTGTCGGCCTGGCCCGTCAGGATCTTCACCCAGGCCTCGTACAGGGCCCAGGCGCCGTCCATCTCCACGTGGGACTCGGAGATCGGTGGATGGGCGCCGACGCCGTCGAGCGCCATGGTGAAGGAGAAGGCGCGGCCGGCCAGGTAGTCGCTGGAGCCGGAGCAGGTGAAGCCGATGTCGCCCGCCCGCAGGCCGGTCGCGTCGAGGACCCGGTGGAGCACCGGCATCAGCATCTCGACCTCGGAGAGTTCGTCGGTGCGCCGCAGGTGGTCCGTCTGCGCGAAGGCGACGATCGCCACGTCTCGCATCTAGAGCAGCTCCTTGTACGCGTCGTAGTCGGCGTCGGGCTCGCCGGTGGGCCGGTAGTGGTCGGGGTGGCGTGCGCCCTCGGTCCAGACGGGTTCGACGCGCAGCCCCATGCGCACCTCGTCGTACGGGATGCCGCCGATCCGGGCGTGCAGGGCGAGGTCCGCGCCGTCGAGTGCGATGTGCGCGTAGACGTAGGGGACCTCGAGGTCGGGAGCGGCCGGGTGAGCGGCCTTGATGTTGACGACGCAGTACGTGGTCACGGTGCCGCGCGGGCCGACCTCGACCTGTTCCGCGGTGGCGACGCCGCAGGTGGGGCAGGCGCCGCGGGGCGGCACGTACACCTTGGCGCAGGACGGGCAGCGTTCGCCGACGATGCGCCGTTCGGACAGGGCCTCGAGGTAGGCGCTCTGGGCCCGGCCGGGGGTGTACCGGTAGTCGAGCCGGGCGGGGGTGACGATGCCGGTGACGGGGTCGGGGAACGCACCGTCGTGCGGGGCGGGCGGTTCGCCGGCGCCGCCCGCGTACGGTTCGAAGCAGGCGATGTCCGTGATCGCGCCGGTCCGTTCGGCGGCCCAGCGGATCCGTACCCGCATGCCGGTGCGCACGGCGTGCGGGCCGGGCGCGGCCAGGGCGTGCAGGAGGGCGGTGTCGGCCCCGTCGAGCCGGACGAGGACCCAGGCGAAGGGGGTGCCGAGGGGCTGGCCGCTGCGCGGTGCGGGGTTCCAGGCCCAGGTGGTGACGGTGCCGGTGGGGGCGACCTCGACGAGTTCCCGGATCTCCTCGGCGGTGACGGGGTCGTACTCGACGGGCGGGACCAGGATCCTTCCGTCGTCGGTGCGGACGCCGAGCACGGTGCGTTCGCGCAGTCCGGTGAGGAAGGCGCTCTGGACCGGGCCGAGGGAGCGGGTGAAGGGGAATTCGACCACGAGTGGTGCGCTGAGGATGTCGGGCACGGTTGCCTCCTGGACTCGGGGCCCGTCGGGTGCGTCCGGTCGGAGGCCACCCGGCGGGCGCTCAGGCGCGGCGGTAGACGGGCGGGCGTTTCTCGGCGAAGGCGCGGGCGCCTTCGCGGGCGTCGGCGGTGGCGAAGACCGGTTGGCCGCGTTCCAGTTCGGCGGCGAGGCCCTCGGTCTCGGTCAGTTCGGCGTTCTCGTACACGGACGCCTTGACGGCCTCGACGGCGAGCGGTCCGCAGGCGTTGATCCGTTCGGCGACGGCGAGGGCCTCCTCCAGTGCGGTGCCGTCGGGGACGACCCGGCCGATCAGCCCGATGGCGGCGGCCTCGGCGGCGCTGTAGGGGCGTCCGGTGAGAAGCATTTCGAGGGCGTGGGTGCGGGGGATCTGGCGGGGCAGCCGCACCGTGGACCCGCCGATGGGGAAGAGGCCGCGCCGGACCTCGAAGAGGCCGAAGGTGGCGCCCGCTCCGGCGATCCGGATGTCGGTGCCCTGGAGGATCTCGGTCCCGCCCGCCACGCAGTGGCCCTCGACCGCGGCGACGACCGGTTTGCGGGGGCGGTGGTGGCGCAGCATCGCCTTCCAGTGCAGATCGGGGTCGGCGGCCATCCGGTGGCGGTACCGCTCCCCCTCCATGCCCTTGCCGGCCAGGGCCTTGAGGTCCATGCCGGCGCAGAAGCAGCCGCCCGCCCCGGTGAGGACGACCGAGCGGACCGTGTCGTCCTCGTCGGCCGCCAGCCAGCCGTCGTACAGCCCGACCAGCATCGGCAGCGAGAGGGCGTTCTTCGCCTCCGGCCTGTTCAGGGTGAGCACCAGTGTGGCGCCCTCGCGGCGCACGGTGAGGTGTTCCGTACCACCCATTGCCTGCCTCCCGTCTCGGGACCCGGGGCCGCCGGGTCGGTACTGCCGGTCGCGGCACTGGAACAGGTTGCAGTAGGTGGGGGCCCAGTTCAATAGTTTTCTGACAGTCAGTCAGTTTTCTTCGTCCGGGCCCCTTCCCACTTGTGGCTCCCGGCGCTCTAATGACCGCCGAGCCAGTCAGCTTCCGGGGTCAGGAGGAACGGTGGAGTACAACCTTGCCGACCTGTTCGAATCGGTCGTCGACGTGGTCCCGGAACGCGAGGCGCTCGTCTACCTCGACCACCCCGGCACCGGTGCGGAGCGCCGGCTCACGTACGCGGAGCTGGACGCGGCCGCCAATCGCCTCGCCCACCACCTGATCGATGCGGGCATCGCCCCCGGTGAACACCTGGGACTGCACCTGTACAACGGGGTGGAGTACCTGCAGACCGTGCTGGCCTGCCTCAAGGCGCGGATCGTACCGGTCAATGTGAACTACCGATACGTGGAAGAGGAGTTGGTCTACCTCTACCGGGACGCCGACCTGGCCGCCCTGGTCTTCGACGCCGAGTTCGACGAGCGGGTCGCGGCGGCCGCGCCGAAGGCCCCGCGGCTGCGCCACCTCGTCCGGGTGGGGACCCCGGCGGCGGGCGTCCGGGGGCCGGAGGCGGTCGCGTTCACCGAGGCGGAAGCGGCCGGCAGCCCGGAGCGCGGTTTCGCGCCGCGCTCGGCCGACGACCAGTTCATCATCTACACCGGCGGCACCACCGGGATGCCCAAGGGGGTGATGTGGCGCCAGGAGGACCTGTTCTTCTCCGGGCTCGGCGGGGGCGCGCCGACCGGCGAGCCGGTGAGGACCCCGCAGGAGCTGGCCGAGCGGGTGGCGGCGGGCGGGGACGGGATCACCTTCTTCCCCGCTCCCCCGCTGATGCACGGCACCTCGACCCTCACCGCGTTCATCGGCTTCAACTTCGGGCAGCGGGTCGTGCTCCACCGCAGGTTCGATCCGGAGGCGGTGCTCCGCACCGTCGAGAAGGAGAGGGTCACCAGCATGTCGCTGGTGGGCGACGCGATGCTGCGGCCGCTGATCGACGCGTTGAAGGGCCCGCTGAAGGGCACCGACTGTTCGTCGATGTTCTCCGTCTCCAGTTCGGGGGCGATCATGTCGGACTCGGTGCGCGCGGAGTTCCAGGAGCTCGTGCCGACGGTGATGTTACTGAACAACTTCGGCTCCTCGGAGTCCGGGTTCAACGGCACGGCGACGGCCGACTCGGGCCCGGAGAAGGGCTTCCGGCTCCGGGTCAACTCCCGTACGGAGGTGGTGGATCCGGCCACCCATGAGCCGGTGGCCCCGGGTGAGCCGGGCCGGATCGCCCAGCGCGGGCACGTGCCCCTCGGCTACTACAACGACCCGGCCAAGACCGCGCAGACGTTCTTCCGCCGGGGCGAGGAGCGGTGGGTGCTGCTCGGCGACATGGCGACGGTCGACGCCGACGGCATCGTCACGGTCCTCGGCCGGGGCTCGCAGTGCATCAACACCGGGGGCGAGAAGGTGTACCCCGAGGAGGTGGAGCAGGCGCTCAAGGCCCATCCGGACGTGTACGACGCGCTGGTCGCCGGGGCGCCCGACGCACGCTGGGGCAACCGCGTCGCGGCGGTGGTGCAGCTGCGCGAAGGGGCGCCCGAGCCCTCGCTCGACGACATCCAGGCGCATTGCAGGACGCGGCTGGCGGGCTACAAGATCCCGCGCCGGCTGGTGATCACCGGGCGGATCCGGCGCTCGCCGAGCGGCAAGGCCGACTACCGGTGGGCCCGCTCGGTCGTCGCGCCCCCGCGCGAGCCCGGCGACTGAGTCCCCGGCCCGGACGGACCACCGGCCCGGCCCCGGCGGCCCGCTTCGTCCCCGGTCCCGCCAGTCCCGCCCCGGCCCCTCCCCGGCTCCGGCCTCTCCGGCCCCGGCAGCGGCACCCGGACGAACCTCGGCGGCCCCGCCCCGGGACCGTGCGGCGGAGCCCGCGTAACCCATTCGGGCACGCCCCGCACCCATCCGCTCACCCTATGTGGCAAGGGGGGAGGATCGCCCATAGCTTCGGCTCATGAGGAAACGAAACATCAAGATCCTTGTGCCGGTCGTGGTCCTCTCCGCTGCGGGGATCGGGGCGGCCGTCTCGGCCGCGGGGCTCGGGGCCGCCAAGCCGGCCGCCTCCCCCCGGAGCTCGCACGTGGTCCACCCCGGCGAGTCGATCCAGAAGGCGGTGGACGCCGCCCGGTCGGGCGACACCGTCGTCGTCCTGCCCGGCACGTACCGCGAGAGCGTCCTGGTCACCACGCCCGACCTGACCCTGCGCGGTTCCGGCAGCCAAACCGTGCTCCGGCCGGCGGAACCGGGCACGCGGGCCGCCGACGCCTGTACGCGGGCCGGCAACGGCATCTGCGTACTGGGCAGCGCGGACCGGACCGTGGAGGGGGTGAGCATCGACGGGCTGACCGTCTCCGGTTTCAAGAAGAACGGCGTCTGGGCCTCCTGGACCGACCGGCTGACCGTCCGGGGGGTGACCTCCGAACGCAACGGTGTCTGGGGCATCGCCCAGGAACATTCCACCCGCGGTGTGTTCACGCGCAACATCGCCCGCGCCAACGGTGACGCGGGCATCTTCGTCGCGAACACCGTCGACGAGGAGGGCGGCGCCACCGACACCCGGGGCACCGAGCTCCGGCACAACACGCTGGCGGACAACCGGATCGGCTTCACCGCCCGGCGGGTACGGAACCTGACGGTCCGCGACAACACCGTCACCGGCAACTGCAGCGGTGTGTTCGTCGTGGGCGACGAAGGAAAGCCGCAGGCCGGCGCCATGACGATCGAGTCCAACAAGATCACCGGCAACAACAAGTCCTGCCCCGCGACCGAACGGCTGTCGGCCCTCCAGGGCTCCGGCATCGTGCTCACCGGCGCCGCGGACACCCGGGTGCGCTCGAACACGATCCGCGACAACGCGGGCGACACTCCCATGTCCGGCGGCATCGTGCTGTTCAAGAGCTTCGTGGGCACGCAGAACACCGGCCACACCATCAGCGGCAACGTCGTGCTCGACAACAAGCCGGCCGACCTCGCCAACGGGGACACCGCCGGCAAGAACAACACCTTCACCGACAACGTCTGCGCGAAGTCCACACCGGCCGGGATGTGCTGACCGACGCACCCCCGCACGAGGAGAAGCGAAACAGTATGACCACTATCAGTCCCACGCCCGCCTCCGCCCCTGCCGCGCTCCCCCATCCCGCCACTCCCCCGCAGCCGGCCATGCAGCTGCGGGAACTCGTCTTCGGTGCCGCCAGGGCCGCCGCCGTGCGCGCCGCCGCCCGGCTGCGCGTCGCCGACGCGCTGGACGAGACGCCCGCCACCGCACAGGAGCTCGCGGAGCGGGTGGGCACCGAGGAGGTGCCGCTGCGGCGGCTGCTGCGCGCCCTGTGCTGCTACGGGATCTTCGCCGAGACCGCCGACGGGCGGTTCGCCCACACCGAGATGTCCCGCCTGCTGCGCGAGGACGACCCCCACAGCCTGCGCGACATCTCGCTGTGGTGCACCGAGCCCTGGACCTGGGACGTGTGGCCGCGCCTCGACGACGCGGTGCGCACCGGCAGGAGCGTCTTCCAGGACGTGCACGGCAAGGGGTTCTTCGACTACCTGCACCAGGACGCCCACGAGTCCGCGCAGATCTTCAACCGGGCGATGACCACCTCCAGCGTGCAGTCCGCACTGGACGTGGCCGAACTCCTCGACCTCACCGGGGTGTCCTCGGTCGCCGACATCGGCGGCGGTCAGGGGCACGTGCTGGCGAGCCTGCTGGAGAAGCACCCCGCGCTCCACGGCACCCTGATGGACCTGCCGGGCGTGGTGGCGCGGGCCGACGCCCGGCTGCGGGACGAGGGCGCGCTGGCCGGCCGGACCCGGATCGTGGCCGGGGACTGCCGCGAGGCCATCCCCGTCGAGGCCGGCCTCTACATCATCAAGAACATCCTGGAGTGGGACGACGACAGCACCCGCAGGACCCTGCGCAACGTCGTCGCCGCGGCCCGCCCGGGGGCCAGGGTCGTCGTCATCGAGAACCTCGTCGACGACACCCCCTCGATGCGTTTCACCACCGCGATGGACCTGCTGCTGCTCCTCAACGTCGGCGGCGCGAAGCACACCAGGGAGAGCCTGGTCACCCGGATCTCGGACGCCGGGCTGCTGATCGGCGACGTCGTTCCGGTCAACGCCTACCTGCACGCGTTCGAGTGCGTGGTCCCCGACTGACCGCCCCTTCCCGGGCACGGCATGCCACCGCCCCGGGTCCGGCCTCTCGGCCGGGCCCGGGGCGGTCGTCCGTCTCAGCCGGTGGCGTCGCGTTCCCACCGGTAGAACTCGTGGGCCATGGCGTCCTTGGGACTGCGCCAGGTCTGCGGGTCGTAGGCGCTGACGTAGGCGGTGAGCTTCTCGCTGATGTCCTTGAACTGCGGGTGGCCGGTCACCTTCGCGATCTCGGGGCCCGGCGGGCGCTCCGACTCGATCAGGTGCAGGTACACGTCGCCGAACTGGAAGAGCTTGCGCCTGGTGACGCCGACGAGGTGCGGCAGTTCGGTGCTGTCGGAGGCGGCGAACAACTCGGCGATGTCCGGCGCCGACCCCGGTTTCATCCGGGCGACGATCAGGGCGTGGTGCATCGGGGGATGCCTTTCTGGTTCCCGGCCCGGCACCCGGCCGGGCGGCCGGGTGCCGGGCCGTGGGCGGACGGCGGGTCAGCGGGCGCCGGCCGGAGCCGTACGGCGCTCCCGGTCACGCTGCTCGATCTTGTCCCGGATGAGTTCCATCTGGATCTTGGAGTTGCGGTTGATGTTGTCGGTCATCCACGCGTCGTCGACGGGTGCGTCGGGCCGCATCGCGAAGTCCTGGGTCCAGCGCATCTTCGTCCCGCCGGGGACCTCCGAGTACTCCCACCGGATGTCCATGTGCTGGAACGGGCCGGGTTCGACACGACGGGCGCGGACCGTACGAGCGGCGCGGTCCACGGTCCGCTCGGAGACCCAGCTCCACACCTTGTCGTTCTCGTCGGGGTGCATCGTCAGCCGGAAGGTGGTGCTGTTCCCGGCCCGTTCGATGATCTCGACCGAGGCGTACTCGCTGAAGAGGCGCGGCCAGTTCTCCAGGTCGTTCGTCACGTCCCAGACCAGGTCCAGGGGGGCGGCGATGGTGATCTCGTTCTCGGTGTGTCCTGACACGTCAGGCTCCTGTCATGAGGCTGTTGTTGACGAGGGCGAGGAATTCCTGCGGGGTCTTGCAGCGGTCCGCGTCGGCCGGCAGCGCACGGCCGTGCCGGTTCTCCAGCACGCCCACGATGCCGAGGAGGCCCAGCGAGTCCAGGCCGAACTCGTCGAAGGCCGAGCCGGGGCGCTTCTCCATGTCACGCGGGTCGACGGTGAGACCGGCCCCCTTCTTCATCAGGGCGGCGAGTTCCGTGTAGGTCAGTCGGTCGGTCATGAGGATTTCTCCTTCTCACGTTGGGGTGTCGGTGGAGCCCCGCAGCACCATCGCCGCGTTCGAGCCCATCAGCCCGCGGCTGAGCACCAGCGCCGTCCGCAGCTCGGCGGGGCGGGCGCAGCCGGTGACCACGTCGAGGTCGTGGCACACCTCGAAGACGTTCGGGGTGGGCGGTATGAGCGCGTTCTCCATGGAGAGCACGGCGGCGGCCACGTCCAGCACCGGTGCGCCGCAGTACGCGCGGCCGGTGCCGGTCTTGGGCGCCGTCACCGGTACCCGGGTGCCGTGCGCGCCGAGTGCGTCCGCGATCGCGAGCGCCTCGGCCCGGTCGGCGGCGGGCACGCCGAGGGCGTCCGCGAAGACGACGTCGATCTCGTCGGGGGCGCAGTCGGCCTCCCGCAGTGCTCCGATGATCGCCTGGGCGAGGCCCTCCCGGGACGCCTCCCACCTGGCCGCCCCGGTGAACGTGGCGGCGTGTCCGGCGAGTTCGGCCCGCACCTTGGCGCCGCGCCGGCGGGCCGACCGTTCCTCCTCGACCACCAGCATCGCCCCGCCCTCGGCGGGCACGAAGCCGCAGGCGCCCGAGGTGAACGGCCGGTAGGCGCGGAGCGGGTCGTCGACGGTGCTCAGGTCCGCGTACCCGAGCTGGCAGACGACCGAGTAGGGCGCCAGCGGGGCCTCGGCCGCGCCGACCACCACCGCCTCGGTGCCCCCGCGGATCGAACGGGCGGCGTGCGCCAGCGCGTCCAGGCCGCCCGCCTCGTCACTGGCCACGACCGCGCAGGGGCCCTTGAAGCCGCCGCGGATCGAGATCTGGCCGGTGCTGGCCGCGTAGAACCAGGCGATGGACTGGTAGGGGCCCACGTAGGTGGAGCCCTGTCCCCACAGCCGCTGGAGTTCGCGCTGGCCGAACTCGCCGCCGCCGGAGCCGGCCGCGGTGACCACGCCGACGTCGAACGGTGAGTTCTCGTAGTCGGCGCGGCCCAGCCGGGCGTCGTCCAGCGCGATGTCCGCGGCGGCCATCGCGAAGTGCGTGAACCGGTCGGTCTGGACGAGGTAGCGTTCCTCGATCAGTTCGGCCGGCTCGAAACCGCGCACCTCCCCCGCGACCTTGAGCGGCAGGTGCTCGCACCCCTCGCGGGTGACCCGGTCCAGGACGCTCATTCCCTCGTGCGTCCGTTTCCAGAAGGCTTCGGTGTTGATGCCGTTGGGGGCGACGACACCGATGCCGGTGACGACGGTGCGCCGGGCTTTTCGGGTCCTCATGGTGTCCTCCCACCTGTCCGGGTCAGAGCCACCGCGGACTGGAAACCGCCGAACCCGCTGCCCACCGAGAGCACGCTGCGCAGCTTCAGGGGGCGTGCGGTGCGCGGCACGTAGTCGAGGTCGCACTCGGGGTCGGGGGTCTCGTAGTTCGCGGTCGGCGGCACCGTCTGGTGGACCAGGGCGAGCACGCAGGCCGCGATCTCTATCGCCCCGATGGCCCCCAGCGAGTGGCCGACCATCGACTTGATCGAGCTCATCGGGATCTCGTGGGCGTGGGCGCCGAGCGCCCGCTTCACGGCCGCCGTCTCGTGCCGGTCGTTCTGCTTGGTGCCCGAGCCGTGCGCGTTGACGTAGTCGATCTGCGAGCCGTCCATCCGGGCGTGGGCCAGTGCCCGGTTGATCGCCTCGGCCATCTCCAGTCCCTCGGGCGTCAGACCGGTCATGTGGTAGGCGTTGCCGAAGGTGGCGTAGCCCGAGATCTCGCAGTAGACGGTGGCGCCGCGGGCCCGTGCGTGCTCCAGCTCCTCCAGGACGAGGACGGCGCCGCCCTCGCCCATGACGAAGCCGTCGCGGCGGGCGTCGAACGGCCGGGAGGCGTGCTCCGGGTCGTCGTTGTTCGCCGACGTGGCCTTGATCGCGTCGAAGCACGCCACGGTGATCGGGGTGATCGGTGAGTCCGACGCCCCGGCCACGCACACGTCGACGCGGCCCTCCTCGATGGAGTGGAAGGCGTAGCCGATCGCGTCGAGGCCCGAGGTGCAGCCGGTGGAGACGGTCTGCACCGGGCCGTGCGCGCCGACCTGTTCGGCCACCGCCGAGGCGAGGGAGCTGGGCGAGAAGGCCCGCTCCAGGTGCGGGCCCGCCGGGCGGTGGTCGACGTCCCAGCGGGCGCCGCTCCCGCTGACGGCGACGTAGTCGTGCTCCAGCCGGGTGGTGCCGCCGACCGCGGTGCCCAGCGACACCCCCATGCGCCAGGGGTCGACCTTCTCCGGGTCCAGGCCCGCGTCGTCGAGGGCCTCCCTGGCGGCCACCATCGCGAACTGGATGTAGCGGTCCGAGCGGGCGATCGTGTCCGCGTCCAGCCCGTGCGCCGCCGGGTCGAAGTCGCACTCGGCGGCGATGCGGGAACGGAAGCCTGCCGGGTCGAAGAGCGTGATGCCCCTGGTCGCGGTGCGCCCGTTCGCGAGGAGGTCCCAGAAGGCCGGCGTGCCGATGCCGCCGGGGGCGACGACGCCGATGCCGGTGACCGCCACGCGGCGGGTCACGAGGCCGCCTCGGTTCGTTCCGGCGGGGTGACGTGCTCGGCGGCTTCCGTTTCCTCGGTGTCGACGTGTCCGAGTTCCGGGCGCGGGGCGAGCGGACCCAGGTGGAAGACCATGCGGGCCTCGACATCGCCCACGTTGCGGAATCGGTGGCGTACATGGGGCGGGATCAGCAGCCCCTGGTCGGACTTCATCCGGTGCGGCTCACCGTCCAGGTCCACTTCCAGCAGACCGTCCACGACGTACACGAACTCCTCGGAGTACGGGTGGTAGTGCTCGCCGATGCGGTCGCCGGGCTGAACGATGGCGAGTCCCATGAAGCCGCTGGTGGCTCCCACCGCGGTCGGCGTGAGCATGGCGCGAAGGTCGCCTCCTCGCCTGCGGTTGGGCTGCGTCTCGCTGAGGTCCACGATGCGTGGCCGGTGCATGGTCATGACTGTTTCCTCCTGGCGCATTGCGCGTTGTTTCGACGGGTTGAGCGAGAACCCCCCAGGGGGCGGCTGCGCGGTCAGGACTCCATGGCCCGCCGGTCCGTGATCAGGGTCATCTCGGACCGCGCGAGGAAGTCCGAGATTCCCTGCTCGTTCGCGGGAACGGTGTTCGTGCGGTCGTCGAGGAGACGTCCGAGCCTGGCCACCTTGCCGGGGCCGTCGATGCCGACCGCCTGGGCGGCCTGCGCGTCGATCGGTTCCACCGCTTCGAGGAGGCGCACGACGACGTCGTCGCGCTGGAAGATGGTGCTGCTGTCGATGATGCTCGCGGGGTCGTCGGCAGCCTCCTCGTCGTGCTCGGCGAGGAGCCGGGCCAGTGCCATGCCGCAGCCCTCCTTGGCCTGGTAGAAGAGGGCGTGCCTGCGGACGTCCTCGGCCTTGTGGCGGCCGGCGGTCACGTGGTGGACGGTCGGGAGCGCCGCCCGGGTGAAGAACATCCGGGCGGAGTCCGGGTCGGTGAGGTCCCGGTCCTGCTCCAGGTACGGGTTGATGGCCTCCTCGACGGCCCGGACCTCGGGCTGGCGGGAGACGTGGCGCAGGGCGGCGAGCAGGTCGCCCTCGACCTCGATGGCCCGCACGACCCGGTTTCCGTGCATGAACAGCGAGGTGCGGCGCAGTCTGGTGTCCTCGTCGACCCGTGCGTTCGGGGAGTCGTAGTCGGCCAGGATCTTCGCCACGGTTTCCTCGGTGCCCGGCCGGACGGTGAAGGTGAGCGCGTGGCGCACCACTCCGTCGCCCAGGCGCGGGGAGGCCTGGAGTCCGGCCTTGGCCGACTCGGGTGCCAGCTCGAAGGCCCTTCCGGTCTCCCGCAGGACGCTGAAGCGCAGCGAACGGGTGTCGCGGACGCAGTTGTGCAGCGGCTGCACGGTCGCGACGTGCTCCTCGCTGTTCACCCAGGCGAGGAACGGCGGCGCGCTGTCCCACTCGCTGGTGATCAGCCATTGCGAGGGGTTCTCGATGGACTGGCACAGCTGGTCGCTGATGTGCCCGGGTACGGACGCCACCTGGTTGCGCAGGTGCTCGTACGCTTCCAGGAACTGCTGCTGGGCCCCGTCGTACAGGTCCAGCAGCAGTACGACACGCAGCCGGGAGCCGTCGAAGGCGGACTGGGAGATCCGCTCCGAGAGGGTGGTGGTCATCTTTCGGTCTCCTTCGGGACGGTTCCGGGGCCGGCCTGGTGGCGTGCCGCGGACCGTGGGTTGGCGAGCGGGTTTCGGAGCGGTGGCTCTCCCGGCGGGTGCGGACGGTCCGTCCGAGGGCCGCGGGTGTCGTCTCCGTGACCGATCGTTAAACGCTGGTCCGGGTGGCGCGAGATTTATGAACCGTTCAGGTGAGCGGGCGTCCGAACCGCTCCCGCCAGGGCATGGAACATTGCATCCGAACGTCGTCCGAGCTGGAGCAGCTGATGAACGAGAACGTCGACATCCGTGTGCCGGTCCTCATCGTGGGCGGCTCCCTGGTGGGGCTGTCCGCCTCCCTCTTCCTCGGCCGGCTCGGCATCGAGCACCTGCTGGTCGAGAAGCATCGCTCCACCTCGACCCACCCGCGTGGTCGCGGCAACAACGTGCGCACGATGGAGGTGTTCCGCACGGCGGGGGCCGAGGCGGGCATCCGGCGGGCGGCCTCGGTCCTCGCCGACAACCACGGCATCCTGCAGGCCGGTTCGCTGACCGGGGACGACCAGGAGTGGCTGTTCCGGGAGATCGACCCGGGGGGCGGGATCGCCCGCTTCAGCCCGACCGGCTGGTGCCTGTGCAGCCAGAACGACCTGGAGCCGGTGCTGGTGGAGCTGGCCCGCAAGCAGGGCGGCGACCTGCGGTTCTCCACCGAGATGCAGAGCTTCGACCAGGATTCGTCGGGGGTGGACGCGGCGCTCAAGAACCGGGAGACCGGGGAGCACATCAGTGTCCGGGCGGACTACCTCATCGCGGCCGACGGACCGCGCAGCCCGATCCGTGAGCAGCTGCGCATCGACCGCACGGGGCCCGGCGACCTCTTCCACAACGTGAGCATCACCTTCCGTTCCCGGCAGCTCGCCGATGTGCTGGGCGACCGGCGTTTCATCGTCTGCTACTTGACCAACCCCGCCGCGGACGGTGCCCTGTTGCCGGTCGACAACAAGAAGGACTGGGTGTTCCACGCGCCGTGGCAGCCCCAACTCGGGGAAACGCTGGAGGACTTCACCGACGAGCGGTGCGCCGAGCACATCCGTACGGCGGTCGGTGCGCCGGGCATCGACATCGAGATCACCGGAAAGGCGCCGTGGCACGCCGCGGAGCGGGTCGCCGAACGGTACTCGTCCGGCCGGGTCTTCCTCGCCGGGGACTCCGCCCACGAGATGTCCCCCACCGGGGCGTTCGGTTCCAACACCGGCATCCAGGACGCGCACAACCTGGCCTGGAAGCTGGCCGCCGTGCTGAGGGGCGAGGCAGGTCCGGGGCTGCTGGACACCTACGGGGCGGAGCGGCTCCCGGTGGCGCGGGCGACGAGCTCGCGGGCCTCGGCGCGCTCCAGCGAGCACAGCCACCCGGGGTACTCCGCGGCGCCGGGCGTGGGCGGCGGGAAGCAGGGCGGGATGCTCGCCGTGGCGCTGGGCTACCGCTACGTCCGCGGCGCCGTGCTCGGCGTCGACCCGCAGGATCCGGTGGTGCCGCAGGGCATGCAGCTGGACGGCCGGCCCGGCAGTCGCGCCCCGCATCTGTGGGTACGTCAGGGCGGTGATCGCAAGTCCACGCTGGATCTGTACGAGCGTACGCTGGTGCTGCTCACCGACGGTACGGACACGGTGTGGCGCCGGGCGGCGGCCCGGGTCGCGAGGCGGCTCTCGGTGCGGCTCCAGGTGTACGGCCTCGGGCCGGGCGCCGAGCTGGAGCCGGAGGACGGGGCCGACTGGGCCGCGGCGCACGGGACCACGGCCCAGGGCGCCGTGCTGGTGCGCCCCGACGGCTTCGTCGCCTGGCGTTCGACGGGTCCGGCCGATGACGCCGAGGCCACTTTGCACGAGGTCCTGACCACCCTGCTGCACCGGTCCTGACCTCCGGCGCCGCCGGGGGCGGCGGGCAGGGAGCGACAGCACGGAGGGGCGACGCGGATCAGCCGCGTCGCCCCTCTTGCCATGGGGTGGGATGGCCTGAATTACTGCTGTCGAAAGATCGACCGAATGATCGGTCGCCTGCTCGGAAGAGGGAGATCCGGATGACGGCTCTGCTGGACGAGGCGGAACGACTGGGCCGGGACGAGCTGGAGGCACTCCAGCTGGAACGGCTGCGGGCCACGCTGCGCCACGCGTACGAGAACGTGAGCCACTACCGGGCCGCGTTCGACTCGGCCGGGCTGCGGCCGGACGACTGCCGCTCGCTCGCCGACCTCGCGCGCTTCCCCTTCACGACCAAGGCCGATCTGCGGGACAACTACCCCTTCGGCATGTTCGCCGTCCCCGAGGAGCGGGTGCGGCGCATCCACGCGTCCAGCGGGACCACGGGCCGCCCGACCGTCGTCGGCTACACCCAACGGGATCTGGACACCTGGGCCGATGTGGTCGCGCGCTCGATCCGGGCGGCGGGCGGGCGCCCCGGGCAGAAGGTCCATGTGGCGTACGGATACGGGCTGTTCACCGGCGGGCTCGGGGCGCACTACGGGGCGGAGCGGCTCGGCTGCACGGTGATTCCCGCCTCCGGGGGCATGACGGCCCGGCAGGTCCAGCTGATCCAGGACTTCCGCCCCGAGATCATCATGGTGACCCCGTCGTACATGCTGACGCTCCTCGACGAGTTCGAGCGGCAGGGCGTCGATCCGCGTTCGACCTCGCTGCGGACCGGGATCTTCGGGGCCGAGCCGTGGACGCAGGAGATGCGGCGCGAGATCGAGGAGCGGTTCGCCATCGACGCGGTGGACATCTACGGGCTCTCGGAGGTGATGGGGCCCGGGGTCGCGCAGGAGTGCGTCGAAACGAAGGACGGACTGCACGTCTGGGAGGACCACTTCTATCCGGAGGTGGTCGATCCGCTGAGCGGCGAGGTGCTGCCCGAGGGCGAGGAGGGCGAGCTGGTCCTCACCTCGCTCACCAAGGAGGCCCTGCCGGTGATCCGCTACCGGACGCGGGACCTGACCCGGCTGCTGCCGGGCACGGCCCGGGTGTTCCGCCGGATGGAGAAGGTGACCGGGCGCAGCGACGATCTGGTGATCCTGCGCGGTGTGAACCTCTTCCCGACACAGATCGAGGAGATCGTGCTGCGCACCCCGGGGGTGGCTCCGCACTTCCAGCTGAGGCTGACCCGCCGGGGCCGTCTCGACGTGCTGACGGTGCGTGCGGAGGCGCGGGCGGGGGCCACCCCGGAGCAGCGGACGGCCGCCGCGGAGTCGATCACGGCGGCCGTGAAGGACGGCATCGGGGTGTCGGTCGGGGTCGAGATCGTCGATCCGGAGACGCTGGAGCGGTCGGTCGGCAAGTTCCGGCGGATCGTGGACGAGCGCAAGCCGCGGTAGCGTCCCGCGGGGCCCGTCGGGCGGCCTCCGTGGCCGCCCGACGGGTACTCAGGGTGTGGGCCGGCCGTTCCCGGCGAACCGGTCCCGCAGTTCCCGCTTGAGGATCTTCCCGCTGGCGTTGCGTGGCAGCCGGTCCACGAAGAGGACCTTCTTGGGGGCCTTGAAGTGGGCGATCCGCTCCCGGGCGTGTGCGATGAGCTCGTCCGCCGTGGCGTCCCCGCGCAGCACGACGACGGCGGTGACGGCCTCGATCCAGCGTTCGTCGGGCAGTCCGACGACGGCGGCCTCGGCGACGGCGGGGTGGGTGTAGAGGGCGTCCTCGACCTGCCGGGAGGCGACGAGGACGCCGCCGGAGTTGATGACGTCCTTCACCCGGTCGACGACGGTGAAGTAGCCCTGCGCGTCGCGCACCGCGAGGTCGCCGGAGTGGAACCAGCCGTCGCGGAAGGCCGCCGCGCTCTCCTCGGGCTTGTCCCAGTAGCCCTCGCACAGCTGGGGCGAGCGGTAGACCACCTCGCCGGCCGTGCCGTCGGGGACCTCCTTGCCGTTCTCGTCGACGACCTTGGCCTCGACGAAGAGGACGGGCCTGCCGCAGGAGTCCATCCGGCCCTCGTGCTCGTCCGGTCCGAGGACGGTGGCGAGCGGGCCGATCTCGCTCTGTCCGAAGCAGTTGTAGAAGGCGAGTCCGGGCAGTCGTTCGCGGAGCCGTTCCAGGACGGGCACGGGCATGACCGACGCGCCGTAGTACGCCTTGCGCAGGCCGCCGAGGTCGCGGGTGGCGAAGCCGGGGTGCTGGGAGACGCCGATCCAGACGGTGGGCGGGGCGAAGACGCTGTCGGCCCGTCCCGTCTCGACGAGGTCGAAGATCCGGTCCACGTCGGGCGCGTCCAGGATGGTGTTCTGCGCGCCGACCGCGAGGTAGGGCAGCAGGAACACGTGCATCTGCGCGGAGTGGTAGAGCGGCAGGGAGTGGACGGGCCGGTCGGTGGCGCGCAGGTCGAGCGCCGTGATCGCGCTGACGTACTCGTGCACGAGGGCGCCGTGCGTCATCATCGCGCCCTTGGGCAGGGCGGTGGTGCCCGAGGTGTAGAGCAGCTGGACGAGGTCTCCCGCGGCCGGTTCGCGTTCGGGGACGAAGGGGCGCGGGGTGGCGGTGGCGTCGAGGAGGGAGTCCGGCGCGTCGCGCAGCGGGCGCACGGGGAACGCGGCGGGGACCCGTTCGGCGAGGTCGGGGTCGGTGAGGACGAGGGCGCTGCCCGACTGGTCGAGGATGTACGAGAGGTCGTCGCCGGTGAGGTTCTGGTTGACCGGTACGTGGACCAGGCCCGCGCGGGCGCAGGCGAGGTAGCCGATCAGGTAGGCGTCGGAGTTGTGCGCATAGCAGGCGACCCGGTCGCCGGGGCGCAGTCCGTGCTCGCCGGTGAGGACGGCCGCCGCGGTGCTGACGGCCGTGTCGAGCTCCGCGTAGCTCCACGACCTGTCCGCGTACCGCACGGCGGTGCGCTCGGGGGTGCGCCGGGCACTGCGGGCCACGACTCCGTCGACTGTGCTGCTCCGTACACCTGTCATGGCGTGATCCTGGGCGGCCGGAACCCGGCGGTCAAGGGTTCGGATACCGGTGAGGATGTTGACAGGGGTGCGGGGGTGCTGGCTGAGTGACGCGTGGCGACTCGAAACCTCGGGCAACCGCCTTTCGCACCAGCACAGTTGGGAGGACCGTTGCCGCTCCGCAACCGTCTGAGACTCCTCGCGATATCCGGCCTCGCACTGTTCACCGTTTCGGCCTCGCTGCCCCCGGCGGCGGCCGACGGCCCGCACCGTTCCCACCACCCGTCGGGCGGTGGGCTGTCCGCCACGATCCGCTACACCGAGTACGGCATCCCGCACATCGTGGCGAAGGACTACGCGAACCTGGGCTTCGGCACCGGCTGGGCCCAGGCCGCCGACCAGGTGTGCACGCTCGCCGACGGCTTCGTGACCCTGCGGGGCGAGCGGTCGCGGTACTTCGGTCCGGACGCGGCTCCGGACGGTTCGCTGTCCTCCGCGGCGAAGAACCTCTCCAGCGACCTCTACTTCCGCGGAGTGCGCACGAGCCGCACCGTGGAGAAGCTGCTGAGGACGCCCGCTCCGGCGGGGCAGAGCCGGGAGGTCAGGGAACTGGAACGCGGCTGGGCGGCCGGTTACAACGCCTGGCTGGCGCAGAACCGGATCGACGACCCGGCCTGCCGGGGCGCCGACTGGGTGCGCCCGGTGACGACCATGGACGTCGTGATGCGCGGCTACGCGCTCTCGGTGCTCGGCGGTCAGGGGCGTGTCGTCGACGGGATCACGGCCGCCGAGCCGCCCGCGGGCGGCGCCCGGTCGTCCGGTGCCCCCTCGCCCGGCGACGCGGCGGAGGCGGCCCGGCGGCTGCTGTCGACGCAGAACGCGGACATGGGCTCCAACGCGGTCGCGTTCAGCGGCGGCACGACGGCCAACGGACGGGGTCTGCTGCTGGGCAATCCGCACTACCCCTGGCAGGGCGGTCGGCGGTTCTGGCAGTCGCAGCAGACGATTCCCGGCGAGCTGAACGTGGCGGGCGGTTCGCTGCTGGGCGCGCCGATCGTGTCGATCGGGCACAACGCGCACATCGCGTGGAGCCACACCGTCGCCACCGGGGTGCCGCTCAACCTCCACCAGCTCGCCCTCGATCCGGCCGATCCGACCGTGTACCTGGTGGACGGCCGGCCCGAGCGGATGACGAAGCGCACGGTGTCGGTGGCGGTGCGGGGCGGCGGCACGGTGACCCGCACCCAGTGGTGGACCCGGTACGGGCCGGTCGTCACCTCGTTCGGTGCCGAGCTGCCGTGGACGGCGACGACCGCGTACGCGCTCAACGACCCGAACGCCGCGAACCTGCGGCTCTCGGACGCGGGCCTGAGCTTCAGCAGGGCGCGCAGCACGGCGGACGTCCGGGCCGCGCTGCGCCGCGTCCAGGGGCTGCCGTGGGTGAACACCGTCGCGGCCGACTCCGCCGGGCACTCCTTCTTCTCGCAGTCGCAGGTGCTGCCGCGGATCACGGACGAGCTCGCGCAACGGTGTTCCACCCCGCTGGGCAGGGCCACGTATCCGGCGTCCGGGCTCGCGGTGCTGGACGGTTCGCGCAGCGACTGCGCGCCGGGCTCGGACCCGGACGCCGTGCAGCCGGGGATCTTCGGGCCGGACCGGATGCCCACCCTGGAGGACGCCCCGTACGTGGAGAACTCCAACGACAGCGCCTGGCTGACGAACGCGGACACGCCGCTGACCGGCTACGAGCGGATCTTCGGCACGATCGCCACGCCCCGTTCGATGCGGACCCGGGGCGCGGTCGAGGACGTGTCGGCGATGGCGGCGCGGGGCCGGCTGACCGTGGCCGATCTCCAGCGGCAGCAGTTCGCCAACCGGGTGCCGGCCGGTGACCGGGCCGCGGCGGACCTGGCGGACGCCTGTGCCGCGCTGCCCGGCGGCCGGGCGACCGGCAGCGGCGGCGAGGCGGTCGACGTGTCGGCGGCGTGCGGGGTGCTGCGGCGCTGGGACCGGAGGACGGACACCACCAGCCGGGGCGCGCTGCTCTTCGACCGGTTGTGGCGCAGGGTGGCGGCCACGGTACCGGCGGCCGAGCTGTGGAAGGTGCCCTTCTCCCCCGCCGACCCGGTCGCCACCCCGAACACGCTGAACACCTCGGCGCCCGGCGTGACCCGGGCGCTCGCCGACGCGGTGGCCGAGCTCCGGGCGGCCGGTACCGCGCTGGACGCGCCGCTGGGCCGGCACCAGTGGGTCGAGCGCAACGGCCGGCGCATCCCGGTCGGCGGCGGCACCGAGTCGCTCGGCGTCTGGAACAAGATCGAGCCGGAGTGGGACGCGGCGTCCGGCTCCTACCGGGAGGTGTCGGCCGGCTCCAGCTACATCCAGGCGGTCGGCTGGGACGGGAGCCGGTGTCCGGTGGCGCGCACCCTGCTCACGTACTCCCAGTCCTCCGACCCGGGCTCGGCGCACTACAGCGACCAGACCGAGCTGTACTCGGGGGAGCGCTGGGTGACGTCGCGGTTCTGCGAGAAGGACATCATGCGTTCGCCCGCGCTGCGGGTGGTGCGGGTCCACGAGCGCCGGTAGTCCCTCGCGGTGCGATCGGCCCCCGGCCGCCCGCGGGGCGGTCAGGGGCTGATCGCGAGGAAGACGAACGCGACGAAGATCGACAGGTGGACGCCGCCCTGGAGGAGGGTGGCCCGTCCGGGTACGACGGTCAGCGCGCCGACGAGCATGGTGAGCGCGAGCAGCACCATGTGGATGGCGCCCAGGCCGAGGTGGAGCGGGCCGTCGAGCCAGATCGAGGCGAGGGCGATGGCCGGGATGGTCAGGCCGATGCTGGCCATCGCCGAGCCGAGGGCGAGGTTGAGGCTGGTCTGGACGCGTTCGCGGCGGGCCGCCCGGACCGCCGCCAGGGTCTCCGGCAGCAGCACCAGCAGGGCGATGACGACGCCGACCACGGCCTGGGGCATCCCGGCCGCCGCCACCCCGGCCTCGATGGCCGGCGAGACGGACTTGGCGTCCCCGACCACGGCGACGAGCGCGACCAGCAGCATCGTCAGGCTCAGGGCCGTGGCGCCCCGGCCCGGCAGTGGTGCGTGCTGTTCGGCCTGTTGGGGCGTGCCCTCCTGGGTGAGCGGGAGGAAGTACTCGCGGTGGCGCACCGTCTGCACGGCGACGAACAGCCCGTACAGGAAGAGCGAGGCGACGGCGGCGAAGGCCAGTTGGGCGGTGGAGAACTCGGGGCCCGGTTTGCCGATGGTGAAGGTCGGCAGGACCAGGCTGAGGGTGGCGAGCGTGGCGACGGTCGCGAGGGCGCCGCCCGAGCCCTCGGCGTTGAAGACGGCGACGCGGGTGCGGACGGCCCCCACGAGCAGGGACAGTCCGACGATGCCGTTGCAGGTGATCATCACGGCGGCGAACACGGTGTCGCGCGCCAGCGCGGCCGCCTTGGGGCCGCCGCCCACCATCAGGGTGACGATCAGGGCCACTTCGATCACGGTCACGGCGACGGCCAGCACCAGTGAGCCGAACGGTTCGCCGACCCGGTGGGCGATCACCTCGGCGTGGTGCACGGCGGCGAGGACGGCGCCCGCGAGGCAGAGGACGACCAGGCCGACGGCGAGCGGCGGCAGCTCCCGTCCCCAGCTGAGCACCAGCGCGAGTGCGGCGACGAGCGGCACGACCACTGTCCACCGGGTCGCCAGGGACCGGACCGTCGTGCGCGTGTTCATGGGCCACACGCTGCCAGAACCCGGCCCGGAGCGCGCGCCGGGCGAGGGCCGGACGGCGGGTCACGACGCGCCGGGGTGCCCCTCCCAGTACGGGTCGCGCAGCCTGCGCTTGTACAGCTTGCCGTTCGGGTCGCGGGGCATCTCTTCGGTGAAGTCGATGCTCCTGGGGCGTTTGTACCCGGCGAGCCGGTCCTCGCAGTGGCGCAGGATCGCGGCGGCGAGTTCCTCGCCGGCCTCGTGTCCGGCGGCGGGTTCGACGACCGCCTTGACCTCCTCGCCCCGGTCGGGGTGCGGGATGCCGAAGACGGCGGCGTCGGCGACGGCGGGGTGGCCGAGGAGGACGCCCTCGATCTCGGCGGGGTAGATGTTGACCCCGCCGGAGATGATCATGTCGATCTTGCGGTCGCGGAGGAAGAGGTAGCCGTCCTCGTCGAGGACGCCGAGGTCGCCGACGGTGAAGAAGTCGCCGACCCGGTTCTTCCGCGTCTTGCCCTCGTCCTTGTGGTAGCTGAAGCCGCCGGTGTTCATCTTCATGTAGACGGTGCCGAGCTCGCCCGGCGGCAGCCGGTTGCCGTCGTCGTCGAGGACGGCGAGTTCGCTGATCGGCCAGGCCCTGCCGACGGTGCCCGGTTTCTTCAGCCAGTCCTCGGCGGTGGCGAAGGCTCCGCCGCCCTCGCTGGCCGCGTAGTACTCCTCGACGCACCGCCCCCACCAGTCGATCATGGCCCGTTTGACGTGGCCGGGGCAGGGCGCGGCGCCGTGGACGGCGTGGCGCATGGAGGTGACGTCGTAGCGGCGCCGGACCTCGTCGGGGAGGGCGAGGAGGCGGTGGAACTGAGTGGGGACCATGTGGGTGTGGGTGCAGCGGTGGGTGTCGATGAGGCGCAGCATCTCCTCGGGGGTCCACCGGTCCATCAAGACCAGCGGGTGGCCGATGTGCAGGGAGGCACCCGCGAACTGGAGGACGGCCGTGTGGTAGAGCGGCGAGCAGACCAGGTGCGTGTTGCCGTCGAACGGCCGGATGCCGAAGATGCCGAGGAATCCTCCGAGGTGGCTCTCCTCGGGGAGCCTGCCGGACAGCGGGCGGCGGATGCCGCGCGGGCGGCCGGTGGTGCCGGAGGTGTAGTTCATGACCCAGCCGAGGGTGCGTTCCTCCGGCGGCGTCCCGGGGCGGCCTTCGAGCAGGTCGGAGCAGGGGCGGAAGCCCTCGATGGTGCCGACGGCGTAGCGGTGGGTGGCGGGCGGGCCGGCCTCGGCGGCGGCCGCGGTCACGGCCGGGGCGAACCGTTCGTGGGCGATGAGCACCTTGGCGCCGGAGTCGGAGAGGATCCAGGCGATCTCGGGGCCGACGAAGTGGTGGTTGACGGGGACGAGGTAGAACCCGGCCTGCACGGCGGCGAGGTAGGCGATGAAGAACTCGGCGCCGTTGGGCAGGACGACCGCGAAGGCGTCGCCGCGCTCCAGTCCGGCCGCGCGCAGTCCGTGGACCATGCGGTTGGCCTCGGTGTGCAGCCGGCCGGCCGTCCAGTTCTCGCCGTCGGGGGCGATCAGGACCGTGCGGTCGGGGTCGGCGGTGGCCTGGGCCCAGAAGCCGTTGGGCGGCGGGGTCATGAGGTGCTCCGTCCGGCGATGCGGTTGATCCGGTCCACGGCGCGTTCGAAACCGCGGGTCAGGTCGTCGAAGACGGCCCGCACGCTGCGTTCGCTGTTCATCCGGCCGACGATCTGTCCGACGGGGGTGCCGAGCAGGGCGCCGGTCTCGTACTTCTGGATGCGGGAGACGGCCTCGGCGACCAGCAGCCCCTGGAGCGGCATGGGGAGCGGGTCGGGGCCGGCCGGGTCGTCCCAGGCGTCGGTCCACCCGGTACGGAGCTGGCGGGCGGGTTTGCCGGTGAGGGCGCGGGAGCGGACGGTGTCGCCGGAGCCGGCGGCGAGGAGTTTGCGGGTCAGCGCGCGGGAGTGGAGGTCGGCCTCCTCGGTGGTCAGCCAGAGGGAGCCGAGCCAGACGCCCTGGGCGCCGAGGGCGAGCCCGGCGGCGATCTGCTCGCCGCTGCCGATGCCGCCGGCGGCGAGCACGGGCAGCGGTCCGACGGCGTCGACCACGTCGGGCACCAGGACCATGGAGGCGATCTCGCCGGTGTGGCCGCCCGCCTCGTACCCCTGGGCGACGACGATGTCGATGCCCGCGGCGGCGTGGCGGCGGGCGTGCTCGGCGCTTCCGGCGAGGGCGGCGACGAGCACGCCTTGGTCGTGGGCGCGCCGGACGACGTCGGCGGGCGGGGAGCCGAGGGCGTTGGCGAGGAGCTTGATGGGGTGGTCGAAGGCGACGTCGAGCTGGTTGCGGGCGACCTCCTCCATCCAGCCGGTGATGCGCCAGCCGGACGCCTCGCCCTCGTCGAGTTCCGGGACGCCGTGCTCGGCCAGGGTGTCCCGGACGAACTTCCGGTGCCCGGCCGGGATCATCGCCTCGACGTCGGTCTCGGTGACCCCTTCCACCTTCTTGGCGGGCATGACGACGTCGAGGCCGTACGGCTTGCCGTCGGTGTGCTCCTGCATCCAGTCGAGGTCGCGTGCGAGGTCGTCGGGGGCGGTGTAACGGACCGCGCCGAGCACGCCCAGTCCTCCGGCCCGGGTGATGGCCGCGGCCACGGCGGGGAACGGCGTGAAGCCGAAGATGGCGTGCTCGACTCCCAGTTTCCTGCTCAGCTCCGTCTCCATGGGGCGCAGGATGCCGCAGTCCGTCGGCCGAGGGAAGAGAGTTTCTGATGCAACGTCAGATTCTTTGTGGCGCAGGGGACCTCCGTGGCGGCCGGGGCGGCAGTACTCTCTGCGTCGGCAGGAAGTTTCACTTCCGGAAGAGAGTTCGAAAGTTACTTTCAGGCGGTAGGAAGGGGTTCCGGATGACCGAGGACGTGGCCGGCCGGGGAATCAGCCGACGGAGGCTGGGCGGTGGGATGCTGGCCCTGGGCGGAGCGCTCGCCCTGGCGCCGATTCCGTTCGCGGAACGGGCGTCGGCCATGGAGTCGGGGGCGAAGGCGTCGGACATGAACACGGGAACCGGGACGAGCGGGGCACCGGGGAACGGCCGCCCCACCCTGCGGCGCGGAACGGCCGAACGCGCCGGGCTGTTGCGAGAACCCCTGGACCAACTGGTCGCCGACGCGGAGAAGTTCCTCGACGCCTCCCCGCAGCATCCCTGGTACGCGGGGGCGGTGCTGCTCGCCGGCCGGGGCGGCACGGTGGCCCTGCACCGGCCCATCGGCAAGGCCGTGCGCTACTCGGCGTACGACGAGAAGACCGACACCGGCGTGGAGTTCCCGCCCGACCGGCAGATCCCCATGGCCGAGGACACCGTCTTCGACCTGGCCTCGGTGTCCAAGCTGTTCACCTCGATCCTGGCGGTGCAGCAGATCGAGCGCGGGACGCTGGCGCTGGAGGCGAAGGTCGCCTCGTACCTCCCCGACTTCGCCGGTGGCGGCAAGCAGGACATCACGATCCGTCAACTGCTCACCCACACCTCCGGTTTCCGCTCCTGGATCCCGCTGTACAAGGAGCCGACCCAGGAAGGGAAGCTGCGGCTCCTGTGGGACGAGGTGCCCGCCAATCCGCCGGGCACGGTGTACCTCTACTCCGACCTCAACCTGATCTCGCTACAACTGGTCCTGGAGAAGATCACCGGCCGCACCCAGGACTCCCTGCTCCGCGAGCAGATCACCGCTCCGCTCGGGATGCACCGCACCCGGTACAACCCGCCGGCCTCCTGGAAGCCGAAGATCGCCGCGACCGAGGACGCCCGGCTCCCCTGGTCCGGGCTGGAGCGCGGGCTGGTCTGGGGCGAGGTGCACGACGAGAACGCGTACAGTCTGGGCGGGGTGGCGGGGCACGCCGGGGTCTTCTCCTGCGCCTGGGACCTCGCGATCCTCGCCCGCACGCTGCTCAACGGCGGGGTGTACGGCCGGGCCCGCATCCTCTCCCCCGCCTCGGTCGAGCTGCTGTTCACCGACTTCAACACCGCGTTCCCCGGTGACGCGCACGGGCTCGGTTTCGAGCTCTACCAGCACTGGTACATGGGTGCGATGGCCACGCCCCGCACGGCCGGCCACACCGGTTTCACCGGCACCAGCCTCGTCCTGGACCCGACGACCGACTCGTTCCTGATCGTCCTCGGCAACTCGGTGCATCCCGTGCGCAGTTGGCGTTCGGGCAGCGCGCCGCGCGTGGCCACCGCCAACCGGATGGCGCGCGCGGTGGCGGTCCGCCCGGTCCGGGGGCGCACGGCGTGGTTCTCGGGCCAGGCCGGTGCCACCGAGGCAACGCTCACCCTGCCCCCGTTGCGGCTCTCCTCGGGCAGGGCCCGGCTGGACTCGGCGCTGTGGTGGGACACCGAGCCCGGGTCGGACTTCGTCTTCCTGGAGGCGTCGGCGGACGCCGGGGCGACCTGGCAGCCGGTGCCGTTCGCCACCGTGCCGATGGCGCAGCGGCCCCGCCCGGAACCGGAGGCCCACCCCACCGGCTCCGTCTCCGGCTGGTCCGGCCGGGTGTGGCACCGCCTGGAGGCGGACCTCGCCCCGTGGCGCGGCAAGGAGGTCCGCCTGCGCTGGCGGTACGCGACGGATCAGCTGTACGTCGGCCGCGGGGCGTACGTGGACGCCGTCCGCGTCGAGGACGGCGTCCGGACGGTCTTCGACGACAGCCGCCCGGGCGACGCGGCCCGGGTGGAGGCGCGGGGCTGGACGGCGTCGGCCGACTGACCCGGTGCGGGAGGGCCACCGGTGCCGTCCGGCCCGGCGCCCCTCCCGCACCCGCGCCGGACCTGCCGGGCGGGGGAAGGGCCGCCTCCTCCCCCGGCCCGGCGGACAGGGCGGCCGGCATCGGCATCGGCATCGGCATCGGAGAATGCTCCGATGACCTCATCACCGCAGAACTGGACGCGTGCCGAACGCCTCGATCCCGACCGGCTGGTGGCCGCCGTGCACGCCCGGACGGGAGTACGGCTGGTGGTCGAGGGCCCCTGTCCGGGAGGCCAGGTGGGCGCCGCGTACGTCCGCTGGCCCGACGGCCACCGGTCCGTGCTGAAGTGGCGGCCGGGCACCCGGCTCGACGCGCTGCGGGCGGGCCCCCTGACGGTGTGCGAGGTGCTGCGCGACCGGGGGTACCCCTGCCCGGCGACGGAACTGGCGCTCCAGGTGGACGACGCGGTGGTACTGGTCCAGCAGCTCCTGCCGGGCACGCCGCCTGACCTGCTGGACCACCGCGGCCTGGACCGGGCCCTGGCCCTCAACGAGGCGCAGTCGGGGCTGCTCGCCGGGCACCGGAACGTCCCGCCGGTGAACCTGTACCTGCTCGACGACGGCCCCGGCTACTGCCTGCACGAACCGCTGCGCCGGCACGGCCGTCGCGGCGCCGCCCTGGAACGGCGGATCAGGTCGGTGGGCGCGGCGCACCCTCCCCTCCTGGCGGGGGACGACGTGGTGCACCAGGACTTCCACCACGGCAATCTGCTCGCCGTGGACGGTGCCGTCACCGGAGTCATCGACTGGGACGGCGCCGGCCGGGGCGATCGCCGCTTCGACCTGATCACCCTGCGCTTCGGACTGCACGCGAGGAAACAGCAGCCCGGAGTCGTCCGACGCCTCGACGCCGTTCTGGACGCCCTGCCCGAGGACGTCCTGCGCCCCTGCTGGGCCCATATGAGCCTGCGCATGGCCGACTGGGCCGTCCGGCACTTCGCCCCGGACGAGGTGGAGCACTGGCTGGATCTGGCCGAACGGCGCCTGTGAGGGATCCGCACCGCCCGGACCGGGGGTAGGGTCCCGGACGACCTGACGGGCACGCCCGTCGCGGAAGGAACACACCGGTCACGGAAGGACCATGAAGGCCATCGCCGAAGCGCCCGCGCCCCCTCCGACACCCTTGCGGGTTCCGGCCTTCCGCCGGTTCGTACTCGCCAATCTCGTCTCGGCGACCGGCTCCGCGATGGCACCGGTCGCGCTCGCCTACGCGGTGATCGGACAGGGCGGCGGGACCGGCTCGCTCGGTGTCGTGCTGGCGACGAACGCGGTGCCGACGATCGTCCTCACCGTCGCGGGCGGCGTCCTCGCCGACCGGCTGTCGCGCAGCCGGATCCTGTTCCTGGGCAATCTCCTGGCCGCGGTCGCGCAGGGGGTGCTCGCGGCGCTCGTGGCCACCGGGCACGCGACGACCGCTTCGATCGCCGTGTGCGGCTTCGCCTCCGGAATCGCCACGGCCTTCACCGCCCCGGCCGCGACGGGCGTCGTGGCGCAGCTCGTCGCGGCGGAACACCTGCAGCGGGCCAACGCGCTGCTCCGGCTGCCGAGCAACGCCGTCAAGGTGCTCGGGCCCGTCGTCGGCGGAGTGGTCGTGGCGGTCGGCGGGCCGGCGTGGGCGCTGTCGTGGGACGCGCTCAGTTTCCTGGTCGCGGCGCTGCTGCTGCTCGGCCTGCGGCTGAGCGCACCGGTCACGACGAGCGGGGTCCTGGCCGATCTGCGCGTCGGCTGGTCCGGCTTCCGGCGCCGCACCTGGCTGTGGACGTACACCGCGGCCGGAACGGTGGTGGTCGCCGCGTGGCTGGCCGGTTTCCAGCTGCTCGGTCCCGTGGTCGCGGCCGAGCACTATGCGGGGGCCCGGTCCTGGGGGCTCGTGCAGGGCGCGTTCGCGTTCGGGCTGCTGGCGGGAACGGCGGTGTGTCTGCGGTGGAAGCCGTACCGGCTGCTGGCCGCGGCCGTCGTCACCGGCGCCGCACTCTGCCTGCCACCGGCGGCACTGGGCCTCGGCCTGTCCCTGCCCTGGGTGCTGCTCGCCGCCGTGCTCGCGGGCATCGGGGTGGACGTCGCCGTGGTGGCCTGGACCACCGCGCTCCAACAGCACGTGCCGCAGGAGGAGCTGGGCCGGATGAGCTCGTTCAACGGGGTCGGGGAGCGGATCGCCATCCCCCTCGGCTACCTCGTCACCGCCCTCGCCGCGCACGCCTGGGCCGACCGGACCGTGCTCCTGGTCTGTGCCGGTGCCATCGTGGTGGCCACTCTCCTCAACCTCTGCGTGCGGGACGTGTACCGCGTCAACCGCGTCTGACCCCCCGACCGGGCGGGGCTTCCCAAGGACGCCTGGGTCCGGCTGCACTCCGGGCACAGTCCCCGGTACGTGACCTCGGCCTCCGACACGGTGAAGCCGAACCGTTCGTCGTCCGGCCGCCCCGCCGGTGGGCCGCCTCTCGGGCGCACGTCGCGGATCGTGCCGCAGCCCGAGCGCACCGGGTGCCGGGGCGGGGCGGCATGCCCGGCATACGGCACCCGCACCCGCACCCGCACCCGGTCGTGCTACCGGCCGATGTCGCGCAGCGCGTTCGTCGCGCAGTGCACCTCGCCGCCGCCGAGGTGGGACCAGGAGAAGTTCTCCACCCAGTGCACCCGTACGCCGTTCGCCGTCAGCCGCCGCTCGGCCTCCGCCCGGAACAGGTCGCGCCCGGCGAGCCGGGGGCCGTGCGGCGCGGGGGCCGCGAAGTCCTCGGCCGTCAGCGACAGGCCGTTGGCCAGGGCCGGAGAGAAGGCGATGTGGCGGCCCTCCGCCCCCGGGGTGTCGGTCACCCGGAAGTAGAGCACCGGCAGCCGCACCAGCTCGGTGGGCTTCAGTCCGGTCGCCCGCAGCAGCACCCGCACCTGTTCGTCGATGCGGCGCGCGGCGTCCTCGTTGTCGCCCCTGGCCGCGTCGTAACGCAGGAACTCGTCGACGGTGGGCTTGTCCTCCGCGTCGGTGTCGGCGAACAGCCGCTGCCCGCCCTCCCCCGCCTCTTGGACCTTCTTCAGCAGCCCGATCGCGAGCCGGGGGTCGGAGACGGCGAGGGTCCAGCCGCGCGCGTTGTCGGCGCGCACGACGTGCACGGTCTCGTCGGCGTGGCCGACCAGCAGCCACGAGGTGTCGATCACCACGGGCGGCTGCTCCCGCTGGTCGCGCAGCATCCGCACGAACGACGGATCGGGGCGGCGGTCCGCCGAACTCCCGTACACCACGCGGCCCTTCGGGTAGCCCCGGTACGGGGGCAGCGACTCGATGTTGCCGGTGAAGTTGAGGAGTTCGTCGACGTTGTCCGGGCGGTCGGTGGTGTACTGCTGGACGACGCCCACGCCCGGTCCGCGCAGGTCCTTGAAGAGGAGCCGCCCGGCCCGCCGCAGGCTCGCGCCCGTGCCGTCGGGGGACTTCCAGTAGTTCGGGGAGCGCAGCAGGATCCGCATCGTCTGCGGCCCGCCGGGGCCCGGCCTGGTCGCATAGGCCGGTTCGGCGATGTCCTGCCGCCAGATGTCCTTCCACCACTGGGGGCCGCCCGGCTGGAAGTTCAGTTCGCGGTCGGGGAGCCCCACGGCGCGGGTCGCGGCGCGCAGTGACCCGGCGAACTCCTTCCACCCGCCGGGCACCCGGGTGGCGGTCGGAACCTCCACGGGCTGTCCCGGCCCTTTTCCGGGGGCCGCGGCGAAGACGTGGCGGGCGCGCTGGAGGTCGTGCTGGAGGAGGACGGGGGCGACGCTCATCCCGAGCCGTGTGCTGCCAGTGCGTCCGCGGTCGGTGACGGTGAGGGTCACGAGGACCCGGCCGTCCCACCGGGTCCGGTCGCGGACGATGTCCCGCCCCTCGACGGCGAGCCGCACGCCGCGGCGCAGGTCGCGCGCGCTCAGTGCCCCGTCGGCGCCGAGCGGGGTGTACCGGTCGCCCTCCCGTACGAAGATCCGGACGTACGGCCGTTGCGCGGCGGGCACCGCGAGCCTGCCGACGGCGTCCTCACCGACCGCCGTGGGCGGCACCAGGAGCGGGGTGAGGTCCTTGGCGTCCTCGGGACCGTTCACCATTTCGTCCGCGGCGTCGTGGCAGGCCGCGAGGCGTTCGTCCAGGGCCACGTCCAGCCGGTCGAGGTCGCCGGGGCGCAGTGTGCAGCGGCGCGAGTCGTCGTCGAGGTTGGGCAGGAACACCGTGCCGAGCGGTGCTTCGATCCGGGGTGCGGGGGTTTGGGCCGCGGAGCGCGGGACGGCGCCCGCGTCGACCGGGGCCATCACGGACGCCGTCACCGCGGCGCAGCAGATACCGGTCGTCACGGCCCGCAGCGCGGGGCGGGGCCGGTCGGCGGAGAAGTGCATGGAAGTGCCTTCCGAGGCAGTGCCGTCAGGGGAACCTGGATCGCGCTCCACTGTGCCGCCCGCCGCTCCCCCTTCACGTCCTGCGCGGGGGCGAGCCGGGAGTAAATCCTTCGATGCAGTGACCGCC
Source organism: Streptomyces sp. ML-6 (assembly GCF_030116705.1). Taxonomy (NCBI): domain Bacteria; kingdom Bacillati; phylum Actinomycetota; class Actinomycetes; order Kitasatosporales; family Streptomycetaceae; genus Streptomyces; species Streptomyces sp. ML-6. Next base: position 381,011 of record NZ_JAOTIK010000001.1, read on the forward strand.
ATGGCGCCCCACCCACGGGTCGGGAGGCCGATGCACCCGGAGGCCGGCCGGTCCCGCTCGCCGGTGGCCTGAGCCGCGCCCCGGACGCCGCGTCCGGGGCGCGGCTCAGGCCGGCTGCCCCTCCGTCGACCGCTTCGCCGCGGGCACCGTGGCCGGCATGCCGCTCCGTACCGGCGCCGGCGCCGTCGACTCCCGCACGACCAGCCTCGGCCGGATGAGCAGGGAGCGGCCCGCCGCGGGGGCCGCGTCGATCCGGGCCCGCAGTTGCTGGAACGTCTCCGCGGCCATCTCCGGCAGCGGCTGGCGGACCGTGGTGAGCGGGGGTTCGAAGAGGTCGGCGAGGAGGATGTCGTCGAAGCCGACCACGGACACGTCCTGGCCCGCGCTGCGCCCGGCGTCCTTGGCCCCCCGGCAGATGCCGATCGCGCACATGTCGTTGATGGCGACGAACGCGGTGGGCGGGCGGGGGCCGCAGAGGAGTTCCCGGGCCGCGTTCCGGCCCAGTTCGGCCGCGTCCTTGTCGCCGAACTCGGCGGTGTCGGCGCCGGGCCAGACGATCGCGTCGGCCGGGTCGAGGCCGGCCGACTCCAGGGCCGTCCGGAAGCCGCGCAGTCGCTCGCGGCGGTTGACGCTGTGGACCGAACCGGAGACGAACGCCAGTCTCCGGTGGCCGAGTTCGATCAGATGGCGGGTGGCGAGCTCGGCGCCCATCGCGTTGTCGACGCTGATCGAGGCCAGGGACGGCGGGTCGCCCGCCTGTGCGGCGCGGTCGAAGGCGACCATCTTCAGACCGCGGCTGAGCAGCGGCGTCACGTGTTCGAGCGAGGGCAGCGAGGAGCAGAGCACCACTCCGCTGACCCCGTCCGCGAGCAGTTCCTCGCCGTACTTGAGCTCGCGGGCCGGGTCGCGCTCGCTGTTGCAGAGCAGCACGTGGTACCCCTCGGCGAGCGCGATGGCCTCCAGCTCCCGGGCGAGCGCCCCCCAGAAGGGGTTGGCGACGGACGGCACGATGAGGCCGATGACCTTGATGCGTCCGGTGCGCAGCATTCGTGCCGCGCGGTTGGGCCGGTAGCCGAGCTGCTCGATCACCTGCTCCACGCGGGCCAGCGTCGCCGCCTGCATGCGGTTCGTCCGCCCGTTCAGGACGTTGGAGACCGTGCTCGCGGAGACCCCGGCGGCCTCCGCGACCTGATGGATCGTTACCCCGCTCATGCCACCTCCGGTTCGGAATCCGTCTGACCGTAGCAGTGTATCGATTTACTTAACAAGGTTCACCGGTTCACCAGTTAACGCCCCCGAAAATTCATGTGCACCAGCTGTTGACGTCCCTCCGAGGGCGTTCCTAGCATCACTGCATCGATTTACCAGCACTTCCCAGCCACTGTCGGGATGTCATCGCTGGATCGATCCACAGCCTCCGCCTCAAAAGGGGTGTCCCATGGAACTCAGAAGACGGTCGTTGCTTGCCGCCATCGGCGCGGGCACCGCTGCCGCAGCCCTCGGCGCGTGCGGAACGGGTACGTCGACGTCCGGCTCGGCCGACGGCCCCGCCGAAGGCGAGATCACGCTGCTCACCCCGATCTACGAGGGCGCCGACGGCAAGACGCTGCTGGAGAAGGAGATCCTCGGCGGCTTCCGGAAGAAGTACCCGGACGTCAAGGTGAACGTGGACTACACCACGTACGCGCAGCTCAACGAGAAGATCACCACCGGTCTCGCGGGCGGGCTGCTGCCCGACGTGCTGATGATGGGCGTGGGCTGGATCCCGCCGTTCGCCGCGAAGAAGGCGATCGCCGAACTACCGGAGAAGCTCGCCACCGCGCACGACTACGAGGAGCGGGTGCTGGAGCCGTCCCGGTACGACGGCAAGCTGTACGCGCTGCCGGTCGTCCTCGACACCCGCATCGTCGTCTACCGCAAGGACCACTTCGCCGAGGCCGGCATCAAGAAGACCCCGGCGAACTGGGCCGAGCTGCGCGCCGTGGCCAAGCAGCTGACCAAGAACGGCAGGATCGGTTTCGACCCGTTCTCGATCGATCTGCGCCAGTGTTGGGAGACCTTCCTCTTCGCCAACGGCGGTCAGCTGTTCAGTGCCGACGGCAAGAAGGTGTTGTTCACCGATGCCCGGGGCGTCGAGGCCCTGCAGTTCTTCAAGGACCTCATCGCGGACGGCTCCGCCGACTACGCCAGGAAGACGGACGCCGGCGCCCCGTCCAACGTGCAGACCGGCAAGGCGTCGATGATGATGACGACCAGCGCGCTGTGGAAGCAGGCCGAGGAGCAGACGCCGGACCTGCTCAAGGACGACAAGCTCGGGGCGTTCATCCTCGCCAACCGCAAGCCCGCCATGCTCCAGGGCGGCACCCTCGTCACCCAGTCCGCCAGTTCCAAGCACCCGGCGGCGGCCCGCGCGCTCGTCGAGTACCTGGCCACGCCCGAGTCGATCATCGGCGCCGCCGAACAGCGTGGTTCGGTGCCCGGCCTGAAGGACCTCAGCGACACCTCGTACGTGAAGGAGAACAAGTTCGTCGACCTCTCCCTGCGGAGCATGGGTGCCGCGTGCTCCGAGGGCGGCACCCCCGCCTGGATGGAGATCCGCGAGAAGATCAAGCCCACTCTGGAGCCCGCGATCGTGGGCAACCAGTCCGCGAAGGACGCCATCGCGGAACTCGGCCGGCTCGCCGAGGCCGCCATCGGCCGGATGTAAGGACCCGTACCGTGGGAGCAACATCCGTACTCAAGGCCCGGCCCGCCCGGCCGCCCTCCCCCGCCGGGCGCCCGGTCGCGAAGAAGCGTCCCGGCCGCGCGCCGGTGGGACCGGGGCGCCGCAGGCAACGCGCCGGCATGCTCATGGTGGCGCCCGCGCTGCTGCACGCCTCGCTCTGGATCGGCCTGCCGGTCGTCGCCTCAGTGGTCCTGGCCTTCACCAAGTACGACGTGCTGACGCCGCCGCAGTTCGTGGGGCTGGACAACTTCCGGGACATGATGGGCGACGCGGTCTTCCGCAAGTCCATCGTCAACACCGTCGTCTACACCTTCTTCACCGTGCCGTTCGGCATGATGCTGGGGCTGCTCATGGCCCTGGCGCTGCACACCGGGCTGAAGGCGCGGGGCGTCTTCCGCACCGCGGTCTTCCTGCCGCAGGTGACGGCGACCGTCGCGATCGCGCTGGTCTGGCTGTGGATCTACAACCCGGGCAACGGGCTGCTGAACACGCTCCTGTCGTTCCTCGGGATCGACGGACCGGCCTGGCTGTCCTCGACCTCGTGGGCGATGCCGTCGGTGATCCTGGTCGGCATCTGGCAGGGCATCGGCATGAAGATGCTCATCTACCTGGCCGCGTTGCAGTCCCTGCCCAAGGAGCTGTACGAGGCGGCCTCGGTGGACGGCGCCTCGAAGGTGCGGCAGTTCTTCTCGATCACACTGCCGCTGCTGAAGCCCGCGACGTTCTTCGTGCTCATCACGTCGATGATCAGCGCGTTCCAGTCCTTCGACCAGATCTACATCCTGACCGACGGCGGTCCCGCCAACAGCACCACCATGATGACGTACGAGATCTACAAGTCCGCCTTCCGGGAGTTCCGCGTCGGCTACGCCTGCGCGCAGTCACTGGTGCTGTTCGTGCTGCTGATGGGCTTCACCCTGGTCAACCGGCGGATCATGGGAGGCACCCGTGGCCACAACTGAGCTGCCCGCGCCGGGGGCCACGGGCAAGTCCCGGCCGGTGAAGAACGGCAAACCGCTCACCGTCGGCCGGATCGCGCTCTACGCGACCCTCACCGTCGTCTCCCTGCTCATGGTGGTGCCGTTCGTCTGGATGGTGCTCACCTCGCTCAAGACGCCGGTGGAGATCGCCTCGCAGGACGCCGGACTGCTGCCGGAGCACTGGGAGTTCGGGAACTACGTCGATGCGCTGAAGGCGGCGCCGTTCGCGACGTACGCGCGCAACAGCTTCATCATCGCGTTCAGCCACACCGTGATCAATGTGCTGCTCGCGTCGATGGCCGGGTACGCGCTGGCCCGGATCAGGTTCCGGGGCAGCGAGGTCATCTTCTACCTGTTCATCGCCGCCCTGATGATCCCGACCTACACCAAGGTCCTGCCCGAGTTCCTCATCGTCCGCTTCATGCCGCTGGCCGGCGGCAACGACATCTTCGGCCAGGGCGGCAGCGGCTGGCTGGACTCCTGGTGGGCGCTGATCATTCCCGGCGCCGTCACCCCGTTCGCGGTCTTCCTCTTCCGCCAGTTCTACCTGGACCTGCCGGTGGAGCTGGAGGAGGCGGCCAGGCTCGACGGTCTGGGCGAGTTCCGGATCTACGCCCGCATCATGACCCCGCAGGTCAAGCCCGCGCTCACCACCGTGGCACTGCTGACCTTCGAGTCGTCGTGGAACAACTTCCTGTGGCCGCTGCTGGTGACCCGTACGGACAGCCTGCGGGTGATCCAGGTGGGGCTCTCCGTCTTCAAGACGGAGAACGGCACCCAGTGGCACTTCCTGATGGCCGGCACCACGCTGGCCACCCTGCCCATGGTCATTCTCTTCCTCATCGGCCAGCGCTACTTCGTGCAGGGCTTCGCAACCGCCGGTCTCAAGTGACCGGTTCCGGTCCGAGCGGCCGGTCCTCGAAAGGTACTCACCCCATGTCTGCTGATCTCAACGGCTCCCGCGCACTGGTGACGGGGGCGGGCCACGGAATCGGCCGTGCCATCGCCGTCGCGCTCGCCGAGGCCGGTGCCGATGTCGCCGTCCACTACCACTCCTCCGCCGACGAGGCCGCGAACACCGTCTCCGCGATCGAGGCACTGGGCCGCCGGGCGAAGGCGTTCCGGGCCGATGTCACGGTGACCGCCGAGGTGGACCGGCTCGTCGAGGAGGCGGCCGGCTTCCTCGGCGGCCTGGACGTCCTCGTCTGCAACGCGGGCCACCTGATCGGCCGGGCCACCGTCGCCGAGATGTCCGACGACCACTTCGACAAGGTCCTCTCCACCAATCTGACGTCCACCTTCCGCACCGTGCGCGCCGCCCTGCCGCATCTCAGGAAATCCTCGGCCGGGCGCATCGTCACCATGTCCTCGCTGGCCGCGCACAACGGCGGCGGCCCCGGTTCGGTGGCCTACGCGGCGGCCAAGGCCGGGGTCCGCGGGTTCACCAAGGGCCTGGCCAAGGAGCTCGGCGGCACCGGCATCACGGTCAACACCGTGGCCCCCGGCTTCATCAAGGGCACCGCCTTCCACGACACGTTCACCGCCCCCGAGGCACAGCAGGCGATGGAAGCGGGCATCCCGGTCGGCCGGGCCGGCACACCGGAGGACGTCGCCGCCGCGGTCGTGCACCTGGCCTCGCCCTCGTCCGGCTTCCTGACCGCCACCACGGTGGACATCGACGGTGGGGCGTGGCCGCGTTGAGGCGGATCGCCCGGGAGCGGGGCGGCTGGTGGCACGCGTACGTCTGCCCGGCGCACGGCGTGGAGCTCGACCACGGTGATCTGCTGGCCGGGGTGTTCCCCGAGGGCGGTGCGCGCTGCGCGTACGGCTGCCGGGTGGACGACGAGGCGGTGCGCGGCGCCTGGCTGGTGCTGTCGCACCAGGCGTGGGCGCGGCACCTGCGGGTGCTCGCGCACCGCGGGGAGCGCGCCGAGGCGGTGGCGCGGCTGGTGGAGTACGCCGGGCTGTACGCGGAGCTGGCCACCGAACGGCACGGCGAGGCGCAGAGCTGGATGCTGCGCGGCCGGCTGTTCCACCAGGCGCTGACCGACGCCATCTGGGCGGTGAACATCGGGCACGCCGTGAGCACGCTCGCCGAGCACTCCACCGACGACCTGGCCGGGGTGCTGCCGCTGCTGGACTCGCTGGAGGAGGCCGCTCTCGGCGCCCGGGACCTGCTCACCGGCCAGGGCCATCTGGCCTCCAACTACACCGCGTGGCTCAACGCGGCCGGTGCGGCGGCGAGCCGGGCCGCGGCCGCGGCGCGCGGCCTGGAGTGGGACGGCGGGAAGCGGTGGCTGGAGGGCGAGCACGGGCTGTACGCGCATCTGCGGGTCGCGGTCGCCGACGACGGCTGGGAGTGGGAGGGCAGCACGTACTACCACGGGTTCGTGCTGCGGGCCGCGCTGCTGGCGCTGCGCGGCACCGACCCCGCCGCCCTGCCGTCCGACGTGGTGGACGTGCTGGCCGGGATGACGGACGTGCTGGTGGCGATCGCCACGCCGGGCGGCATCCTCCCGGCGCTGCACGACGGCCCGTACCTGCGCGGTCCGCTCGCCCTGGAGTGGCTCGAACTCGTGGCCCTGGCCCAGCAGTTGGTGCCTTCCCCCGTGCTGGACGCGGTGGCCGGGCGGGCCCGGGCCGAGCTCGGCGGGAGCGACGACGGGCTCGACGGCGAGCTGGGCGGCTGGTTCGCCGGGCCGCCGCTGGCCGAGCGCCCGGCACCCGGCCCGCTCACGGTGTTCCCGACGGCCGGGTACGCGGTGCTGCGCCACGCGGGCATCCACGCGCTGCTGGACTTCGGTCCGCACGGGGGCTCGCACGGGCACCGCGACAAGCTGTCGCTGTATCTGTACGGGGACACCACCCCCTGGCAGCCCGACCCGGGTCAGGTGCCGTACGCGCACCTGGAGTTCCGCGACCTGTACGCCTCGACCGGGGCCCATCCCGCGTTCCGGGTGGGCGGTGCGGAGCAGGCCGAGTGCGCCGGCCGGCTGCTGGGCTCGGACGGTTCGTCCGTCACCGCCGAGGTGACGGCGGCGTACGAGGGGGTGCGGGCGGTGCGCCGGGTCGTGCTCGGCGACAGTTATCTGGTCGACCTGTTGACCGTGGACGCCGGGACCGAGCGGAGCCTGGCCGCGCAGCTGCGCCCCGGTGTCGCGCTGGACGTCCAGCTCCAGCCCTCGGGCGAGGTGCGCACCACCTGGTACGGCGACGAGACCCTGCACGGCTGGCACACCCACACCCCGGGCCGGACCGTGCGCCCGGTCGCCCGGCCGGGCACGGGCCCCGCGGACGATCCGCAACGAGTGCGCACCCGGGTCGACTTCACCACGCGGTCGGACCGGGTCACGTTCGCCTCGGTGTACCAGGCGGCGTCGGCCGGCCCCGCCGTGAGCGAGGTGCGGCTGGACGGCGACGGGGTGCTGACCGTGGCACTGACCGACGGAAGTTCCGCGCGGTTCCGGACGGAGGACTGACTCTTGCTGCTCTCGGCGACCCCGCCGCCCGGCCCCCGCCCCGCCCAGGAGGCGCGGCTGTACGAGGAGGCCGTCCGCCACCGCGGGCTGACCCCGCCCCGTACCCATCCCCTCGCCAGCATCACCTGGCTGGGGCCCGCCGCCTCCAACCCGGCGCTCGCGTACCGGGTCGGCGGCGATCCGGCCCATCTGGCGGAGAGCCGGCGCTGGATCGAGGCGGCGGTGCGGCTGCCGCACTGGGGCCGGGCGCACATGCCGGACCACGACCTGGACGCCGGCTGGCTGCTGCACCACCTCTCGCTCGCCCACCGGTGGATCGGCGACGAACTGCCGGAGGACGTGGCGGCGCTGCTGCGGTACAAGCTGCTGCTCCAGGGGCGGCGGATGTACGAGTTCGCGGTGGCGAGCGAGGGCGGCTGGTGGTCGTCCTCGTACTGGCAGAACCACAACTGGATCTGTTACGCGGGCCTGGCGACCGCCGGTTACGTGCTGGGCAAGGAGGAGTGGACCGAGCGCGCCAAGGAGAACCTCGGCACGGTCCTCGACCTGATGCCGGACGACGGTTCGCACGCCGAGGGGGTCGTGTACTGGCGCTACGGGGTGCCGTTCCTCGCCATCCACCTGGACCTCCTCCAGGAGGCGGAGGGCATCGACTGGTGGGAGCGGGGCGGGTTCCTCCGCAACACCTTCCGCTACCGGCTGCACCAGACGGCGCCCGGCTTCGCGTTCAACGTCGACCACGGCGACTGCCACGACCGGCGCAGCGGGCACAGTGCCGCCCTGTACTACCGTCTCGCGGCCCGGTACGGCATCCCCGAGGCGCAGTGGATGGGCGATCTCGCCTCGGGCGAACTGCTGTGGCAGGAGGCGTCGGAGAGCGGGGTGCGGCCGGGCATCCTGCCGGAGGCGTACCTCGAACACCTCTGGTACGACCCGTCCGTGGCCGCCGCGCCGCCCACCGGGACGCGGGCGTTCTTCCCGGACCTCGGGCTGCTCTGCGCCCGTACCGGATGGGACGACGACGCCACGCTCGTCTCGTTCAAGGCGAGCCCCGGCGGCGGCCACAAGGCGTGGGAGACCTCGGCGAAGCACCGGGCGGAGAAGGGCTGGGACACCCTCAACCAGGGTCACCACCACCCCGATTCGGGTTCGTTCGTGCTGGTCTCGCAGGGCGGGTTCCTCGCGGTCGACGAGGGCTACAGCAACCGCAAGCGGGCCGCGCACCACAATCTGCTGCTGGTGGACGGGCAGGGGTACGCGGACGAGGACCGGTACCACGTGTACCGGGACATTCCCCACGAGCGGCAGGCCCGGCAGCGCGACGTGCTGGTCGCCGAGGACTGCGGCTGGGCGCACGCCACGGCGGAGATCGCCGCGATGTACGACCCGGCGCTCGGGGTGCGGCGGCTGGACCGGACGCTGGTGTTCACCCCGTCGGGGCGGCTCGTGCTGCTGGACCTCGCCGAGGCGGACACGGAGCGGGAATGGACGTTCCTGCTCCAGACCGACCGGCCGACCGAGCCGCTGCCGAACGGCGGCCGGCTGATCCGGTCCGGTGCGGCCTCGGCGCTGCTGCGGCAGTTCGCCCCGCTCGACGCCCGGGTCGTCTCCGAGGTCACCGAGGTCGAGGCCAATCCGACGTCCAGCACGCCGGAGCTGCGCCTCACCCGCACCTTGCACACCCTGCGTTCCACGACCGCGCGGGCGTCGAGCGGTCTCTTCCTCACCGTGATCGTGCCGGGCGCCGGGCCGGTCGACGCGCGGCGGGCCGCATGTGCGGAGGGCGAGGGCGTGGTCCTCGACGAGGAGACGGTGCTCCTCTCGCCCGTGGCCCGCCGCATCCGTACCGGAGCGGTGTCGGCCGACGCGGCGGCGGTGCTGCTCGACGGTGCCGGGCGCGCCCCGTACGTGGTGGCGGCCACCAGGCTGGAGCTGGACGGCCGGGTGCTGCTCGACGTCCCGGAGCCGTACACCGGAAAGGTCGGCTGATCATGCAGGCAACCCTCTCGTCCGGCTGGCCGACGCTGCTGCGGCGGCTGGAGTTCATCGCCTACCCGGCCGCCGCCGGGGCCGCGTTCACCGTGCTGGCGCTCGGTGTCGTGACCTGGCTGCCCGCGCTCGCCGCGATGGGGTACGCCCTGCAGCGGTGGCGGGCGGAGGGCGACAGCCGTTGCTTCGTCCACACGTTCACCGCGTTCCCCCGGTACTGGCGCGCCCTGTGGCGGCACTCGCTGGTGTCCACGGCCGCCGTGTTCGTCCTGATCGCCAACATCGTCCATCTGCTGGGCCGTTCGGAGCCGTGGACGTTCGTGCTGCTCGCCGCGCAGGTGGGCATCGCCGCCGCATTCACCATCCATCATGTGGCGCTCGCGGCGGAGGCGGGCCGTTCGCCGGACGGCACGGTCCGCACCTGGTCGCGCGGGGCGCTGGCCCTCGGTTTCGGGTCACCGGCCCGGGGCACCGCCCTGCTCGGCGCGGTGGTCTCCGCCGCGCTGCTCTCCCTCGTCGTACCGCTGGGCCCCCTGCTCCTCGGCCCCAGCATCCCCGTACTGCTCGCCCTGTCCTTCGCAGACCCCAGGAGGCACACCCCATGAGCCGTGTCCTGCGCACCACCCTCGTCGCCGCGCTCGCCGCCGGCGCGCCGCTCGCCTTCCCCCCGCCGTCGGTGGCCGCCGAGGCCGCCACCGCGTACTACGTGTCGCCGTCCGGCAGCGACGCCAACTCCGGTACGTCGGCGGGCTCCCCGCTGGCCACGATCCAGAAGGCGGTCGATCTGGCGCCGACCGGCGCCACGGTGCACCTCGCCGCGGGGACGTACCGGCAGGACGTGGTGACCAAGCGTTCCGGGGTCACCCTCACCGGCCCGTCGAACGCCGTGGTGAAGGGGGCCGGTGACGCCCGCATCATCCAGGTGCGGCACGACTCGACGACGCTCAGCGGTTTCACCGTGGACGGGCTGCACGGCTCGTCCTCCGACGTGTCGGGGTACCGCCTCAAACTCATCTATGTCATGAGCACGACCCCCGGTAACGGGGTGGGTGCGCTGCGGATCACCGGGATGACGCTGAAGAACGCCGCCGACGAGTGCCTGCGGGTGCGCTATCTGGTGACCGGGGCGGACATCTCCGGGAACACCATCACCAACTGCGGGGTCGCCGACTTCAAGTTCGGCGGGGGCGGCAAGAACGGCGAGGGCATCTACCTCGGCACGGCCCCCGAGCAACAGGGCGCGAACGGCGCCCCGGACGCGGCCCCCGACATCAGCAGGAACAACCGCATCCATCACAACACCATCGCCACCCAGGGCAACGAGTGCGTGGACGTGAAGGAGAACTCGACCAACAACTACGTCGAGTACAACGACTGCAGCGGCCAGAAGGACCCCAGCTCCGGCGGACTGGACGCGCGCGGCAGCGGCAACATCTTCCGCTACAACACCGTTCACGACAACGTGGGCGCGGGCATCCGGCTCGGCGGTGACACCGCCACCGACGGCATCGACACCAGTGTTTACGGCAACACCATCACCGACAACGCGGGCGGCGGCATCAAGTTCATGCGCACCCCGCAGGGCCCGGTGTGCACCAACACCATGAGCGGCAACACCGGCGGCGACGCGGTCGGCACCTACGGCGGCGAGTACGACCCGACGGGTGCGTGCCCCCGGTGACCGGGCGGGGACCCGCGAGACGCGGGGTACTGACGGCGGCGGCCTCCCTGGCGGCGGTCGCCGCCGCGGCGCCGGGGGCCCGGGCGGCCGAGCGGCCGGGCGGCGGGAACCGGTCGCGCTGGACGACGTCCTGGGCGACCGCGCAGACCGCGCCGACCGCCACCGACACGGTGGCGAGCACCGGCCTGACCGACGCCACCTTCACCGCGCACGTACGGCTGTCCGCGGGCGGGAACGTGCGGCTGCGCTACGGGCACGCCTTCGGCACCGTCCCGGTCCTCGTCGGCCCGGTGACGGCGGGCGGCCGGCCGGTGACGTTCGGCGGGCGGCGCCAGGCGTGGCTCGCGGCCGGCGCCTCGCTGACCAGCGACCCGGTCGACGGCCTGCGGGCCGCCGAGGCGGCGCGGCTGACGGTGGAGACCCGGCTCCCCGGACCCACCGGGCCGCTGTCCTTCCACCGCAACACCCACGCCTCGCACTTCGTCGACGGCGAGCGCACCGCCTCGGTTTTCCTGCTGACGGGCGTCGAGGTGACGGGGGCGCACGGGCCGGTGGTCGCGGTGCTGGGCGACTCCATCACGGAGGGCGTGGGCACGCCGGACGACGCCGATCTGCGCTGGCCCGACCAGCTGGCCCGGCGCCTGCCCGGCTCCGCCGTCGCCAACCTCGGCGTCAGCGGCAACCGGATGCTGCTGGACGACGCCCGGTTCGGTCCCGGCGGCCAGGCCCGCTTCGACCGCGACGTGCTGTCGCTGCCGGGGCTGCGGACCGTACTGGTCCACCTCGGCGTCAACGACCTCCAGCAGCCGCCGAGCCAGACCGATCCGGCGCGCGTCCTGGCCGGGTACCGGCAACTGGTGCTGCGCGCCCGCAACGCCGGACTGCGGGCGGTCGGCGCGACCATCACCCCGTTCGAGGGCTGGATCCGCTGGACGCCGGAGCTGGAAGAGGTCCGGCAGCGGATCAACGCCGCCGTACGGACCGGGCACGTCTTCGACGCCGTGGCCGACTTCGACGCGGCCCTGCGCGACCCGCACCGCCCGTCGCGCATGGCGGCCGCGTACGACAGCGGCGACGGACTCCACCCCAACCCCGCCGGTCACGCCGCGCTCGCCGCGGCCGTCGACCGCCGACACCTTCTGTGAGGGCCGCATCATGAACCCAGGCAGCACCCGGGGCACCACCCGGCGCACCGTTCTCGCGGGGGCGGCGGCGCTCGGCGCGGCCGTCGCCCTGCCGCTGACGCCCGCCGCGTCGGGCACCGCACACGCGGCCGAGGACACCGCCGCCGCCCTGCGCACCCGCTGGCACACCCTGCTCACCGGCGGCCCCGGCCTCGACCCGGCCGACCCGCGGATCGCCGCGGCCGTGGCCCGGGTCGGCCGGGCCGCGACCACCGCGGCCAAGGGCCTCGACCCGACCCGTACCGACGGGCTGTTCCCCGACCTGACCAGCACCGCGCTCTCCAACCACGTCACCACCTCGTTCAAGCGGCTCGCCACGGTCGCCACCGCCTGGGCCGTCCCCGGCACCCCGCAGCACGGCGACACCGCGCTGCGCGATCTGCTGCTGGCCGGCCTCGACTGGATGCTGACCAACCGTTACGGCCCCGAGCACACCCGGTTCGACAACGACTGGGACTGGGAGATCGGCTCCGCGCTCGCCCTCAACGACGCGACCGTGCTGCTGTACGACGTGCTCGGGGCGGAGCGGCTGGCCCGGATCACCACGGCCGTGCGGCACTACACTCCCGACCCGAACCTCTGGCGGGCCGACCGGCAGATCGCGACCGGGGCCAACCGGGTGTGGATCTCCACCGTCGTCGCCGTCAACGCCGTGCTCCGCGACAGCGGGGACGACCTGGGCCGGGTCCGTGACGCGCTCTCGGACGTCGAGGGCTCGGGCGCCAACAGCGTCCTCGCCTTCAACGACGCGAGCGCCGCCGCGGCGGGCACCGGCGAGGGCTTCTACTCCGACGGTTCGTTCCTCCAGCACTACAAGCACCCCTACAACGGCGGGTACGGCAAGGAGCTGCTGAACAACCTGTCCCGGCTGCTGAACCTCCTGGCCGGCACGGCGTGGCGGGTCACCGACCCGGACCTCGACAACGTCCGCCGCTGGGTCGACGACGGCTTCGACCCGCTGCTGGTGCGCGGCGACGTGATGGCGTCGGTGTGCGGGCGCGAGATCGCCCGCCCCAGCAAGCAGGGACACGTCTCGGCGCAGACCGTCATCGAGGCGGTGATCCGGCTGATACCGACCTTCCCCGGCGAGGCCGCCGACCGGTTCACCGCCCTGGTCAAGCAGTGGATCACCGAGGACACCTACCGCGACTTCCTGGCCTTGACCGACCTCGCCTCGCTGGTCGCCGCCCAGCGGGTGCTGGCCTCCCCCGTCCCGGCGCGGGGGCCGCTGGTCGCGCACAAGCAGCACCCCCGGATGGACAAGGCGGCCCACCACCGGCCGTCCTTCGCCCTGGGCATCTCCGCGTACTCGTCCCGGATCTACAACTACGAGTCGATCCAGAACGAGAACCTGCACGCCTGGCACCTCTCCGACGGCATGGTCCTGCTGTACACCGACGACCTCGGGCACTACAGCGAGGACTACTGGCCGACCGTCGACCCGACGCGCCTTCCCGGCACCACCGTCGTCGCGGGCCGGCAGGCGGACGGGGCGGGACAGCGCACCACCAGCGCCGCCGACTGGGCCGGCGGGACCTCGCTGCCGGGCACGACGCTCGGGGCGTACGGCATGGAGCTGCGCGCGTACGGGAGTTCGCTGCGCGGCCTGAAGAGCTGGTTCTGCCTGGACGACGTGATCGCCTGCGTCGGTTCGGGCATCACCGCCGACGCGGGCACCGTCGAGACGGTCGTGGAGAACCGCAAGCTCCGCGACCCGGGGGCGGCCCTGCTCGTCAACGGCACGGCGGTGCCCCCGGACGCCGGCTGGTCGGCCCGTCTCGACAAGGTCCGGTGGCTGCACGTGGCCGGAACCGGAGGCTACGTCTTCCCCGAGCCCGCCACGCTGAACGGTCTGCGCGAGGAGCGCACCGCGACCTGGCGCGAGATCAACCTCAAGTACGGCACGGACACCCCGGTCACCCGCCCGTACCTGACGCTGTGGCAGGACCACGGGGCGGCGCCGGACGGGGCGGACTACTACTGGCTCCAGGCCCCGGCCGCCTCCGCGGAACGCACCCGGCAGTGGGCGGCCGCTCCCCCGGTGAAGCCCGTCGCCCGCACCACCGCCGTGCACGCGGTGCGGCGCTGCGCGGACGGGCTGGTCGCGGCGAACTTCTGGACCGCGGGCACCGCGCAGGAGCTGTCCGCGGACGGCCCGGCCTCGGTCCTCGTGCGGCCGGAGGGGAGGACGGTGAAGGTGGCGCTGTCCGACCCGACGCAGTCGCGCTCCTCGGTCGTGCTGGACCTGGCGCGGCGCGGCCTGGACGTCGCCTCCGCCGACCCGGGCGTGAGCGTCACCAGGACCGGCAGCGGCGTCCGGATCACCGCCGACACCGCCGGACGCCACGGCGCGACCCTCAACCTCACCCTGAAGAGGAGCTAGACCCTTGCTGTTCGACATGGATCTCGACCGGTTGCGCGCGTACCGGCCGGAGCCGGAGGAACCGGCCGACTTCGACGCCTTCTGGGAGAAGACCCTCGCCGAGACGGCCCGCCACGACCTGGACGCGCAATTCGTCCCGTACGACGCCGGGTTCGCGACCGTCGACGTGCTCGACGTGACGTTCCGGGGCTGGGGCGGACAGCCGGTGAAGGCGTGGCTGATGCTGCCGCGGACGCGTTCGGGCCCGCTGCCCGCCGTGGTGCAGTACATCGGCTACAACGGCGGCCGGGGCATCCCGTACTCCTGGCTGACCTGGAGCGCGCTGGGGTACGCCCATCTGGTCATGGACAACCGGGGCCAGGGCGGCGGCGGCAAGAACACCGCGGACACCCCGGACATCGGCCCCGACGGGCACGGCTCCTCCTCCCCCGGCTTCCTGACCCGCGGCATCGAGGACCCCTCCCGTCACTACTACCGGCGGCTGATCACGGACGCGGTGCGGGCGGTGGACGCGGCGAAGGCCCACGAGGCGGTGGACGCCGCCCGGGTGGCGGTGCTCGGGGGCAGCCAGGGCGGCGGGCTCGCGCTGGCCGTCGCCGGGCTGCGGGACGACGTCGCGGCGACCGTCGCCGACGTGCCGTTCCTCTGCCACTACCGGCGGGCCTCGCAGATCACCGACGCCGGGCCGTACGCGGAGATCGCCCGCTGGCTGTCCGGGCACCGCTTCCGGATCGACGAGGCGATGGAGACCCTCTCCTACTTCGACGGGGTCAACTTCGCGGCGCGGGCGAGTGCCCCGGCGTGGTTCTCCGTCGGCCTGATGGACCGGATCTGCCCGTCGTCCACGGTGTTCGCCGCGTACCACCGCTACGCGGGACCGGCCGAGATCGAGGTGTTCACGTACAACGGGCACGAGGGCGGCGCGGAGTACGACCTGCCGCGCAAACTCGGCGCGCTGCGGGGCGTGTTCGGCCGGTAGCCGGAGGGCGGGGCCGGGGCCGGCCGGTGACGGGCCGGCCCCCGGTCCGTCACCGGCCCAGGGCCGCCATCGCGGCGTTGTGGCCGGGCACCCCGCTGACCCCGCCGCCGCGCACGGCGCCCGCCCCGCACAGCAGCACGTTGGCGTGTGCGGTCTCCACGCCCCACCGCCCGGTCTCCTCGGTGGCGTACGGGAAGGAGAGGTCCCGGTGGAAGATGTGGCCGCCCGGCAGCCGCAGTTCCCGTTCGAGGTCGAGCGGGGTCTTCGCCTCGATGCACGGCTCGCCGTTCCCGTCGAACGCCAGGCAGTCGGTGATCGGCTCGTCCAGGTGCGCGTCGAGGGCGGCGAGGGTGGCCGTGAGCAGTTCGGCGCGGGCCGCCTCGTTGTCGGCGGCGAAGAGCCGGGCCGGGGTGTGCAGGCCGAAGAGGGTCAGGGTCTGGTGGCCACTGGCGGCGAGCTCGGGGCCGAGGATCGACGGGTCGGTCAGCGAGTGGCAGTAGATCTCGGACGGCGGGGTGGTGGGCAGCCGCCCCGCGGCCGCCTCCCGGTGGGCGGCGGCGAGCTGCCCGTACCCCTCGGCGATGTGGAACGTCCCGGCGAACGCCCGGCGCGGGTCGACGGAACGGTCACACAGCCGGGGCAGCCGGGTGAGCAGCATGTTCACCTTCAGCTGCGCACCTTCGGCCGGGGCGGGCGGCTCCTCGCCGAGAAGGGCGGCGAGGGTCTGCGGGGAGGCGTTGACCAGCACCCGGCGGGCGGCGACGACGTGTTCCGCCTCCGGTGAGCGGACGGTGACCTCGGCCCGGGTCCCGTCGGTCTCGATCCGGGTCGCCTCATGGCTGACGCGGATCTCCGCCCCGGCCCCGCGGGCGGCCCGGGCCAGGGCGTCGGTGAGCGCGCCCATGCCGCCGACGGGGACGTCCCAGTCGCCCGTGCCGCCGCCGACGACGTGGTAGAGGAAGCAGCGGTTCTGGATCAGCGACGGGTCGTGCGCGTCGGCGAAGGTGCCGATCAGGGCGTCGGTGAGGACGACTCCGCGCACCAGGTCGTCGGTGAAGTTCTTCTCGACGGCAATGCCGATGGGTTCCTCGAAGAGCGTCCGCCAGGCCTCCTCGTCACCGATCCGCCCGCGCAGCCCGGCACGGTCCGGCAGGGGTTCGGTGAGCGTCGGGAAGACCCGTTCGGCGACCTGCCGCGTCATGCCGTGGAAGCGCTGCCACGCCCGGTACTCCCGGTCCGAGCCGGTGAGCGCGGCGAAGGAGTCCCGGGTGCTCTCCCCGCCGACGAGGAGCCCGGTGGCGCGGCCCTCGCGCACGGTGGGGGTGTAGGAGGACACGTTCCGCTTGCGTACGGCGAAGTCCAGTCCGAGGTCGCGGACGATCTTCGGCGGCAGCAGGGACACGAGGTACGAGTAGCGCGACAGGCGGGCGTCGACCCCGGCGAAGGGACGGGTGGAGACGGCTGCTCCCCCGGTGGTGGCCAGGCGTTCCAGGACGAGGACCGACTGTCCGGCACGGGCGAGGTAGGCGGCGGCGACCAGTCCGTTGTGGCCGCCGCCCACGATCACTGCGTCATAGCTGTCGGGTGCGGGCATGCCCCTTCGTAGCACGGCACGATCACGTCCGGGGCGTGTTTCGGAAGGAACGTCGTCCGCCCGGAGGGCGGGGCCGGGGGCGTCCGGTGCCTGCGATCGCAGGGCGGAGGGAGAAGAGCGCAGCGGACTGCGCCGACGGCCGACAACGCGGCGAGCGTGTGTGCCGGGCGTTCCCGGCCGGGCGGGACTTTCCGAATACGCCCTAGCCAGGGGTCGCGGTGCCGGGGACCTGCTGTCCGCGGCGCAGCGCCGCGACCTGCCGGTACAGTTCGACGGCCTCCGTTCCCCTGCCGAGCTGCTCCAGGCAGTGCGCCTCGTCGTTGCGGGCGGCGAGGGTGTCGGGGTGGCCGGCGCCGAGCAGCCGGGCGCGGGCCCCGGCGACCTGGCGGTAGGCGGTCAGGGCGTCGGCCCAGCGGCCCAGCCAGCCGAGGCCGACGGCGACCTCCCGGCGGCTGACGAGGGTGTCGGGGTGGTCGGGGCCCAGCACCCGTTCGCGGATCGCGCACACGTCCCGGGCCTCGGCGAGCGCCTCCTCCCAGCGGCCCAGCCGCCCCAGGTTGACGCCCAGGCCGTGGCGGGCGCGGAGCGTCTCGGGGTCGGTGGGGCCGCCCACCCGGGTCCGGTCGTCGACCAGGGCGCGGTACACCTCCAGCGCCTCCTCGCTGCGGCCCATGCGGCCGAGGCCGATGCCGACCTCGTAGCGGGCGGCGAGGGTGTCGGGGTGGTCGGGCCCGAGCGTTCTCGCGCGGCCCCGGGCCACTTCCCGGTAGGTCTGCAGGGCCTGCGGCCAGCGGCCCAGCCGGCCGAGCGTGTACGCCACCTCGTACAGCGTGACCAGGGTGTCGGGGTGCTCGGCGCCGAGGAGCCGGGCGCGGGCCGACGCCACCTCCTTGGCCATGCGGTAGGAGTCCTCCAGGCGGCCGAGCCGGCCGAGGTTGAAGGCCAGGTTGTGGCGGCAGCGCAGGGTGTCGGGGTGGTCGGGGCCCATCGACCGTTCCCGTGAGGCGAGGACCTCCGCGTACACCTGGTGGGCCTCGAAGTGCCGGCCGAGCCGGCCCAGCACGTACGCCGTCTCCTGGCGGGCGGCGAGGGTGTCGGGGTGGTCGGGGCCCAGCACGCGTGCGCGGCCCCGGGCGACCCGGTCGAACTCCCGCAGGGCGTCCGGGACGCGCCCGGTGCGGCTGAGGGTGAAGCCGACCTCGTACCGGCTGGCGAGGGTGTCGGGGTGATCGGGGCCCAGGGCGTGTTCCCGTTCGGCGGCGACCGCGCGGTGCACCTCGCCGGCCTCCTCCCAGTGGCCCAGCCGCCCCAGGTTGAGGCCCGCGCTGTGCCGGCTGGCGAGGACGGAGAGCAGCTCCGGCGACGGGGTCGGGCGCCCGACCGCGGCGAGCGGCGGTTCTCCGGTGAGGTCGCGCAGGTCGGTGCCGGTGGTCCACTCGCCGGTGAGGCCCGCGGAGTGGTCGGGCAGGGCCACGGGCAGGCGGGGGCCGGCCGCCTTGTGCCCGGTGGTCATGCCGCGGGTCCAGGCCGGCAGCCGCTGCCCCGGGCGCACCACCGGGACGGGCGGCGCGAGCCACACCCGCCCCGACAGCTCCGGTCTCGGCTGGGCGCCGGTGCGGCCGATGACGATCCGCTGTTTCAGGTCGCCCGCGTCGACGGGCCGTTCCTCGGGGGTCTTGGCCAGCAGTTCCAGGACGACGCGGTCGAAGAAGTCCGGGAGTTCGGCCCGGTGGGTGCGCGGCGGCCGGGGCTGGGTGTCGCGGTGCCCGACCAGGATCGACCAGGAGTCCTCCAGGTCGAACGGGGGTGCCCCGGTGGCGATCTCGTACAGGACGCAGCCCAGCGAGTAGAGGTCGCTGCGGTGGTCGATGTGGCCGCCGCTGATCTGTTCGGGCGACATGTAGTGCGGGGTGCCCATCGCGATGCCCGTGCCGGTGAGGCGGGAGGAGCCCATGTCGTGGCCCAGTCTGGCGATGCCGAAGTCGCAGATCTTCACCGTGCCGTCGGTCAGCCGCATGATGTTGGCGGGCTTGAGGTCGCGGTGCACGATGCCCTGCCGGTGGGTGTAGCCGAGGGCGTCGGCCACCTGTTCCGCGATGTCGACGATGTCGGCCACCGGCAGCGGGTGCTGTTCGTTGTCCTCCAGGAGCTGGCTGAGGTTGCGGCCCTCCAGGAGCTCCATGACCAGGTAGAGGACGCCCTCGTGCTCGCCGAAGTCGTGGACGACGGTGACGCCGCGGTGCTGGAGCGCGGCGGCGACGCGGGCCTCGCGGCGGAAGCGTTCGCGCAGGACGCGGGTGAAGGACTGGTCGTGCTGCGGCCCCATCGGCTTGAGGCACTTGACGGCGACGTGCCGGCCGAGCGACTCGTCCCGGGCGCGCCACACCTCGCCCATGCCTCCGCGCCCGATCAGTTCGAGCAGCCGGTACCGGCTCTGGATCAGCCTGGTGTCCGCCATCGCCTGCTGTCGCCCCCGTCGTTCCGCCTGCCGCCCGCTGCTGCGCCCTCCCCGGCCCGTCCAGTATGGCTGCCCGGCTGCTCGGTTTGTACGGGGTGGGGCCGTCGCCGGGGGCGAGTCGCGCGGTGACGCCGGGCGTGTCGGCGGGGCCGGGCCCGCCCGGGGAGGCTCCGTTGCGGGGCGCGCGCCGTTCCTCCTAGGGTTGCCATCATGGCCGATACGACCGGATTAAACGCTTCCGCACCACTCGTGGGAGTGGAGGAGGAGTACTTCCTCGTCGACCCCGTCACCCGTGAAGTCGTCCCGTACGCGGCCGAGGTGGTAGGGAAGGCCGCGGAGGATTTGGGGGACCTGGTCTCCCGGGAACTGGGCCGGTGCCAGGTGGAGACGAAGACCCCGCCGTGCCGCACCTTCGGCGAACTGCACGGGGAACTGCGGCGCCTGAGGGAGGCCGTCGGGGACGCCGCCGAGGCCATGGGGGCCCGGGCGGTGCCGGTGGGCGCGGTCGTGCTCGGCTCCCCGGTCCCGATGCCGGTCAGCGAGGGGCCCCGCTGCGAGGAGCAGTTGCGGGACTACCGGGGCCTGGTCGACGAGCACCTCATCTGCGCGGCCCATGTGCACGTGGGCGTCCCGGACCGGGAGCGCGCCGTGCTCGTGAGCAACCACCTGCGTCCCTGGCTTCCGCTCCTGATCGCGCTGTCGGCGAACTCCCCGTTCTTCTGCGGGCGGGACACGGGTTATGCCAGCTGGCGCCACATGATGTGGCAGCGTTGGCCGGTTTCCGGGCCCCCGCCGTACTTCCATGACCACGACGAGTACGAGGCCCTCCTGGAGGGCCTGACCGCCGGCGGGACCCTGGCGGACCACCGCACGCTGTTCTGGGACGTCCGGCTCTCCTCCCGTTACCCGACCATCGAGGTGCGGGCCGCCGACGTCCCCGTGACGGCCGGGGAGAGCGCCCTGCTGGCCGTGCTGGTGCGGGCGCTGGCCATCACCGCCCTGCGGGACGTCGAGGCGGGACGCCCCTGCCCCCGGCCGCCCGCCGAGCTGCTGCGGGCCGCGTGCTGGCGGGCGGCCCGCGACGGCCTGCGCGGCCGGGACATGGACCCGCACACGGGACGGCTGTCGCCCGCCGGTGACCGCCTGCCGTCCCTGCTGCGCCACATCGGCCCCGCGCTGGAGGAGACCGGTGACCGGGAGACCGTCACCACGCTGCTGGAACGGCTGACGGCCACCGGAACGGGCGCCGACCGCCAGCGCGCCGTCCACGCCCGCCGGGGTTCGCTCGTCGACGTCGTGGACGCCCTGGCGACGCGGGATCCGGCCGTCGAACCGCGCTGACCGGGACGGGGCCGGCCCCGGTAGTGGCAGAGCGCGTCGCAGCCGCTTCCCCAGGACGCGGTTGTCGGCGGAGAGCCCGCACGTGGTGGAACTTGTTGACGCGGTCCGAGAGGCCCTGGCGGTTTCGCCGGCCCACGGCGGCCGGTTGCTCCTCGGTGAGCGGCTCGGTCAGCGGCGCGTAGTCGTACAGGGGGGCGGTGTACGGGCGGTGGCGCCGGAGCGGGGAGGGATACGCGTGGGTGGCGAGCGCGACCCTGCTGGCGGTGACGCGGCCGCAGGGGGCGCGGACAGCGATCACCGCACCGTGCTCGTCGAGCTCGGTGGCAGGCGTGTGCCCGTAGACCCGGACGTCGAGGTCGAGTCGGGC
Source organism: Streptomyces sp. ML-6 (assembly GCF_030116705.1). NCBI lineage: Bacteria > Bacillati > Actinomycetota > Actinomycetes > Kitasatosporales > Streptomycetaceae > Streptomyces > Streptomyces sp. ML-6. The sequence goes on from NZ_JAOTIK010000001.1 coordinate 402,171, forward strand.
CCGCCTCAGCCCCCGGGCGAGCCGGGCGGGGTCGGCGGTCCCCCGCCGGACGTGGGCTTGAGCGCCGCCATCCGCCTTCGGGAACCACCCGGTCCGCCATGCCCCGACCTTAGTAGGCGGGGTGTCACTGCGTGGTGACCCCCGCCCCCAGTCGGGGCCACCATGTTGGCTTTGCAGGGTTCCATCCGGTGCTGGGGCAGTTCCGCTTCCGGGATGGGCAGCGGAGCGTGGTCGGTGAAGACAGACATGCCAGGTTCGACCAGTTGGGGTGGCCTGTCGGCCGGGGCACGACTGAGGCTGTCGAGCTTGGCGGTGGCGGCGTCGAGGCCCACCGCTTCTTCATCGCCCGCCGCAGGGCCACCCGACCCGGCGATGAGTATCGAACACCCATCGAGGAGGAATGGGGCGATTTCCCGGCGCACTTCGAAAAGCACAAAGTGTCCATCGGCACCTGTGCTCACGCCTTTTCGAGCCCTTGTGTTCATGAACACGCTTGCATTCGTTGCTCGCTCCTCCGGCCGGGCCCGGCGCGGCCGGTGGGAGGAGATCCGCGACAACCTCGTCGCCCGCATCGCTGCGGCCGAGCGTGAGGGCTGCCTCGGCGAAGCCGAAGGATTGAAAGTCGGCCTCGCCGATGCCGAGGACAAGCTCGCCCAGAGGGACGCCATCACAACCCGCACGGCCGCGGCGGTCGATCTCGGGATGCGCCTGGCTTCACGTCGACCGCTGGACGCTCCAGCGACGCGTGACGCCGGATATGCTTCGGTGGCTCGGTGGATTGGGGCGCAAATCGGGGGTGCCATGAGTCGGCCGTTGCTGTTCCTCGACGTCGACGGGCCCCTGAATCCGTATGCGGCGAAGCCCGAGAAGCGCCCCGAGGGTTACACCACCCTTCGTGTCCCCCAGGAGAGCGGGGCAGCTGGGAGGCACGGAATGCTGCGGACCCGCATGAGGCCACTACGGGTATGGCTCAGCCCTGATCACGGGCCGGCGCTGCTGGCTCTCGGATACGAGATCTGCTGGGCCACCACCTGGATGAGCGACGCGAACAAGTGGATCGGACCTACGCTCGGGCTGCCTGAGCTGCCGTTCGTGGACTTCGGTGATGCCCTGCTCAACGAGCGCCCCGATGGCGTTCATTGGAAGGTGGAGCCATTGGTGGAGTACGCCAACGGCCGACCGTTCGCTTGGGTGGACGACGAACAGAGCAAAGCGGATCATGCACACGTGGCTGCCCATCACCACGCAGCCGCCTTGCTCCACCACGTCAATCCACGGATTGGCCTGCGGAACGACGACTTCACTGCCCTCGCGGCCTTCGCAGCATCCGTCGACACGTCGATGGGCGCTCCCTGAGCTTCGAGCGCCCAAGCCCAGTGCCGTATCAGGCAACTTTTGCCTTGTCGTGATGCGATGCCTCGCCGCGCACCGGTCAAGCCGTCGCAGTCACGGAGCGTCGGAGCGGCTTGCCGAACTGGAAACGGGCATCGACGGCCGCAGCCCTCGGTCATCACGCCCGGCCCCGACCGCGGCTCCCGACCGCGTTTCCACCTCGAGTCCGGCAGCTACGACACCGCCGCACCGGCCTGACCGTCCACCCACCCCACCCACCGAACTTACGAAAAGATCAGTAAGTGAGGCGCGTTGTCGACGATCGGCTTGCTGAGCAACCGGAGTATGGTGCCGCCGGCCTGTCAGTGAGCGGCCGTACGCTCGGCCCGTGAATATTGATGATCTTGAGTGGCAGTCACGGGGTCTCGGTGGATACCCGCCCGTGTTGGTCGATCTACTGATGGAGCAGGGGGACGTAGAGCTGCTGGTCCGGGCGGCTTCAAGAGGAGCGTGGTCCTGCGCGAGGGCGGCCGCGCGCCAGCTGTGCAAGACAGCGGAGTTCGAGCGGGCTCTGGGCGTACTGGAGCCGTTTGTCGAGCTTGGCTGGGAGCCGGCACGCTGGGCGGCTGCCGACATCGTGCTGCAGTCGGGACGGGTGCAGCAGGCGCTGGAGCGGGTCCGCCCGGACGATGTGGGGTCGGCGTCGGAGCACGTGTGCCGCGACTTCGCGGAGCTGCTGGTCAAGGCGGGGCAGGTGGATGAGGCGATCACCGTCCTCACACCGCACCTGGACCGGGGGTGGCTACTGTCCGTCCTGGTCGAGCTGACCGAGGGACAGAACCGGGACGAGCGGGTCCTGGAACTGCTCGCACCGAAGGCCGAGCGGGCCCGTAACGCTCGCGGGGAAGAACGATGGAACCTCGAGGCCAGTAACGCGCAGGACCTTCAGGCCCAGGTTCTGGAGCGCGCGGGCCTCGTAGACGAGGCCGTCCGGGTACTCGGTGCAGACATAGCCGCCGACCGCTTCCTGGTCCAGAACACACTCACCGCCTATGCCGAACTCCTCCAGCGCAACGATCGTATGGAAGAACTGCGCGAACTGGGCACCGGGGAGCACGCGCATGTCGGGTTGCCGTACTACGCCAGGGCCCTCGAAGACCGCGGTCGGACCGATGAGGCCGAGACCGTCCTGCGACGCTTCATCGCGGCCGACGAGTGGGGCCGCTTCCGCTGGCCATTGATCGAACTGCTGGGGCGCCAGGGCCGGCTCGAGGAAGCCGTCGAGGTGGGACGACCAACGTTCGACCACCACGACGCCTGCCTTCTCGAAAGCGTCATCCACCTTCTTGCCGAGGCCGGATGTTTCGACGAGGCCCTGACCATTCTCGACGAGCGCGATGCCGATTTCATCGACGAGCACCCATCCTGGTTCCACACGAACCGGATAGGACTACTGGGCGAGGCAGGTCGGTACGAGGAAGCCCTCGCCCACGCCAAGACCCTGCCGACGGACCTGTACGGACTGACATCCAGCACCGCGTGGATCCTGGAGCAGTCGGGACGCGTCGAAGAGGCTCTCGACCTGCTCCGGGCAGATGCCGACGTGGAGGCGTGGGAGGCGGCCGCGCTCCTCGTCAGGCACGGACGTGCAGACGAAGCGATTGACAGCATGCCCTCCATCGCCGATCTGCGCGCAGCCAGCCGGTGGGGGTAGCGCCGATCATGCAAATTTTCGATGAGACAACCCGTCCCCGTACGGTCCGGGCCGTCGACACCGCTCAGCTCTTGGACCTGGCACATATGAGGCCGCGATGCACGGCCTCCGCCGGCGTCTCCGGTGCCGTACCGGGCAACGCTCGCCCCCTCGACCGAGCCACGAGGAACCGGAGACACCCATCCCCGGGCAGGCGTTGTCGGTGACCGATGCGATGCTGGCGCCGACCACTCCGCTCGCAGTGATCAACCGGAGGTCTCGATGAGTGAACAGCCAGGCTCCCTCCTGCCTCCGTCCGGCTTCGACGCCGCTTGGTGCGCCACTGACCTCGGCAAGTACCGTGCCTGCCGATACACCTACGAGTACTACTCCCTCGAGAGCCTGCCGCCGCTGGACTCCAGCCAGTTCACGGGTGTCTTTCGATGGCTCGGGGACGCCGGCGCCCCCATCCCGCGGCAGGTCAGGAAGCTCAACGGCCTGGCAAGGGACCTGGCTGCCAGGGGCCTCACCTTGCCTCGGGATTTCGTCACGTTCCAGACCACCGAGAATCTGTACGGCTCGCTGGACGAGGTTTCGGTGACTGGGTGCTGGACGAGCATTTCGGACCCGCTGCCCAGTCCGGTCGAGCCTGGTGCCTTCCTGGTGCGGTTTTTCCGGGATCAGCAGGACTGCGTCATCTGGTACCTCTACCTCCGCCCGATGAGCGAGGTGTTCGTGGTGTACTCCCATCTCGACTACGAGTTTGAGTACGAGGCATGGCGTGAGGGGGAAGAGACACAGACCGATCTCGGGGATGCGGAGGAGCAGAGGGCCGCGATCCTGTGGTGTGCGCCGTCGTTCGAGGAGTTTGCCCATCGGTTCTGGATCGAGAACCGCCTCTGGCATGCGGTCGACGACCGTGAACTGCCATTGCTCGAGCCGCGGCTGCAGGATTACTTGAATCACTACGCACCGCCTGGGGCTCCCGTGTGATCGCGCCTTGAGCGGGATCCTATGCGGATGCCAGGGCGTGTACGGGTTCGCGAAATCAATGACGCCGAGGACAGGTGGCTGCTGCGAACCGTCCGCCGCGGCACCGGTTCGGTAGTGAACTGGCAGGCGGGCCCAGCTGGTACTGCTGCCCGCTCAGGGCATGGGTGTGACAAAGATTGCCGAGGTCACCTTCACAAGCGCAGACCGGGGCCGAGACGTGATCCACCCCTTCAACGTCGGCGGCTTCGGCTCGCTGTATCCGAAGTACTCCGGCAGCCGCACGAGGACACGTTCACGCCGACCGGGCAGCGCGAGATCAAGAAGATCGCCAAGTCGAAGCCGACCGAGCACGAGCTGCCGTTCTCGACCTGAAGTCCGACCAAGCCGACGGACTTCCTGATCGCCGAGAGGGTGGGCGACGACGTCAGCCACGAGGGCCTGCGCATCCTGCTTCGCGAGGAAGGCATCTCCTTCAACGACTGAAGACGTGGGAGACCTCCCAGGATCCGGACTACACGGCCAAAAGGCCCCGTCGAGCACCTCTACGCGATCGCCGACGGAGAGGTCATACCCGAAGAGGGCGAGCCCGAAGTCATCTTCTGCATGAACGGGTGTGGCCTCCTCGGTCTGATGCCGCCCCCCGGGCCGGCCGTGGGCCGAACGCGAAGGCAAGCACAGGGGCTCCGACCGTGAACCACCTCGGCGGCGCCGGGCGGTAGCTGAATGGTTCGGGAATCACGGAACTGCTCGTTCACTTACGTTGCGCTCCTTCTCCGATCGGGTGCGCGACGTCTGGCGACTACGCCAACCAGGGGATACGCCCCGTCCCCGCGTGCCTCCCGTAGTCCGGTCACCGGCTCCGTACCGACCGCCGCCCCACCCGTTCCGGAGCAGCCCATGACCGCAGCCGAGGAGACCGCCGTACTGGCGCGGTACGGCGACGGTTCCGCCGCGGGCCACCGCGCCGACGAACCGGGACGAGCGGCTGGCCCGTGCCCGGCGTTCCGTCCCGCGGCGCGGATGGGACGCCTCCCTCGTGGCGTCGGGGCACCGATCGCCGCGGCGGCCCCGGTCACCGCCCCCTCGGGCGGGGCGCCCGCGCCGGACGGCGGTCCGGGCCCGGTTCCCACGAGAAGGGACCGTCCGGCCCTCCCCCGCCGCCGCGCCCGGGGCGAGAGTGGGAACTGCGGAAGAGGAGGTCCCCGATGTCTTCCCTGCCTGGCGCCCCTCGCACCGTCAGCGACGTCATGAGCCATACCCCCGTCGCGGTCGGCCATGACGCGTCCTACAAGGAGATCGTCACCCTCATGGACGAATGGAAGGTGAGCGCCCTGCCCGTCCTCGAAGGAGAAGGACGTGTGATCGGAGTCGTGTCCGAGGCCGATCTCCTGCCCAAGGAGGAGTTCCGGCACGACGATCCCCACTCCGGCCGGTTCGCGCGCGAGGCCAAGGCCCGGGCCCTGCGGGCCGGGGAACTCATGTCGAGTCCGGCCGTGACCGTCCATCCGGACGCCACCCTCGCCGAGGCGGCACGGATCATGGCCACGCGGAAGGTGAAGCGCCTGCCCGTGGTGAACGGTGTCGGCATGTTGGAGGGGGTCGTCAGCCGGAGCGACCTGCTCAAGGTCTTTCTGCGCACGGACGGCGAGATCGAGGAGGAGATCCGCCGCTGCGTGCTCGGCGGACCCACTGCCGCGGCGGGGCTGGACGTCTCCGTGCGGGAAGGGGTCGCCACCCTGCGGGGAACGCTCGCCGACCGTTCGCTGGTGCCGCTCCTGGCCCGCGCCGTGCGGGCCGTGGAGGGGGTCGTGGACGCCCGGATGGAACTCGGTGCCCATGAGGACGCCCCATGACGGACAATCCTTGTGGGGGCGGTTACGTGCCCATCGACCGCAGGGACCGCCATGACCGATCTGACGGCAGCCGATACTCCCACCCGGGTCTTTCTCGTGGACGACCACGAAGTGGTGCGGCGGGGTCTCCGGGACCTGATCGACGACGAGCCCGACATGCGGGTGGCGGGCGAGGCCTCCACGGCGGCCCAGGCCCTGGCCAGGGGGCCTGCCCTGCGGCCGGACGTGGCCGTCCTCGACGTGCGGCTGCCCGACGGCGACGGGATCACCGTGTGCCGGGAGCTGCGCTCACGGATGCCCTGCCTGGCGTGCCTGATGCTGACCTCGTTCGACGACGAGGACGCGCTCCTGGACGCGATCATGGCGGGGGCGGCGGGCTACGTCCTCAAGCAGATCAAGGGCTCCGACCTCGTCTCGGCGGTGCGCACCGTGGCGACCGGGCAGTCGATGCTCGATCCGGCCACCACCGCCCGGCTCATGCGCTCCCTGCGGGAGCCCGAAGCGGCGAAGCCCCCGGAGGACGAACGCCTCGCCGCGCTGTCCGAGCGCGAGCGTTCGGTCCTGGAGCTCATCGGCGAGGGGCTCACCAACCGGCAGATCGCCAAGCGGCTCTACCTGTCGGAGAAGACGGTCAAGAACCACATCTCGCGGCTGCTCGGGAAGCTGGGGGTGGAACGGCGGGTGCAGGCGGCCGTGATCGCGGCACAGGCCCATGGACACGAGGCCCATGCGCACGACGGCCATGAGCACGACGCCGAGGAAGGCCGACGAGAGGTGGCGGGAGGTGACGGGAGGACCTAGCGTCCTTCCTTCCGGTCCGGCGGCAGGGGGACGTGCCATTCGAGCAGGGTGCCGCCGGGGGGTTCCGTCCGGGGGAGGACGGACAGCGAACCGCCCAGTCGCCCGGCCCGCTCGGAGAGGTTGCGCAGACCTCGGTCCGTCCGGTCCTGCGGGATGCCCACTCCGTTGTCGCCCACCGTCACGACCAGGCTCCCCTCCCCGGCGAGGACGGTGACCTCGGCCGCGCACGCACCGGCGTGCCGGGCCACATTGGTGAGCGCCTCACCGATCACCGCGACGACGTCATCGGCCACCTCGACCGGCACGTCCGTGTCCAGCAGCCCCTCCATGCGCAGGGCCGGGGCGAACCCGAGGACCGGTGCGGCCGAATCGACCGCCGAGACGATGCGGCTCCTGAGTTTCGGCGCGGTGCCGGGCTCGTCGTGTTCCCGGAGGCCGAAGATGGTCGACCGGATGATCTTGATGGTGGCGTCCAGGTCGTCGATCGCCCGGGTCAGCCGGCCCCTCGCCTCCGGATGCTTGACGAACCGCCGGGCACTTTGCAGGTTCATGCCGGTGGCGAAGAGTCGCTGGATCGCCAGGTCGTGCAGGTCGCGGGCGATCCGGTCGTGGTCCTCCAGGATGGTCGCCCGTTCGGCGTCACGGCGGCGGGCGGCCAGTTCGAGGGCCAGGGCCGCCTGTCCCGCGAATCCGGGAAGGGCGGCGGTCTCGGCCTCCGTGAAGGGCGCCCGTCCACCGCGCCGGGCGAGGACCAGCACACCGCTCAGCCGTTCCTCGGTGGCCACCGTGACCGCCACCACCGGCCCGAAGCCCTTCCAGCGGTCCGGCCGTGCCGTCACCCGCTCGTCGCTCCCGACGTCCGCCACCGTGACCAGTCCCTCCCCCTGCGCCAGGACGACGGCCGCCAGGGTGCCCTCGCCGCCCGGCAGGGCGAGGCCCCGGTGGACGTCGGCGCCCTCGCCCCGGGCCAGCGCGCCCCGCAACTCGCCGTCCGCGCCCACCGGGTAGAAGATCCCCGTGTCGGCGCCGAGGATGTCCACCGCCCGCTCCAGCATCCCGTCCAGGGCCTCTGTCTCCTCCGTGCCGGAGAGCAGGGCGCTGGTGAAGTCGGAGCTCGCGGCGAGCCATCGCTGTCGGCGTCGGCCCTTCTCGTACAGCCGTGCGTTCTCGATCGCGATACCGGCGGCACCGGCCAGGGTGGTCACGACGGCCTCGTCCTCGGTGTCGAATTCGGCTCCTCCGCGTTTCTCCGTGAGGTAGAGGTTGCCGAAGACCTCGTCGCGGACCCGGATGGGGACGCCGAGGAACGAATGCATCGGCGGGTGGTGGGCCGGGAAGCCGTACGAGGCGGGGTGTTCGGACAGCTCGGCCAGGCGCAGCGGCTCCGGGTTGCGGATCAGCTCGCCGAGGATGCCGTGTCCCGAGGGCAGGTCTCCGATCTGCCGTCGCAGGTCGTCGTCGATGCCGACGGGAAGGAATTCGGAGAGCTTCCGGTCCTCGCCGATGACGCCCAGCGCCCCGTACTCGGCATCGACGAGGGACACCGCGGCCTGGACGATGCTGTGCAGCACCTGCGGCAGGTCGAGTTCACGGCCGACGGACATGACGGCCGCGAACAGTCCGTTGAGGCGGTCCCTGGTGCCCCTCGCCTCGTCGATGCGGACCTGGAGCTCGTCGAGCAGTTCGTCGAGCCGGAGTCGCGGCAGCCGTGGGTCCGCGGATCCGGCTCTTTCCCGACCCATCAAAACCTCCGGTCGCATCCGGCACGCGCAGCATCTGCCGCACCCGGTTTCACGGTAGTCCGGATGCCCCGGCCGTTCCTGCCGGACCCGTCCGCCGGAACGCGGTCCGGACGAGTCGCGCCGCGCCCGCGCGTGCGGCGCGACTCAGGGCCGATCGGGTGGTGACGGCGTCGTCCGCGTGGATCTCCTGCGCCACGCCGACGGCCATGTTCACGGCGGCGGTCGTGCTCACAGCGACGGTCGTGTTCACGCCGACGGTCGTGTTCGCGGCGACGGTCGTGTTCGCGGCGACGACCGGGGAGAGGGCGAGGGCGTCGGTGTCGCGCTCTCAGCCGGTGGGAGAAGGAACGGTGATCACGGGACAGCGGGCGCGGTGCAGCAGCCCGTGGACGACGGAACCGACCCGCATCCCGGTGTAGCCGCCCCGGCCCCGACGCCCGACGACGACGGCCAGGGCGTGCTCGGCGGCTTCCGCGAGCGTCTCGACGGGCGAGCCGACGAGCACTTCGTGGGTGAGCCGGACGTCGGGGTACTTCCCCGCCCATCCGGCGGTGGTCTCCGCGAGCAGGCGGCGCTCGGCGTGGAACAGCGTGTCGCTCCTGTGCGGGGAGAACACGGGCGGCTGCCAGACCGCGACGGCACGCAACGCGCAGTGTCTGAGGTCCGCCTCCTCGAAGGCCAGGGCCAGGGCTGCCCGGGAGGACTCGCTGCCGTCGACGCCGACGACGAGGTGTGACGGATCCTGTGTGCTGTGTTCCGCGTCGCCCACCACGACGACGGGGCACCGTGCCTGTGCGGTGACGGGGACGACCAGGGAGCCGGCGCTCAGGAACTCCTCGGTGCGGCTGAGGTGGCGGGAACCGAGGACGACCATGGCGGCCTCCTGTGACAGTCCGGCCATCACGGGGGCCGGGAAGCCGCTGCGGAGCACGGCCTCGACGTCCACAGCCGGTTGCCGGGCCCGTGCCCAGTCGGCCGCGGCCCGCAACGCGTCCTTCCCCGCCTGTGTCCGGGCCCGGTGCCCGGGGGTTTCGCCCTCACGCCGGGTTTCGTGCGGCGGCGGTGGTGGTACGGCGACGACGAGCCGGAGCGCCAGTCGGCGCCGGTGGGCCTCGTCGGCCGCCCAGGCCAGGGGGAGGTGCCCGGCACGGACGGGGTCGATGCCCACGACGATGTCTCGGCGTTCCGTGCCGGAGGTCATGAGGTGCTCCCTTCTCCGGGTCCGTGCCCGGGAACGGGCTCCACCGGGCGGTGGGCGTGCCGCAGGTCCGGCCGGGTGCCGGTCCTAGGCGTCCGAGGACCCGTCGGCCGACCACGCTCGTGCTGCTCGCGACGGTGCTCCGTCCGCACCGGCAAAGCCCGTTCCGGTGCCTCGGCCGCCGTGGATTCCGGCCGGGGTTCCCCCGTCGGTCCGCCGGGGCTGTTTCCACCCTCGGTTTCCACCCTCGCACCCGGCCGCCCGGGGTCCGGAGGTCCGCTGGGGGCACAGGTGGGGCCAAAGGTCCCAGGGGGACGGCCGGTCACAGCCGGAACCACCGCTCCTCCCCCGGTGCGACGGTGGTCCGCCGTCCTTCCGGCAGCACGACGGCGAGCGGCCCCCTCGACGAGGCGGGGACCCGTATCCCCAGCCGGCCGGGCAGCATCCGCAGACGTACACCGCGGTGACCGCCGCAGCAGAGGGTGAAGGCGAACCCGGGGAGCTGGCGCAACGCCACCGGTGCCACCCGCAACCCGTCCGGTCCCGCCTCCAGGCCGGTGATCCCGCGCTCGACCAGGTCGACCGTGCCGGCCATGGCCCCGAGGTGGATGCCCTCGCCCGTCGTGCCGCCCTGGACGTCCGCCACGTCGGTGACCAGCGCTTCCTCGCAGTACCGCCAGGCGTCGGGACCCTTCTGCCGGGTCAGCACCCAGCCGTGGACGAGGCTGCTGAGGGTCGAACCGTGGCTGGTGCGCCGCAGGTGGTGGGCGATGGTGGCCCGCCAGATCTCGTCGTCCAGCCGGTATCCGAGCCGGGTGAACAGTTCGGACAGTTCCTCGGGCCGGAAGAGGTGGCCGAGCATGAGGGTGTCGGCCTGCTTCGACGCCTGGTAGCGGTTGACGGTGTCGCCCTCGGCCTCCAGGATGCGGTCGAGCCGGCGGATGTCCCCGTAACGGGCCCGGTACGCCTCCCAGTCGAGTTCCGCCAGTTCTCCGTAGCCCTCGAACTGGCTCACGAGACCTTGGTGGAACGGCACATGGAGGCGGCGGGACACCTCGTCCCAGCGGTCGAGTTCCCCGTCGTCGAGCAGGAGTCGCTCGCGCAGCTCCGCCCGCCGTGCGACGGGCAGTTCGTCCAGCAGGTCGAGGCCGCGGGCGAGCACCCAGGCGGCGGTCACGTTCGTGTAGGCGTTGTCGTCGATGCCCGGAACCGTGGCGTCCGGATAGGCGTCGTGGTACTCGTCGGGTCCCACCACCCCACGGATGCGGTAGCGGCCCGAGGCCGGGTCGAGGGTGGCGGAACCGGCCCAGTAGCGGGCGATCTCCAGCAGGATCTCGGCGCCCTCGGCATGCAGGAAACCCTGGTCCCCGGTGGCCTGCACGTACTTCCAGACGTTGTACGCGACGGCCGAGCCGACATGCCGCTGGAGCCGGGAGCGGTCGGGCAGCCAGCGTCCGGACCGCGGGTTGAGGTGGAGCTCCGGCGTCTCCTCCCTCCCCGAACTCCCGCTCTGCCAGGGGTACATGGCGCCCTGCTGACCGGCGCGACGGGCCGCCGCGCGGGCGGCCGGCAGTCTGCGGTGGCGGTACACGAGCAGAGCCCTGGCCACCTCGGGAAAGTGGAGGTCGAGGTAGGGCAGGACGAAGAGTTCGTCCCAGAAGACGTGGCCCCGGTACGCCTCCCCGTGCAGGCCGCGGGCGGGAACGCCCACGTCGAGCTCCGCCGTGTGCGGGGAGAGCGTCTGCAGCAGATGGAACAGGTGCAGCCGCAGGATGTGGCCCGCTTCTCCCGGTACGTACAGTTCGCCCTCCTCCCAGAGCCGTTGCCAGGCGGCCCGGTGCGTGGCGAGCAGCGAAGGGAAGGCCGGTGCGCGGGTGACGGCCCCGACGGCCTCGGTGAGGGGGTCGCCCGGGGGGCGGTCCAGCGAGGTGCGCAGGGCCACGGTCTTCTCCACACTCGCCGAACGGCCCCTGCCCAGGGGCAGGCGGTACGTCTGGACGGTGCCGGTCGGTGTGGTGATCGCCCGGACCGGGCGCTCGGGACAGGTTTCCGTGCGTACGGCCAGGGCGATCAGGTGGCCCGGGTCGCTGGTGCGGCAGGACAGGAAGGCGGTCCCGTCGGGCTCGAAACCACTGCGATGGCCGAGGAGGTGGCGGCTCTCCAGGTGGCGGTAGCGCTCGACGCCGGCATTGGTGACGGCGCCGTCCAGGGCTGCCTCGACCTCGACGGCACCGGTCCAGCCGTACGCGTGGAAGGTGGTGAGCTGGGCCGCGAGCCCGGAGTCTCCCATGTGCACGATCCGCAGGTGGCCGACCCGCAGAGCGCGCCCCCGGACGTCCTGGAAGAAGAGGCGCCGGGTGAGGACTCCCCGGCCCGGATCGAGCTGGACGTCGTAGTGGCGCAGTTGTGCGGAGTCGGGGGTGAGCCAGTCTCCCGGAGGGCTGTCGTCGGGGAGGCAGCGATAGCGCAACAGGGTCCAGTTCGGCAGGTTGACGAGATCCTCGTTCTCGACCTGCTCGCCGGCGACGAGCGAGGTGCGCCGGTCGTAGCAGCCGGCGAGGTAGGTGCCCGGGTAGTGGAACGCGTCGGCGGTGCACTCCGGGGCGGAGCCGCGGGTGGCGAATCTGCCGTTGCCGAGCGTGCAGAGCGCTTCCACCAGCCGTTCCCGCGCCGGATCGTATGTGTCGTACCGCCAGATCCGTGCCGTGGTCATGGCAGCACTCCCCACACGGTCCCCAGCAGTTCCGCGAGGTCGGCGACGACGAGGTCGGCGCCCTGTTCGCGCAGTGCTGCGGTGTGGTGCCGGTCGGGGGTGCGGTCGAGGCCGACGACGAGCCCGAAGCGGCCGGCGCGGGCCGCCGAGACTCCGGCGAGCGCGTCCTCGACGACCGCGCCGTCCTCGGGACGGGTGCCGAGGAGACCGGCGGCGTGCAGGAAGAGGGCGGGGTCCGGTTTGCCGGCGAGGCCCAGCCGGGCGATGTCCTCGCCATCGACGACAACGGTGAGGAGCCGGTCGAGTCCGGCGGTGGTGAGCAGGGCCCGGGCGTGCCGGGACGCCGAGACCGCCGCGCACGGCACGCCGAGGGAGCGCAGGGCGGTGAGCGCCCGCCCGGCGTCCTCGAAGGGGACGACCGGGTTCCTGCGCAGGGCGTCCTGGAACGCCTGTTCCTTGAGCGCTGCCACGGCCCGGACCGTGTCGCAGCCAGGAGGGTCATCGCGTGCACCGGGGGAAAGGCGGATGCCCCGGGCCGTCAGGAACGCCTCGGCCCCGTCGTAGCGGGACCTGCCATCGACGAACCGGCGGTAGTCGGCGTCGGCGTCGAACGGCTTCCGGCCCCGCTCCCCGGGTGTCCACTCCGCGAGGCAGGCGTCGAACGCGGTCTTCCACGCCGCCGCGTGGACGGTGGCGGAGGCGAGCAGCACGCCGTCGGTGTCGAGGACGACGCCCCGCGGCGGCGGGGAGCCGGGGCGGCCGTTCATCCGGCCCCCGCGAAGTGCGCGGCCTCGACGGCCGTGGGCTGCGGACCGCCGAGCGCGACCTTGATCGTCCCGGTCCCCGCGGCGCGGCCGAAGACGTCGTACGCCTCCTCCATCTGCCCGGGTTCGAACCGGTGGGTGACCGGTTCCGCGGCCGGGGGCCGGCCGGTCTCAGAGGAGGGCCGGCCGTGTCCGGGACGGTCCCGGGCCCGGCGGCCGCCGTACCTCTTCCTGCCCTGCTCGGCTTCCTGGGCGGGGCGGGAACGGTCACCGGCAGCACGTTCCTGGGCAAGAGCGGCCACGTGCGACTCCTTCTCGACTGTGGTCCCTTCCAGGGTTTCGCGAACCCGCGCCGACGCAACTGGGAACCCCTGGCCCGTGACGCCGCCGATGTCCGCGCCGCGGTCGTCCCGCACGAACTGACGGGGCTGCGCGAGGGCGGCGTGCCGTCCTGGTCGGTGCCCGGGTACGCCGAAGACGTCCGGCGAGTACGTGCCCGTACGGGCCGAAGTCACCGGCATATCGCACTTCTGCGCCCGTGCCGAGGCGGGACAGGTCGTCGACTGGTTCCGAGGCGCCCGGCCCCCGCCCATCGCCCCACGTGTCTCGTGCCTCGTGCACGGCGAACCGGCCGCGTCCGAGGCCCCGCACGACCGTATCGATCACGAACGGGGCCGGGCGGCCGTCGTGCCCGCTCGGGTGAGCCGTTCTGGTCCGTCGACCCGGGCCCTTCGGCCCCTCGGTGTGACCTGCGCGGCCCTCCCCGGCTCCGCACCTCCCACGAGAGCCTGGGGGGAGAAGGACCGGCCGGGCGTCGGCCCGGAACCCGGCTCGTGCCGTCGAAGGAGACCGCCATGACCCCCCGGCCGTTCACCGTCGCCGACGTCATGACCAAGAAGGTCGTCGCCGTCCGGCCCGGCGCGGAATTCAAGGAGATCGCCGCCGCCATGGAACGGTGGAAGGTGACCGCGCTCCCCGCGGTCGAGGGGGAGGGTCGGGTCGTCGGAGTCGTTTCCGAGGCCGATCTGATCCTCAAGGAGGAGTTCCACGACCACCGCCTCGGCCTCATCGAGCAGCTGCGGAGGCCCGACGCCACCACGAAGGCCGGTTCCGCCCGGGCCGAGGACCTGATGGCCTCGCCCGCCGTCACCGTCGGTCCCGGCGCCCCGCTGCCGCAGGCCGCCCGGCTGATGGCCACCCGACGCGTCAAACGGCTGCCGGTCGTCGACACCCACGGCACGCTCCAGGGCATCGTGAGCCGTGCCGACCTGCTCAAGGTCTTCCTCCGTCCGGACGAGGAACTCGCCGCCGAGGTCCGGAACGATGTCGTCGCACCCCTGTTCCCTCTGTCGCGCGACCAGGTCGACGTCCGCGCCGAGGCCGGTGTCATCACGCTGACCGGCACCGTGTGCGACAGCACGCCCGTCCCGGTCGCGGACCGGCCGGCACGAGCTGTCGAAGGGGTGGTGGACGTACGATGCGAGCTCACCGCGGACGCCGACGCGTAGCCGGGGCGCGCCGTCCCCGTACGGAACGCGGGGCGGCCACGCGTCCCCGGGGCGTGCCCGAAGTGACGTCCACCGACCTGTACCAGGTCACCATGGCGCTCTCGTACCTGCGGGAGGACATGCGGGCGCCGGCCACGTTCAGCCTTTTCGTGCGCGCCCTGCCCCCGAGGCGGGGGTTCCTGGTCGCCGCTGGGCTGGAACCGGCGCTCGACTTCCTCTCCCGCTTCCGAGTGGGCCGTTCGGACGCGGAGCAGTTCGCGGAGGCGATGCGGCGCCCCGTGGCGGACCTCGCGCCGTTGCGCGGCCTCTCCTTCGAGGGTCGGGTCCGGGCCGTGCCGGAGGGCCGGATCGTCCTCCCCGGTGAACCGCTGCTGGAGGTCACCGCCCCGCTGCCGCAGGCCCAGCTGGTGGAGACGTACCTGCTGTCCCTGCTGTGCCATCAGACGGCGGTCGCCTCCAAGGCGGCCCGGTGCGTGCTCGCCGCCGCCGGACGGCCCCTGGTGGACTTCTCGCTGCGCCGGACCCACGGTCCCGAGGCGGGCATGCAGGCGGCACGGCTGTGCGCCCTGGTCGGGTTCGCGGGCAGCAGCAACGTCGCCGCCGCGTGCCGGTACGGCATTCCCGCCGTCGGCACGATGGCCCACTCGTACATCGAGAGCTTCCCCTCGGAGGAGGAGGCGTTCCGTGCCTTCTCCCGCACCCATCCGGGTCCGGTGACCTTCCTGGTCGACACGTACGACACGGAGCGCGGAGTGGCCACGGCCGCGCGCGTGTTCACGGACCTCGGACTCGGGGCGGGGTGCGCGATCCGGCTCGACAGCGGTGATCTGGGCGTACTGGCCCGCCGGGCCCGTACCGCACTCGACGCGGCCGGGCTGGCCGATGTCCGCATCATCGCGAGCGGCGGCCTGGACGAGTACGGCGTCGACCGGTTCGTGAGGGAGGGCGCGCCGATCGACGTCTACGCCGTCGGTACGAAGGTCGGCACGGCGGCCGACGCCCCCTACCTGGACGCGGCGTACAAACTCGTCGAATACGACGGCCAACCCGTCATGAAGCTCTCGTCCGCCAAGGTCACCGCACCGGGGCCGAAGCAGGTCTTCCGCGGCCCGGGGTTCCGGGACGTGATCGGCCTGGCCGACGAGGCGCCGCCCGAGGGCACGGAGCCGCTGCTGCGGACCGTGATGCGCGACGGATCGCGGACGGAGCCCCCCGACACCCCGACGGCCGCCCGGGGCCGCTTCGAGGCCGATCTCTCGGCCCTGCCGGAGGAAGCACGGCGCATCGCGGCCCCGGTGGCACCCGTACCCTCGGTGTCGGCCCGGCTGACCGCCCTGACGGCCACCGTCCGGCGCCGGATCGCCGAAAGGACCGGGACCGCACCGTAGAACGGCGACGGTGTCCCCGAGGGCCGGTCGGCCCTCCCCCGGCCTCCGGGGGCGGGCGATCATGAGAGAGGGAAGCCGGCGGACCGAGGCATGGGAAAGGGACCGGGATGAGGCATCGAAGTGTCGCCGAGTTGATGACGCCCACGGCCGTCAGTGTCGTGCCGGGCACCCCCTTCAAGGAGATCGCCCGGCTCCTGGACGAGTTCGACATCACCGCCGTCTGCGTGGTGGACGAGACGGACCGGCCGCTCGGCGTCGTCTCCGAAGCCGATCTCGTACGCCCCCGCGCCGTCGGCTCCGGGCTCCACACGGCGGGAGCGCTCATGTCGAGCCCCGCCGTGGTCGCCCGGCCCGAATGGAGCGTGGTGCGAGCCGCCCGCGTGATGGACCGGTCCCGGGTGAAGCGCCTGCCCGTGGTCGACGACGAGGGGCGGCTCGTGGGTGTACTGAGCCGAAGCGACCTCATCCAGCTGTTCCTCCGCAGGGACCGGGCGATCCAGGAGGAGATCGTCGAGGACGTGGTGACCCGCACCCTCGGACTGAACCCGTCGGACCTCTCGGTGGACGTCCAGGACGGCCGGGTCACCCTCAGCGGCACGGTACGGCGCGCCGGACTCGTGCCCGTCCTCCTCAGGCTCTGCAACAGTGTCGATGGTGTCGTGGGAGTCGTCGACCGGCTCCATCACGAGAACGACGCCACCGACGACGCCACCACCGGGAAGTGACACTCACCGCAGGCTCTCCCGAGGCACCGCCCGCACGGGCCCGGTGACGGGCGGGGCCGTCGGCGGCGCCGGGCGCGCCGCAGCTCGTCCGGGCTGTCCGTCCGGATCGGTGGCGCGTCCGCGGCGGAGTCGGGGCAGGGGTTTCGTGGCGGCGGCCCTGTCCCCGCCGTCCGGGGCATCAGAGAAAGGCGGCGGAAACCCGGACGGTGTGCACTGGGCGCCGAGGCCGTCCGGTCGTCGTCGGGCCATGCGGCAGGGGTCGGTTCGCCATGGGTGGCACATCGCTCGCGGTGTCCCGGCGCTCGAGCCGAAACGGCCTCGGTTCGTGGGCGGGGCGGCGTCGTGTCCTGCGGGGCATGGTCATCCCTCTTCTCCGGTGTTCGCGTCGAGGACCGCCCCCGCCCCGGCCACGTGCCGCTCGACCGCGGCGAAGCCGTCCGGTCCCCGGTTCAGTACGGCAGGGGGCGGCCGGACGGGGTGCGCAGGTCGAGCGGGGGCCGCTCACGGGGTCGGCCGGGTCTGGTACTGATCCGGATGCGCTCCATGGTGCTCACCTCTCCGGGGCGGTGGGAAACGTCTCCTCGCGCGCGTCCTCCCGGCGCCGGGCGGATCAACGCGGCGGGGGTCAGCGCGACAGGGGTCGGCCGGTCGTGCGGAGGCGGGGCCTTCGGGCCCGTGCGGGGGTGCCGTTTCGCCCCTCCCGTCCGGCGGAGGGGACGGTGATCACCGGGCAGTCGGCGTGGTGCAGCAGACCGTGGACCGTCGAGCCGAGGCGCATGCCCGTGTAACCGCCCCGCCCCGTGCGTCCGACGACGAGGGCGAGGGAGGACTGCGCGGCCAGGGCGAGTTGTTCGACCGGGTGTCCCCGGCAGACCTCTGCGGAGACGTCCACGTCCGGGTACCGCTCCGCCCAGCCGGCCAAGGACTCGGCGAGCAGGCGCCGCCGCTCGGACAGCCCCTCCTCGGTGTCGTCGTGCGCGAGGACCGGGCGGGGCCAGACCCAGACCGCCCGCAGTCGTGCCTCGCGCAGGCTCGCCTCCTCGAGGGCGAACCCGATGGCCTCCCGGCTCGACCCGCTGCCGTCCACGCCGACGACGAGGGTCGGTGGATGCACCGCGGTGTGTTCCGGGGCGCGGACCACGACGACGGGGCAGGGGGCACGCGCGGTGAGCGGGACGGCCACCGAACCTTCACCGAGCAGCTCGGCGGCCCTGCCGAGACCGCGTGACCCCACGACGACCAGGTCGGCATCGGCCGCCCGGTCGAGCAGCACCGTGGCCGGCGCCCCGTCCATGAGTTCCGCCGAGGTCCTCACGTCGCTGTGCAGTTCCCGTACGAGGTCCTCCGCGTTGGCGAGCGCCGACTCCGCCCGGAGCCGCAGGGCGCTCCCGTGGCCGACGGCGTCGTACCACAGCCGGTCGTGGACGGGGGGCAACGCGACCACGAGGCACAGCCGCAGTCGTCTGCGGTCGGCCTCGGCGGCGGCCCAGGCGATGGCCGGGACGGCCGGTCCCTTCGGGTCGACACCGAACAGGAGGTCGTTCATGTCGTGCCGTCCCCGCTCGCGAAGCCCGGCGGAACGATCTCCACGGGGCAGTGTGCGTGGTGGAGGAGGGCATGGGCGACCCGTCCGAGGGACGGTCCCACCCCCAGCGGGTGGCGGCCCCGGCCCATCACGAGCAGGTCGGTGTGGGCACTCGCCTCGATCAGGATTCCGGGGGTGCTCGTTCCGGTCTCCACATGATGTCCGACGATCAGGTCGGGATACCGCTCGCGGACGCGGTCGGCGAGCGCCTTCATGTCCTGCACCCGCCGCTGGGCGATCTCGTCGAGGTCGTCGAGCATGGTCGCGACGGTACCGACGTGGGTGAGCACGTTCCATACGCTCACGATGCGCAGTGCCGCCTTGCGGGCGTCCGCCTCCGCGGCGGCCAGGAGCAGCCACCCCAGGTCCGTGGAGTCGTGCACGGCCGCGGTGACCGAGCCCGACTCGGGGCGCTCCGCCTCCCCCCGTACGACGATCACGGGCACCTCGGCACGGGCCGCCACTCCCAGTCCCACGGAGCCGAGCAGGAGGGAGGAGAAACCTCCGAGCCCTCTGCTGCCGACCACGATCGTTCCCCGGCCGCCGGCGGCGGCCAGGAGTCCGGCGACCGGTTCCTGGCGGCCGAGCTCCTTGGTGATGGTGAGACCCGGGAATCGCTCCCGGACGGCGTCCGCGGTCTCGATCAGCAGATCGCGGCCGGCTTCCCGCACCGCCTGGATCGTCTCCGCGTCGCTCCAGTAGGCGCGCCGGTCGGTGTCGGCGGCGTGGACGAGGTGCAGGGGTCGGGACCGCCGGTCCGCCTCCGCCGCGGCCCAGAGCGCGGCCGTCCGCGCGGAAGGTGATCCGTCGATCCCCACGACGACGGTGGCGAGCTCGGGCCGGACGGGGATCTCGCTGCTCATGGTTCCTCCTTCGGTCCGCCCGGGGTCCGCGCACGTCCCCGAGGACGACACTCCTCACGCTCGCACCCCTGCGGGCCCCACCGGCATGGGCCGTTCGGCCCCGATCGAGACCTGCCCGGCCCTCTCTCCCCGGGAAGGCCCGGTACGAGCCTGGAGCCGTGGACCGGCACGGCCGAGGAGGCAGTGATGACAGCCCAGGTCACCGTGGGTCTGGACGGCTCGGACGAAAGCCTCGCCGCGGCTCGTTGGGCGGCGGGGGAAGCGGTGCTGCGCGAGGTCCCGCTCCGGCTGGTGCACGTGGAGGAATGGCCGAACACGCCCGAGGTGCCGCTTCCGTACGCCCGGACTCTCGCCGAACGGGCCGAGGAACTGTTGCGGGACGAGTCGGACCGTCTGCGGAAGGAGCATCCCGGCCTGGAAGTGTTCACCGGGCGAACGTGCGGCCGGGCGGCGGACGTGCTGACGGCCGCGGCGGACGAGGCCGATCTGATGGTGCTCGGGTCACGGGGTCTCGGCGGCGTCCTCGGCTTCGTCGTCGGCTCGGTCTCCCTCCCCGTCGTCGGCTCGGCACGTAAGCCGGTCGTCCTCGTGCGTGCGGAGGGGGCGGGGCGGCATGCGGGGCCGACGGCCCCCCGCGACGGGATCGTGGTGGGCGTCGACGTCCACCACCCGTGCGAATCCCTGCTGGCGTTCTCGTTCGCGGAGGCGGCGCGGCGGCGGGTACCTCTCCGATTCCTGCACAGTTGGACGCTGCCCGCCTCCTACGGCTACGCGTCCGTCGTGGACCCGGGGCTCGGCGAAGAGCTCGGGGCCGACCTGCTCGGCGACCTCGAGGACCTGCTGGAGCCCTGGCGCGGGCGATTCCCGGGGGTGGAGGCCACGGCCAGGGCGATCCCGGGCTCCGCCGCCCACCAGATGGTGCAGGCGTCACAGGACGCGGAGCTCGTGATCGTGGGACGCCGGACGCCCCGGCTGCCCGTCGGGACGCGTCTCGGCCACGTGGCCCACGCGGTCCTCCACCACAGCCCCGCTCCGGTCGCGGTGGTTCCCCTGAGCGAGCCCACGGGGGCGGTTCCCCCGAGTGAGCCGACCGGGGCGGGATGAGCCGGAACCGGGGCGGGATGAACCGAATGAGCCGGATGAACCGGCAGACGGGTGTGGTGCCAGGACTCCCGGGCCCGGATGGACCGGCACCCGGATGTCAGGGCTCCCGCCCGTCGGACCCGTCGGCGGTGCCGGGCGCGCCCGGCACCAGGATCCGCCGCCCCGTCACGCGGTGCGGCGAGAGCAGCACGGCCGTGTCCCGTCCGTCCCCGGCCCACGGCTGCGAGTGCGCGGCGTCCCGGAGGGCCTGTGCCTCGACGGGGTCGGACACCGTGCGCACCGGGCCGACGAGGAGCACGCTCCAGCCCTGGCGGAATGCCTCGTCCAGGTGGTCCTCCTCGAAGGCGATCTCGGCCCCGGCCGCCGCTGCGAGCGCGAGCGCGGACGTGGACGTGGTGGTGAAGAGCACTTTCCCGTCGAGGATCTGATAGTTGACGGGGAAGACGTCCAGCCCGTCCGCGGCCTCCACGGCGACCCGGCCCACGCCGTGGTCGTCGAGCAGCGCCCAGCACTCCTTCTCGTCGAGCGCCTCCGGCCTCGGCCGGTTCCCCGCCGGCCCCTCGCCCTGCGGGGAACCGGCCGTGAGACCCGTCAGGTCCTGGACCGTCGTCTCCAGGGCGTTCGCGAGCCGGACCAGGAACTCGATCCCGGGGGCGGGCAGCCGCTCCTCCACGTAGGCGATGTAGCCGGGGGTGGAGCCGGCCCGGGCCGCCACGTCCTCCCGGGAGAGGCCGAGCTGCCGGCGCCTCGTCGCGACGCGGCGGCCGAGATCGCTCCGGTGGTGTCCGTCTGCGGTGTTCATCAGGTTTCTCCCTCGACGGTCACTCGGTGCTGCGGCCCGACGGCGACGGGACACGCGGCGTGGTGCGGGGCACGGTGGGCCGCCCTGCCGCGTTACAGGCCGACGGCGGCGTGCCCCGCCGACCAACGGACCGGCGGCGGGGCGCTCGGTCGGTACCCTGCGCGCGGACCCCTCGCCGCCCCGGCCCTCGTCCCCGAGGGTGGCCTCACCCACGATCAGCCGATCGCCCTGCCGGGCCCCCAGGCCGGCACGCGGTTCCCCCGGGCCGTGCCGGGTCCCGGTCCCAGTCATGGCCTTCTCCCGATCGCCGCGGGTCGCCGGGCCGTCGCGTTCTCGGGCGGCCCGTGCTCCCGAACCCACCCTGCGCCCGGTCGGCTTCCCCTCATAGGGGCCATCGGTCCCGGAAGGGGACCGTTCGGCACTGCCCGCCCGCTGCACCGGCGCAGCAGGGTGGAGCCTGCCGGGACCCCGCACCCCCGTGAGGAGGACCGTCATGCAGCATCGAACGGTTTTCGAAGTGATGACGCACGACGTCGTCACCGCGGCTCCCTCGGCCTCGTTCAAGGAGATCGCCCGTCTCTTCGCCGAGAACGACATCTCGGCGGTCCCCGTCGTGGACGAGGACCGACGCCTGCTGGGTGTGGTCTCGGAGGCCGACCTGTTGCGGGCCACCGCCGGACTCCCCGACCTGGAGGGGCGCTGGGCGGGCGTCCAGGTCCTGTCCCAGGAGCACGGACTGCCCGACGCCGAGACGGCGGCCGAGCTGATGGCCTCCCCGGCCGTCACGGCGCAGCCGGGGTGGAATCTCGTCGAGACGGCCCGGACGATGCACCACAAGGGAGTGAAGCGGCTTCCCGTGACCGACGAGACCGGTCGGCTCGTCGGGATCGTCAGCCGCAGCGATCTGCTGCGCCCGTTCCTCCGCAGCGACTCCGCGATCCGTGCCGAGATCGAGCACGACGTCCTGGCCGGCGCCCTGGGGCTCGCCCCCGACACGCTCCGCGTCGCTGTCGCCGAGGGGGTCGTGACCTTGACGGGCCGTGTCGAGGAGCGCGCCGACATTCCCGTGATCGTGCGGTTGTGCCGTTCCGTCGATGGGGTCGTCGCCCTGCACGAGTCCCTCGACTACGCCTACGACAACCTCGCCCTCGACGTGGAGCCGCCGCGATGAACGCCCTGTGGGTGGCCCCGTCGGGCCCGGCCGTGCCGACGCCCGGGCCGCGTTCTCCCTACGGCGCGGGCGTTCCCGGCCCGCCGGCCCGCCGGGCTGCCGGGCTGCCGGGCTGCCGGGCTGCCGGGCGGGACGGCTGCACGGCCCTCGACACCTGGCACGGCTGCGTCGCCCGCCTGCTGACCTCGGCGGAGACACCCGCACGCGGAGGAAGGAATGGATGATGCGTCACAGCCGGATCGCGGAGTTGATGACCCATGACGTGGTGAGCGTCCATGGCGACGTCCCGTTCAAGGAGATCGCGCGGGTGCTCGCACGGCACCGGTTGACCGCGGTGCCCGTGGTGGACGGCGAGGGCCGGGTGCTCGGCGTGGTCTCCGAAGGGGACCTGCTGCGCAAGGCCGCCGACCGGGCCGCCACTCCGGGCGGGCCGCCCCCCGTGCCCGGACTGAAAGCGTGGGAGCTGGCGAAGGCCGAGGGAACTCGCGCCGAGGAACTGATGTCGGCTCCCGCCGTGTGCGCCCGCCCCGAGTGGACGGTGGCGGAGGCGGCCCGGCTGATGGAGGTCCAGGGCATCAAACGCCTCGTCGTGGTCGACGCCGAGGACCGGCTCCTGGGAATCGTCAGCCGCCGGGATCTGATGCGGATCTTTCTCCGTGAGGACGAGGACATCCGCCGCGAGATCATCGACGACGTAATCGTCGGCGCCCTGCGCCTCGACCCGGCCCTGCTCACCGTCGAGGTGCGCGGGGGCCGGGTCGAGCTCGGCGGGAAGTTGCCGTCCCGCGGCATGATCCCGGCCATCGAGCGCATGTGCGCGACGGTCGACGGAGTGGTCTCGGTCTCCTCGGTCCGTCTTGCCCCGGCCACCGATGACACGGCCTGAACCCCGTGGCCGCGAAGGTTCGCCGGGCCGACCGATCGGACCGTGGGAGGGGGTCTGGCCGGTCAGCCCGGTGAAGCCCCTTCCCGGTACGGATACGAGCGTGTTCACGGCGCCAGAACGGCGCCCCGGCCTCGTTGTCGGCGTCGGTGGGCGGCCGGACCTCGGACCGGCTTGCCCGGACGGAGCGCTTCGCTCACGGCTCCCAGGGCGCGGAAAGCAGATCGGCGATGCTGCGCCGGTCGCGAGTCGCCGGCAGTTCTCCGGCGGCCTTTCCCAACGCGATCATGGAGACGATCGCCCATCCCGGATTGGGGCGCAGTTCTTCGGTGAGGCCCTCCAGGTCGAAGGCCCTGAACTGGTGGGAAGCCAGTCCCATCGCCTCGGCCTGGACGGTCATGTGGGCGATGGCCTGGCCGAGGTCGTAGTCCGCGAACTCGGAGTAGAGCAGCTCCGTGCCGTCCACGTGACGGCGCGCCGACGTGACGACGAGCAACCCGGCGTCCGTCGCCCACCGGGCCGAGCTGGGCGCGAGGTGGCGGACCACCCGCTCGTGCTCCGGTTCACCCGGACGACTCGTGAAGAAGCCCCAGGGCTGGGAGTTCCCGGCGGACGGTGCCCACCGCGCGGCTTCCAGCAGCAGGCCCAGGGAGTGGTCGTCCACGGTGGCCGACGGGTCGAACCGGTAGGGGCTGAACCGTCCGGCCAACAGGGGGTGAATGCCGCCGAGCAGCTTCTGGTCACATCGCATGCCCTGGTGCAACTGGCCGCCGCGCAAGGGTATTCCGTCCGGGTCCGCGATCGAGCTCGTGAGGGCATCCGGGCGGACGGTAACCGAGGTTGCCCGGGAGCCCGGCATCAGCTCGGAGTGGCGGCGGGGCCGGGTAAAGAGGGCCCGCGCCGCCCAGGACGCCGTATCGGGCCCGGCCGGGCAGAGGGCCGCCGACCTGGATACCGTCGCGCTCAAGCGGGCAGCCCCTCTCGGTCTCAGTCGGACCACCGCCCTGCTCGTACCTCACCACGCAAGTCGTACAGCTCACAGGACTCAACGCTCAGCCGAACTCCCCGACGTCACCCCATCAATTCCAGTACGCAGCCGAGTTGCGCCGTCGTTTGGCCATGAGAGCGGGAGGCACCTCGAGAGCCACGAATTCGGTGTTCATGACTTCGGGTTCTGGCTTACTTTCCGTGGAGTGGTTACGGAGAATCAGATTTTCGGGGCCATGCGATAGCGGTCTGGATGGGCACGAAGCCGGGGTGAGGTGAGCTCCAGGGCCCGGTTGTCACATCCGGCGCTCATGTGGTTGAGCCAGCGTTCGTACCAGCCGAGGAAGTCGGTGGCGGAGGAAACGTTGGGGCCCCAAAACCCGTCGCTGTTGCCGATGAGGACGCGGCCGGTGAGGGGACCGGTCACCCCCATGACGCATACGTCGGTGCAGCCCATTTCGATGACGTGGAGGAAGAGGTCGCGTTCGTGGGTCCCGGATCCTGTGCCGTTGAAGCCGCGAGGTGTCCCTGGTTCCCCGCGCGAATCCATGACCAGCAGGGAACACCGCTCCAGCGGCATGAGGCCGTAAAACGGCGCCGCGCCTGAGCCGCCGATGTGCGTGAGGAACTGTCGATAGGCATCAGGCAGAGCGATGTCGTGCTCGGCCTCAAACGCAGCGACGCGTGCTTCCGTCAGCTTCGGACCAAGGCGAAACTCGTGTTGCTCTTCCCCGAAGGAGTGGCTGCGCAGTGGTTGGAACGGGATCGCGGCCAGCTTGCGGCGCAAGCGGGGTATGCGGGGATCCATTGTGCCTCTTCTCTTGCCCCCATCACCCTATGGGTGGCTGGGGTCAGCCGGCCAGAAGAACCCTCTTCCGCAGGAAAGTGAAGCCGGCGCGGCCGAATTTCTCCGCCGAAGGCGCCACGCGCGGGGCCCGCCGGCAATCCAGATCGCCGCCCGGTGGCATCTCTGGCACAACCTGGGAGAGGCCGCCGAGAAGTGCGTCCATCGTCACCGTCCACGCGCTCCTCGCTGCCGGTCACCTCGCCGCCGCCCTCGCACAACCCTGGAACTCGGGGGCCGTCGAGGGACACGTCGACCGCATCAAGATGCTCAATCGTCAAATGTCCGGTCGCGCCGGCTTCGCCCTGTTGAAGAGGAGAGCCCTGCTGTCGTGACTCACATGGAACATCAACAAACAAGCAACTTGGCGGGACGGTCCACGGCATACACCGTGACTGGACGGCCCTTCAGATGGTCCTCTCGACGCGGCGCGAACCCCAGGCGCTCGGCCACCCTCACTGACGCCTCGTTGCCCGGCCGCATGAGAGCCGTGAAGTAGTCGTCGTCAAGCGTGGCAAATCCCCAGTCCAGGCATGCTTGAGCAGCCTCGGTCGCGTACCCGCGCCCCCAATGCTCTGCTCGGAGGGTCCATCCCAGTTCCACCTCGTCGAATTGCTCCCAGTACTGCAAACCGCTTCGCCCGATGAACTCCCCGCTCGGCTTCAGCTCGATCGCGCACAGACCATGGCCTCGCTCGGCCCACTGTCGCTCGATCGCGGTGAGGCGTTCCCGTGCTTGTTGCCGTGAGAAGGACCCCACGAAGCTGTTGACCTTCGGATCGGCATGGAGCTCGACGAAAGCGTCGACGTCGGACACACGCAGAGGTCGCAGGAGCAGCCGCTCGGTCTCGATCATGCGTCCGAGCATAAATCTCGCCGCCGACCGAGCCGGGTAGTCCGTGCAACGTCTCCCCACGTTGCGTACACCGCAGGAAGCGGACCAGAACCCGTTCTCGCTCGCGTACACAGCCAGTCGCGCCTGCCCCGCCCGAAGATTCTTCACGGGACAGCCCACACTCCCGGTATTCGGTAATAGAAATCTGTGGTCGCACGCGCTCAGCGTCGGACCCGCGGCATCCCCAGGCCGATCCACGAGATGATCTCCCGCTGGATCTCGTTGTTACCGCCGCCGAAGGTGAAGATGACGGCGGAGCGGTATCCGCGTTCGAGTTCGCCGTGCAGCACGGCGCCCGCCGAGCCCTCCTTGAGGGGGGCCGCCGAGCCGACGATCTCCATGAGCCAGGCGTAGGCGTCGCGGCGGGCCTCGGAGCCGTAGACCTTGACGGCGGAGGCGTCCTGCGGGGTGAGGGTGCCGTCCTGAACTGCGGAGACCATGCGCCAGTTGAGCAGTTTCATGGCGTCGAGCCTGGCGTGGGTGCGGGCCAGGAGGGTGCGGACCCAGCCGAGGTCGGCGACCCGGCGGCCGTCGGCGAGGCGGGTGTCCACCGCCCAGCGCTGGACGTCGTGGAGGGCGCGGATGGCCATGGTGCCGTGGGCGGCGAGGGTGACGCGTTCGTGGTTGAGCTGGTTGGTGATGAGCCGCCAGCCCCGGTTCTCCTCGCCGACTCGGTGCGTGACGGGGACGCGGACGTTCTCGTAGTGGCTGGCGGTGGTGTCGTGCGAGGCGAGGGTGTTGATCAGGGTGCAGGAGTAGCCGGGGTCGGTGGTCGGGACGAGCAGCATGGTGATGCCCTTGTGCGGCGGCGCGTCCGGGTCGGTGCGGACGGCGAGCCAGACCCAGTCGGCGGTGTCGCCGTTGGTCGTCCAGATCTTCTGCCCGTTGACGACGTAGTCGTCGCCGTCGCGCACGGCCCGGGTCCTGAGGGCGGCGAGGTCGGTGCCCGCCTCCGGTTCGCTGTAGCCGATGGCGAAGTCGATCTCGCCGCTGAGGATCCTCGGCAGGAAGTACGCCTTCTGCTCGTCGGTGCCGTACCGCATGATCGTCGGCCCCACGGTGTTGAGGGCCATCAGCGGCAGCGGCACGCCGGCCTGGGCCGCCTCGTCGAAGAAGATGAATTGCTCCATCGCGGACAGCCCCTGTCCGCCGTACTCCGTCGGCCACCCGACGCCGAGCCGGCCGTCGGTGCCGAGGCGGCGGATCGTCTCCCGGTAGAAGCGCTTCTGTTCCTCGGGGGCGGCATGGCGCGTGTGGGCGTCGGGGGGCACCAGGTCGGCGAAGTAGGTACGCAGTTCGGCGCGCAACTGCTGCTGTTCAGGCGTGTATTCGAGGTGCACGGCCCCTCCAGGAGTCTCGCGTTCGCGTCGCCCGTGTGCGGCGGCGCACACAGTAGAACGTGTTGCAGGAATCCGGAAGGGCCGGTGCCCTCGTGCGGGTGGGCGTGTGATCCCGGCGGCCGGCCGGGGGCCGCGGCAGACCGGGGTCGCGGCAGGCCGGCGCCTCTCGTACGGGTCAGCGCTTGACGGCGCGCAGGACGACGAACTTCGGGTTGCCCGCGACCGTGGCGCAGTTGCCGAAGATGCGGCGGAGTTGGGTGTGGTAGCCGAGGTGCCGGTTGCCGACGACCCAGAGTTCGCCGCCGGACCGCAGCGCGGCACGGGCCCCGTGGAACATGGTGCGGGCCGTCGCGTCCGTGGTGGCCTGGTGGGAGTGGAACGGCGGGTTGTTGAGCACCAGGTCCACGCTGGCGGGCGGTGCGTCCGCCAGCCCGTCGCCGACCCTGAACTCGGCCTCGGCGTCCGGGCCGGCGTTGGCCCGGAAGGTCTCCTCGGCGGAGGCGACCGCCTGGTACGACTCGTCGATGAAGGTGACCGACGCCTCGGGGTTGGCGAGCGCCGCGGCGAGACCGACGACGCCGTTCCCGCAGCCGAGGTCGACGACCCGGTCGGGACCGCTGCGTGCGGGGAGGTGGCCGAGGAAGAAGCGGGTGCCGATGTCGAGGCGGTCGGCGCAGAAGATGCCCGCGTGGTTGACGACGGTCCGGCCGGAGACCGGGCCGACGCCTTCGGGCAGTTCGTAGCGGTGGGGCCAGGGGCTGGGCGTCCGGGCCAGGCCGGGATCGGGGGTGGAGAAGATGAGCCGGGCCTTTCGCACCGCGAGGGAGGTGCGGGTCGGGCCGATGATCCGCTCGAAGAGTTCGAGGGTGGAGGTGTGGATCTCGCGGACCATGCCGGTGCCGATCACGACGGTGCCCGCGTGGACGGCCGGCGCGAGCCGGTGCAGTTGGTCCTCCAACAGCGCGAGGCTCTTCGGCACGCGTACCAGCAGGACGTCGATGCGGTCCGGCGGGGTGTCCCTGGCCGACAGCAGGCGTACGGCGTCCGCGTCCGCGCCGTTGCGGGCCAGGTTCGCCAGGGTGGCGCGCCGGGCCAGGTAGGAGTCGGTGATCTGCACGGGCCGGTGGCCGGCCAGTACGGTGCTCAGGGCGCCCCAGCGGTCGCCCACCACGACCACGGTGCCGGACAGGTCGACGGGTTCCGCCCCGTCCTCCCCCTCCAGCCTCCGCAGCAGGTACTCGTCGGCGGCATCCCAGGCGCGGAACGGGTCGCGCGGGTTCTCGGGGAAGCGGGCCAGTTCGTACCCGGCCCCTGACGTCGTCAAACGGTTCATTGTGCACCCAGGCTAGCCGAGCCGCGGGGAGTGCCCACAACACTTCCCGCGGCCCGGCCTCCGGGCGGACGCGCCCGCTACGGCAGCGCCTTGTCGATCGCCGACCGGCCCTCCCGGGCGAGCCTGCGCTCCGCCCACTGGAGGTTCTCCGGGGTGAGGTCCCGCCCGGAGGCGAGCACCAGGTCCTCCGCCGACGGATGGTCGCTGCCACCCGTGTGCAAGAGGCTGTCGGGGGTCACTCCCCGAGTTGCGGATACGGATTCGGGCTCGTCGCTCATGCCGCCTCCTCGTCCCTTTCGGACATTCTCGCCCCGCACCCGACGCGCCGCATCCGAGACCCATGCACCCTTTTCCGACACGGAGGCCGGATCATCACTTGACCTGCACATGATAGGTACGGAGCGTTCACTCCCTGGTCACGGTGCGTGTGGCACGCTCCCGCTTACCACATAGCACACGATCGCCGCGGCGCCACCCCACCACGTGGTGGTGTCGCGGCGCACGTATTTCCGGAGAGGACACCCCACATGTCCCGTCGTCACCCTCGCCACCGGCGCCCGCTGCTGGCGACCCTCGCCGCCTTCGCGGTACTCGGCGGCACCGCGGCCGCCGCACCGGCCGCCACACCCCAGGACGCGCCGACCGCCACGACCCCGCTCCGGGTACTCGACGACACCTACTACCAGGACGCCCTCGGCAAGAGCGGGTCCCAGCTGAAGAGCGCGCTGCACGACATCATCAGCGACCAGACCAAGCTCTCCTACAGCCGGGTCTGGGAAGCCCTCAAGGACACCGACGAGGACCCCTCCAACAGCTCGAACGTGATCGAGCTCTACACCGGCCGTTCCATCTCCAAGAACTCCAACGGCGGCTCGGTCGGGGACTGGAACCGTGAGCACGTCTGGGCCAAGTCCCACGGCGACTTCGGCACCGCCACCGGCCCCGGCACCGACATCCACCACCTGCGCCCGGAGGACGTCGTCGTCAACTCGATCCGCGGCAACAAGGACTTCGACAACGGCGGCAGCTCGGTCAGCGGCGCCCCGGGCAACTACACCGACAGCGACTCCTTCGAGCCGCGCGACGCGGTCAAGGGCGATGTGGCCCGCATGATCCTCTACATGGCCGTGCGCTACGAGGGCACCGACGGCTTCCCCGACCTGGAGCCCAACGAGCGGGTGTCCAACGGCTCGGCCCCGTACATCGGCCGGCTGTCGGTGCTGAAGGCGTGGAGCCAGGAGGACCCGCCGGACAGCTTCGAGAAGCGTCGCAACGACGTCATATTCGACCAGTACCAGCACAACCGGAACCCGTTCATCGACCACCCCGAGTGGGTCGAGTCCATCTGGTAGCCGGTGGCGCACCGGGGCGCCGCACGGCGTCCCGGTGCCGCCCGGCACGGTGCGTGACAGGAGTGCGGGCCCCCTCGGGCGCTGGGACACTGGAAAGGGTCCCGGCCGGACCCCGTGCCGACCCGGGGGCGGGTGCCGGGGAGAGGGGTGACCGCACCATGTCGCATGGATCCGGCGCCGAACGGCATCGGCAGTACGAGCACATCAAGGAGAGCGCGCAGGAGCGCGGGGTCGGCGAGGAGCGGGCCGAGGGGATCGCGGCCCGCACGGCCGGCGGGGACCACTTCCGTACGGGCACGGCGAGGGCCGCGCGCCGCACGTCCACTGCGGACCCGCCGTCCGCACGCCGCGCATCCGCCACGGACCCCTCGTCCGCACGCCGCACATCCGTCACAGACCCGTCGTCCGCACGCCGCACGTCCACCACGGACCCCTCGTCCACTTGCCGCGCGTCCGCCACGGACCCCTCGTCCGCGCGGCACGGCGGGGCCGGGGCCCCGGACCGCGGCCGGCTCCCCGCCACGGGCCCGACCCGCGACCAGCTCTACGAGGAGGCGCGGCGGAAGAACGTCCACGGACGGTCGACCATGACCAAGGCCGAGCTGGCCCGGGCGGTCGGCCGCTGAACGTCCTTCGCGCGGGGCCGGGACGGGGCCAGCCGTCCCAGTTCCGGTCAGCCGCCCCAGGTCCAGTCGGCCACCTCGGGCAGGTCCGTGCCGTGTTCCCGGATCCAGGCGTGGTGGCGGGTGCGGACGTCCGCCATCGCCTGGCGCACGGCCGCGGCGCGGACCCCGAGGCCGGGCACCCGGTCGATGACGTCCATGACCAGCCGGTAGCGGTCCAGGTCGTTGCGGACCACCATGTCGAAGGGCGTCGTGGTGGTGCCCTCCTCCTTGTAGCCCCGCACGTGCAGGTGGGCGTGGCCGGCGCGGCGGTAGGCGAGGCGGTGGATCAGCCACGGGTAGCCGTGGTAGGCGAAGACCACCGGGGTGTTCCGGGTGAACAGGGCGTCGTACTCGGCGTCCGGCATGCCGTGCGGGTGCTCCTCGTGGGGCATCAGCCGCGTCATGTCGACGACGTTGACCACCCGCACGGCCAGCTCCGGCAGATGCCCGCGCAGCAGGTCCGCCGCGGCCAGGGTCTCCAGGGTGGGCACGTCGCCGGCGCAGGCGAGCACCACGTCGGGCTCGCGGCTGCCGTCCTCCGTCCCGGCCCACTCCCACACCCCGGCGCCGCGGGCGCAGTGCGCGCGGGCCCGGTCCATCGTGAGCCAGTCGAAGGCCGGCTGCTTGCCGGCCACGATCACATTGACGTAGTCACGACTGCGCAGCGCGTGGTCGGCGACCGAGAGCAGGGTGTTGGCGTCCGGGGGCAGGTAGACCCGCACGACTTCGGGGCTCTTGTTGAGGACGTGGTCGACGAAGCCCGGGTCCTGGTGGGAGAAGCCGTTGTGGTCCTGTCGCCAGACGTGGGAGGTGAGCAGGTAGTTGAGCGAGGCGACGGGGCGGCGCCAGGCCAGTGCGCGGGAGGCCTTGAGCCATTTGATGTGCTGGTTGACCATCGAGTCGACGATGTGGGCGAACGCCTCGTAGCAGGAGAAGAGGCCGTGCCGGCCGGTGAGGAGGTAACCCTCCAGCCAGCCCTGGCACAGGTGCTCGGAGAGCACCTCCATGACGCGTCCGTCGTGGGAGAGGTTCTCGTCGGTGGGCAGGATGCGTTCCTGCCAGCTCTTGGCGGTGGCCCCGTAGAGGGCGCCGAGCCGGTTCGAGGCGGTTTCGTCGGGGCCGAAGACCCGGAAGTCGCGGCGTTCGGCGGTGGCGGCCGTGACGGCCTCCAGCAGACCGCCGAGCACCCGGGTCGGCTCGTGGAGCGCGGTGCCCGGGGCCCGGACCTCGACGGCGTGGTCGTCCAGCGGCGGGAGGGGCAGCTCCCGCAGCAGCAGGCCGCCGTTGGCGTACGGGGTCGAGCCGAGCCGGGCATCGCCCTCGGGCACGCAGTCGAGCACCCGGGGGCGGGGCCGTCCGGACGCGTCGAAGAGTTCCTCGGGCCGGTAGGAGCGCAGCCACTCCTCCAGTTGCCGCAGGTGGTCGGGGTCGTCCCGGACTCCGGAGAGCGGGACCTGGTGGGAACGCCAGGTGCCTTCGACGGGCACCCCGTCGACCTCGGCCGGGCCGGTCCAGCCCTTGGGGGTGCGCAGCACGATCATCGGCCAGTGCGGGCGCCGGGTGTCGCCGCCGCCTCGGGCGGCGGCCTGGATCTCCCGGATGCGGTCGACGGCCCGGTCCGTCGCGGCGGCCATCGCCCGGTGGACGTTGAGCGGTTCGTCGCCGCCGACGTACAGGGGGTCGTGCCCGTAGCCGCGCAGCAGCGCGTCGAGTTCGGTCTCCGGGAGGCGGGCGAGCAGGGTCGGGTTGGCGATCTTGTAGCCGTTGAGGTGGAGGATCGGGAGGACCGCCCCGTCGTGCACCGGGTCGAGGAACTTGTTGGAGTGCCAGGACGCGGCGAGCGGCCCGGTCTCGGCCTCGCCGTCGCCGACGACGCAGGCGACGAGCAGGTCCGGGTGGTCGAGGGCGGCGCCGTAGGCGTGGGTGAGGGCGTAGCCGAGTTCGCCGCCCTCGTGGATGGAGCCGGGGGTCTCCGGTGCCACGTGGCTGGGCACGCCGCCGGGGAAGGAGAACTGCCGGAACAGCCGCCGCATGCCTTCGGCGTCGCGCCCGATGTCGGGGTACGTCTGCGAATAGCTGTCCTCCAGCCAGGAGTTGGCCAGGACGGCGGGGCCGCCGTGGCCGGGCCCCCAGACGCAGAGGCAGTGCAGGCCGCGGGACTTGATGGCGCGGTTGAGGTGGGTGTGGACCAGGTTCAGTCCGGGTGAGGTGCCCCAGTGCCCGAGCAGCCGCGGCTTGATGTGTTCCGGGGCGAGCGGCCGGGTGAGGAGCGGGTTGTCCATCAGGTAGATCTGGCCGACGGTCAGGTAGTTGGCGGCCCGCCAGTGCGCGTCGAGTGCCGCGATCTCCTCGTCGGACGGGCCCGGTACGTGGGCCGGGCCGGCGCCGTCGTTCATGCGGTCTCCCGGAACGTGGGGCCGACGGGGTCGGGGCCGTACCAGACCGTGGTGGCGTTGCAGAATTCACGGATGCCGTGACCGGCGAGTTCCCGCCCGTAGCCGGAGTGCTTGACGCCGCCGAAGGGCAGGGCGGGGTGGGACGCCGTCATGCCGTTGAAGAAGACCCCGCCCGCCTGCAGGTCGCGCACGCAGCGGCCGGCCTCGTCCGGGTCCCTGGTCCATACGTTGGAGCTGAGGCCGAAGGGGGTGTCGTTGGCGAGGTCCACGGCCTCGTCGAGCCCTTCGACGCGGTAGAGCGTGGCGACGGGGCCGAAGGTCTCCTCGCGGTGGATGCGCATGGCGGGGGTGATGTCGGTGAGGACGGTGGGGGCGTAGAACCAGCCGCCCCTCAGTTCCGGGTCCAGGCGTTCGGGGCGGCCCCCGCCGCACAGCACGTCCGCGCCCTGCCGTACCGCGTCGTCCACCAGTTCCTCCAGGTCGGCGCGGCCCTGCCGGGAGGCCAGGGGGCCGATGTCGGTGGACTCGTGGAGCGGGTCGCCGACCGTCAGGTCGCGCATGCCGACGGTGAACCGCTCGGCGAACTCCTCGTACACGTCCGCGTGCACGATGAAGCGTTTGGCGGCGATGCAGGACTGTCCGTTGTTCTGCGCCCTGGCGGTCACGGCGGTGCGGGCGGCCCGGACGACGTCCGCGGACGGCATGACGAGGTACGGGTCGCTGCCGCCCAGTTCCAGGACGGTCCGTTTCACCGCGTCGCCGGCGATCGAGGCGACCGAGCGGCCGGCCGGTTCGCTGCCGGTGAGGGTGGCGGCGGCGACCCGGGGGTCGCGCAGGATCGACTCGACCGCGGCGGACCCCACGAGGAGGGTCTGGAAGCAGCCCTCGGGGAATCCCGCCCGGCGGAACAGGCCCTCCAGGTACATCGCGGTCTGCGGGACGTTGGAGGCGTGCTTGAGCAGGCCGACGTTCCCGGCCATCAGTGCGGGGGCGGCGAACCGCACGACCTGCCACAGCGGGAAGTTCCACGGCATCACGGCGAGGACGACGCCGAGCGGCCGGTAGTGGACGTGGACCCGGGAGGCGCCGGAGTCCCGCACGTCGTCCGGGGAGGGGTGTTCGTCCGCGAGGAGTTCCTCCGCGTGCGCCGCGTACCAGCGCATCGCCTTGGCGCACTTGGCGGCCTCCGCGCGGGCCGCGGTGATGGGCTTGCCCATTTCGACGGTCATGGTGCGCGCGATGTCCTGCCGGTCCTCGTCGAGCAGTTCGGCGGCTTGTTCCATCAGCCGGGCCCGTTCGGCGAATCCGGTGGTCCGGTACTGCCTGAACGCGGTGTCGGCGGCCGCGATCCGGCGTTCGATCTCCGCCTCCCCCAGCGCGTCGAACGTTCTGAGGGTCTCGCCGTTCGCGGGGTTGACCGTCGCGATGGGCATGGCTGGGTCCTCCTTGCCTGGGTCCTTCGACCGTGCCGTGCCCCGCGCCGCGCCGCAACGCGGGCCCGCCGGGCGGGTGCCCGGCGGGCGCGGACGGGACGTGCGCAGGTGCGCGCCGTCCGCGCCGGAAGGGATGGGACGTCCGGCGGGCGCGGGGCCCGCGGGGCGGGTGCGGCGGCCGTCTCAGACGAGGGCGGCGTCGGGCTCGGGGACGGTCGCGGTGCTGAGGACGTCGGCGGTCGCGGAGCCGGGGAGGTCGGCGGTCGTGACGGGCGGGCGGCGGAATTCGTCCACGCCGGGCATCGGCGACAGCGGCACCAGATCGACGCGGTTCGGTTCCTTCGCGTACCGGGTGAACCAGACGACCTTGCCCTCGTCGGTGCGGCAGGTGCCCCAGCTGTCGCTCAGGGCCATGATCCGGCTCAGTCCCCCGCCGCCGGTGCTGAGCAGCCGCGGCATGCCGGAGCCGTTGTCGGCGACGGAGACCGTCAGATGTCGTCCGGACCACCGGAGTTCGACGACGCAGTTGTTGTCCTCACCGACGTGCCGGTGGACATTGGTCAACAGCTCCTCCACACCGCGGCACACCGGCCGGATATGGAGTTCGAGACTCCAGTGGCGCAGGTGCGCGGCGATTATTCGCCGCAGCTGGGACACGCGCTCTGCCGAAACCTGGAGTTCGACCAGATAGTGCCGGTCGAGTGGAACGGTCATCGTCGAGGCTCCTCACATCGAGGCCCACTGGCTTCGCCCCGTTGAACCAACGACCCCCGAGAACTCGAAGAGTGAGCAGATGTCTCTTCTGGGTCACTGACAGCGTGGCCCGGCGGGGCCCGGCGCGCAACACGAGAGGGTGCCGGCCGGTCCCGCCCGGCATGTTCACAACAGGTAGGGCAGCAGCTTGTCCGGGGTGAGCGGGAGGTCGCGCAGCCGGATTCCGGTGGCGTGACGGACCGCGTTGCCGACCGCGGCGGCGGCGCCGACGATGCCGATCTCGCCGATGCCCTTGCTGCCCATCGGGTTGAGGTGCGGGTCGTCCTCGTCGATCCAGTGCGCCTCGATCTCCGGCACGTCGGCGCAGACCGGCACGTGGTAGGAGGCGAGGTCGCTCTCGGTGAAGTCCCCGAAGACGGGGTCGAGGGTGCTGCCCTCGGTCAGGGCCATGCCGACCCCCATGGTCATGCCGCCGATGAACTGGGAGCGCGCGGTGCGGGGGTTGAGGATGCGTCCGGCGGCGAAGACTCCGAGCATCCGGCGCAGCCGGGCCTCTCCGGTGCGGGAGTCGACGGCGACCTCGGCGAAGTGCGCGCCGAAGGCGTGCCGGGCGTACGGGGACTTCCCGGCGGTCTCCTGCCGGGTGTCGGCGGTGGCCGTGAGGCCCGGCGCGGGGAGGGGGCCGGGGTGCTCGCCCAGTCGCCGCAGCAGGAGGGTGGCCGCCTTGTGCACGGCCCAGCCCCAGGAGGCGGTGCCCGCGGAGCCGCCGGCCACCGGGGCGTCGGACAGATCGCTGCTGCCGATGTCGATCCGGACGTTGTCCAGGGGGGTGTCCAGTGCGTCGGCCGCGATCTGGGCGAGCACGGTGCGGGCGCCGGTGCCGATGTCGGTGGCGTTGACCCGGACGTGGTACGAGCCGTCGGGGGCCGCGTGGGCCGAGGCGCCGCAGGGGGCGATGTACACGGGGTAGGTGGCGGCGGCGACGCCCGTGCCGATGAGCAGCGGCCCCTCCTCGCGGATTGCGGGGCGCGGGTCGCGGTCGTACCAGCCGAAGCGTGCGGCGCCCGTCTCCAGGCAGGTGGTGAGGCCGCGGCTGCTGAACGGCAGGCCGGAGTCGGGTTCGTGCGCCGGGTCGTTGCGGATGCGCAGTTCGACGGGGTCCAGGCCGAGGGCGGAGGCGAGTTCGTCCATGGCGGATTCGAGCGCGTACATGCCGGGGGCCTCGCCCGGCGCGCGCATCCAGGAGGGGCTCGGCACGTCCAGGGCGGCCACCCGGTGGACGGTGCGGCCGGCCGGGGACCCGTACATGACCCGGGCCGGTACGGCGGCCTGTTCCACGAACTCCTTGACGGTGGAGGTGTGGGTGAGGACCTCGTGGTCGACCGCGGTGAGGATGCCGTCGAGTCCGGCGCCAAGCCGGACGCGCTGCACGGTGGGGGCCCGGTGGCCGACCGCGGCGGCCATCTGGCGGCGGGGCAGGGCGATCTTGACCGGCTGTCCGGTGCTGCGGGCGGCCATGGCGGCGAGGACGGCCTGGGGGCGCGGGGTGCCCTTGGAGCCGAAGCCGCCGCCGATGTGTTCGGAGACCGCGGTGACCTGCTGCGGCTTCAGCCCGAACACGGCGGCGAGGGCGTCGCGCACCGCCGTGGAGCCCTGGCTGGAGTCGTGGACGGTCAGGTGTCCGTCCGCGTCCCACCACGCCGTCGTGGCGTGCGGCTCCATGGGGTGGTTGTGCAGGGGGCCGATGGTGTACGTGGCGTCGATCTGCACGGGGGCCGTGCGCAGGGCCCGGTCGGTGTCGCCGCGTTCGCGGAGGGCGGGGTAGCCGCCGTTGACCGTCGCGGGGACGTACAGGCCGGGGTGGTCCTCGGTCAGGACGACGTCGTGCCCGGCGCTCTCGTACGTGATCCGCAGCGCCCCGGCCCCGGCCCGGGCGGCTTCGGGGGTGTCGGCCACCACGAGCGCGACGTACCAGCCGCGGTGCGGGACCCGGTCGTCCTGGAGGACGGCGAGGGTCGGGTCGTCGGGTTCCTCGAGCCGGGGGGCGTTGTCGTGGGTGAGCACGGCGCGCACGCCCGGCAGGGCCAGCGCCTCGTCCGCGTGGACGGCGGTGACCCGGCCGCGGACGATCGTGGCGGGGACGGGCCGCCCGTACAGGCAGCCGGGCGGGGTGTGCTCGGCGGAGTACCGGGCGGCGCCCGTGACCTTGTCCCGGCCCTCGCGGCGGACGACGGGGGTGCCCAGTGGCGACGGGGCCTGGCTCATGACGGGATCCTCACCTCTGCGGGTCGGCCGGTGCGGTGCGGTTCAGCTGGCGGCGGCGAGTTCGGCCAGCGCGTCCACGGCCAGGGCGCGGGCGAGGCCCACCTTGAACGCGTTGTCGCGCAGTGGCCGGGCCGCGGCGAGTTCGGCGTCCACGGCCTGTTCGAAGGTTTCGGGGCGGGCCGGGGCGCCCCGGAGCGCCGCTTCCGCGGTGTGCGCGCGCCAGGGCCGGTGGGCGAGCCCGCCGAAGGCCAGCGCCACGTGCTCGATCCGGCCGCTGCGGACGCTCAGCACGGCGGCCACCGATGCGAGGGCGAAGGCGAAGGAGGCCCGGTCGCGGGCCTTGCGGTAGAGGGAGGCGGCACCGTCCGGGGGCGGGGGCAGGAGCACCTCGGTGACGAGTTCGCCGGGCCGGGCCTCGGTGTCGCGGTGCGGGGTGTCGTCCGGCAGCCGGTGGAATCCGGTGGCGGGCACGGTCCGTTCGCCGTCCGGTCCGCGCAGGTGGACGGTGGCGTCGAGGGCGGACAGGGCGACGGCCAGGTCGGACGGGTGGGTGGCGACGCAGTGCTCGGAGTGCCCGAGCACTGCGAGGTCTCGGTGGGCGCCCTCGCGGGCGGGGCAGCCGGTGCCGGGCTCCCGCTTGTTGCAGGGTTTGGAGGTGTCCTGGAAGTAGGGGCAGCGGGTGCGCTGGAGCAGGTTGCCGCCGGTGGTGGCGGTGTTGCGGAGCTGCCCGGAGGCGCCGGACAGCAGCGCCTGCGACAGGGCGGGGTAGCGGGTGCGCACCGCGGGGTGGGCGGCCAGGTCGCTGTTGCGCACGGTGGCGCCGATGCGCAGTCCGCCGTCGTCGGTGTCGGTCACCCGGTCCAGCGGCAGCCGGCTGACGTCGATGAGCAGGGTGGGGGTCTCGACGCCGAGTTTCATCAGGTCGACGAGGTTGGTGCCGCCGCCGAGGAAACCGGCGCCCGGGTGGGCGGCGTGCTCGCGGACGGCCTCCTCGGCGGACCGGGCCCGGAGGTAGCCGAAGGGCTTCATGACGCCACGTCCTCGATCGCCTCGACGATGCGGGGGTAGGCGCCGCAGCGGCACAGGTTGCCGCTCATCCGCTCGCGGATCTCCGCGGCGTCGAGGGCGGCCGGGACGGCGACGGGGGCGGTGCGCCCGGTGGCGTGGGACGGGAAGCCCTCCGCCGCCTCGCCGAGCATGCCGACGGCCGAGCAGAGCTGGCCGGGGGTGCAGTAGCCGCACTGGAGGGCGTCGCGTTCCAGGAACGCCGCCTGGAGCGGGTGGAGCCGGTCGCCGTCGGCGAGGCCCTCGACGGTGGTGACGGCGGCGCCGTCGTGGACGACGGCCAGCAGCAGGCAGCTGTTGGCGCGCCGGCCGTCGACGAGGACGGTGCACGCCCCGCACTGGCCGTGGTCGCAGCCCTTCTTGGCGCCGGTCAGTCCGAGGTGTTCGCGCAGGGCGTCCAGGATCGTGGTGCGGTGGTCGAGCGTGAGGGTCCGCGCGGTTCCGTTGACCCGCAGCGTCAGGGTGGAACGGTCGGCGGTCGCCGTCTGCTGCCGGGCGCCGTCGTCCCGTCCGTGGGAGGGGTCCACTCACTCGCACCTTTCAAGGGGTGACTTCCGGGTGTTTCCTCATGGATGGTCCGTTTTCTACCAGACGGGGAGCGTGTTCCCGGTTCATTGCCCCGCGCCCGGGCCGTGCCCCGCCGGACGGTCGCCCGACCGGCTCCGCAGGCGCAGGCGCACCTCTTCCTCCTGGTCGCCGGAGACCGCGCCGACGACCTGGACGTCGAAGGCGTGCGCCAGGCTCTGCCTGAGCCGTTCGACCGCCCAGTAGCCGCCCTGCACGTCGACGCTCACGGGCGCTTCGAGCGCGACCGCCCCCGAGACCACCCTGGCCTCGGTGACGTCGACGGTCACCGCCCACACCGTGGGGCGCTTGCCCGCGAGGTGCTGCGGGACGTCGGCCGAGGCCCGGTCGGTGGTGAACGCCGCCCGCAGCACGTCGAAGACCATCCGCGCGTCGTCCTTCCCGCACCCGCTGATGACGACCGACACCTCCTGGCCGTATCCGCTCGCCGCCGTCTGCTTCTCCTTGATCGTGTTCACCGCGGTTCCTTCCGGTCGGTGCGGCGCCGCACGTTCCCGCGCCGGGGCCGGCCCACCGGCCGGGCGGATCCGGCGCCCGTCATTCCGCTCAGGCCCCTTTGACGATCCGGGGGCTGTCTCCAGCCTCGCTCCGCGAGGGCGCGACAGCGACACGAGGGCCCCGTCGGCGCGGGCTCCTCCGCCCGCCGGAACCCGCCGATCGGGCGGGCCCGCCGCCCTCGCCCCGTGCCGCCCGCGGGGGCCTGCCCGGACCCTCAAGCGAAACACTTTTCGCCCCATATCCACTTAAAATATGAATTCATAGTGTTTGTCGAGTGCGGGACCCGCCTCGGGGTATCCGGCACATATGGACGGATCACACATGGATCTATCGCAGATGGACCTGAATGCGCTGGCCTCCACCCTCGCCGACGGCCGGGGCGCGACCGGAGTGGTGATGGGCGTCGTCGGGGTGGCGCTGGTGGGCATGCTGATCGGCGGCTTCTGGCTGGGCAAGCGGCGCCGGGACCAGGAGCTGCCACCGCCCAAACCCGAGGAACAGCCACCGCAGCCGGATCACCGGAGCCACGTCGAGGCGCATGACGTGCACGGGGACGACAGTTTCCCGCCCGACGGCAGGGGGCTTTCCCCCTACGAGCTCGGGGACCACGGGAACGAGGTCCTGCGCCGCAACGGCGACGAACGCCGCGAATGAACCCCGGGCTCCCTCACGACGGCTCCCCCGGGCGCGCACCGATGCCGGCGCCGCTGACCGGGGCGGCGGCGCCCTGCTGGGTCAACCTCATGACCCGCGACCTGGGGGCGGCGCAGGAGTTCTACAGCGCCGTGCTGGGGTGGTCCTTCCGGCCGGGCAAACTGGGGCAGGAGTTCTCGGTCGCGCGCCGCGGCGACGTACCGGTCGCCGGGATCGGCGCGATGGCGACCGCCTACCGGGTGGCCGTGGCCTGGACGCCCTACTTCGCCGTTCCCGACGCGAACGCGGCCGCCTCGCGCATCCGGGAACGCAGCGGCACGGTCGCGGTGGGACCGCTGGCGCTCGGCGAGGGGCGCGGGGCCCTGGCGGCGGACCGCGACGGCGCGGTGTTCGGCGTATGGGAGCGGACCGAGCCCGCCGCGGCCTCGCCGCCCGCGCCGGACGACCGCTCGCACGCCTGGCTCCGGCTGCACACCAGGAACGCCTTCGACGCCGCGATCTTCTACGGGGAGGTACTCGGCTGGGCGAGCGGGCGCCCGGGGTGCTGCGAGGTGTCGTACGAGAAGGACGAGGTCGTCGTCGACTGCCGCGGCCGACGGCTCGCCCGCATCGGGTCGGGGGCGGTGGAGGCGGCGCCCGATCCGATGCTCCGCCCGCACTGGCAGGTGTACTTCCCGGTCGCCGACGTGACGGCCACGGTCGCCGCGGCGCGGGAGAACGGCGGCGCCCTGGTCGAGCGGCGGCCGCTGGACGGGGGCTCCGAGGCGACCCTGATGGACCCGGACGGGGCCCTCTTCACGGTCACGGACGTCCCGGAGATCGCCGTGGCGGACCCCGCCGACCGGACCGCACGCGCCCAGGACCGTCCCCCGCGATCGTGACCGTGGTCGTGCCCCGCACCCTGCCCCGTTCCCGCTGCTCCCCCGGGCCGGCTCATTCCGGCCCGGGGCGCTCCTCCCCACCGGGCGACGAGGAGCGGACCAGGGCCCAGGCCGGGAACACGAACCAGCAGGCCAGGAACCACGCCGCCATGCCGCCCACCAGCCACAGGGCCACGGAGTCGTGCAGGGCCACCCGGAGGATGAGCAGCAGGGCGGAGCACATGGTGCAGAACAGCAGGATGAGCCCGAGCAAGGTCATCCGGGACGCCCAGGTGACCGTCTGCGGTTTGAGCCGCCGTCCGGTGAGCAGCCGGTGGTACGAGACGGGTCCGATCAGGGCGGCGGCGGTGGCCGAGCCCAGCATCACGGTGACCACGTAGATGTTGCGGTCGGTGTCCGAGAGCTCGGCGAAGCGTGGCTGGAAGACCACGGCGAGCAGGAAGCCGAACAGGATCTGGACGCCCGTCTGGGCCACCCGCAGCTCCTGGAGCAGGTCCGTCCACCGTCGGTCCGCCCGTTCCTCGGGGGTCTCGTGGCGGCCCGAACCGCCGAAGGGGCCTGCTGTCGGGGTCACCAGGAGCCTCCGTCCGAATACCCGGCCGTACGCGCCCCCTCCTCCCTCACCGTAGACCCGGCGGCGGGCGCGAGCATGTTCATGCCCCTCGGCCCGCGGCACGGCGCCGGGGTCACCCCTCGCGCGGATCCGCGCCGCGGTCCGGGCCGGTTGCCTCCCCCGGCGCCCCGACCGGCAGCAGCAGCTCGGGCCGGTCCCACATCACCGCGGGCGGGCGGGCCGCCGACATGCCGGTGCGCAGGGCGCCCATGCTCCGGTAGAAGCCCTCGGCCGGCGGGTGCGAGACGACGCGGACGCCGCTCAGCCCGGCCCGGCCCGCCTCGCCGCGCAGATGCCCGATGAGGAGCCGTCCGATGCCGAGCCCCTGCGCGTCGTCGGCGACGAACATGAGGTCGAGTTCCGGCGGCGAGAGGATGAGCGAGTAGAAGCCGAGCAGCCGGTCGGTGCCGGTCTCGACGGCCGCGAAGACCCGGTGGGTCTCGATGTAGTCGGGGCCCACCCGGTAGCCGGCGACCATCGCGGCGTAGTGCCCCTCGTAGGCGCTGGAGGTCCTGACCAGTCGGGTGAGCCGCTTCGCGTCCCGGGCGGTCGCCCGCCTGACGTGCACGGCCGCCCGGCGCGATACCCCGCCCGGACGCGTAATGCTCGATGTCATGGGCCGAGTATTACTCATCCGGGCCCGGGGGCCGGACGGCCGTCGCCCGGCAGGCCCTCACGCGGAGTCGCGCGCGGCGCGCCACTCCTCGACCACGGCCTCGACGTCGAACGGCCGGAGGTTCAGCAGCGGTCCCGACGGCGGCCGCCTGATGGCCGCCCGGATCTTCTCGTTGACCTCGGTGAGCATGCGCCGCACCTCGGCCTCCGTGCGCACCCCGGGAACGGCCGCGGACACCTCCTCGGCCTCCTTGCGCAGGGCCAGCGCCGGGGGGAGCACCGACACCCCTTCGCGCTGCATCTTCCGCTTGATCCACCAGTTCTCGTCGTAGGGGGCCTCGACGCTGTCGAGCGGCTTCCCGAAACCCGGCAACTGCGAGAAGTCTCCCCGCTGTTCGGATTCCCGGATCTGCTTGTCGACCCATGACTCGAAGCTGACGTTCGGGGGTTTGCGCTCGGTCAACGTACGCCCCTTCCGGAGTTTCGTAATCCGTGCTTTCACGATACCCGGGGCCGGTACGCGGCCGGGGCGGCCGGGTCAGTGCGCGTGCCCGGCGCCACCCTCGTCCTTGCTCTTGTTCCCGCCCTCGCTCCTGCTTTCCTGGTGGTCGCCGCCCTTCTCGGCGGATGCCGGCACCCGGAGGGTGAAGGCGGCCGTGCGCACCTTGCCCTCGTGCTGGAAGTCGAGGAAGAGGCGGTACGTGCCCGCGCTGGGCGCCGTGGCGGTGAAGGACACCTCGGGGCCCGGGCCCCCTTCGTTCGGGTGGACGTGGAGGTAGGCCAGGTCGCCCGAACGCAGGGCGACCAGGTGCCCGTACGCACCGAGGTAGCGCTGGAGGTCGGTGACGGGGCGGCCGTTCCGGCTGATGGTCAGTTTCAGTTCGCCCGACCGGCCGGCCCGGAGGTCGCCGTCGAGCGCGACGTCGTATCCGTCGGTCCCGGCGGTGGCGCGCGGGGCGGGCAGTGCGGCGGGGCGGTACGCGCCGGAGACGGCCAGGTCCGCGCCCAGGGTGAGGTTCCCGGCCCCCGGGGCGGCGGGGGTGAAGTCGGCGAACGCCCGGTAGCCACCGGCCTCGGGCAGGTCGACGGAGGTCGACCAGGTGCCGTCGGCCGCGCGGACGGGGTGCAGGTGCCGGTACTGGGTGAGGTCGCTCGACGCGAGGATGAAGTGCAGTTCCTTGCCGTGCTCGCGCCGGTAGGCGGTGACCTTGCGTCCGCTGTCGTCCTTGACGGTGAACCGGATCTCGCTGCGGGCCCCGGCGCGGATCACCGGGTTCTCGAGCGCCAGCGTGTATCCGCCGTCGGATATCCCCAGGCCACCGGCCGCATGGTCCGCCGCCTTCCGCTTCTCCTCCCCCCCGCCCGCCCCCTCTCCCCCGCCGTGGCCGCCGTGCTGCGCGGGGCGGTCCTCGGCCGCCACCAGCGGGTCGACGCTCCTGCCCACGCCGTACGCGGTTCCGAAGGTCGCGGCGAGTGCGGCGGCGAAGGCGGTGATCCTCAGGGCGTTGTTCATGACGGTTTCCTCCTCGGGTGGACCGGGAGGCCGCGCCCCCCGACACACCACAAGATACCCCCTAGGGGTATCAAGTCAACCCGGGAGGGCGGCTTCGTCCCCCGTCCTCGCGAAAGGCGGGGTCCGCCGGTACGCGCCGGGGCGTCCGGCTCAGGCGGGCACCACGAGTCCGCCGCGCAGCCGCTCCAGCGCGGCCTGCGGGATCCGCAGGCCGTCGCGCACATAGCCCTCCAGCCCGCCCCACCGCTCGTCCATGGCGTCCAGCGCCGTGTCCAGGTACCGGGGCCGGACCTCGCTGATCGCGGACGCGATGTCCGGGTCGCCGCCCGCGTCGA
The DNA here is from genome assembly GCF_030116705.1 of Streptomyces sp. ML-6. Taxonomy (NCBI): domain Bacteria; kingdom Bacillati; phylum Actinomycetota; class Actinomycetes; order Kitasatosporales; family Streptomycetaceae; genus Streptomyces; species Streptomyces sp. ML-6. The sequence continues at coordinate 446,271 of NZ_JAOTIK010000001.1, forward strand.
GGAAGTCCTGCACGTAGGGGGCGAAGGCGACCCGCACCACCGGGTTCACCGCGAGGAACTCGGCCCGGACGGCCTCGCGCGAGGCACCGAGCACCATCAGGAGGAGGGCGGTGGCCCAGCCGGTCCGGTCCTTGCCCGCCGTGCAGTGGAAGAGCACCGGGCGGGCCCGGTCGTCGGCGACCGTCTCGACGAAGGCCCGGTGGGCGGCCGCGGCACCCGGCGAGAGGACCATCTGCCGGTAGGTCCCGGCGAACATCTCCTCCGCCTTCCCGCCCCCCAGCAGCCGCTCGGCCTCGACGGGGTCGGCGAGCAGTGCGCGCAGCCGGGCGGGCGCCACCCCCGGGTTGCCCCCGAGCACGTCGGCGACGAACAGCCGCGCCCCGGGAGGCAGCCGGTCCGGTGCCGCGGAGCGCTCGTCGGCGGTCCGCAGGTCGACGACGGTGCGGATGCCGAGCGCGGCCACCTCCGAGTCCTGCGCCGCGTCGAGCCCGCTGAGCTGACCGGAGCGCAGTACGACCCCGGGCCGCACCCGCTGCCCCCGCCCCAGGGCGATACCACCCAGGTCGCGCAGGTTGAGAACGGTGGATGCCGGGACGGCCCTGGCGGTCTGCACGATGAAATTCCCCTGTTCCCGACGCGTGTGCGCATTGATTCGGCCTGGCCGGTCAAACGTCGCACGCGCCCGGTGAATCGACAAAGTAAAACGCCGGGCGGCGGCGATCGGGAACCCCTATGGAGATAAAGGAAATGTGAAATCAACCCCTTGCATGCCCAGGTCAGGAGCGTTTTCACAGGGAAAAGCAACTCTTTCCCAGACCTCCCGGTCGACCTTCCACCCTTTTGCCGTACGGGTCGGCCGGAGAGAATCGAATTTCCGCCCCCTTTTTTTCCTGCCGTACGCGTCCGGTCCGGATCAAGGCCGGTCCGTTCACCGGGTGACGACGGTGACCTCGGTGGCCTTGACGCTCGCCCACACGGCCGTTCCCTCGCCGAGGCCCAGCTCGGCCGCCGCCTGGGGGGTGATCTCGGCGACCAGGTCCGGTGCTTCGTCGAGGACGACGGCCACCCTGATCCGGCTGCCCACGGCGGTGAGTTCGCGGACGATGCCGGGCCAGACGTTGCGCGGGCTCCCGGCCGGCCGGTCGCGGTGCACCGCGACCGCTTCCGGGGCGATGACCGCGAGGACGGCCGTCCCCTCGGCGGGCGCGTCCGCGACGACCAGCCGGCCGCCGTCCGCGAGGGCGAGGGTGCCGTCACCGGCCGCGGTGCCCGCCCAGGCGTTGCGGCCGAGCATCCGGGCGACCCACGGCGAGCGCGGGTGCCGGGTCACCTCGGCCGGGGTCGCGTACTGGAGGGTGCGGCCCTCGTCGAGCACGAGCACCCGGTCGGCCAGCGAGGCCGCTTCGACGGGGTCGTGGGTGACGATCAGGCAGACGCCGCCGAACCCGGCGAGGTGGGTGCGCAGGGTGCGCCGGACGTGGGCGCGGGTGGTCTGGTCGAGGGCCGCGAGGGGCTCGTCGAGCAGCAGCAGCCGGGGGCGGGCGGCGAGTGCCCTGGCCAGGGCCACGCGCTGGGCCTGGCCGCCGGAGAGCTGGGCGGGTCTGCGGTGGGCGAGGTGGCCGACGCCCAGCCGGTCGAGCCACCGTTGCGCCTCGCGCCGGGCCTCGGCCCGGGGGACGCCGCGGGCGCGGAGCCCGTACGCGGTGTTCGTCAGCGCGCTCAGGTGCGGGAAGAGCGCGCCGTCCTGCGGCACCCAGGCGACCTGGCGGCGGTGCGGGGGCAGTGCGGTGACGTCGGTGTCGCCGAGGCGCAGCCGGGCGCGGGCGCGCGGGGTCAGGCCGAGCAGGGCGCGCAGCAGGGTCGTCTTGCCCGCGCCGTTGGGGCCGACGACGGCGATCGTGGTGCCGGCTCCGGCGTCGAGGGTCAGCCGGTTGAAGCCGGTCACCTCGGCATGCAGCGACCAGTGCTCCTGCCGGGCGGGGGACGGCACCTCCCGGTCGGCCGGGGGCTCCGTCGCTGCCGGGTCCTTCGGGTCGTCCGGGACGGGGCCGGGGGCGCGCGAGCGGTCGCGCGGCGTTCCGGTCCAGCGCCCGCGCAGGGCGACGAGTACGGCCATGGCGATGGCGAGCAGCAGCAGCGAGACGGAGGTGGCGGCCTCCGGGGACTCCTGGAGCAGCAGATAGACCTGGAGGGGCAGCGTCTGCGTGGTGCCCGGCAGGTTTCCTGCGAAGGTGATGGTCGCCCCGAACTCGCCGAGTGCGCGCGCCCAGGTGAGGGCGGCCCCGGCGGCGAGGCCGGGGGCGACCATCGGAAGGGTGACGGTCCGGAACACCCGGACCGGCGGGGCCCCGAGGGAGGCCGCGGTCTCCTCGTACGCGGGGCGCAGGCCGGCCAGTGCCCCTTCGAGGCTGATGACGAGGAACGGCATCGCCACGAAGGTCGCCGCGACCACCGCGCCCGATGTGTGAAAGGGCAGGGTGATGCCGAAGGCGTCCTCCAGCCAGGGGCCCAGCAGCCCCCGTCGGCCGAAGCCGAGGAGGAGGGCCACGCCCCCGACAGTGGGCGGCAGCACCATCGGCAGCAGGACCAGGGAACGGACGAGCGCCTTGCCGGGGAAGTCGACCCGGGCCAGCAGCCAGGCCAGCGGCACCCCGAGCAGCAGGGACAGTCCCAGCGCCCAGAAGGAGACGAGCAGGGACAGCCTGAGCGCCCGGGTGACGTCCGGATCGGTCAGGTGGGCGCCGAGGTCGGCCCAGGGGGTGCGGGCCAGGATGCCGATCAGCGGCACCAGCAGGAACGCGACGGCGAGCAGGGCGGGAAGGGCCAGGGCGACGGGGGTGCGCACGCCGGGCACACGGCTGCGGAGGGCTCTCATCGGCATTCCCTGGAGGGATCGGTACGGGGTACGGGGAACCTGGCTCCCCCGGACGGGCCGGCCGTCGCGCCGTCGGCACATCGGCAGGACGGCCGGCCGCGGCGGGTCACGGCTGCTGGAAACCCGCCGCCCGGAGGATCTTCTGGGCGGCGGGGGTGCTCAGCCACTTCACGAACGCCGTCGCGGCCTTGCCGTCACCGGACTGGCGCAGGGTGGCGGCCGGGTAGGAGGCGACGGCGTTCTGCGCGTCGGGGATGTCGACGGCGTCGATCTTGTCGGGGACCGTGGCCGCGTCGGTCCGGTAGACGATGCCCGCGTCCGCCTCGCCGAGTTCGACCTTGCTGAGGACGGCGCGGACGCTGGGCTCCTGGGAGACCGGTTTCACGGTGAGCTTCCGGGCGTCGAGGACCTGCTCGCTGTAGCGGCCGACCGGCACCTCGGGGGCGGCCAGGACGACCTTCAGGCCGGGGTCCGTCAGGTCCTCCAGGCCGCCGATCTTCTTCGGGTTCCCCTCTTCGGTGGCGATGACCAGGCGGTTCTTCGCGATGACGGTGGGAGTCCCGGTCTCGTCGCCCAGTCCGTCCATCGTCCTGGTGTCCGCCGTGACCAGTACGTCGGCGGGGGCGCCCTGCTTCACCTGGGCGGCCAGTTCCTGGGAACCCGCGAAGGAGAAGGTCACCTTCGTGCCCGGGTGCTCCTTCTCGTACGCGGCGCCCGCGGTCTCGAATACGTCGGTGAGGGAGGCCGCCGCGAGCACCGTCAGCCGGGCGCCGGAGGACGGCGCGGACTTCCCGGCGGGCTGCTCCTCATTGCTGCCGCAGGCGGCGAGCGGGAGCAGCAGGGCGGCGGTCGTGGTCGCGGCGGCGACGCGGCGCCTGCCGGGGGTGGTCGTCATGGTGACGGTGGCTCCTTGGGAAGGGGGCGTGTCCTGGGCGTGCGTGGTCAGACGCGGTCGATGTGCACGTTGGTGGATTTCACCCGGGCGGTGGCCCGCATGCCGACTTCCAGCCCGAGTTCCTCGACGGCCTCCCGGGTGAGCAGGGAGACCAGCCGGTGCGGGCCCGCCTGGATCTCGACCTGTGCCGCGACGTCGCCGAGCTTCACCGCGGTGACGATGCCCGGGAAGGCGTTGCGGGCCGAGGTGTACGAGGGCTCGTCCTCGCCCCCGCCGCCCTGGCCGACCTCGATGGAGAACGCGGCCAGGTCGCGGCCGTCGATGACCCTGCGGCCGCTTTCGTCGCGGTGGGTGGCGACCCTTCCGGCGTCCGCCCAGCGGCGGGCCGTGTCGGGGCTCACGCCCAGCAGGCGCGCCGCCTGCCCGATGGTGTAGGACTGCATGTGCGACAAGATATTCGAATTAATCTTGCATCTGCAACGCACTGTGGCGTTCTGTGGGGCAAATGCCAGGAGCCCTGGAGGAACCGACGGGCGTCTGCGGCGACCGGGCTACGCCACGGTGCGTGAAGGATCAAGTGCGGTCGGCAGAGTGCAAGGTCACAAGCGGAACCCATGCTGCCCTATAGCGACCTGACCTAGCATCTGGGCATGACGGTCCTGCCTGCCGACGGGCTTTCGTTGGCCGCCGAATTCCCCGCCCCTGCCCATGAGCAGTGGCAACGCCTCGTCGAGGGCGTGCTGCGCAAGTCGGGCAAGGAGGCCGCGGGGACGGCCGCCGAGGAAGCACTGTCCACCACGGTGGAGGACGGGCTCATCACCCGCCCTCTCTACACTTCGCGCGACAGCGCGCCCGATGCCGGATATCCGGGTTTCGCCCCCTTCACCCGCGGCGGCACGGCCGAGGGCAACGCGGCGGGCGGCTGGGACGTACGGCAGCGGCACACCCTCGCGGATCCCGCGCGGCTCAACGAGGCGGTGCTCTCCGACCTGGAGAACGGCGTCACCTCGTTGTGGCTGACCGTGGGCGGCGCCGGGGGCGTACCGGTGTCCGGTCTGGCGAGGGCGCTGGAGGGCGTCCTCCTCGACCTGGCCCCCGTGGTTCTCGACGCCGGGGGCGAACTCGACGCCGCCGCGACGGAGTTGCTGCGCATCGCCGCGGAGCGCGGGGTCGGCGCCCCGACCCTCCGCGGGAATCTCGGCGCGGACCCGTTCGCCCTGGCGGCCCGCGGCGGCACCGAGCCCGACACCTCGGACGCGGTCCGCTGGGCGCTGCGGTGCGCGCGGGAGTTCCCCGGGCTGCGGGCGCTGACCGTGGACGCGCTGCCGTACCACGAGGCCGGCGGTTCGGCCGCCGAGGAGCTGGGCGCCTCGCTGGCGACCGGCGTCGCCGTCCTGCGGGACCTGACGGAGGCCGGTCTCACGGTCGAGCAGGCCTGCGGGCAGCTGGAGTTCCGGTACGCGGCGACCGCCGACCAGTTCCTGACCATCGCCAAGCTGCGGGCCGCCCGACGGCTGTGGTCCCGGGTGGCCGAGGTGTGCGGGGCCGCCGGGTCCGGTGCGCAGCGCCAGCACGCGGTGACGTCCCCGGTGATGATGACGCGGCGCGATCCGTGGGTGAACATGCTGCGGACGACGCTGGCCTGTCTGGGCGCGGGGGTCGGCGGGGCCGGCTCCGTCACCGTGCTGCCGTTCGACCACGCCCTGGGGCTGCCGGACGCGTTCGCCCGGCGCATCGCCCGCAACACGTCGACGATCCTGCTGGAGGAGTCGCATCTGGCCCGGGTGATCGACCCGGCCGGCGGTTCCTGGTACGTGGAGCGGCTCACCGCCGAACTCGCCGATGCCGCGTGGTCGTTCTTCCAGGAGATCGAGCGCTCCGGCGGTCAGGCCGCCGCCCTGCGCTCCGGGATGATCCGCGAGCGCCTCGCGGCGACCTGGGCGGCGCGCGGCAAGGACCTGGCGCGCCGCAAGGAGCCGATCACCGGGGTGAGCGAGTTCCCGCTGCTGGCGGAGCGTCCGGTGGAGCGCGAGGCCGCCCCCGCCGATCCGGTGGCCCCGGGCGGTCTGCCCCGGGTCCGTCGCGACGAGGCGTTCGAGGCGCTGCGCGCCCGGTCGGACGCGCACCTCGCGGCGACCGGGCAGCGGCCGAAGGTGTTCCTCGCCGCGCTCGGGCCCGCCGCGGCCCACACCGCGCGGGCGTCGTTCGCCGCCAATCTGTTCCGGGCGGGCGGCATCGAGCCGGTCCACGACCCGGTCACCGTCGACGCGACGACGGCCGCCGGGGCGTTCTCCGCCTCCGGGGCCACCGTGGCGTGCCTGTGTTCCAGCGACGCGCTCTACGCCGAGCAGGCCGCGGCGGTCGCCGGGGCGCTGCGGTCGGCGGGCGCGCAGCGGGTGTTCCTCGCGGGCCGGCCCGGTGAGCACGCCGGTGTCGACGAGTACGTCTTCGCCGGCTCCGACGTGGTGGCCGTGCTCTCCTCCCTCCTCGACCGTATGGATGTGGCGTAATGCGTATCCCCGACTTCTCCGGGATCGACCTCGGTCCGGGCGATGCCGCCGAAGTGTCCGAGGACCAGTGGCGTGCCTCGCTGAAGGAGTCCTCCGGCGGGTCGGACGACGACCTGCTGTGGCAGACCCCGGAAGGCATCGCGGTCAAGCCGCTGTACACCGGGCGCGACCTGGAAGGGCTCGACTTCCTCGACACGTACCCGGGCATCGCCCCGTACCTGCGGGGCCCGTACCCGACGATGTACGTCAACCAGCCCTGGACGATCCGGCAGTACGCCGGTTTCTCCACCGCCGAGGAGTCCAACGCCTTCTACCGCCGCAATCTCGCGGCCGGTCAGAAGGGCCTGTCCGTCGCCTTCGACCTGCCGACCCACCGCGGCTACGACAGCGACCACCCGCGGGTGACCGGTGACGTCGGCATGGCGGGCGTGGCGATCGACTCCCTCTACGACATGCGTCAGCTCTTCGACGGCATCCCGCTGGACCGGATGTCGGTGTCGATGACGATGAACGGCGCGGTGCTCCCCGTGCTCGCCCTGTACATCGTGGCCGCGGAGGAGCAGGGCGTCGGGCCGGAGAAGCTGGCCGGAACCATTCAGAACGACATTCTGAAGGAGTTCATGGTCCGCAACACCTACATCTATCCGCCCAAGCCCTCGATGCGGATCATCTCCGACATCTTCGCGTACACCTCGCAGAAGATGCCGCGCTACAACTCGATCTCCATCTCCGGCTACCACATCCAGGAAGCGGGTGCGACGGCCGATCTGGAGCTGGCGTACACCCTGGCGGACGGGGTGGAGTACCTGCGGGCCGGGCGGGAGGCGGGGCTGGACGTGGACGCGTTCGCGCCGCGGCTGTCGTTCTTCTGGGCGATCGGCATGAACTTCTTCATGGAGATCGCGAAGCTGCGGGCGGCCCGGCTGCTCTGGGCCAAGCTGGTCGGGCAGTTCGAGCCGAAGAACGCCAAGTCCCTTTCGCTGCGCACCCATTCGCAGACGTCCGGTTGGTCGCTGACCGCGCAGGACGTGTTCAACAACGTGACCCGGACCTGTGTGGAGGCGATGGCCGCCACCCAGGGGCACACCCAGTCGCTGCACACCAACGCGCTCGACGAGGCGCTGGCCCTGCCGACGGACTTCTCGGCACGGATCGCCCGCAACACCCAGCTGCTGCTCCAGCAGGAGTCGGGCACCGGCCGGGTGATCGACCCGTGGGGCGGCAGCGCGTACGTGGAGAAGCTGACGTACGACCTGGCGCGCCGGGCCTGGCAGCACATCGAGGAGGTCGAGGCGGCGGGCGGCATGGCGCAGGCCATCGACGCGGGCATCCCGAAGCTCCGGGTGGAGGAGGCCGCGGCACGCACCCAGGCGCGGATCGACTCCGGGCGCCAGCCGGTGATCGGGGTCAACAAGTACCGGGTGGAGAGCGACGAGCAGATCGAGGTGCTCAAGGTCGACAACTCCTCGGTGCGCGCCCAGCAGATCGAGAAGCTGCGCCGGCTGCGCGAGGAGCGCGACGAGGCCGCGTGCCAGGCGGCGCTGCGGGCGCTGACGGCCGCCGCCGGGCGTGACCCCGGCCCCGGTCTCGACGGCAATCTGCTGGCGCTGGCCGTCGATGCGGCCCGCGCGATGGCGACCGTGGGCGAGATCTCGGACGCCCTGGAGAAGGTGTACGGACGGCACGCCGGCCAGATCCGTACGATTTCCGGTGTGTATCGCAACGAGGCAGGTGAGTCCCCCTCCGTGGACCGGACCCGGGCGCTGGTGGACAGGTTCGAGGAGGCCGAGGGGCGCCGTCCGCGCATCCTGGTCGCCAAGATGGGGCAGGACGGTCACGACCGCGGCCAGAAGGTGATCTCGACGGCCTTCGCTGACCTGGGCTTCGACGTGGACGTCGGCCCGCTGTTCCAGACGCCGGCCGAGGTGGCGCGGCAGGCGGTGGAGGCGGACGTGCACATCGTGGGCGTCTCCTCGCTGGCCGCCGGGCACCTCACGCTCGTCCCGGCGCTCCGCGAGGAGCTGGCGGCCGAGGGGCGCGAGGACATCATGATCGTGGTGGGTGGGGTGATTCCGCCGCAGGACGTGGACGCGCTGCGCGAGGCGGGTGCCACGGCCGTGTTCCCGCCCGGCACGGTGATCCCGGACGCCGCGTACGACCTGGTGACGCGGCTCGGCACCGAGCTCGGCCACGAGCTGTGAGCCGCTGACCCGATGGCCGTGAAGATCGACATCGACAGTTACGCGAAGGGGGTGCTCGACGGGAGGCGCGCGCAGATCGCGCGGGCCATCACCCTCGTCGAGTCCACCCGCCCCGATCACCGGGTGCTGGCCCAGCAGTTGCTGCGCGAACTGCTGCCGCACTCCGGTGCGGCCCGGCGGATCGGCATCAGCGGGGTGCCGGGCGTGGGCAAGTCCACCTTCATCGACGCGCTGGGCACGATGCTCACCGGGCTCGGGCACCGGGTCGCGGTGCTGGCCGTCGACCCCTCCTCCACCCGTACCGGGGGCTCCATCCTGGGCGACAAGACCAGGATGGAGCGGCTCGCGGTGGACCCGGCGGCGTATGTGCGCCCGTCCCCCACGGCCGGCACGCTCGGCGGGGTGGCGAAGGCGACCCGGGAGTCCATCGTGGTGATGGAGGCCGCGGGGTACGACGTGGTGCTGGTGGAGACGGTCGGCGTCGGCCAGTCGGAGACGGCGGTGGCCAACATGGTCGACACGTTTCTGCTGCTGACCCTGGCCCGTACCGGCGATCAGCTCCAGGGCATCAAGAAGGGCGTCCTGGAGCTGGCGGACGCCATCGCGGTCAACAAGGCCGACGGTCCGCACGAACGCGACGCGCGGGCGGCGGCGCGCGAACTGGCCGGGGCGCTGCGGCTGATGCACCCGGCGGACGCGGCGTGGAAGCCGCCGGTGCTCACCTGCAGCGCGCGCGAGTCCACCGGTCTCGACACCCTGTGGGAGCGGTTGGAGCAGCACCGCGCGCTGCTCGAATCGACCGGCCGGCTCGCCGCGAAGCGGCGCGACCAGCAGGTCGACTGGACGTGGACGATGGTGCGGGACGAGCTGCTGGAGAGCCTGCGCGGCCATCCGGCGGTGCGTTCGCTCGCCCCGGAGCTCGAACAGCGGGTCCGGGACGGCGAGTTGACGGCCACGCTCGCGGCCGAGCAGATCCTGGACGCGTTCCGGGGCACGGCCTGATCCGGAGGACGGTCCGGTGGCCGGGGCCCCGCCCCGGCCACCGGACGGGCGGCCCCTACAGATCGAGCTGGTACTCGATCGAGGTGTGCGTCGGCTCGTAGCCGAACTCGTCGTTGATGCGCCGCATGTGCGTGTTGCTGTCGGCGGTGTCCGCCAGCAGCCCCTCCAGGTCCGGGTGGCTCTCCCGGGCCCACAGCACGGACCGGGCCTTCATCCACCGGCCGAGGCCGTGCCCCCGGTGCTCGGGAAGGACTCCGGTGCCGTAGTGCTGGGCGTCGCCCTTCCCGTCGCCCGGGACGACGAGTTCCGTGAAGCCCACGATCGTGCCGTCGGAGTCGTCGACCGCCGCGACCGTGTGGAGCAGGTCGCCGCGTGCGGCTACGGCCGCCGCGGCGGACCTGACCCGTTCCACGTCCCAGACGACCGTGCCGAAGTCGGTGTCGTCCATGGGCATGTCGTCCATGGCCCGGCGAGACGCGGCGAACGTCGGCGCGAGTCCGTCCGGGACGGTGCCGTCCCAGGAGATGAGCCGGTAGCCCGGATGCGGTTGCCCGACGGTCCGGCGCAAGGCCCCGGTGTCGGTGCTCGCCAGCGGGAGCCGGACGTACGTGAGGGTCAGTACCCTGCGCATCCCCTTGGCCCGCAGGAAGAGGTCGCCGGGGGAACCGGCCCCGGTCTGCGCGATGACGCTGCGCCTCCCCTCCTCGCGGGCGGCGGCGACCGCCGCGTCGAACAGCCGCGAGCCGACTCCCCCGCGGCGCTCCGCCGGGTGGACGTGGAGTTCCAGTTCGGCGAGGTGGCCCTGGCCCTCGCGGGTGAAGACGCGCAGGAACGCCGAGCCGACCGGGCCGCCTTCCGGGTCGGAGGCGAGCCAGGCCAGGCGGTGGCTGCCACCGGACCGGTCGGGGTCGGTCAGTGCAGTGATGCGTAGCGACAAGGTGAGGCCTCCGCGCCCGGGGCGCCGGTCGGAACGGGTGTACGGGCGAGTGGCCCGGAGAACCACATCACTTCGCGAACGCCGCGGCAACCGGATATCGGGGCCCGATCCCCCTTGCCTCCCCTCACACCCGAACGTCGTGCTATCGTGCGATCAGCACACGTGTATGCCTCGTTTCAAGGCACCGGTGCCGATTCACCTCTCCGGAGCCGCCGCGCCCGTCCTCTTCCGACCGGCGATCCGGCTTTTCGTTTCATCTCACCCAGTTCGGACCCGGTTCTCCCCGTCCGAGCTTTCCCGCCCGTCGTGCGCGGCGTGATCCCTTCCGCCCGCGCCGTCCGGCACCTTCGTTCGCCATGTCCGCGAAAGGACCGCCCTCCATGACCAGCACTCTTGAACACCCGCTCCTGCACCGGGAGTCGACCACCGAGGAAGCCGAAGGCGTCCTCGACACCACTGACCAGGGCAACGGCGCGCTGCGCGTCCGGGGCGGCCTCCCCTCCCCCGGCGACGTGGTGGTCCCGGCCGCCCTGATCCGTCACCACGGCCTGCGCCGGGGCGACGTGGTCCAGGGGCACTGCGACCGGCCCCGCGTCCTGTCCACCGTGGAGCGGGTCAACGGCCTTCCCCCGCAGGCGCTTCGCGGCCGGCCGCGCTTCCGCGACCTCACCCCGCTCCATCCCCGGCAGCGGCTGCGGCTGGAGACCCCGTCCGGCGGTGCCGCGATGCGTCTCGTCGACCTGCTCGCACCGATCGGCAAGGGGCAGCGCGGGCTCGTCGTCGCGCCGCCCAGGACCGGCAAGACGGTGCTGCTCCAGCAGATCGCCGCCGCCGTCGCCGCCAACCATCCCGAGTGCCACCTGATGGTGGTGCTGGTCGACGAACGCCCCGAGGAGGTCACCGACATGCGCCGGTCCGTACGGGGCGAGGTGCTCGCCTCGACGTTCGACCGGCCGGCGAAGGAGCACATCGCCCTCGCCGAACTCGCGGTCGAGCGCGCCAAGCGGCTGGTCGAGCAGGGCCGGGACGTCGTCGTCCTGCTCGACTCCCTCACTCGTCTGTGCCGCGCCCACAACAACGCCTCCGCCGCGGGCGGGCGCACCCTCAGCGGCGGTGTCGACGCGGCCGCCCTGCTCGGCCCCAAGCAGCTCTTCGGCGCCGCGCGACTCGCCGAGGAGGGCGGCTCCCTCACCGTCCTGGCCACCGCGCTGGTGGAGACCGGCTCCCGCGCCGACGACTACTTCTTCGAGGAGCTGAAGAGCACCGGCAACATGGAGCTCCGGCTCGACCGCGCCCTGGCGGACCGGCGGATCCACCCGGCCGTGGACATCCCCGCTTCCGGCACCCGGCGCGAGGAACTCCTCGTACCGGAGAGCGAGTTGCGGGCGGTACGGGGGCTGCGGCGCGCGCTGCTCACCAGGGACCCGCGGACCGCGCTCGAAACACTGCTCGACCGGCTCCGCCGCACACCGGACAACGCCGCGTTCCTCCGCGCCGTCCACCGCACCGTCCCGGGCACCCGGGTCCACCCGGAAGGCACCGGACCGGCGCAATAACATGGCCGGGCCATCGCACGACGCGCCCCACGAACGCAGGGAGAGCAGTCACATGGAGTTCCGCCGGCTCGGCCGCAGCGGCCTGACCATCAGTGAGATCGCTTACGGAAACTGGCTCACCCACGGCTCCCAGGTGGAGGAGGACACGGCCGCCGCCTGCATCCGCGCCGCCCTGGACGCCGGAATCACCACCTTCGACACCGCGGACGTCTACGCCGAGACCCGGGCCGAGGCCGTCCTGGGCCGGGCGCTCAAGGGCGAACGCCGCGAGGGCCTCGAAGTGTTCACCAAGGTCTACTTCCCGACCGGTCCCGGACACAACGACCGGGGGCTCGGCCGCAAGCACATCATGGAATCCATCGACAACTCGCTGCGCCGCCTGCAGACGGACTACGTGGACCTGTACCAGGCCCACCGCTACGACCACTCGACGCCGCTGGAAGAGACCATGGAGGCGTTCGCCGACGTCGTCCGCTCCGGGAAGGCCCTCTACATCGGCGTTTCGGAGTGGACCGCCGATCAGTTGCGCGCCGCGCACGGGCTGGCCCGCGAGCTGCGGGTGCCGCTGATCTCCAACCAGCCGCAGTACTCCGCGTTGTGGCGGGTCATCGAGAGCGACGTGGTGCCCGCGTCCGAGGAACTGGGCATCGGCCAGATCGTCTGGTCCCCGATCGCCCAGGGCGCCCTCACCGGCAAGTACCGGCCCGGCGCGCCGCTCCCGGCCGGTTCGCGGGCGACGGACGACAAGGGCGGCGCGAACATGGTGGCCGGCTGGCTGCGCGACGAGGTGCTGGAACGCGTCCAGCGCCTGCGGCCGCTCGCCGACGGTGCCGGTCTCAGCCTGGCCCAGCTCGCGGTCGCGTGGGTGCTGCAGAACCCGAACGTCTCCGCCGCGATCATCGGCGCGTCCAGGCCGGAGCAGGTGACGGAGAACGTCGGGGCGGCCGGGGTGACGCTCGACGCGGAGCTGCTGAAGGGGATCGACGACATCCTGGACCCGGTGGTGGAGCGGAATCCCGCGCTGACGGCGGGGCACGCGGGCGACAGCTGACCGGATCGGCCGTCGTCCCGGCGCCAATCGCGGCCGGCGCCGGGACGACGGGCCTCGGTTTCAGGCGCCGGGACGGCGGGCCGCGGTTTCAGGTGCCGGTGTGCAGCGCGGCGGTGTGCTCGCGGACCTGGGCCGGGGTCAGATAGGCGTCCGTGTACTCGAAGTCGCGCAGCTTGGCCGGGTTGCGGGACTGGAAGCCGGTGCGGACGAAGTCGTCGCCCGCGACGGCGTTCAGCACCCAGTTGGTCATGACCCGGGCCTTGGCGACGTTGGTCCGCAGCGCCGACCAGTGGTAACCGCGGGCGACGGCCTGCGCGGCGATCCCGTGCATCTCGACGCCGAGCGGCTTGGAGACGGCGTCCTTGCCGCCGAGGTCCACGACGAGGCCGAGGTCCTTGTGGACGTACGGCCTCAGCGGCTGGTTGCGCAGCGTCGCGATGAGGTTGGCGGCCGCCCGGCGGCCCTGGCGCATGGCGTGCTGCGCGGTGGGCGGGCAGACCGCCCCGTCGCCCTTGCTGAGGTCCGGCACGGCCGCGCAGTCGCCGAGCGCGAAGACGCCGTCGAAGCCGGGCAGGCTCATCTCGGCGGTCACGGCGAGCCGGCCGCGCACCGTCTCCGCGTCGAGGGTGGCGACGAGTGGGCTGGCGGTGACCCCGGCCGTCCAGATCAGGGTGCGGCAGGGCAGCACCCGGCCGTCGGTGAAGGTGACCGTCTCGGCGGTGGCCTCGGCCACCGAGACGCCGAGCGACACCTCGATGCCCCGGCTGCGCAGCACCTCCAGGGCGCTGCGGCCGAGCTTGTCCCCCAGCTCGGGCATCAGCTTCGGGGCGATGTCGATGAGGTGCCACTTGATCAGCTTCGGGTCGAGCCGGGGGTAGTGCTTGACCGCGCTGCTGGTGAGGCGTTGCAGGCAGGCGGCCGTCTCGGTGCCCGCGTATCCGCCGCCGACCACCACGAACTGCAGGCGCGAGGCCCGCTCGTGCTCGTCGTGGCTGGCGTCGGCGAGGTCGAGCTGGGCGATCACGTGGTCGCGCACGTACGCGGCCTCGGCCAGGGTCTTCATGCCCCGGGCGTGGTCCAGCAGGCCGGGGATGTCGAAGGTGCGGGTGACGCTGCCGGGACTGAGCACGACGTAGTCGTAGGGCTCGTAGACGATCTCGTCGGTGATCTTGCGGATGATGCAGATCTTCGCCTCGGGGTCCACCCCGACGGCCCCGCCGGGAATGATCCGGGTGCGGTGCTTCTGGCTGCGGCGCAGCGAGACGGCGACCGACTGCGGGGTGAGCACACCGGCCGCCACCTGGGGCAGCAGGGGCAGGTAGAGCTGGTACGAGAACGGGGCGACGAGCGCGATCTCCGCCTCGCCGGGAATGAGGCCGCGCTCCAGACGGCGTACGCATTCCACTCCGGCGAATCCGGCGCCGACAACGAGAATTCTGGGTCGTGCCACGGTCTTCGTCCCTTCTCGGGCCTGCACGGTCGTCCGTTCGCCTGCCACGTCGCACGCGCCCGTCGTCACTCATCCTGACGAGTCGGCGCGGACTTCGCCTGCTGGGGGCGGCGGACGGACGACACCGCGCGTCAGCGGGACAGCAGGGCGAGCGCCGCGCAGGTGCCGCAGGCCGCGCCGACGAGCACGACCCCGGTGGCCACGCAGCGCGTCCTGAGCCTGCGGTAGCGCGCCTCGTACTCGCCGCGCAGCGCGGTGGACCTGGTGGCGATCCGGGTCAGCGCGGCCCGGGAGGCGGCGAGCCGGTCGGCCGTGTAGGCCCGTTCCACGTCCTCCCGCTGAGCGGTGGTGAGCCAGGGCAGCCCGTCGGTGAAGCGGGCCGCCCGGCGGCGGGCCTCCTCGATCTCGGCGCTCCACAACAGGTAACCCTGCAGTTGTGCCAGTCCGCGGGCGGTGTCCTCGCCCGGGTCCACTCGCTCCTCCCCGTCCCGGGACGCCGTGCTCACGTCCGGTCGTCCCCCGGGAGGTCGGCCGGTGCGCCGCCGGGGCGGTTGAAGGACTTGTGGAGTTCGCGGAGCGAGGGGTGGTGCAGCTCGAAGGCCGGGGACTCGGAACGGATCCGGGGCAGGGTGAGGAAGTTGTGCCGCGGCGGCGGGCAGGAGGTCGCCCACTCCAGCGAGCGGCCGTAGCCCCACGGGTCGTCGGTGCCGACGTACGTGCCGTACTTGGCGGTCTTCCACACGTTGTAGAAGAACGGCAGCATCGACAGCCCGAGCAGGAACGAGGAGATCGTCGAGACCGTGTTCAGCGCGGTGAAGCCGTCCGCCGCGAGGTAGTCCGCGTAGCGGCGCGGCATGCCCTCGGCACCGAGCCAGTGCTGCACCAGGAACGTGCCGTGGAAGCCCACGAACAGCGTCCAGAAGGTGATCTTTCCGAGCCGTTCGTCGAGCAGTTTCCCGGTGAACTTGGGCCACCAGAAGTGGAATCCGGCGAACATCGCGAAGACCACGGTGCCGAAGACGACGTAGTGGAAGTGCGCGACGACGAAGTACGAGTCCGAGACGTGGAAGTCCATCGGCG
This sequence comes from Streptomyces sp. ML-6, assembly GCF_030116705.1. NCBI lineage: Bacteria > Bacillati > Actinomycetota > Actinomycetes > Kitasatosporales > Streptomycetaceae > Streptomyces > Streptomyces sp. ML-6. The sequence continues at coordinate 461,828 of NZ_JAOTIK010000001.1, forward strand.
GGGACGCCAGGATCACCCCGGTCAGGCCGCCGAACAGGAAGGTGACCAGGAAGCCGATCGACCAGAGCATCGGGGTCTCGAAGGACAGCGAACCGTGCCACATCGTGCCGATCCAGTTGAAGAACTTCACACCGGTCGGTACGGCGATCAGGAAGGTCATGAACGAGAAGAACGGCAGCAGCACAGCGCCCGTGACGAACATGTGGTGGGCCCACACGGTCACGGAGAGGCCCGCGATGGCGATCGTCGCACTGATCAGGCCGACGTACCCGAAGATCGGTTTCCGGCTGAAGACCGGGATGATCTCGCTGACGATGCCGAAGAACGGCAGGGCGATGATGTACACCTCCGGATGGCCGAAGAACCAGAAGAGGTGCTGCCAGAGCAGGGGGCCGCCGTTGGCGGCGTCGAAGACGTGGGCGCCGAACTTGCGGTCCGCCTCCAGCACCAGCAGGGCCGCGGCGAGGACCGGGAAGGCCATCAGGACCAGGACGGCGGTCAGCAGGACGTTCCAGGTGAAGATCGGCATGCGGAACATCGTCATGCCGGGGGCGCGCATGCAGATGATCGTGGTGATGAAGTTGACCGAACCGAGGATCGTGCCGAAGCCGGAGAAGGCCAGACCCATGATCCACATGTCGGCGCCGATCCCCGGCGAACGGACCGCGTCCGAGAGCGGGGAGTAGGCGAACCAGCCGAAGTCCGCCGCGCCCTGCGGGGTGAGGAAGCCGGCCACCGCGATGATCGAACCGAAGAGGTACAGCCAGTAGGCGAACATGTTCAGCCGCGGGAACGCCACGTCGGGCGCGCCGATCTGCAGCGGCATGATCCAGTTGGTGAATCCGGCGAACAGCGGGGTCGCGAACATCAGCAGCATGATCGTGCCGTGGATGGTGAACGCCTGGTTGAACTGTTCGGGCGACACGGTCTGGATTCCCGGCCGGGCCAGTTCGGCGCGCATGACCAGGGCCAGTACCCCGCCGAGGACGAAGAAGGCGAACGACGTCACCAGGTAGAGCGTGCCGATCGTCTTGTGGTCGGTGGTGGTCAGCCACTTGACGACGACGTTCCCCGGTTCCTTGGCGTGGACCGGGAGTTCGTTCGCGTACGCCTCCTCCGCCTCGGTTTCCCCTGCTGTGCCCGTCGTCGTCACTGGGACGCTCCTTCGATCGTCGTGCACGGTGGGCCGGGCACCCGGCAGGGGCGCCCGGCCGGCCCGCGGACCGGCCCACGCGCGTCACCCCGGATTCCAGGTGCAGCAAATCAGCCGTGCGGCGGCTGTGCGCGGCCCTGCGCCCGCCGTCGCGCGACTTTCACCCATCAGGGCGCCGCCGGACGCAGGGGGTGTCCGGGGTGTCCAGGGTGTCCGCGACCGGTGCCGTCACCGGCCTCCCGGGCGACGCTCAGGCCAGTCCGCCCGTGGCCCGCAGGTTCTGGCCGGTGAGCCAGCGCCCGTCGTGGCCGACGAGGAAGGCGACCACGTCGGCCACGTCGGCGGGCTCCCCCAGCCGGCGCAGGGGCGTCATGCCGACGACCGCCTCCAGTGCCTGCGGCGGGTTGGCGGCGCGCAGCATGTCGGTGTCGGTGGCGCCGGGCGAGACGGTGTTGACGGTGATCGAGCGGGCGCCGAGTTCGTGGGCCGCCACGGCGGTGAGCTGTTCGAGCGCACCCTTGCCCGCGGCGTAGGCGGAGATGCCGGGGCCCGGTCGCACGGTGTTGGCCGTGGAGATGTTCACGATGCGTCCGCCGTCGCGCATCCGCAGGGCCGCGTGGCGGATCGTCAGGAAGACCGCCCGGGTGTTGACCGCAATCACCCGGTCGAAGAGTTCCGGGTCGGTGTCCACGATCAGGGAGGGGATGGGGCAGAGGGCGGCGTTGTTCACCAGGATGTCCAGCCCGTCGAGCTCCTCCTCGGCGACCGCCATCAGGCGCTCCGCGCCGTCCGGGTCCGCGAGGTCCTGCCGGACGGCCCGCGCCTCGCCGCCGTTCTCCCGTACCGTGCGGACGACCTCCTCGGCCGCCTCGTCGTCGGTGGCGTAGTTGAAGACCACGCGCGCCCCGTCGCGGCACAGCCGCTCGACGACGGCGCGTCCGATGCCCCGCGATCCTCCGGTGACCACGGCGTTCTTGCCTGTCAGCCCTGCTGGCACGGTTCCTGCCCTCCCCTGGTGGTCCGGTCGGTCCGGGTTGCGAACCTACCGGCCGGGGCGGCTCCTCGTACCCGGTTCGCGCGGATCGCCCGGCACCGGCCCGGGACACGGGAGCGCCCCGGCCGGGCGTGGTGCCGGCCGGGGCGGGGGAAGGGGTGCCGCGTCGGCCGCACCCCTTCCGCGGTCGTTCCCGCGGTCGTTCCGTCAGCCGATGGAGGCGATGGCCCGGACGAACGTCTCCGAGGGGCGCATCACGGCGGCGGCCTTGGCCGGGTCGGGCTGGTAGTAGCCGCCGATGTCGACCGGCGAGCCCTGCACCGCGATCAGCTCGTCGACGATGGTCCGCTCCTGCTCGGCCAGCGTCTTCGCGAGCTCGCCGAAGGCCTGCGCGAGCTGCGCGTCCTCGGTCTGCCGCGCCAGCTCCTGGGCCCAGTACAGGGACAGGTAGAAGTGGCTGCCGCGGTTGTCGATGCCGCCCAGCTTGCGGCTCGGCGACTTGTCCTCGTTGAGGAAGGTGCCGGTCGCGCGGTCGAGCGTGTCGGCGAGGACCTTGGCACGCGCGTTGCCCGTGGTCGTCGCCAGGTGCTCGAAGCTGGCCGCGAGCGCGAAGAACTCGCCCAGGCTGTCCCAGCGCAGGTAGTTCTCCTTGACGAGCTGCTGGACGTGCTTGGGCGCGGAGCCGCCGGCACCGGTCTCGAACAGGCCGCCGCCGTTCATGAGCGGGACGACGGAGAGCATCTTCGCGCTCGTGCCCAGCTCCAGGATCGGGAACAGGTCGGTCAGGTAGTCGCGCAGCACGTTGCCGGTGACCGAGATGGTGTCCTCGCCGCGGCGGATGCGCTCCAGCGAGAAGGCGGTCGCCTTCTCCGGCGACATGATCTCGATCTGCAGACCGTCGGTGTCGTGGTCGGCGAGGTAGGTCCTGACCTTGGCGATCAGCTGCGCGTCGTGGGCGCGGTCCTCGTCGAGCCAGAAGACCGCCGGGGCGCCGGTGGCGCGGGCCCGGGTGACGGCGAGCTTGACCCAGTCCTGGATCGGCAGGTCCTTGGCCTGGCACATGCGGAAGATGTCGCCCGCGCCCACGGCCTGCTCCAGCACGACGTCGCCGTTGCCGTCGAGGACCCGCACCGTACCGGTGGTCGGGATCTCGAAGGTCTTGTCGTGGCTGCCGTACTCCTCGGCCTTCTGCGCCATCAGGCCGACGTTCGGGACCGAGCCCATGGTCGACGGGTCGAAGGCGCCGTTGGCGCGGCAGTCGTCGATGACGACCTGGTAGACGCCCGCGTAGCTGCTGTCGGGCAGCACGGCGAGGGTGTCGGCCTCCTGGCCGTCGGGGCCCCACATGTGGCCGGAGGTGCGGATCATGGCCGGCATGGAGGCGTCGACGATGACGTCGCTGGGCACGTGCAGGTTGGTGATGCCCTTGTCCGAGTCGACCATGGCCAGCGCGGGGCCCTCGGCGAGCTCGGCCTCGAAGGCCGCCTTGATCTCGGCGCCGACGTGCGGCACGTCGTCCAGGCCCTTGAGGATGGCGCCGAGGCCGTCGTTCGGGGAGAGGCCGGCCGCGGCGAGCACGTCGCCGTACTTGGCGAAGGTGTTCGGGAAGAAGGCACGGACCACGTGGCCGAAGATGATCGGGTCGGAGACCTTCATCATGGTGGCCTTGAGGTGGACGGAGAACAGCACGCCCTCGGCCTTGGCCCGGGCGACCTGCGCGGTGAGGAACTCGCGCAGGGCGGCGACGCGCATGACCGCGGCGTCCACGACCTCGCCCGCGAGCACCGGCACCGACTCGCGCAGCACGGTGGTGCTGCCGTCGTCACCGGCGAGCTCGATGCGCAGCGAACCGTCCTGGGGAATGACCACGGACTTCTCGGTGGAACGGAAGTCGTCGACGCCCATGGTGGCGACGTTCGTCTTCGAGTCGGGGGACCACTTGCCCATGCGGTGCGGGTGCGCCTTGGCGTAGTTCTTGACCGAGGCGGGGGCGCGGCGGTCGGAGTTGCCCTCGCGCAGCACGGGGTTCACCGCGCTGCCCTTGACCTTGTCGTAACGCGCGCGGACGTCCTTTTCCTCATCGGTCTGCGGGTCGTCCGGGTAGTCCGGAAGCGCGTAGCCCTTCGCCTGGAGCTCGGCGATGGCGGCCTTCAGCTGCGGGATCGACGCCGAGATGTTGGGCAGCTTGATGATGTTGGCCTCGGGCCGCTTGGCCAGCTCGCCGAGCTCGGCGAGCGCGTCCTCGATGCGCTGGCCCTCCTCCAGGCGCTCGGGGAAGCCCGCGATGATGCGCCCGGCCAGCGAGATGTCCCGGCTCTCGACGTTGACACCGGCCGTGGAGGCGTAGGCCTGGACCACGGGCAAGAACGAATAGGTCGCCAGGGCCGGGGCCTCGTCGGTGTGCGTATAGATGATGGTCGAGTCAGTCACCCTGTGCTCCGCTCCACGTCTACAACATTGCTTGACATCAAGATATCTCGTGAGCGCCCCCGACTCGACAGGACCCCGTCCCCCGGGCCGACGACCCACGTCACCCCTGCCTGGAGGGGTGGTCCGGACCGCCCCGCTCCGGACCGGCGGGCCCGTCACCGGCCGCCCCGCCCGGCCCGCGCGCCCGCTTCCACGCCGCGCCCCCTCGCGCCCCGCGCGGTCCGGACCGGCGGCCCCGGCCTCCCGCGCCACTCCGGACAACATGTTGACCGCTCAACAGGCAAGTGTCATACGGTGGTTGTCCCATCTGCCTGCCCGAAGGAGTGCGCACATGCCTGTCCCGATCGGTCTCGGTCTTCCGCAGATGAAGCAGTACGACATCGGCCGCGACGTGGCCGCCGTGGCGCGCGCGGCGGAGGAGACCGGCTACGAGAGCCTGTGGGTCTTCGAGCGGATCATCTTCCCCGAGGCCCCCACGCAGGGGCTGTACGGCGTACCGGGGCTGCCGTGGCCCGACCAGTACCGCGGTGTCGCCGACCCGCTGGTCACGCTCGCGCTCGCCGCCGGGGCGACGGAGCGGGCCCGGCTGGGCACCAGTGTCCTGGTCGCACCGCTGCACCTGCCGTTCCAGCTGGCCCGTTCGCTGGCCTCGCTCGACGCGGCGAGCGGCGGCCGGGTGGTTGCGGGGATCGGCACGGGCTGGTCGCTCGACGAGTACGCGGCGGCCTCCGTGGCCCCCTTCGAGAAGCGGGGCGCGGTCCTGGACGAACTGCTGGACGTGTGCGCGGCCGTCTGGGGCCCGGACCCGGTCTCCTACCGGGGCGAGCTGACCACGATCGTCCCGTCCGAGGTCGGCCCGAAGCCCGCACGGCCCATTCCGGTCTACCTGCCGGCGACCGGTCCGCGGGCCATGCGCCGGCTGGTCGACCGGGCGGACGGCTGGATGCCCGTCGCGATGGGGGCCGCCCGGCTGGCCGAGCAGTGGAAGCAGGTCCAGGACCTGGCGGCCGAGCGCGGCCGGGAGCGGCCGCTCCACGTCTGTGTGCGGGTCAACGCCAGGTACAGCGCCGAGCCGGTCGCCGGGGCGGGCCGCGAGGCGTTCCACGGCGATGTCGCCCAGATCGTCGAGGACCTGGCGGCCCATGCCGCGACGGGCGTCCCGGAGTTCCTGATCGACCTCCAGGGCACGACGCGCGACGCCGCGGAACTGATCGACGTGGCGGCCGAGGTGTACGCGGCGGCCCGCGCGGCAGGCGTCTGACCGGCACTGCACCGAGTGCGGGCGCCGTACGTACGGGGCCCGGCGCTTCTCCCCTCCGGGTCCGGGCACTCCTCCCGTCCGGCGCCGGGGTCGGACGGGCTGGCGTCTCGCTCCGGGCGGCCCGGGCGCATCCGGCGCAGAGGGGCCAGAGGGGCCACGGCCTTCGCCGAGCCGTCAGGCCGGACCCCGTTTCATCCGCATGCTCCCCTCTCGCCACCGCACCAGGACACGTACCGGGCCAGGCTAATACTCCAGTCGCAGATCGCGACCTGACATAGCGTCATCTATGTTGAATCGGCTACCGGGGACGGTGGCTGGGTGCATCGACACGTTCCGGATCTGTTGTTTGTTCAGCGGACGCCCCAGTTGGGTCGACTTCACGGCTGGGCGTGTTGCTCGGCGGCGTCGAACGCGGGCGCGAGCGGGGCCAGCGCCGTGCGGAGCTGGTCGGGCAGTGAGCCGGAGGGCACGACCAGTCCTCCGGCGGCGCAACTCTCGGCGACCTCTGCGTTCCGGGCCGGCCGGAGCCAGCCCTCCAGCGCGATGCGAACTGCCGCGGCCACGCTTGCCGCGAGGACGCGGGCCGTGTGCGCTCCGGCATCACCCAGGCGTTCGGCGATCACCGCCGTGAGAGGGGGCTCGATGCCGGCGGTGGTATCGAGGAACGCGTCGCGCAGCGCGGTCCGGGCGGTGATCAGCAGCAGCGCCTTGTGTTCGCGCTCGCCGGTGTTCGCGTACTGCTCGACCACTGCTTCGGTGACGGCGTCGGCCAGGCGCACTCCTGCGGGCCGGGCCGCGACCGCAGCCGCGATGCGCGCCTCCCGGTCCGCGGTGACAGCGGAGACGATCGCCTGCTCGCGGCTGGCGAAGTAGTTGTTGTAGGTGCGAGGCGAGACCCCAGCCGCTTCGGCGATGTCCTCGACCCGCACCTGGTCCGCTCCGCGCTCTACAGCCAGGCGCAGGGCCGCCTCGCGAAGCGCCTCGCGCGTGGCCTGTTTCTTCCGCTCCCGCAGCCCTGATGGTGGTGTCGTCACGGTGCCAGGATTCCACACAGGATTGCGCACACGCAAACTTGCGCGCACGCACTTTTCCTGTCAGTCTCGACCCTCCCGAGACCGGCAGAGAGGACGTCACCATGCGAGCAAGAGGAATGACCTACGACACCGGATTCGTCGTGCACGGCCAGATCTCCCACGAGCACTTCGACCCCGGGGTGGTCCGGCGCGAGCTCGCCATCATCCGCGACGACCTCCACTGCAACGCGGTCCAGATCATCGGCGGCGACCCGGACCGACTGGAGCTGGCCGCCGGCGCCGCCGCCGAGCTCGGCCTGGAGGTCTGGTTCTCGCCCTATCCGCTGGAGCTGGATCCGGAGCAGATCCTCATGCTCTTCCGCGACTGCGCCGAGCGAGCGGAACGGCTCCGGCAGCAGGGGGCCTCAGTCGTGTTCGTCGCGGGGGTCGAGCTGAGCGTGATGAACCGCGGGTTCCTGCCCGGAGAGAGCCCCGAGGAACGGGTCGAGCAGCTGATGAGCCAACCCGAGCGGCGGGCCGAAGCGATGCGCGAGCTCGGCGTGCGCATGAACGCATTCCTCCGTGATGCCGCGGCCACGGTCCGCGAGCGCTTCCAGGGCAGGCTCACCTACGCATCCATCCAGTTCGAGCAGGTCGACTGGACTCCCTTCGACATGGTGACGTTCGAGCTGATCCGCTCCACCGAGGTCGCCGACCGGTTCCGGGACGCGGTGCGCACCCTGGCCCAAGGCCCGAAGCCGCTCGCCATCACCGGGTTCGGCACCGCGGCCTACCGCGGCGCTGGAGACCGCGGTGGGCGGGTGATGGAAGTGGTCGAGCACGACCCGACGACCAAGGCCCCGGTACGGCTGAACGGCACATACGAGCGTGACGAGGCCGGCCAGGCCGCGTATCTGAGTGAACTGTTGGAGATCTTCGAGACCGAGGGCGTGGACAGCGCGTTCGTGTTCCTGTTCGCCCTGCCCGGCTACCCGCACCGCCCGGACGGCGACCCCAGGGACGACTTGGACCGGGCCGGCCTGGGCATCGTCAAACTCCTCGAAGGACGCCGGGGACAGACCTACCCCGACATGGAATGGGAACCCAAGGCCGCCTTCACGGCAGTGGCACAGCAGTATCGGAGGTGACAGGCCCCACGCACGGTGACCACGGCTCGGGATCTGCACTGCGGCGCAGTGCAGATCCCGAGCACATGGACGCGGTATTCGCCGAACTCGCCGCAGACCTCGCGCCGGTCCACCGCCGCCGCGACCTGCGGGCCAACGGAGTGTTGTACCTGCGCGGGTCACTGATGCCGGACGTTGCGGGCAACTGCTGGTCGATCGCGGAGGCAGTCGGCCGGGCCGGCCATATCGCCTGCACCACCTGCTCGAACGCGCCCGCTGGGAGGAGGACACCGCGAGAGACGTGGTGCGCGTTCCTGACCCGGCATCTCGGCGCCGACGGCGGGGTCCTGACCTTCGACGAGACGGGGCAGTCGAAGAAGGGGACGAAGACCGCGGCCGTGGGGCGGCAGCATTCCGGCACGATGGGCCGGGTCGAGAACGTGATCGTCGCGGTGTACACGACGTACGCGACCAAGCGGGCCACGCCCTCATCGACCGGGACCTGTACGTTCAGGCCGACTGGTTCGACGATCCGGCGCGGCTGGCGACGACGGGTTTCCCCGAGGATCACGCATTCGCCACCAAGTCGGCGCTCGCCCTCACGCAGGCGAAACGGGCACTGGCCGCCGGGATCAGACCGCAGTGGGCGACCGGGGACGAGGTGTACGGACGCAGCCGGGAGTTGCGCGAGTTCCTGGAAGCCGCAGGCATCGGCCATGTGTTCGCGGTGCCCGCCAACCGCCAGGTCACCACCTCCGGCGGCGGACGCATGCGCGCGGACCAGGCACTGCACCTGGTCGAGCCGAATGGGTGGAACCGCCGCTCGTGGGGAGCGGGCGCAAAGGGCCCTCGCCACTACGACTGGGCCTGGATCGCCACCGACCACCCGCGCCGATGGCTGCTCATCCGCCGCTCCATCGCCGACCCGAGCGGGATCGCGTACTTCTCCGCCCACGCACCCAAGGACCATCCCTGCCCCCTGACCGACCTGGTCAAGATCGCCGGGATGAGATGGAAGGTGGAGGACGGCTTCCAGGACTCGAAATCCACCGTCTCCCTCGCCCGGCTCACCGGCGAGTTCGCCGCGCTACTGGCCCCGGCCCAGGCCAACGACGACAAGCTCACCCAGTGGATCCTCACGGTCCGCACCGCTGGCCTGCCCCACCTGCACAGCTTCTGCAACGGCCTCGAACCCGACCGCGCCGCCGTGAACGCCGGCCTCACCACCACGGCCGGACAGAAGGCGTCAATACCCGAACCAAGAAGATCATGCGGCAGATGCACGGCCGAGCAGGATTCGACCTCGGGGCCTGTCCCCGGGCAGGCCGCAGGTTCCTGGCCAGCAGGCCCTGTGCGGGATTCTGCTCGTGCTCCGCACCGGCATCCAGTGGGAGTACCTGCCCCAGGAGCCCGGCTTCGGCTCAGGCATGACGTGCCGGCGGCGGCCTGCCGCACGGAACGAGGCCGGGGTGCGGGACCGGCTCCACGCGGCCCTACTGACGAAGCTTCGGCGGCGAAGCAGCTGGACCAACCGAGGGCGGTGACCGGCTCCGGTCATGTCCGGACTGCCCGGCAGGGCCCAAAAGCGGTCCCAGCCCGGTCGACCGCGCACGGCCGAGCAGCAAACACCACATCCTCCTCGACGGGCGGGGCATTCCACTCGCTGTATCCCTGACCGGCGGAAACCACAACGACATCACACAGCCGCCGCCCCCGCTCGCGCAGGTCCCCTCCCTCTCCGACCCTGCGCCCTCGGACTCGGAGCGCCCGAGATCGCCCCGATCCCGCTGATGTCGCACCAGTGCGCACCCGCCCCCTTCCATCGATAATTGCGCCGTGATGCGCATTCGCAAAGGCTGTCCGCACCAACTCGGCCATGACACTTCATCAGGAAACTCAGCATTCGGTCAGCATCAGTACCGCGCGGAACCGCCACCCAGCACCATGGAGCGCCAAGATCAAGAAATCGATACATCCACTCTGCCCTGCTAAGACCCAGCTGGGCAGCTTGCCTGCCAATCTCACCAGGAGGTATCCGTGAAGATGCTGATCAACGTTCCCGAGACCGTTGTCGCGGACGCGCTGCGCGGTATGGCCGCGGTTCACCCCGAGCTGACCGTGGATGTCGAGAGCCGGGTCGTCGTGCGGCGTGACGCGCCCGTGGCCGGGAAGGTGGCGCTCGTCTCCGGCGGGGGTTCCGGGCACGAGCCGCTGCACGCGGGGTTCGTCGGCCCCGGCATGTTGTCCGCGGCCTGTCCCGGGGAGGTGTTCACCTCGCCCGTGCCCGATCAGATGGTGCGGGCGGCGGCCGCGGTCGACAGCGGGGCGGGGGTGCTGTTCGTGGTCAAGAACTACACGGGTGACGTCCTGAACTTCGAGATGGCCGCCGAGCTCGCCGAGGACGAGGGGATCCAGGTGGCCCAGGTGCTCGTCAACGACGACGTGGCGGTGACCGACAGCCTGTACACGGCCGGCCGGCGGGGCACGGGAGCGACCCTGTTCGTCGAGAAGATCGCGGGGGCGGCGGCCGACGAGGGCGCCCCGCTGGACCGGGTGGCGGCCGTCGCCCGGCGGGTGAACGAGTCGTCGCGGAGCTTCGGGGTGGCCCTCGGCGCCGTCACCACACCGGCCAAGGGCTCCCCCACCTTCGACCTGCCGCCGGGCGAGCTGGAGCTCGGCATCGGGATCCACGGCGAGCCGGGGCGGGAGCGGCGGCCGATGATGACGTCGGGGGAGATCGCGGACTTCGCGGTGGACACGGTGCTGGAGGACCTGCGGCCGACCGGGCCGGTGATCGCGCTGGTCAACGGCATGGGGGCGACGCCCCTGCTGGAGCTGTACGGGTTCGGGGCGGAGGCCCATCGGGTGCTCTCCGAGCGGGGTGTGGTGGCAGCTCGTACGCTCGTGGGGAACTATGTGACCTCGCTCGACATGGCGGGCTGTTCGGTGACGCTCTGCCAGGTGGACGAGGAACTGCTGCGGCTCTGGGACGCGCCGGTGGAGACACCTGCGCTGCGCTGGGGCCGCTGATCCGTCCGTACCGCATTCCGCATTCCACCGTGCCGCAGCGACAAGGAGATCATGTGCTCGACGCCGATTTCTTCCACCGTTGGATGACCGGGGCCGCCGCCCTGGTCGGCCGTGAGGCGGCCCGTCTCACCGAGCTCGACTCGGCGATCGGGGACGCCGATCACGGCAGCAACATGCAGCGCGGGTTCACCGCGGTGACCGCCGTGCTGGACGAGGAGCGGCCGGGGACGCCGGGCGCCGTGCTGATGCTCGCCGGCCGGAACCTGATCTCGACGGTCGGCGGTGCCTCGGGCCCGTTGTACGGGACGCTGCTGCGCCGTACCGGAAAGGCCCTGGGCGATGCCCCCGAGGTGACGCCGCAGCAGCTGGCGGACGCCTTCGGGGTGGGGGTGGCGGCCGTGGCGCAGCTGGGCGGGGCGCAGGCCGGGGACAAGACGATGCTCGACGCGCTGCTGCCGGCCGCCGAGGCGCTGGGCACCTCGTTCGGGGCGGCCCGGGAGGCGGCGGAGAAGGGGGCCGCGGCGACGGTGCCGATGCGGGCCCGCAAGGGCAGGGCGAGTTACCTGGGCGAACGGAGCATCGGCCATCAGGACCCGGGGGCGACGTCCTCGGCCCTGCTGATCGCCGCACTGGCCGACGCCGGGGAGAAGACGGACGGGGAGAAGACGGACGGGGAGCGGGCATGAGCGAGGGGAAACAGGTCGGGATCGTGCTGGTCTCGCACAGCGGGCCGGTGGCCGAGTCCGTCGCCGAGCTGGCCAGGGGGCTCGCGGCGGGCGGTGCGACGGCGCCGGTGGCGGCGGCCGGCGGTACTCCCGCGGGCGGTCTCGGGACGAGCGCGGAGCTGATCACCGAGGCCGCCAGGTCGGTGGACTCCGGTGCGGGTGTCGCGCTGCTGGTGGACCTGGGCAGCGCGGTGCTCACGGTCAAGTCGTTGCTGGCCGAGGGCGACGAGTTGCCGGAGGGCTCGCGGCTGGTGGACGCGCCGTTCGTGGAGGGCGCGGTGGCCGCGGTGGTCACTGCCTCGGCGGGCGGCGACATCGCGGCGGTGGAGGCCGCGGCGGCGGAGGCGTACGGCTACCGCAAGGTGTGAGGCGGACGGAAACCCGCGACGGGCGGGCCGCACCGGGTGTCCTGGGTGCAGCCCGCCTGTCCGTCGTGCCGGGGCGGGGCAGGGCGGGTGCGGCCCGGTACGCCCGTACGCCGTCGCGGGGCCGACCGGCTTCCTGCACGCCGTCGCGCGGGGAAGGCCGTCGTACGGGCGGCCCGGTACCGCCCGCGCCGGATCAGGGGCGCGGGACGGCGTCGGGCCGCCGGTGGGGCCTCGGCCGTCAGGCCGCCGGTGCGGTCCCGGTCGCCGTGATCCTGAGCTGGGTCCGCTGCGTCGTGCCGTTGACCGTCACGGCGAGGGTGATCGTGCCCGGCCGGAGCGCGGTGAGCGTTCCGGTGGACGGGTCGAGGACCGCGGTGTGCCGGGGGCGAACGCCGCTGAGGTCACCGACGTGGACGTTCGGGGAGCCGGTCCAGTCCGCGGCCATCGGGAAGCCGACCGGGACGGCCCGGGCGCCCTGGGTGACCGTCGCCGTCACCTTCGTACGGCTTCCCGCGCCGAGCACCGGGGGCGCGTCGATGTCCAGCGCGTCGACGTGCGCCCGGGTCTGCACGGAGACCCAGTCGGGTCCGCCCCGCCACGGCCGCAGGCGTGCGGCGGCCTGCTCGCCCGCGGTGACGCGGTCGGCGCCGACCAGCGACCAGCCGGTGAAGCCGCCCTCGTCCGCGGCCCCGGCCGGAGCCTTGCCGGAGTTGCCGTTGATCAGGTACGGCACCCCGTCGACGTGCGAGGCGTGGAAGACCCCCACGTGGCTGCCGATGAGGGCCGCGCCCTTGCCCGTCGTGCGGCGGAAGTCGGTGAGCCACTGCTCGACCAGGGCCGCCTCCTTGCGGTCCCCCAGCTGGCTTCCCTTCTGCACGGTCGGGTCGCGCGGCGGCACGTGCTCGATCAGCATGACCGAGTCGACGGCGCGGTCCTTCGCCGCCGCGTCCAGCTGGGCGCGCAGCTGCCGGATCTGGGCGAAGCCGCCGCCGCGCAGGCTGAGGCTGGAGGTGTCGAGCGTGACGAAGCGGGTGCCCTTGTGGTCGAACGTGCGCTGGGCGGGCCCGAATTCGCCGACGAAGTTGTCGATCTTCCCGCCCATCACCTCGTGGTTGCCCGGTACGTAGTACCAGGGCAGGGCGTCGCCGAGTTCCTCGGTGAGGACGCGGCGGGCGAAGGCCAGGTCCTCGGGTGCGCCCTCGTCGACGAGGTCTCCGTTGACGACCAGGAAGTCGGGAGCCGCCGCCTTGATCTCGCGCAGGGTGCGACGCGCCTGGGCGACGATCGCGCTGTCCGGGTCGCGGGCGACGAACTGGGCGTCGGACATCACCGCGAACCGCCAGTCCCGGCGCCCGGTCACGGCCGCGGTGTCGATCAGGTCGTCGGCGGGCGCGGCCTGTTCGGGCAGGTCGACGGGGGGCGGCACCTGGGCGGTGAGGTCGTCGATGACGATGTCGCCCGTGTACTGCTGGGCGGCCCCGGTCTCGGCGAGGTAGAAGCGGTGCACGGAGAGCGGCATGGCGGCTCCCTGCGGCACGGCGAAGGTGACCTCCCGCCAGCCGGTCCAGGTGACGTACGGGCCGCGCAGCAACTGGTCCGATCCCGCGGCGTCCTTGAGGTGCAGGGTCGGCCAGGCGCCCTTGCCGTCGCCCTTGATCCACAGCTTGAACGACTGGGGCTGGCCGTCCACGGTGACCGGCTCGGGCGGGGTGGCGTAGGCGGCGCGGGTGGCGGTGGAACCGGTGAAGTCGTAGCGGAGCCGCAGTCCGGTGCCGGTGCGGCCGTCGGGGGTGGCCTCCAGGGATCCGCTCGCGCGGGCCTGGCTGAACTTCCAGGACCCGGCGTCGTCGAAGGAGGAGACCGGTTGTTCGGTGAGGCCGACACTGGCGGCGAGGACGGTGGTGGTGCCCGCCACGGTCGCCCTGATCAGTCCGGCGCCGGAGCCGGTGCGCGAGGTGACGGTGAAGGAGCCCTGGCCGTCGTCGCGGATGTCGAAGAGCGCGCGGTCGTAGTCGAGTACGACGTCGCGCGGTTCGACGGGGGCGCTGGTGCCGTGGGCGTCGAGTCCGACGATGCCGAACGTGCCGGTGGCCTTGGCGTCGGCGAGTCCCACCCGCTGCGTGGTGGGCTGGATGCGGGCCAGTTCGTCCAGGACCGTCAGGGTCGTGCTGCCACGCGCCGGCCCGTTCGCGGCGCTCACGGTGGTGGTGCCGCCGCGGCGTGCGGTGAAGAGCCCGCCGCCGTCGACCGTGCCGACCGAGGCGGGTGCGGTGCGCCAGCGCGGGGTGCCCCGTGCGGGGCCGTACGTCTCGTCGTACCCGGTCGCGGTGAGGCGTCGGGTGAGGCCGGGGAAGACCCGGTCGGGGTGGCCGCCCTTGACGGGGTCGACGCCGGGCGCGGTGGCCGCAGGTGTGCGGGGCTGCACCCAGAAGCCCTTGAGCCGGCCGCTGCCGTCGGGAGCGGTGAGGGCGAGGCCGTTGGGCACGGTGCGTTCGCTGCCGTCGGACGGGCTGTTCTCCACCCGGAGCGCGTCGCTGCCGGGTTCGCGCGCGACGAGGGTCGACGATCCGCCGCCGTCCAGGTTGAGGGCGCTGTACGAACCGGCGCGCCGCATCATCAGGCCGAGTTCGGTGAGGGTGACGCCGCCGCTGTCGGCCTGTCGTCCGTCGACGGTGAGGACCTGCATGGTCCGGCCGTCCTCGGAGAAGCCGACGGCGGTGCGGGGCGCGGCGGTGTTGTTGCCCTCGCCGTCGTGGTTCTGCGCGACCCCGTCGACGACGAGGAGTTCCCGGCCGCCGACGGCGGTGCGCGGCACGGACCCGGCGTCGGTGCGGGCCCGGTAGGTCAGGGAGACCGGGTCGCCGGGCTCCAGGGCGTCGAGTGCGGCGGCTCCGGCCTCGCGGCCGACCAGGACGGTGGTGCCGTCGGGGACCGCGCCCGATCCGGGGGTGTGCGAGACGGAGACGACCTTGCCGTCCCGTACCGTCGCTTCGGCGACCGGGCTCGCGTTGTCCACGGTCAGGGCGCGGTCGGCGGTTCCCCAGGCGGAGGTGTACGCGCCGACTCCGCCGGGCGGCACGTTGGCGGCGTTGTACGCGGTGAGCGGCCGTTTCCCGGTCGGCAGGGTGAGCGTTCCCTCGAAGTACAGGTTCAGGATGCGGCCCGCGCTGTCGGGGCCGATGCCGACGGCCCGGTTGACGCCGGGGGCGGGCGACTGGACAGGGGCCCCGTCCTTGACGCCGATCCCCTCGGGTGCGCCGGTCTGGTTGATGTCGAAGAAGTCGGCGTTGATCGCGGCGACGGTGCGGCGGCCCCGGCCCGGGTCGTGGCCGGCGGCGAGTTCGGAGACGGTGCGCCGGTCGGAGACCTTGCCGGAGGAGAGGTAGTCGGCACGTACCCCGCTGCCGGCCAGGTCGACGGAGAGGTGGTCGACCCGCAGCCACTTGTCGGATTCGAGCCGGTCGTACGAGTCGAGGCGGATGCCGGGGGCGATCGGGCGGGAAGTGCGTGCCGTCTCGATGCCGTCGCCGTCCGCGACCGAGCGGGGCTCCCCCGCCGGGTTGCTCGCGGGCGGCGGGGCGACCGGTTCGAGTGCCTCGGCGGCGGTGCGGGGGCGGGGATCGGGGCCCGGGTCGGCGAGGGCGGGGGCGATCGTGCCGACGGTCATCGCGGACACGGTCGCGAGCAGTACGAGCGATCTTGTCGCCGTCCCGCGCCCGCGCGCGGCCCTCCTTCGCGACCCGGTTGTCCGGCCGGCTGTGCCAAGAACCACAAATCCTCCTGGGATCACGCGGGTTGCGCGGCCCTTCGTACGGGCGGCGCACGCTGTCGGCGGACAGCATGGCCGTGCACACCGCCGCGCACCAGAGGGCATCGGGAACCGCACGGCGAACAGGGCACGTCGGTCCGATGACGACAACGATCTTCGTGGGAGGGGCGTCCGGGAGGCCGGGAAGAGCTTCTCGTCGCCCGGCCGGGCGTGTTCCCCGACGGCGTTCCCGGGGGTCTTCGCGCAGGGGCGGATCGAGGTGTCACGCGGGGAAACGGACCGGCCGACG
The DNA here is from genome assembly GCF_030116705.1 of Streptomyces sp. ML-6. Taxonomy (NCBI): domain Bacteria; kingdom Bacillati; phylum Actinomycetota; class Actinomycetes; order Kitasatosporales; family Streptomycetaceae; genus Streptomyces; species Streptomyces sp. ML-6. Next base: position 477,987 of record NZ_JAOTIK010000001.1, read on the forward strand.
GTTCGTCACTCGTCGTCGGTGCCCTGCACGTCGACGGGCCGGGTTCCGTCGAAGGTGACGAGGATTCCGTACGGGTCGCCCATGCGGAGCCCGCTCTCGGCGAAGCGGATCATCCAGCTCCGGTCGGTCCACACCGTTGCCTCGGGGAGTCCCCACGGCGGCTCCGGAAGGTCCAGCCGGTCCAGTTCCTCGGCCGTGAGTCCGTACTGCTCCTCCCGGAGCCGGGTGCGGCAGTACTCCTCGGCCCGGGCGACGAGGATGTCGAACCGGCTCACGACGTCGTGGGCGCGCCGGAGGGTGGCCGGCGGCGGCGGGGCGGACGGTTCGATCACCAGGCTGACCCCGACCGGGTCGGCGCCCGTCGGTACCGGGAAGCCGCCGCTCCAGCAGGCCAGTGAAGGCGGGCTCTCCACCAGGCTCAGGGCGAGCCCGGCGATGTGCAGGGTCGCGGGCAACTCCGCGCCGGAGCCGGGCTTCTCGCTGTCCCGGTCGTTCGGCGGCACTTCATCGGCGGGCATTCGCCCAGCATAGGCCGGGCCCGCACCCGCGGAGGCCGCACCGGCGGGTCCGCCCAGCCCCTCCCGGTTTGCCCCGGCTAGTCCGGGTCAGGCTTTTTCTTCACCTTCGCGCCAAGTTCGATCAACATCGTTTACTTTAGTCTCACTTGGCTGCAACTTGTGCAAGTTTCTTTACGTCAGGAGATCAGGCATGTCCGTTCCCGCAGGTGCCTACGCTGTTCAGTTCACGTTCACGGCTTACTCCGACAACGTCGAGATCGGCACCACCTTCGAGATCCCACTCAGCTCGTCCCCGTCCCAGCTGCCGCACGAGGATGCCGCGGCGCAGGCCGCCGCCGAGGCCTACAGAGCCGCCATAGCCGCCGCCTACCCGGCCGTTCCGGTGCACGCGAACCGCGTCTACCTGTGCCGTCAGCAGGGCGATACCTGGCCGGCTTCCGCCTGATCACGCCCGCGGGGATGCCCCCACGCACCGTCGTGGAGGCGTCCCCGCGGACCGGCCGGCCCGGTCCTGACGGTGTGTCGGGTTCAGTGGACGGACAGGCCGCCGTCGACGAAGAGCGCCTGTCCGGTGACGTAGCCGGAGGCGCGGCCGGCCAGGAACACCGCCGCTCCGGCGAAGTCCTCGGCCAGGCCGTTGCGGCCGATCATCGTGCGCGCGGCCAGTGCGGCCACCTTCTCCGGGTCGGAGGACAGCCGCGCGTTGAGCGGGGTCATGACGAAGCCGGGTACCAGCGTGTTGCAGGTGACGCCGTGCGGCGACCACGCCTCGGCCTGGGAGCGGGCCAGCGACTCCAGCGCCCCCTTGGAGACCCCGTAGGCGCCGCTCTGGACGAACGCCCGGTGCGCCTGTTGGGAGGTGACGTGGATGATCCGCCCGAAGCCCCGCTCGGCCATGCCGGGCCCGAACCGCTGCCCCAGCAGGTAGGGCGCCTCCAGGTTCACCGCCATCGTGGCGTCCCACACGTCCTCGTCCAGCTCGTCCATGGGCGGCCGCAGGTTGATTCCGGCGCTGTTGACGAGGATGTCGGGCTCGCCGAACACCTCCACCGCCCGCTCCGCGGCCGCACGCACTCCGTCCCGGGTGCTCAGATCGGCGCTCACCCAGGCCGCCCGGCAGCCCTCCGCGACCAGTTCGTCGGTCGCGGCGGCCAGTTCCGGCTCCTTGCGCGCCACGATCACGACGCGCGCCCCCGCCCTCGCGAGGGCCCCGGCGATCGCACGGCCGATCCCGGAACTGCCGCCCGTCACCACGGCGACCCGGTCGTCCAGGGAGAAGAGTTCGGAGAGATAGCGCTGCGAGGTCATGTCCGCACCCTAGAGGGCACGTCCACGGCGCCAGGACCCGGGTGGGCGTTTCGGGCGAGACGCACCGGAAGGGTGGCGAAGCCGTACGAGATGAAGGTCTCCAGCGGCTCGGCCGGTGCCGCCCCGTCGTCCAGGGACAGGCCGGGGAAGCGGTCGAACAGGGCGGGAAGGGCGATCGACGCCTCCAGCCGGGCCAGCGGGGCGCCGATGCAGAAGTGGACGCCGTGGCCGAAGGAGAGGTGCTCCTTGTCGGCGCGGGAGAGGTCGAACCGGTCCCCGGCCGGGCCGTGCCGTCGGGGGTCCCGGCCGGCTGCGGCGTAGGTGGCCAGGATCGCGTCGCCGCGCGCGAGGGTGACCCCGCCGGGGAGCTCGATGTCCTCGACCGCGTAGCGCAGCGGCAGGTTGGCGACCGGCGGGGACCAGCGCAGGGTCTCCTCGATGACGTCGTTCCAGGAGAACTCGCCGTCCCGTACCCGGGCGAGCTGTTCGGGGTGGGTGAGCAGGGCGTGGACGGCGTTGCCGATCAGGTTGACGGTGGTCTCGTGGCCGGCGGAGACGACCAGGAGGAGGGTGTCGACGAGTTCGTCCTCGGTGAGACGGGAGCCCGCCTCGTCGCGGGTGGCGATCAGGGCGCTGGTGAGGTCGTCGGCGGGCCGTTCGCGCTTGGCGGCGACCAGGCCCGCGAGGAGTGCGTACGCCTCGTGCAGGGTGGCGAGGGCCGCCTCCGGCGCCGCGGTGGTGTCGAAGATCTCGCTGACCAGGCGTGCGCTGTCGGTCCTCCGGTCCTCGGGGATGCCGAAGAGTTCGCAGATGACGGCCACCGGCAGCGGGTGGGCGAAGGCGGCCCGCAGGTCGGCCCGGCCGTCGGGGGCGGCGGTCATCCGGTCGAGCAGCGTCGCGGTGATCTCCTCGATGCGGGGCCGCAGCGCGTCGGTCCGCCGTTTGGTGAAGGCGGGTGCGACGAGCCCGCGCAGCCGTCGGTGGTCGGCGCCGTGGGCGGTGAACATGTTGGTCACGCCCACCCAGGTGTTGATCCAGCCGTCCCGGTGTTTTCCCTCCTGCCAGGCCGGCCAGTGCCGGTTCGGGTCCTTGGACACGCGGTCGTCGGTGAGGAGTTGCCTGAGCACCTCGAATCCGGTGGGGGCCCATGCCCTGATCCCGCCGGGGAGTTCGACCGGGGCGACGGGTCCGTGGCGCCGGAGCTCCGCCGCCTCGCCGTGGATGTCGCGGCCCGCGGGGTCGATGACGATCGGCTGCTGTCCCATGGAGATCTCCCGTCTGCGTTGCGGCACGGCCGGAACGGGTGTCTGCGGTACAGGAGTTCATCGTCGGGGTAGCGCGACGGAGCGTGGAAGGGCGTGCGACGGCGCGCAGCGGCCGAGCGGGCGGCCCGCGCGCCCCCGGGTGGCGATGCGGTGACCGGCGGGCCCGGCCGTACGGCGGGCAGCGGGCAGCGCGGGCGGGTCGTGGGCATCGGCCGCAAAGAGGCGGATCCGGTCCGCTCAGCCGTGGGGGGGAGGACGACCGCACGACCGTTGATCCTGCCCTGGTGGAGTCGCTCGTACGCCTGCGGCGCCTCGTCCAGACCGTACGTCTCGATGTCCACCTCGACCGCTCCGGAGGGGGCGAGTTCGAGCACCTCGGCGGGTTCGGCGCGCGAGCCCCGGCACGGGGAGGTCACCGTCGTGTTGTACGGCAGGGTGCCGAAGCCGACCGGCAGTGCCCCGCCACCGGGGCCGACGACGGTGGCGTCGGAGTCGATGGCCGCCGAGCGGCACCAGACGGCGCGGGTCGTCGACGATCATGTACTCGGCCATGGCGCCGGGCGGGCCGGGTCCGGGCGGCATGATGCCGAGTTCCCCGGCGCGCAGGCAGTGGTTCTCCCTGCCTGCGGCGGTCACCTCGAGCAGCACCTGGCCGGGGCCCGGTTCCGGGTCGGGTACGGCGACCTCCTCGGCCGTGCCGGGGTGTCCGGCGCGAAGTGCCGTGGAGAACGGTCGCGGGGCCCGGGAGCGGCCGGTCCTCCGGGTCCGGCGGTCACCGGGCGCCGAACACCTCGGCGGCCCGGCGGGCGCCGTGCCCCGGCTCCCCGGTCCGGTGCGGTGCGGCCGCCGTCGTCGTCCGGCTCAGGGCGAGCGCGGCGATGTCGTCCCGCCGCACGCCGCCGGAGAACGCCTCCAGGTCCGCGTGGAGCGCGTCCAGGACCTCGTGGGGCTCCCGTCCCGTCCAGCGGGGCAGCCGGGTGTCCAGCGGGTAGAAGGCGCCGGACGCGTCGCGGGCCTCGGTGACCCCGTCGGTGAAGAGCAGGAGCGTGGCGCCGGGCGGGAAGTCCAGCGGTTCCGAGGCCCGGGCCTCGGGGCTGAGTTCCGCCATGCCCAGCGGGACGGAGGTGCGGCGCAGCGGCAGCGCGCGGGCCGTGCCCTCGTGCAGCAGCCGGGGCGGCAGGTGGCCGCAGTTGACGGCCCGGACCCGGTCGCTCCCGTCGAAGCCGAGCACCAGGGCGGTGACGAAGCGTTCGGTCTCGCCGGTCTGGGCGGAGAACACGTTGTGCCGGGCGACCGCGTCCTCCAGGGCGTCGACCACCCCGGTCAGGTCGGGCTCGCGGATGGCCGCCTCCCGGAACGCCCCGAGCACGGCGAAGCCCGCCCCGATCGCGGCAAGCCCCTTGCCCTGGACGTCCCCGATGATCACCCGGGTCCCGTAGGGCGACTCGACGACCTCGTAGATGTCACCGCCGACCAGGCCGTCCTCCTCGATCGGCGTGTAGATGCCGTGGGCGAGGATCTGCCCGGTCGGGATCGGCAGCGGGCGCAGGATCTGGCGCTGGAGCGCGCCGGCGGCGGAGCGCAGCCTGGCTATCTCGGTGGCGTGGCGGATCCGCAGCGCGCACGAGCCGACGCCGAGGAAGCAGGCCAGTGCGGTGAAGGCGACGCTGATGGCGACGTCCCAGAACGTCCCGCTGGTGACCAGGCGCGAGCAGACGACGACGGTCATGGTCCAGGTGGCCACGCCCACGGTCTGCCGGATCGTCCCGAAGACGGAGACCAAGGCGGGGACGACCACCAGCAGGGGTACGAGGTGCAGGTCCTCGCCGGTCTCGATGTCCAGGAGGAGGACCAGGGCGGTCAGCAGGGCCAGCCCCGCGAACAGCGCCGGGGTGCCGACCCGTGGTGCGCGTGCGGCGGCCTCCCCCGCGTCCGCGGTGCCCGGGAGCGCCGCTCCACGTGTCGCACGCCGACGCCGACGACGCCCGATCGTCACAACTGACTCCTCCCGCGCGCGGCCGGCTCCGTGCCGGTGTCCGTTCCCAGTCCACCCGGTCCGGCGGGGGCGGGTCACGAGACTTACGGCCTGTGGAACCCCGCCGAAGGTCCCCGTGCGCGACGGGTACGGTCCTTCGGCCCGGGTGTTCCGGGCCGAAGGTCCCTCACCGGACGCCCCCGGGGGCCGGGACCGGGGCGACGGATGCCGACCGGCGGGCGTCGTGCCGTCGGGGCGGTCCGCGAGGCGCGCGGCGGTCCGGGGTCAGTGTGCGGCGGCCCCGGCGTGTTCCGGTACGAGCGCCCCGAGGAAGGACGTCCGGCGACGGAGCACGAATCCCAGCGATTCGTAGAGCCGGACGGCGCCGGTGTTGGAGGCCGCGGCGTGCAGGAACGGCGTTTCGCCGCGCTGCCTGATCTCGTGGGCGAGGGCGCGCACGAGGCCGGTGCCGAGCCCCTGGCCGCGTACCGACTCGTCGGTGCAGACGGCGCTGATCTCGCTCCAGCCGGGCAGGCGCAGCCGTTCGCCGGCCATCGCGACGAGCACTCCTTCGCGCCGGACGCCGAGGTAGGTGCCCAGCTCGACGGTGCGGGGCAGGAAGGGCCCGGGCCGGGTGCGCTCGACCAGGGCGAGCATGTCGGGCACGTCGGCGGGCCCGAGCCGTACGGCCTGCGGGAACGGGGCGGCCGCGACGCCGGCGTCGACGAGCTGGACGCCCTCGGCGTCGAAGAAGACCTCCCAGTCCTCCGGCGGCGGCTCCCGGAAGGCGGTGATGGCGATGGCTCCCCCGGGTCCGGCGAGCGCCGCGGCGTCGGCCCAGTCCTCGGCCTCCGGCTCCTCCGGGAGGGCGACCCAGGGGGCCACGTCCACCGGGTAGCGCAGGATGCGGCCGCGGCGCTCGGCGAAGTGGCCGTGCGGGCCGGTCAGCGCGGCGCGGACCGGGTTGTCCAGGGGGTGCGGGGCGGCGGCGGGGTGCCGGGGGCTCACCGGGCCACCTCGATCACGATCTTGCCGAGCGCGTGCCCGTCCTCCACGGCGCGCAGCGCCCGTTCCGCCTCGGCCAGCGGGAAGGTGCGGGCCACCCGCGCCCGCAGGACGCCGGAAACGGCGAGGTCCGCCACCGCTTCGAGGACGGCGGAGTTGCGGGCCCGTGCGACGGCCGCCCCGCCGAGCTCCACGGCCAGCGGCTTGCCGCCCGCGCTGATCAGTGCGGCCGGGTCCGCGAGCAGCGAAGCCGCGGTCCTGAGGGTGTCGCCGCCGACCAGGTCGAAGACCGCGTCGACGCCGTCGGGGGCCGCCGCCCGGACCCGTTCGTCGAAGCCGGGACCGGATGCGACGTGGATCGCGCCGAGCGACTCGACGAAGTCCTTCTTGGCGGCGCTCGCGAGGCCGATGCCCCGGACACCCGCGTGCCGGGCGAGCTGCACCGCCGCCGTTCCCACCCCGCCCCCGGCCCCGGTGACCAGGAGGGTGGCGCCGGGGGCGAGGCCGAGCTGCCGGATGCCGTCGTACGCGGTGGCCGCCGCGACCGGGAGCACCGCCGCGTCGACGAACGACAGCCCGGCCGGCTTGTGCGCCGTCACCCCCACGGGCAGCAGGGTGTACTCGGCGTACCCGCCGGCCACCGGGTTGCCGAAGACCTCGTCCCCGACCGCGAAGCCCTCGACCCCCGGTCCGACGGCCTCGACGACCCCGGCGGCCTCGCTGCCGAAGACGGTGGGGAACGGCTGTGGTTCGCCGCCCGGCCGGACGTACCCGGTGCGCAGCTTCCAGTCGACCGGGTTGACCCCGGCCGCCCGGACCGCGACGAGCAGTTCGCCCGGCCCCGGCACCGGCACCTCCCGCTCGACGAGTGCCTCCACCTCCGGTCCGCCGTTGCGGGTGAACACGTACGCCTGGGGCATGGGTTCCCTCTCCTGTTCCCGGTACCGGCGGCCGGGCCGGTCACCGGCCGCTCCAGCAACAGCAAAGCCCGCGTGCCTGCGGGTATTCCCCGGGAACGAGGTGTTCATCGATCCGAAACGACCGGGCCCCGTCCGGGTCGTGCCGGGCCCGCGGGTCCGGCACGCGCCGCGGCCGGGCGGTCCGGGGTCAGCCGGTCGGGCCCGCCGGGCGGGGGTCGACCGGGGTGAGCACTCCGAGCCGGTCCTCGACCGCCCGGGCCGCGTCCAGGCACAGGTCCTCCCGGAAGGCGCGTCCGACGATCTGGACCCCGCAGGGGAGCCCGTCGGCCAGGCCCGTGGGAACAGCCACGGCGGGCACGCCCACGAAGCTGGTCACGGTGCACAGGCGCATGCCCGAACCGACCCGGGCCCGGCCCGCTTCGTCACGCGACTCCAGTCCCGGCTCGACCGGCGGTTCGGTGAACGAGGGGCCGAGCAGCAGCGGGTACGCGTCGAGGAACTCGGCCCAGGAGCGGCGGATGCTCATCCAGGTGCCCATCAGTTTCATGAACTCGTCCGCGCTCGCGGGCGGGGTCCGTTCCATCGCCCCCGCGATGTAGCGGTCCCCGCCGTCGCCGAGCAGCTTGCGCACCACCGGCCAGGTGGGGGCGAACTCGGTCACGGTGATCCGGCCGTACGCGTCGAGCGCCTCGTCGAGCCGGGGCACGTCCTCCACCTCGCACACCTCGTACCCGGCGTCGCGAAGGGCGTCGGCGGCGGCCTGGACGGCCCCGCGCACGGCGGGGTGGACGCCGTGCCCGCCGGGGTCCGCCACTACCGCGACCCGCACCGGGCCGGGCAGCGGTTCGCCGCGGAGGGGCACCGGCACGGCCCTCGGGTCGCGCGGGTCGGTCCCGGCCAGCACCTCGTACGCCAGCCGGAGGTCGGCCACGCTCCGGGCCAGCGGGCCGTCGGTGACCAGCATCTGGGAGGCCGGGCCCGGGTCGTCCGGGCCGAGGATGCGGTGGTCGGCCGGGAAGCGGCCCGTGGAGGGCTTCAGCGCCGCCACGCCGCAGAACTGGGCCGGGATGCGCACCGATCCCCCGGAGTCGTTGCCGAGTCCCAGCGGTGCCATGCCCGTGGCGACGGCCACCGCGTCGCCGCCGCTGGAGCCGCCCGGGGTCAGGCCGGGGTGCCACGGGTTGGCCGTGTCGCCGAACAGTTCGCTCCGCGTGTGCATCCCCGCCAGGATCAGGGTCGGCATGTTGCTGTGCCCGATGGGGACGGCCCCGGCCGCGCGCAGCCGCGCCACCGGGAGCGCGTCGGCCCGGGCGACCAGATCGCGGAACCGCTCCGCGCCGAACGTGGTCGGCACGCCCTCGACCGGGGTGCTCTCCTTCACCGTGAACGGCACGCCCGCGAGCGGCCCCAGCTCCTCGCCCGCGGCTCGCCGCCGGTCCGTCCGCGCGGCGTCCGCCCGGGCGCGCTCCGCCAGGATCTGGGTGACCGCGTTCACCCGCGGGTTCACCTCGGCGATGCGCTCCAGGTGGCTGTCGATCAGTTCGACGGCCGAGATCCCGGCGGTGCGCACCGCCTCCGCCTGCTCGGTGGCGGACATCTTCCACAAGGGGTCCCGCACGGCGGTTCCTTCCTCCCCGGCGCGCGCCCGAACGGCACGCGGTCTCCTCGGACACACGTTCCGATGCGTCCGTATCGGAACGGTACCCCGGAACCGATACGAACGCATCGAATAAACTGCGTCCCGGACAGGAGTCACCGGGGAACACGGACAGAAGGCGGCCGGACATGCCCAAGCAGGTGGATCACGCGGGTCGGCGTCACCTCATCGCCGAGGCGGTCTGCCGCCTCGCCGACGAACGCGGGCTGGAGGGCGTGACCCTTCGCGACGTCGCCGCCCGCGCCCAGGTGTCGATGGGCGCCGTCCAGCGGTGCTTCCGCACCAAGGAGGAGATGCTCGTGTTCACGCTCGGGCACATCGGCGAACGGGTGGGCGAGCGGGTGCGCGCCCGCCTCGTCAGGAGCCCGGCCCAGTCGGCCCGTACCGCCCTGGGGCACGCGGTCACCGAGGTCTCGCTGCTCGAGGAGGAGCACCACGCCGAGGCCAGGGTCTGGCTCGCCTTCCTCGCGCAGGCCGCCGTGGACGAGTCGCTCGCCCGGACGCTCCGGTCGAACTACGCGGCCCTGCAAGGGGCGTTCGTCCGTCTCGCCACGGAAGCCGCACGGAGCGCCGAGGACGGCGGGAGCACCGAGGACGGCGAGAACGCCGGGACCGCCGAGGGAGCCGACGGCGCCGCGCCGTTCGATCCGCTCGTCGAGGCCCGCGCGCTCCTCGCCCTCGCGGACGGCCTCACCGCACACGTCCTCATCGGCCATCTCGCACCGCAGGAGGCGCGGGAGGTCGTCCACACCCACCTGGAGAACCTCTGGGAACGCCTCTCCCGGCCTGCCCGCACCGCATCCTGACTGATCATCAGGCATAGCGGGCACGGTCGGTACAGTGACCGGCGGCCGGGATCCATGGGGTGCCGCACCGTCGATTTCGACTCAACTACCGTTGGATATGCGCCGATCGATCCCCATTGTGCCGGTGGCTGTGGCAGTCTGAGGGAGACCGCCCCACCGGGCTCCCCCGTACCGGTGGGGCGGTTTTGCCGTCCCGGTCGTCCCGCCCGCCCGTCCCGCCTTCCTCACGTGCGGATGTGACGGGGTATCACGGCGATTCCCGGCCATTGCCGCCGCGCGACCCGACCGACTTCCCGTTTCTCCGCATGGGTTCTCCCTCCCGGGGCAGGCGCTCACACCTCATGGCCTTCGACCAGGGGAGCGTGACGAGATGACGGCGCACACTGCGCGGACCGCCGGTGCCGAGCGGGCCGGGAGCACGGACCGCGCGCGACCGGTACCGGACGACGCACCGGCCGGCACCGACGCGGATCCGGCGGCCGGCCCGGAGCCCGACGGGGGCGCACCGGCCGCGGGGACGGCCGGGGACAACGGCGGACTGCCGTGGATCGAGGACGCGGGGAAGGTCGCCCCGGCCGACGCGCGCGAGCTGTCCCGGCTGTTCTTCGAGCGGCTGCGGGTCCTGGAGGAGGGGACCCCCGCCCATCAGTACGCGCGCAACACCCTCATCGAGATGAACCTCTCCCTCGTCCGGTTCGCCGCGGGGCGGTTCCGCGGCCGGGGCGACGACATGGAGGACATCGTCCAGGTCGGCACCATCGGGCTGATCAAGGCCATCGACCGGTTCGACCTCTCCCGCGAGGTCGAGTTCACCTCCTTCGCGGTCCCGTACATCACCGGGGAGATCAAACGATTCTTCCGCGACACCACCTGGGCGGTGCACGTCCCGCGCCGCCTGCAGGAGTTGCGGGTGGACATCGCCCGGACCAAGGAGTCGCTGATCACCACGCTCGACCGCGACCCCACCGTCCCGGAGCTCGCCGAGCGGCTCGGGCTGAGCGAGAACGAGGTCACCGAGGGCATCGTGGCGGCCAACGGGTACGCGGCGGGCTCGCTGGACACACCGGCCGACCCGTCCGGCCCGGGGCGGGCCGGCAGGCAGGGGCGCACCTTCGCCGATGTCCTCGGCGGCCCGGACCCGGCCCTGGAGACGGTCGAGAACCTGCACACGCTCGCGCCGCTCATCAGCTGCCTCGACAGCCGGGAACGACGCATCATCGACATGCGTTTCGGCCAGGAGATGACGCAGGCCCGGATCGGCGAGGAGCTGGGCATCTCGCAGATGCACGTGTCCCGGCTGATCGGCCGGATCCTCCACAAGCTCCGCAGCGGGATGTTCGTGGAGGAATGACCCCCGCCGCGACGGCCCGGGGCACCCGGCGCCGTGCGCCCCGGGCGCCGGGGATCAGCCGGCGGTGGCGCCCGGGGCGCGGCCCGCGTAGTACGTGGCGATCATGTCCTCGCCGCCGTGTCCCGCCGCCTCGGCCCGTGCGAAGCGTGCGGCCGACGCCTCGACCAGGTCCAGCCGCACCCCCGTCGCCCGCGCCGCGTCCAGGATGAGCCGGGTGTCCTTGAGCGCGGTGGACAGGGCGAAGCTCGGGGCGAGGTCGCCGGAGAGGAGCGCGGCGGACTTCCCCTGCAGATAGGCGGTGTCCAGCGGGCCGCCCTTCATGGCGTCGAGGAAGGTCCACGGATCGACGTCCAGCGCCTCGGCGAGGTTGAGGCACTCGGCGATGTTGTTGACCATGGTGATCACCCAGGTGTTGACCACGAGCTTGAGCCGCGAGGCCGCCCCCGGGGTCTCGTCGACCCAGACCGTGCGCCGCCCGATCGCGTCCAGCACGGGTTCGACCTTCTCCCGGACGGCCGTGGGGCCCGCGACGAAGACCGTCAACGCGCCTTGTTCCGCGGGCTGCTTCGTACCGGAGACCGGGGCGTCGAGATAGACCGGTCCCAGCTCCGCCGTGCGCCGGGCCAGATCGGCGGTGGCGTCGGGTCCGACCGTCGTGCTCTGGAGCAGCACCTGACCGGCGTGCAGCCCCCCGGCGGCGGCGTCCAGCGCGGCGGCCACGGAGGATCCGTCGTTGAGCATGGTGAGGACGACGTCGGCGCCGCGCACGGCTTCCTCGGCCGTCTCCGCGACCGTGGCGCCGTCGTCCGCGAGCGGGACCGCCCTGGCGTGCGTACGGTTCCAGGCGCGGACGTCGAGTCCGGCCCCGAGCAGGCTCCGGGCCATGCCCGAGCCCATGGTTCCGGTGCCGAGGACGGCGACGACCGGCCGTTCCCGGGCGGTGTCGGCGGCGCTTGGGGTCATGCGTGAGCTCCTTCCGTCGGCCGCGCCCCGGGGGTGGTGCGCGGCGCCGTGGTGCTCAGGATTGCCGCCGCGCCCCCTCGAGCACGGCAGCGTGCACGGCCCTGGCGAGTCGCGCGCCCCAGCGGGAACGCGGCCCGGCGAAGGGTTCGGCGGGGTGGGGCCCCGGGGCGGGCGCCGCGACGCACACCGCGTCGGTGGGGGTGCCCGAGCAGTCGAGGCCCGCGTCCAGGAGCGCCTGGACCTTGGCCTCGGTGGCCGTGGCGACCGCGTTGACGAGCGCGGCGTCGGAGAGCGGGACGGGGAGGGTGACGACGATGTTGATCGTGCCCGGGGGCGGCGGCCCCTGGGTCCCCTCCGCCGGGGCGGCCGCCCAGCCCCGCACGCCCAGGCCGCAGGTGGCGGTCGCGGTCGCTCCCCCGTCGCTCGCGCGGGTGTGCGCGGTGACGTCGGCGGCGGTCATCAGTCCCGCGCCGGGGCCGGTGAGGCGTTCCGCGGCGGCGATCTCCGCGAGGTGCCGGTCGGGGTCCAGGCGCGGGTAGCCACCGGGCACCTGGGCGTTGAGGATCCATTCGCGCGGGCCGCCGCCGAGCACGGCGCTGGAGCACACCCGCCACCCCGGGCCGAGGCGCCACATCAGATGGTGGAGGTCCGCGCCGTCCTCGTGCCGGGCCAGCAGTTCGCCGCGCTGCTCGGGCAGCCGGATGCGTACGGAACCGATGGGGGCACCTCCGGTGGCGCGGCTGGACGGGGTCGGCTGTGGCCCGTCGATCATATGTGCCGGGATCCGGTGGCCGGGCGGGCCGCCCGCGGCGGTCGTACCGTGCCGGCGGCGCCGGACTCCCGGCCCGGGCCCGCCCCCACATCACCCGATCGGCCTAATCCCGGGCGGGCGTGTGCACCGCCGCGGCGGGCGGTCAGCGCCGAACCGCCACAGGTGCGGCAGTCGGCTGCCGGGGGCCGGGAGGTTGCAGCGTCCATCCGGGTGAGGCGCGATGGAATCCGGACGCGCCTCACCTGATGGACCGAGCCACAGGACGCGCCCGGGCGAGGAGGAATCGGTCATGGGAGCCGCTGACGGTTTCACGGATTCCGGAGAACTCGACGGCCTGACGGTGTACGACACCGACGGTGAGAAGGTCGGCAGTGTGGGCCGGGTGTACGTCGACGACAACACCGGCCGTCCGGACTGGATCACGGTGAAGACCGGACTGTTCGGCATGAAGGAGAGTTTCGTCCCGCTGGCCGGAGCCCGGCGGGTGGGGTCCGACCTGCACATCTCGCACTCGAAGGAACGGGTCAAGGAAGCGCCGCGGGTGGACGCGGACGCGCATCTGTCCGTGGCGGAGGAGGAAGAGCTCTACAACCACTACGGCCTCCCCAGGAACACCGCCACCTCGTTCGGCGAGCGGCGGGGAACGGGCACCACGGGAACGGCGGGAGCGGCCGGAACCGGCGCCATGGGCGCTGCCGGCACCGGACGCGCCGACGGACCCGGGCGGACGCCCATGCCCGGCACCACCGCCTCCGGCACGGGAACGGCCCGCACCACCTCGTCCGGCATGTCCGGCACCGGCATGGGGAAGGGCGGGCGCCGCGAGACCGGGGCGGCCGGCACCGCCCGTCCGCTCGTCGGCGCCGGGGCGGGCTCCGAGCGGTCCGCCGCCGACCTGGGCGGCAAGGAGGAGATGATCCGCTGCGAGGAGCAACTGCACGTCGGCACCGAGGAGTACGAGAGCGGGAAGGCCCGGCTGCACAAGTACGTGGTCACCGAGAACGTCACCCGGACCGTGCCCGTGACGCACGAGGAGGTACGCCTGGTCCGCGAACCGCTGCAGCCCGGCGACCGGCCTGCGGGGCGCGCGGAAATCCGTGACCAGGACGTCGAGGTCACCCTGCACGCCGAGCGCGCCACCACCCGCAAGGAGACCGTGCCCGTGGAGCGGGTGCGCATGGAGACCAGGAGGGTGACCGAGCAGAAGGAGGTCTCCGCCGAACTCCGCAAGGAGCAGATCGACTACGCGGACGACACGCAGACCGGTGGCAAGGACATGGGAGGCGAATTCGGCCGGGGACGCCACCGCTGACCTCCCGGGCCGGGTCCGCGAGATCCCGCCGTACGCCCGCAGGGCGTGGCCCGCGGTGTCCGGCGTGTGCCGGGCGCCGCGGGCCGTACGGGACTCCACGGAGACGGCCCGGGGACGGCCTCGCGCACCGCGGCCGTCGGCCGGGCCGGGGCCGGTGGGCGCCGCCGCGGCCTACGGGCGCTGGAGGGCGAGCACGGCGTTGTGCCCGCCGAATCCGAAGGAATGGCTGACGGCGCGCCGGACGGTCCGGTGCAGGGGCCGCTCGGTGACGCAGTCGATGTCGAACCCGGGCGCCGGGGCGTCCAGGTTGGCGATCGGCGGTACGACACCGCGCTGGAGCGTGAGGACCGTCAGCCCGGCCTCGATCGCCCCGGCCGCCCCCATGCAGTGCCCCAGCACGCCCTTGGGCGCGGTGACGGGGGGCCGGTGGGGGTAGACCCGGGCGATGAGGGCGGCCTCGGTGGCGTCGTTGGCCGGGGTCGCCGTGCCGTGGGCGTTGACGTGTTCGACGTCCTCGGCCGCCCAGTCCGCGTCGCGCAGCGCGGCCTCCACCGCCGCCTGGGCGACCGCGCCGGACGGATGCGGGCGGATCGGGTGGTGGGCGTCGGTGGTGGCGCCGGTGCCGGCCAGCAGGGCCCGGGGCGCGGCGCCCCGGGCATCGGCGTCGTCCGCCCGTTCCAGCACCATGACGGCGGCGCCCTCGCCCATGACCAGCCCGGCGCGGTCGGCCGCGAAGGGCCGGCAGAGCAGGGCGGGGTCGCCGTCCTTCCGGGCCCCGGCCCCGGACCGGGCGAACCCGGCCATGGCCACCGGGTAGACGATCGACTCGGTGGCTCCCGCGAGGGCGATGTCGCACTGCCCGGTGGCCAGCAGGTCGCGGGCGACGGACAGCGCGGTGGCGCCGGACGAGCAGGCGGTGCAGGGCGCCAGGCTGGGTCCGGTGGCCTTCATCTGGATCGCGATCTCGGCGGCGGGCATGTTCGGGATCGTGAGCAGGATGCCCGACGGGGAGGTGGCCCCGGCCCCCGCCCGTTCGAGCACCACGGCCTGCTCGGTCAGTGAGGCCGACCCCCCGCTGCTGGTGCCGACGACCACCGCGACCCGGCCGCCGTCCCACCGGGCCGGGTCGAGTCCGGCGTCGGCGACCGCCTCCCGGGCGGCGAGGACGGCGAACTTCACGTATCTCCCCATGCGGAAGGCCGCACGGCCGCCGATCGCGGCGTCCAGGTCGATGCCGTCGACGACGCAGGCGAAGTCGATCTCGCACCCGTCCAGTTCCGCGACGGTCCGGGCCGGCGAGACACCGGCGCACACGCCGTTCCAGGTGGACTCGGTGTCGTTGCCGACCGGGGTGATCATGCCCAGGCCGGTGACGGCGATGGCCGGTTTGTTCATCGGGCGCCGCTCATCGCGCTCTCGCCGCCCACCAGCGCCCCGCCGTCGGTCGCCTCGATGAACCGGGTGATGTCGGCGAGGGTGGCGTTCTTGGGGAGGCGGTCGAAGTCCTGGTCGCCGCCGACGGTCTCCCTGAGGAGGACGGCGAACTCGGCGGCGGCCAGGGAGTCCATCTCCAGGCTGTCCATCGTGGAGTCCGGGCGGATCTCGCCGACGGGCACTTTGAAGGTGTGCGTCAGCACCTCGGTGATCTTGGGATGAATCGCACTCATGATCTTCCTCTTCGTCGTTCGGCCGTCGTCCGGCCGTCTTTCGGTCCGGCTGCCGGGCCCGGCGGAGCATCGTCCCGACGTCGAATCAACTGGGCGGAGTGCCTCCAGTTACGCCTTGTGCCGAACCGATTCGGCACCACTTTCCCCACGCCCCGCGCAGCATCGGGCCAGAACCGTCGTCGTCCCCCAGAAAGCCAGCAGGACAACCCGGGTCCCGAGGGCCCCGGCAACCTCCCGGACCCGGCGGGGACGCACAGGCGTTCCCGTCTCCCCCGGGGTTCTCATTGCTCCTCCGCAGCCGTCGTCCGCTCCCCGTCCGTGTGCCAGGGGGCAGCCGGATCGTCGTACGCCTCCAGGTAGTCGGCCCCGGCGATGGGCCAGTCGGCGAGCACCTGCGGCGGCAGCGCGAAGGACTCGACGAGGTCCGGGAGCCGGGCGGCGACGGCGGTGACGAGCTCCTCCACCGCGTCCGGCAGCCCCTTGACCTGACCGGTCGTCAAATACCCTGCGGCCAGCAGATCACCGCTGTTGCGGGCGACGACGTCGAGCGCGAACAGCCGTTGCAGTTCGTCGAGCCGGTCCCTGGCGGGTCCCTCGGGCAGGGCGGCCACCGCCTCCGCGTACGCCTCGGCCGCCTGGCTGCACGCGTGCGCCTCGACGCCGCGCAGCGCGGGCCCGGCCGCCGCGTTCCAGCGGGCCAGCCGGTCGCCCCGCGGGGCGAGAGCGATCCGTTCCCCGGCCCGCGCGAACCAGATCCGTTCCAGGGCCGCGAGCAGTCCGCCGAGGAACCGGGGGTCGTCGAGCGCGCCGGTGGTCGCGGCGGGGGGATCGTCGTACCCGGCCGGCGGGGCGGCGAACAGCATCTCGGCGGCCGCCTTGGCGTGGATGGCCACGTTGTCGCCCTCGGCGGTGATGGCGCCCTCCACCCCCGTGACCAGTTCGCTCATGCCGTTGTGTTCCAGGAGCGCCTGGGCCCCGCAGCGTTCCCGGCACTCGACGATCACGGACCTCGCCCGCCAGGTGATCCATCCCTTGGCGACGGCGACCAGCCGCTCCGCCTCCTCCCGCCCCTCCCCCGGCCCCTCCCGCTCCCAGCGGTCCAGGGCCCTGCGGTGCAGCAGGCTCATCGCGAAGACGGTGGCCATGGCGTGGGCGAGCGGGCCGTGGTGGCTGCGGTGGGCGATCACCGGCACCGGCCGCGAGCCGCGGGGGCCCGAGATGTACCGGTGCCCCCCGTAGCGGACGGCGACGGCGAGCGTCGCGCGGGCCGAGCCGACCGCGCAGGCGGTCATCGAGATCTTGCCGGAGGTGACCCGGCCGATCGAGGCCAGGAAGCGGCGCCTCCGGTTGGCCACGGCGCTGCTGAACTCCCCGTCGTCATCGATGCGTCCGTGCTCCCCGCCGAGCAGCGCCGCGCGCTCCACGAAGACCCGGTCGAAGGAGGTCAGGCAGTGGTCCACCGGACTGCCGGTGCGGGCGGGCAGCCGGCGCACCCGGATGCCGGGCAGGGCCCGTTCGGCGTCGGTGAGCGGCACGAGGAAGAGGAAGACGCCGTGGTCGTCCCCCTCGACGATCAGCCGGGCCGCCACCAGTCCGGTCTTGGGGCCGCCGACCGGGCTGGTGTTGGGCATGAACTTCTGGGCCCCGGCGTGCGGGGTGTGCAGCACGAACCCGTCGCGTCCGCGGTCGTAGGCGGCCGTGGTCTCGACGGCCGCGGCGTCGTTGCCGTGCGCCACCTCCGTACAGAGGAAGGTGCCGACGCTGCGCAGCCGGAGGAAGTCGGAGAGGTCGCGGGAGGTGTCGCCCCCGTGGTCGAGGAGGCTGCCGAGGAAGAGGTTGTAGTGGATTCCGGCCACCGTGGCGAGCGCCGGGTCGACCGGGCCGAGCCACTCGTGCAGGGCCGCGAGGGCGCGCGCGTCGGCGGCCAGCCGGGCGCCGCTGTCCAGGCATTCGTTGAGGACGCGCAGCCGCTCGTACACGAGGGCCAGGCGCTCGTCGGGGGTGCGCAGGTCCGGGCGGCGGAACGGTTCCGTGCTGATCATCCGTTGCCAGAAGCCGTGCTCCCGGCGGAAGTCGTCGCCGAGGAGGACACCGGTGAGCAGATCCGTGGACCGTTCGGCGGAAGGGCTGTCGATCGTTGCGGTCATGAAAATATAACGATCAAGCAATGGCGAGGACACCCGGTTCCGTGCGCGGCGGGCCGTCCCCGGAGAACCGCTGGAAGGCGAGCACGACGTTGTGCCCGCCGAAGCCGAAGGAGTGGCTCAGCGCCCGCTCGACGTGCTGGAGGCGGGGCTCCTTGACCACGCAGTCCAGGTCGAACCCGTCGGGCAGCGAGTCCAGATTGGCGATGGGCGGTACGAGGCCGTGCTCCAGGGTCAGTACGGTGGCGGCCGCCTCGATCGCCCCGGCCGCGGCGAGGGTGTGTCCGAGTACCCCCTTGGGGGCGGTCACCGACGGGCGGTGGGGGAAGAGCGACGAGATCAGGGTGGTCTCCATCGCGTCGTTCAGCACCGTGGACGTGCCGTGCGCGTTGATGTGGTCGACCTCGTGGGCCGCCCAGCCCGCCTCCGCCAGCGCGGACTCGACGGCCCTGCGCGCCCCGCCGCCGTCCGGCGGCGGGGCCGTGGGGTGGTGGGCGTCGGTGGCGGCGCCCGCACCGGTCAGCAGGGCGCGCGGGCGGGCGCCGCGGGCGAGCGCGTCGTCCGTGCGCTCCAGTACGAGCACGGCGGCGCCCTCGCCGATCACGAAGCCGTCCCGGTCGGCGGCGAACGGCCGCGAGGCCCCCGCCGGGTCGTCCCCGCGCAGGGAGAGCGCGCCCATCCCCGCGAAGGCGCTCACCACCAGCGGGGTCAGCACGGACTCCGCGCCGCCGGCCACCACCACGTCGCACCGGCCGCTCGTCAGCAGGTCGCGGGCGACGGCGAGCGCAGTCGCCCCGGACGCGCAGGCGGTCGCCGGGGCCAGGCTGGGGCCGTGCGCCCGCAGGGCGATGGCCACCTCCCCGGCGGCGGCGTTGGGCATCATCATCGGGACCAGGAGCGGCGAGACCGCGTCCGGTCCGCCGCCGTCGAGCCGGCGCACGTTGTCGACGAGGACGGAGACCGCACCCACCCCGACGCCGAGCACCACGCCGACCCGGTCGCCGTCCCACCGCTCGGGCGAGAGGCCGGCGTCCGCCACCGCCCGGCGGGCGGCGACCAGCGCCATCTTCACGAACCGCGCCATGCGCCAGACCGTCCGCCCGCCGACGGCCCGGTCCAGGTCGATCCCGTCCACCGGACAGCCGAAGTCGACCGGCAGCCCGGCCAGTTCGTCGCAGCCCCGGGCCACCGAGACCCCGGCGCACAGCCCCTCCCAGAAGGTCTGCTCCTCCGCGCCCGCGGGCGTCACCAGCCCCAGTCCCGTCACCGCGACCCCCATGCCGACCCGCGCCATGTTCCGCCCCCTCCTCCGTAATCGATCACGCCTACCGGTTGTCGAACGGCAGTAGCCCCGGAGAGGATGCGGCCGATTACCCGAACGGGTCATTGACACCCCCGACGGGTCGAACGGCTGCGCGTGTCATGGAGGAGGTGTTCCCACCCGGCCGCAGCAGGGGCGGAGTGCGGTGGCGCCCGGGTGTGTCAGGCCCGGGCGGTCCGATCGAGTGCCGTCGCCAACTCCCTCGCGTCCGGCGGGTTGGCGCCGGCCCGGGAGACGGTCACGGCGGCGGAGGCCACCGCATGGCGCAGGACGTCGGCCACCGTGTCCCGGTCCGTCGCGCGCAGCCGTTCCCGGCCGTCGGCGCCGAGCAGCCCGTGCGCGGCCAGGGCGTGCAGGGTGCCCGACATGAAGGCGTCGCCCGCCCCCACCGTGTCCACGACCTCGACGGGCAGGGCGTCGACCGTCACCCGCGCACCGGGCAGGACGGCCAGCGCGCCGTCGCCTCCCCGGGTGACCAGGACGAGGGCCGGGCCGGTGGCCAGCCACCGTTCCGCGACCCGTCCGGGGTCCTGGCCCGGGTGGAGCCACTCCAGGTCCTCGTCGCTCGCCTTGACCACGTCGGCGAGCGCGACGCACCGCTCGACCCTGCGCACGGCGTCCCGGTGCTCCCCCATCAGTCCGGGCCGCACGTTGGGGTCGTAGCTGACGGTCGCGGACGCCCGCAGCGACTCGACGGCGCCGAGGACGGTCGCCGCGCCCGGTTCCATCACCGTCGCGACGGAGCCGATGTGGACGTGGTGCGGGGTCCGGTCCGGGGCGACCGGGCCGAGCGTCCAGGTGATCTCGAAGGTGTACTCGGCCCGGCCCCCGGCGTCCAGGGTCACGGCCGCGGACGGGGTGGCGGCCGTGGCTCCGTCCGTGCGCACCTCGACGCCGGCCCCGGTCAGGTGGTCCCTGATCAGCCGCCCGTTGTCGTCCGGGCCGAGCTGGGTGAGCAGGGTGGTGTCGTGGCCGAGCCGGGCCAGGCCGAGGGCGACGTTGGCCGGACTGCCGCCCGGGTGGACCCGGTCGGCCGTGCCCGGCAGCCGGACGATGTCGGCGACGCATTCGCCGATGACCAGCGGGTCGATTCTGTCGAGCATGAGGGGGATCTCCTGGAGTGCGGGGGGCGGGGCGTCCCGGCGGACGGTGCGGCCCGGACGCGTCGGGTCCGATCCTGCCGTGTGCGCGAGGGGCGCCGGTCACGGCACCCGCCGACGGCCGTCCCGCGCAACGAGGGACGGCCGGCGGTGCCGGGGCGCGGCAGGCGGAATCCCCGCGTCCCCCGGCCCTTCGGGGGCCGGGGAACCCGGTCCGGGGCCACGGTCCGGGCCGCGGTCCAGGGCCGTACGGGCCGCGGTACGGGGGTGACTCGGGCTGCGCGGTACGGGGCGGCGCGGCCCCCGGCAGGGGGCGGCGCGCGCGTGGGCCGTGCTCAGTGCCGGGCGGCCTCCAGCGCGTCGGCCACCAGGGTCAGGAAGTGCGCGTGGGCCCGCGCGCTGCAGACCGGTTCGGGGTTCCACGGCACCACCCGCGCGGCCCGTTCGATCGCCGCCCAGTGGGTGTTCGTCCGGAGTCCGTCGAGCGGCGCGGCGTTGGACCGGATGTCGGCGAGCACGACGGCCGGGTCCAGGGCCGCGGCCTGCGCCCAGTCGACCGTGGACCAGTTCGCCCCGGGCCCCTCGGCCGGTTCCACGACGTCGACGCCCAGCTCGGCCAGCACCCGCAGCTCGGGCCACATGCGGGGGCGGGCGAGGTGGGCCTGCTCCTGCCCGGCCGGGGAGAGGGCGAGGACCCGGGGGCCGGACGGGGCGGCGGTGAGCGTGCGCAGCCGGTCCCGGGCGGCGTCCAGTTCCCGGGTCGCCGTCGCGGGCTCCGCCGCGCCGAGCGAGTGGGCCAGCCGGGCGAACCGGTCGCCGATCTCCGCGAAGGTGCGCGCCTGCCCCACGTCGATGACGACGACCGGGACCTGCTCCTCCAGGTGCTTGGCGGTCTCCGGCGCGAGCCCGTAGACATGACCGGCGCCGTAGCTGACGGCGACCACGAGGTCGGGCCCGTCGCTCAGCAGGGTGTCCACGTCCAGGGCGCTGCCGGCCCCGAGGTAGGCGACCCCGTCCGGCGGCAGCGACCCGGTCTTCGCGGGGTCCGGCACGGCGTGGTCGTCGTGGTCCGAGCCGAACAACCCGCTCGGACGTATCCCGTGGTCCCAGAGGGTCGCCCCGGCCTGCACATAGGCCAGGATCCGTTCCGGGCGGCGATCGGCGGTCGCCAACTGCCCCCGGTCGTCCGAGAATTGCCACACGGCCTGCTCCCTCACGTCATACGCTCCTCGCCGCCGCCCGGTCCGCCTCCTGTCCCGGGTTCGTACACCTGTACCTGCCCAGCGGACTGCCTGGGCATCCCTCGGCGAGCGCTCCCCGGCGGGGGACGGTGGGGACGCGTCCCTCAGGAACCGGCGTCCGGGTCGATGCCGAGGCCGGTGAGGAACGCCGCGGCCGCCGGGGTGGGACGGGACCGGCTCCAGACCAGCCGCTCCGTCCGGGCGGGCGCGTCGCGGACGGACAGCACGCGCACTCCGGTCAGTCCCGTCGCGAAGGCGGCCGGCAGCATGGCGATGCCGAGCCCGCTGCGGACCAGCCGGACGATGAAGTCGGTGCTGCTGACCTCGAACGCCACCTCGCGGGAGAGCCCCGTCGCCGCGAACGCCTCCTCCGACTGCGCCCGCGCGGCGGTGCCGTCGGGGTAGTCGACGAACGTCTCCTGCGCCAGCCGGTCCAGGCCCACCTCCGTCCGCTCCGCCAGGGCGTGGGCCGGGGCGACGAGGGCGACCAGCTCGCCGGTGCTCAGCTCGTGGTCGCTCACCCCCTTCGGCCGGTAGCTCGGCAGTACGCCAAGGAACGCCACGTCGAGCGTCCCGTCCCGCACCTCCTGGACCAGGTCCTTGCTCGCCCCGTCCCGCAGGAGGATGCGCACCTTCGGGTGGTGGAGGTGGAACGCCCGCAGCGCGGCCGGGATGTCGACGGCGGAGATGGTCGGGATGGCGCCGACCGCGAGACGGCCGCGGACCTCCCCCGCCGCCGCGGCGACCTCGGAGCGGGCCCGCTCCGCCGCGTCCAGCGCCTGCCGGGCCTCCGGCAGGAACACCTCGCCCGCCGCGGTGAGCCGCACCCGGCGGCTGGTGCGGTCGAAGAGCCGGGCCCCCAACTCCTTCTCCAGCCGGGCGATCTGATGGCTCAGCGCGGACTGGACGACCAGGCACCTCTTCGCGGCGCGCGTGAAGCTGCCCAGTTCGGCCACCGCGACCACGTACCGCATCTGCTGGAGTTCCATCCATCCATCGTGAACCACGATCGATGAAATGAAAAACATGTGTTGGACTCATGGATGGAGTTCCCGGAGGCTGGGCGCATGGCTCTTTCCACCCGTGTGACCCGAGGCCGGGCCGTCGCCCGCGCCCTTCCCGAACCGCCCGTGCTCAGCCGCGGCCTGGTCCTGCTGATGGCCGTCGCCGCCGGTCTCTCCTGCGCCGGGAACTACTTCGCGCAGCCGCTCCTGGACCTCATCGAGGTGAACCTGGGCATCGGGACCACCGCGGCGGGGATGGTCGTGACCGCCGCACAGGCCGGGTACGCGCTGGGGCTGATCCTGCTCGTCCCGCTCGGGGACGTCCTGGACCGCCGGCGGCTCGCCGTGGGCCTGTTCGCGCTGACCGCCCTCTTCCTCCTGGTGACGGCCGCCGCCCCGGCCGGCCCGCTGCTGATCGCCGGGACCCTGCTGACCGCGCTGGCCTCCGTCGGGGCGCAGGTCGTGGTGCCGTTCGCGGCGGCCCTCGCGGCCCCGGCCGAGCGCGGCAGGGTCGTCGGCGTGGTCATGTCCGGGGTGCTGCTCGGCGGGCTGTTCGGGCGGCTGGCCGCGGGCGCGCTGTCCGAGCTGGGCGGCTGGCGGACCGTGTACTGGGTGAACGCGCTGCTCATGGCGGTCATGGCGGTGCTCCTGCACCGTCGGCTGCCCCGGTTGCCCCGGACGGGCGACGCGGCCGCGATGTCGTACACCGGGCTGCTGCGCTCCACTCTGTCCCTGCTGCGGCATGAACCCGTGCTGCGCCGGCGGGCGGTCATCGGCGCGTTCTCCATGGCCTCGTACAGCGTGCAGCTGACCGCGCTGACGTTCCTGCTGGCCCGGGATCCCTTCGGCTGGAGCGCCGCCGCCATCGGGCTCTTCGGGCTGGTGGGCGTCATCGGGGTGGTGGGCATGAACATCGCGGCCCGGCTGAGCGACCGGGGCCGGGTGCAGGCGGTGTCGGGGGCGGCGGCCGTGCTGCTCACGCTCTCCTGGCTGCCGATGCTGGCCGGCGGGTCGTCGCTGCTGTGGCTGACGGTCGGGGTGGTCCTGCTGAACATCGCCCAGC
This sequence comes from Streptomyces sp. ML-6, assembly GCF_030116705.1. NCBI lineage: Bacteria > Bacillati > Actinomycetota > Actinomycetes > Kitasatosporales > Streptomycetaceae > Streptomyces > Streptomyces sp. ML-6. The sequence goes on from NZ_JAOTIK010000001.1 coordinate 501,379, forward strand.
AGGCGGGGCTCAACAGCGGCCAGCACGTGATCTACGCGCTCCGTCCGGAGGCCCGCAGCCGGATCAACTCCGCCTACATGACGCTGTTCTTCATGGGTGGGGCGGCCGGGGCCGCACTCGCCTCGGTGGTGTGGTCGCGGGCCGGCTGGAACGGGATCTCCCTGCTGGGCGGGGCGCTCGCCGCGGGCAGCCTGGTGCTGTGGATCCTGGAGCGGGTGCGGGCTGCCGCCGAAGCCCGTGCCGGGGCCGGCGTCACTCGTTGACGGCGGTCAGCAGCACCACGGCGTCCTCCAGCGCCAGCAGCCCGTGCCGCTCCTGCGGGATCGGGTGGAGCGTTCCGGCGCCCAGCTCCGCGTCGCCCGAGGGGGCCGTGAGCCGGACCCTGCCGCGGAGCACCTGGAGGGAGGCCGCGGCGGGGGCGTTGTGCTCGTCGAGGGCGGAGCCCGCGGTGAGGGAGATGACGGTCTGCCGCAGCGGCCCCTCGTGCAGCAGGCGGTGGGCGCTGCGGCCGTGCGCGGAGTCGCGGGCCGCGGCCAGGTGTTCGTCGGCGAGGGCATTCAGGTCGTCCATGTGCCCACTGTGCCGCAGCCCCCGGCCCGCCGCGATCCTGACGCGGCCCCGCGGCGCCGCCGGACGGCGTCTCCGTACCGGCGGCGCGAGGGGCGGAGGGGCCGCCGGACTGCGGGGCACGGGCGTCGTCAGCCGTTCGCGGTCCACCGGTACCTGACGTCCGGTTCCCGCTCCTCGTTGCGGCTGCCGTCGTCGAACGCGATCGCGGTGAAGCCGTGCCGTTCGTAGAAGGCCCGCGCGTCGGTGTTGCGCCGGAAGACGTACAGCGTGAGCTCGCCGGCCGAGGAGCGGCGCGCCCGGTCCAGCAGCAGCGATCCGATGCCCCGGCGTCGCGCGTCGGGACGCAGGTACAGATGCTCCAGCTCGGCCCCGTCGACGGAGACGAACCCCAGCGGCTCCCCCGGCCCCGTCCCGTTCCCGGGGCCGGCCTCCGCGATCCACACCGTCGTCCCGGGCAGGACGACATGGGTCATCCAGGCGAGCGTGTCCTCGTCGCTGTGCACCTTCGGCAGGTAGGGCATGGCAGCGGCGCGGGAGGCGAGGAAGAGCCGGGTGAGCGGACCGGCGTCCTCGGTGGTGGCCCGGCGCAGCCGTACGCCACCGTCCCGTGCGTGCCCGTCCGCCGTCATCCCGTCCGTCGCCGTCTCGTCCGCCGTCGTCGGCGTCTCGTCCGTCGTCGTCATCTCGCCCCTCCTGGTCCGGCTTGAATTCCGCCACGTCGTACGGTGCGCGGTGAACCGTCCGTCGGCGTGGACGAACATATGCCGGGACGGCCCGGTGGCTCCACGGGGCCGGCCCGCCGCCGGGCGTCCCCGCGCCGCCCCGGCCCGCGGGGCGGCCGTCGCACGGCACCGGCCACCCGCGAAGATAGGGCGGGGGAAGATCACGACCGACCGATACGGAGGAGTGGGCAGATGCCGCACGAACGAGCTGGACAGCCGGCCCGGCCGGAGGACCTCACCGATGTGGCCCGGCTGGTGACGGCGTATTACGCCCTGCGTCCGGATCCGGCCGAACCGGACCAGCAGGTGGCGTTCGGCACCTCCGGCCACCGCGGTTCGTCCGCGGCCACCGCGTTCAACGAGGACCACATCGCCGCCACCAGCCAGGCCATCAGCGAGTACCGGGCGAGCCGGGGCACGGACGGTCCGCTGTTCCTGGGGGCCGACACCCACGCGCTGTCGGAGCCGGCCCGGGTCACCGCCCTGGAGGTGTTCGCCGCCAACGACGTGACCGTGCTCGTCGACCCGGCGGACGGGTACACCCCCACGCCCGCGGTGTCGCACGCGGTGCTCGCCCACAACCGGGGCAGGACCTCGCGGCTCGCCGACGGCGTGGTCGTCACCCCGTCCCACAACCCGCCCGGCGACGGTGGGTTCAAGTACAACCCGTCGAACGGCGGACCGGCCGGGTCGGACGCCACCGGCTGGATCCAGGACCGGGCCAACGAGATCATCGCCGACGGCATGAAGGACGTGCGCCGGCTGCCGTACGCCCGTGCGCGGGCGGCGTCGACCACCGGGACGTACGACTTCCTCGGTGCGTACGTGGCGGACCTGCCGTCGGTGCTCGACCTGGACGCGATCCGCTCGGCCGGGGTGCGCATCGGCGCCGATCCGCTGGGCGGCGCCTCCGTCGCGTACTGGGGCCGCATCGCCGAGGAGCACCGGCTCGACCTGACCGTGGTCAATCCGCTGACGGACCCCACCTGGCGCTTCATGACGCTGGACTGGGACGGGAAGATCCGGATGGACTGCTCCTCGCCGTACGCGATGGCCTCGCTGATCGAGCAGCGGGACCGGTTCCAGATCGCGACGGGGAACGACGCCGACGCCGACCGGCACGGCATCGTGACCCCGGACGCCGGGCTGATGAACCCGAACCACTACCTCGCCGTCGCCATCGGCTACCTGTACGCGCACCGCGAGCGGTGGCCGGCCTCCGCGGGGGTCGGCAAGACGCTGGTCTCGTCGGGGATGATCGACCGGGTCGCCGCCGACCTCGGCCGCGAACTGGTGGAGGTGCCGGTCGGCTTCAAGTGGTTCGTGCACGGACTGCTGGACGGCTCGCTCGGCTTCGGCGGCGAGGAGTCCGCCGGTGCGTCGTTCCTGCGCCGGGACGGCTCGGTGTGGACGACCGACAAGGACGGCATCATCCTGGCGCTGCTCGCCTCCGAGATCCTCGCGGTGACCGGCGAGTCCCCCTCCCAGCGCTACGCGGCGCTCACCGAGCGGTTCGGCGAACCGGCGTACGCCCGGATCGACGCCCCCGCCGACCGCGCGCAGAAGGCGGTGCTCGCCCGGCTGTCCCCCGAGCAGGTCACGGCCGACACCCTGGCCGGCGAGCGGGTCACGGCCGTGCTCACGGAGGCGCCGGGCAACGGCGCGCCGATCGGCGGCATCAAGGTGACCACGGAGAACGCCTGGTTCGCCGCCCGTCCCTCGGGCACCGAGGACGTCTACAAGATCTACGCGGAGTCCTTCCTGGGCGGTGACCACCTCGCCCGGGTCCAGGAGGAGGCGAAGGCCGTGGTCTCCGCGGCGCTGGAGGCCTGAGCCCCGGCCGGGGCGGCCCGGTTCCCCGGTCCGCCCCGGCCGTCCGGCGGGTTCAGCGCACCACGTCCACGAAGACCGGGTTGGTGTAGAACCAGGTGTCGAGCCACGGGTTGCCCTTGCCGGGCTCGTGCGGCTGCGGGCCGTGCGGGTCGATCGCCGCACCGAGGAAGCCCGCCCCGTTGCGCCTGCCGTCGCTGCCGCGCAGCCGCAGGTAGAACGGTTCGTCCGCGCGCCCGAGCGGGATGCGCAGGGTGTACGTGCCGCGGCGGCCCGACACGTCGGAGGTGTGGGCGACCCGGGTGTCCGGGGCGTGCCAGTCGTCGCGGTCGGCGGCCGGGCCGCGGACCGCGCCGCGGATGACGTCGACGTGCTCCAGGCGCGGCAGCACGCCGTACGGGTTGCGGCGGGAGGCCGCGGTCACCGTGACGGTGAGGGTGAGCCGCTCGCCGCGCCGGGCGCGCAGCCGGCCGCCGAGCGTGGCGCTGTGGCCGCGCTCGCCGCGCACCTTGACGTCGATGCCGTCGACGAGGTGGCCGTGGTCGACCCAGACCCGGCCGGCCCGCAGCCCCTCCATCACCTGCCGGTAGCCGTACCGGGTGACGCCGACGTGCGTGCGGCTGAACTGGCCGGGCCAGAAGTCGCCGCCGGGCTGCGGCTCCTTGGTGTCGTACGGGTCGGGGAGGCGGCCGGTGTCGTCGAAGTCCTGGCCGGGCGGCCAGGCGCCGTTGGCCCAGGTGTCCTGTGCGACGCGGTGGACGTCGGAGTTGGAGGTGATGGTGAAGAGCTTGCCCTCCGCCAGCATCGCGTCCCACAGGCCGCCGACGGTCGCGGTCGCCCAGTCGAAGCCGCCGTAGGTGACGTACGCCTGGCGCGGGTAGCCGGGCCAGGAGTCGGCGGAGGGCGAGTTGTTGTACTCGCCGCGGACGTTGGTGTCCGGATGCCAGCCCGGGATCGCACCGGCCTGGGCGCCGGGGGCGCCCTCCATGCCGATCATGATCTCGGGGGCGGCGTCGCGCCAGCCGCGCATCTCGTGCGGGGAGTCGATGCCGAGCCGCATGGGGTGGTTGGCGAGGACGAGGACGTCGTCGACGTACCGGGTGCGGCGCTGCTCGGCCAGCCATTTGAGGGCCTTGATCGCGTGCGCCTCGTTGCGCGGGGTGTCGGGGTGCGTCGGGGCGCCGGCCGTGTAGCCGAGCAGCTTGCCGTCGAAGGCCTCCTCGAAGCGGGTGAGCAGGTCGACCTCGTGCCGTCCGGGCGGCGAGAAGACGGTGCAGTGCTCGGCGCCGGGGATGTACCACTCCAGTCCCTGGAAGATCAGCATGCGCTTGTTCTCGGCGCGGGCCCGCAGGATCTCCCGGTGTTCGAGCGCGGCGCCGCGCTCGGCGTGGCCGATGTTGCTGTGCTCGGTGAATACCATCCAGTCGAGGCCGAACTTCTGTCCTGCCGAGGCGAGTTGGGAGAAGGTGTACTTGGCGTCGTGACTGTAGACGGAGTGGTTGTGGTGGTCCCCGACCAGGTAGACCAGATTGGGGGCTTGCCCGTTGCCTCCCCCGTTGCCGTTCCCGTTGCCGTTCCCCTGTCCGTTGCCGTTTCCGTGGGGCCGGTTTCCCCGCCCGTTGGCCAGTGCGGGCAGCGGCAGCGAGGCGGCGGCGAAGGCCGCTCCGAACAGGCCGGCGCGGCGCATCAGCCCTCGCCGGCTGAGCCCCTGGGGGTCGAGCGATTCCGCGGGCACCTGGGGGTCGGCCCATTCGGGCACGGGGCGGTACATGGGTGTGGTTCTCCTTCGTACGGGGCGGCGGTGTTCCGCGGTCCGGGCCTCGGCGCCGCCACGAAGAGGATTCCCTCATTCCGGAACGACCCGGTGAACCCGGGCCGAAATGCGGGGGTCACCCCCGGGGCACACCGGTGCCGGGCCCGCCGCAAGGCCCCGCCCGGCCGGGGCCGCGTCCGCTTCCCCTCCATCCACCACGGAAACCATTGCGCCGAGGGGGCGCCAGTGGTTGAGTGGAGAACTGAAGATATGAATCGAGGTTCAGATCATCGTGGCCTACCGACCCACCGCCCGTACGGAGGCGACCCGGCTCGCGCACCGCGAGCGGCTGCTCGACGCGGCACGGCAACTGCTGGCCGAGGGTGGCTACGCGGCGGCCAGTGTGTCCGCGCTCGCCCGGCGGGCCGACGTCTCCACCGGCAGCGTGTACAACCACTTCGCCTCCAAGCAGGAGCTGCTGGCCGCGGTCTTCCGGCACGTCGCGGGCCACGAGCTCGACGCGGTGCGCAAGGCCGTACGGGCCCGGGAGGGGGTCGCCGAGCAGTTGCGCGCCCTCGTCGAGGTCTTCTCGTACCGTGCCCTGCGCGCTCCCCGTACGGCCTGGGCGCTGCTGGCCGAGCCGGTCGACCCGCTCGTCGAGGAGGAGCGGCTGACCTACCGGCGCGGCTATCACGACCTCGCCGAGACGATCATCGTCGCCGGTGTCGATTCGGGTGAACTGCCCCCGCAGGACGCCCGGTTGTCGGCCGCCGCCGTGATCGGCGCGGTCGGTGAGGCGCTGATCGGCCCGCTGTCGCCGGTCGGCGTGCGGACCGACCCGGCGCCGGTCGTGGAGGGCATCACGATGCTGTGCCTCAGGGCGGTCGGCGCCAGGAGCGCCTGAACGCCCGCCGGGTGGCCCCCGACGCGGCCACCCGGCCGGTTCCGGAACCGGACCGGCCGCCGCCCACCCCCGTCGACCCAGGACAGGACCGACATGACCGTCACCGCACACCGGACCGGCCCCGGGGCCACGGCCCCCGCGCCGCACCCCACCCACGAGGTCACCAACCAGGCTCCGCCCAGGACCGGTCTCGACGAGTACGGCACCAACCCGCCGCTCGTCGAGGCCGTCCGCGCCTTCGGGGCCGCCCGGCACGAACCCGGGCTGCACGAGATCGGCACGCTGGTCGGCTCCGAGCGGTTCCAGACCGACGCGGAACTGGCCCACACCTCCCCGCCCGTCCTGCGCACCCATGACCGATACGGGCACCGCGTCGACGAGATCGAGTTCCACCCCGCGTACCACGAGATCATCGGCGCGGCCGTCGCGCACGGCACGCACACGGCGGGCTGGGCCGACCCGAAGCCCGGCGCGGCGGTGGGGCGGGCGGCCTCGTTCATGCTGTTCGCCCAGGTCGAGCCCGGTCACGCCTGCCCGATGTCCATGTCTCACGCCGTGGTCCCGGTCCTGCAGCGCGATCCGGACGTGGGGCGGGAGTGGCTGCCGGGGCTGCTGAGCCGTTCGTACGACCCCCGCACGATCGCCCCGGGCGAGAAGTCCGGGCTCACCTTCGGCATGGGGATGACGGAGAAGCAGGGTGGCTCCGACGTCCGCGCCAACACCACCCGGGCCGTTGCGCTGGCCTCCGACCCCGAGGGCCGGGCCCATCTGCTGACCGGCCACAAGTGGTTCTTCTCCGCCCCGCAGTCGGACGCCTTCCTGGTCCTGGCCCAGGCCGAGGCCGGGCTCACCTGCTTCCTCGTGCCGCGGGTGCTGCCCGACGGCACCCGCAACACCATCCGCGTCCAGCGGCTGAAGAACAAGCTCGGCAACAAGTCGAACGCCTCCTCCGAGGTGGAGTTCGACGGCACCTGGGCGGTCCGGGTCGGCGAGCCCGGCCGCGGTGTGCCGACCATCATCGAGATGGTCAACCACACCCGGCTGGACTGTGTGCTCGGCACCACCGCGGGCATGCGCCAGTCGGTGTCCGAGGCGATCTGGCACGCCCGCCACCGCAGCGCCTTCGGCGCCCGGCTGGCCGACCAGCCGGCCATGGCGGCGGTCCTGGCCGACCTGGCGCTGGAGACGGAGGCGGCGACCTGGACCTCGCTGCGCCTGGCGCACGCGTACGAGAGCGACAGCGGCGAGTCCGAGGCGATGTTCCGCCGGCTGGCCACCGCCGTGTCGAAGTACTGGATCTGCAAGCGCGGTCCGCACCACGCCTACGAGGCGCTGGAGTGCCTGGGCGGCAACGGCTACACCGAGGACTGGCCACTGGCCCGCCGCTACCGCGAGCAGCCGGTGATGGCGGTGTGGGAGGGGTCCGGCAACGTCATCGCCCTCGACGTGCTCCGGGGGATCGCCAGGACCCCGCAGTCGCTGGACGCCTTCTGGGCCGAGCTGGACACCACGGCGGGCGCCAGTGACGTGCTGGACGCGCATGTGCGCCGGGTGCGCCGGGAACTCGCGGAGGACCTGGGCGACCCGCTCGCCGCGCAGACCCGGGCCCGTGCCACGGTCGAGGGCATGGCACTGGCCCTGCAGGCCTCGCTGATGCTCCGGCACGCCCCCTCGGGATCGGCCGAGGCGTTCGTCGCCGCCCGGCTCGGCGAGGGCCGCGGCCACCAGTACGGCATCCTGCCGCGCGGCACCGACGCGGCGGCGATCGTGGAGCGGCACTTCGGCGCCGCCGGCTGATCCGCCGGTGCTCCCCCGGCGTGCGGGCGGCTGTTCCGGCCCCGGGCGCCGGGGCGGCCTCGCCCAGGGCCGGGTCGCGCACCGCCGTCACGAGGCGGCTGCCCACGACCTCGCCGCCCGGCCCCACGGCCATCGCCGCGCCGGGGCCACCGCCGGGCGTCCGGGCCCGGGTTCAGCCCGTGGTGTCGGACCATGCGTACGGCGGGGAGACGGGTCCGCTCGCGGGTCCGGCCCCGACGGTCTCCAGGTCCTTGTCGGCGACCCTCATCAGCTGTGCGGCGACGTCCTTCATGGCGCGGCTCGCCGCGAGTTCGTCACCGATGGCGGGCACGTCCACGTCCTGCGGGTTGCAGCGGGCGACCCCGTGCCCGGTGAGCTTCATGGCGCCGGTGTCCAGCACCGCCTCGGCCCTGGTCGTCCCGTCGTCCTCGGTCAGCCCGAGGCGGAGCCGCCACTCCAGTGTGCGGGTCATCGCGCACCTCCCTGCGACCGCGTCCGGTCCCGTGCACCGCCTCGACGCGGTCCTGTCACCAGGATCCACCCGTTCCGGGGCCTCTGCCCGTTCCCGCTCGCCCTGCGCGAATCGCACCTCCGCCGTAGTATGCAGGGAACCGAAATCCGCCGGAGACGGGCGAGGGCCGACCGACGGCGCCGGTCCGGCGATGTCCCGGAAGGCCCTGCGGCAGGACCCGCGCCGCGCTCCGCGGACGAGACGCAGGGGGGAGCGGCCCATGAACCGGCGTCGTCCTCCCCGCTCGGCCAGCGCCCAGGAGCTGCTCACCACCCTGCAGCAGCTGACGTCCCGGGCGCGCCGCGAGGTGGAGCTGCACCAGGCCCGGGTGGAACTGGCGGAGGCCCTCCAGCGGGAGATGCTGCCCGCCTCGCTGCCCGCCCGGCCGGGGCTCCGGACCGCCGCCCGGTACACCCCGGCCCGCAGTGGGCTGGACATCGGCGGCGACTGGTACGACGGATTCGTGCTGCCGGACGGCTCGCTGGCGTTCACCATCGGGGACGTGCAGGGCCACGACGTCGAGGCGGCCGCGTTCATGGGCCAGATCCGCGTCGCCATGCGGGCCATCGCCACCACCGAGGCGGACCCCGGCGAGATCGTGGGCCGGACCAACGACCTGCTCGTATCGGTGGACTCCGGCCTCTTCGCGACCTGCACGTTCGTCCGTCTCGACCCGAAGTCGCGGGAGTTGCACAGCGCCCGTGCCGGGCATGTCGCGGCGGTGTGGGCCACGACCGACGGGCGCTTCGGCGTCACCAGTGACGAGGGCGGTCTGCCGCTGGGCATCCAGCCGGGCGAGCGTTACCCGGTCACCCGGCGGCGGCTGGCGGACTCCGGGGCGTTCGTGCTGCTCACGGACGGTGTGGTGGAGGGGCCCTCGTTCCCGATCGACCAGGGGCTGGACGCGGTGGCCCGGCTGGTGCTCTCCCGGGTGCGCGCCGACGCCGGGGAGCTGGCCGACGCGGTCCTGGGAGCGGCGGAGCAGACCGGGCACCAGGACGACGCCGCCGTTCTCGTGGTCCGGCACGGGGCCGTTCCCGGCCGGGAGTGAGGCCCGGACCCGCCGGGCCGCGCGTGTCACACGGCCGCCACCCGTCCGGGCGGTGTCTGATGAGATGTGTGATCCGCAGCGAGAGAACCGGACGTGCGGCCGCGGCCGCCCTGCGCAACCTGGCCGTCGCCGCTGCCTACTACGCGGCCGGAGGGCTCGGCCTGATCCAGGAGGTGTCCGTCCACGGCGCGGTCGTCACCCCGCTGTGGCCGCCGACCGGCATCGCGCTGGGCGCCCTGCTCTGCCTGGGACCGGGGGTCTGGCCCGGCATCGCCCTGGGCTCGCTCCTCGTGGTCGCCACGCTCAGCGGCTCGGTCACGCCCTCCACCTTCGCCGTCGTGGCGGGCAACACCCTGGCCCCCCTCTGTTCGTACCTCATGCTGCGCAGGGCCGGTTTCCGCAGGGAGCTGGACCGGCTGCGCGACGGTGTGGTGCTCGTCTTCCTCGGCGCACTGGGCGGAATGGTCATCAGCGCGACCGTGGGCACGGGCATGCTGGTGCTGGACGGCAAACTGCCCCTGGACGGGTTCTGGCCGGTCTGGGCGGCGTGGTGGGCGGGTGACGCGATGGGCGTCCTGGTGGTCGCTCCCCTGCTGCTCGTGCTGCGCAGGGCGCGGATGCCGCGGGCCACCGACCGGTGGATCGAGGCGGGCGCGCTGCTGGCCGTCTCCGCCGCGGTGGCGCTGCCGGCGACCAGGGGCTCGCTGGCGCTGATCTATCTGGTGTTCCCGCTGCTCATCTGGGCGGCCCTGCGCTTCCAGCTGGCGGGCAGCGCGCCCTGCGCCTTCCTGGTGTCGGTCCTGGCCGCCGTGGCGGCCGCGGAGGGAGTGGGCCCGTTCGCGGGCCGGAGCATCCTGCACGTGATGGTCGACCTCACCGTGTTCAACGGTTCCGTGGCCCTGACCGCGCTCCTGCTCGCGGCGGTGGTGACCGAGCAGAACAACGTCCGGTCCAGGATCGAGCGGGCCTGCGAGGAACTGGCCGAGGTGGTCGAGCATCTGGCGCCGGGACGGGGCACGGCAGCCTGGCCGCCCCGGTCCGGGAACAAGCTCGACCACCACTGACCCGTCGTGCCGCCCCGGCGCGCACCCGACGACCGCACGCCCCCGGCGCCCCGGGCCCGTGCATGCCGGCGCGCACAAACATGGTCGCGCGCCGGGAACGCCCCGGGAGGGGCGGGGCCCCGAACGCGGGCGCACGGACCCGGGCGCGGGCGCGGCCACCGGCGCACGGGCCCGATCGTCCAGGCCGAAACGATCCGGCCATCGACTGTCGCCGTCCGCCCCTCCCGGCGGTCCCGCGCCCCGGGCCACCGCCCCCTCCCACGGCCGCGGCAGAGCTGCGGCATATGCCGCCACCGCGCCCCGAACATGAGATTCCGGCCCCGTTCTCCCCCGGGGCGCCACCTCGCGCCCGTTCATTCGTTTGTTGGCCGGGGAAGGTCTCCCGGCACCGCACGGTCGCGGACGAACCTGGTGGAGGGGCCACGCAGTCGATGGCGTACATGTCCGCACACAACCCGATTCAGGTGCCTTCCAAATGCCAACAGTCGCCCACAGACCACAGGATTCGGCGCGGAACGGGACGAGATCTGAGTCAGTGCGCATGTCTGAACTTCACGAGAACTCCAGCGAAATGGCACGTCTGTGGATATCGTGCAGCGAGCGAGGGCGCATCCGTCAGTCCATGGGATCGGCGGATGCGCCCCGTTTATGGCGATGCAACTGTGACTGGGGGGTTCATGGGGCATGTCGAGCTACCCGATTCGGACCGATCGGGACTCGTGGGGCTGGTGGGGACACCGCGCCCCCGCTCCGTTCCGAATCGGCCTCGCGGCAACGGACTTGACGAGTTGTGGAGGGCACCGGTCGTACCGCACGATCCTTGCGGACCGGCCTCGGCGAAGCGGAGAGCGGTCCGCTTCCTGCCGGTCGTCGTCGGCGCCGAACTGCTGGGGCTCGGGGTTCCGGCGTGGTTCGTCCTGTGGACCGACGGGCAGCCGCGCAGTGTGTTCGCCGCCGTCGCGGCCACCCTGGTGTGGGGCGTCGTACGGGCCGTGCGCGGCCGGTACGCGCAACGGCCGCCGAAGATGTCCGGTGCGGCCGGCGACTGGCTGCTGCTCCTGGGCGCGCTCGCCGTGCTGCGCACCGTGACCGGTGGTTCGGCCGATCCCGCGACGGCCGTCGTGGCCCTGCTGCCCGGCCTGCTGGTGGGGGTGGCGGCGCAGGCGGCGCGGCGGCTGCCGTGGCCGGGGCGCCGGAAGCGGGCGGTCCGGCGGGTACTGGTCGTCGGGGAGGCCGCCGGGGTGGACCGGGTCGTCCGCTCGTTCGCGTCCCGCGCGGGTCATCCGTACTCGGTCGTGGCCGCGATACCGGTGGGCGACGCGCCGCTGGAGTGCGGGGTGCCGGTACCGGGCCGGCTCGCACCGGCACCGGCCGACGACGACGTGTCCACGGTGCTGGGCGGGGCCTTCGCCCAGGAGGCCGACCTGGCGCTGGTGGTGCCGGGGCCGCAGCTCTCCGAGGACCGGCTGCGCCGGCTCTTCTGGGGCCTGCACGACGGCGGGCTCTCGCTGTCCGTGCTGTCGGAGCTCTCCGGCGTCGCGGCCGGCCGGGTCCGGCCCGTCGCCGCGGCCGGGCTCACCCTGCTGCATGTCGCACCGCCCCTGCGCCGGGGGCCGCAACCGTTCCTCAAGGCCGTCGTGGACCGCGCCGGCGCCGCCCTCGGCCTGCTGGTCCTGGCCCCCCTGCTGCTGCTGATCGGGGCGGCGGTGCGGCTCGCCTCCGACGGGCCGGTCTTCCACCGCCAGACCCGGCAGGGCCGGCACAACCGGCCGTTCACGATGTGGAAGTTCCGCACCATGGTGGTGGACGCCGAACACCACAAGGCACAACTGGCCGCGGCGAACGAGATCGACGGCCCGATGTTCAAGATGCGCCGCGACCCCCGGGTGACCCGGATCGGGCGCCTGTTGCGCCGGACCTCCCTCGACGAATTACCGCAACTGCTCAACGTGTTGCGCGGCGACATGTCACTGGTCGGCCCGCGGCCCCCGCTCCCGGAGGAGGTCTCCCGCTACGACGAGCGCGAGTTGCGGCGGCTCGCGGTGAAACCCGGGCTGACCGGCCTGTGGCAGGTCAGCGGCCGTTCGGACCTGTCCTGGCAGGAGACGGTCTCGCTCGACCTGTGGTACGTCGACAACTGGTCGGTGGCCACGGACATGGGGCTCATGGCCCGTACGCTGCGCGCCGTCGCCGACGGCCGCGGAGCGTACTGAGGGGGCGGCCACCGATGCGGAGGACGAGGGAACGCAACCGCCGGGCACAGCCGGGCTCAGCCCCGCGCGTCCTGCTGTTCCAGCCACCACGCGTAGGTGCCGGAGATGCCGTCGCGCAACCCGATCCGCGGTGCGAAGCCGAGCGCGGTGAGCCGGGAGACGTCCAACAGCTTGCGCGGGGTGCCGTCGGGCTTCGTCGGATCCCACCCGATTTTTCCTGGATAGCCCGTCACCTCCCGTACCACAGAGGCGAGTTCGCGGATCGTCAAGTCCTCGCCGCAGCCGATGTTGACCGGTTCGTCGCCGTCGTAGCGCTCCAGCAGCAGGAGGCACGCGGCGGCCAGGTCGTCCACGTGCAGGAATTCGCGGCGGGGGCTCCCGGAGCCCCAGAGCGTGACCTCGGGCGAACCGTCCCGGCGCGCCTCGTGGAAGCGGCGGATCAGTGCGGGCAGGACGTGCGAGGTCTCCGGGGCGAAGTTGTCGCCCGGGCCGTAGAGGTTGGTGGGCATGGCGCTGATGTACGAGGCGCCGTACTGCCGCCGGTAGGACCGGGTCTGCACGACTCCGGCGATCTTGGCCAGCGCGTACGCCTCGTTGGTCGGCTCCAACGGACCGGTGAGCAGGGCGCTTTCGGGGATCGGCTGCGGGGCGAGCCGGGGGTAGATGCAGGACGAGCCGAGGAAGAGCAGCCGTTCGACACCGGCCGCGTGCGCCCCGGCCACGACGCTCAGCTGGATGTGCAGGTTGTCCTCCAGGAACTGCACCGGGTACGTGCTGTTGGCCATGATCCCGCCGACCCTGGCGGCGGCCAGCACCACGGCGTCCGGACGGGTCCCGCGCAGGAAGGCCCCGGTGCGCGCGGCGTCGCGCAGATCGAGGCGGTCACGGTCGCGGGTGATCACCTCGTACCCCTCGGCGGCGAGGCGGCGCACCACCGCCGAGCCGACCAGACCCCGGTGCCCCGCGACGAACACGCGGGCGCCGGACCGCAGGAGGAGGGGGTGGACGGATTCCTGGGGAGAGCCGGGGAAATCAGTCGTCATGGCCCGGATTCTGCCAGCAGTCGCGGCCTGCGGTGACGTTGTGCCGCAGATCGCCCGAATCCGATGTTTCGGTGAGAAATTCCCGGCGGGGAACAACAGCCTCCCGGCCGACCACAGATAGGGGGAGACGTGGCGAAGACCGCGCTCATCACCGGCGTGACCGGACAGGACGGTTCGTACCTGTCCGAGCTGCTGCTCGACAAGGGGTACACGGTCCACGGACTGATACGTCGCTCGTCGAGCTTCAACACCGAGCGCATAGACCACATCTACCAGGGCCCGGAGGAGGAGAACCGCACGTTCGTCCTGCACCACGCCGACCTCGCCGATGGGGTCGCGCTGGTGAACCTGCTGCGCGACATCCGGCCGGACGAGGTCTACAACCTGGGCGCTCAGTCGCACGTGCGCGTCTCGTTCGACGCGCCGCTGTACACGGGTGACATCACCGGGCTCGGCACCATCCGGCTGCTGGAGGCGGTACGGGCGAGCGGCATCGACACCCGGATCTACCAGGCGTCCTCGTCGGAGATGTTCGGCGCCACCCCGCCCCCGCAGAACGAGAAGACCCCGTTCCACCCGCGCAGCCCGTACAGTGTCGCGAAGGTCTACTCGTACTGGGCAACGGTCAACTACCGTGAGGCGTACGGGATGTTCGCGGTCAACGGAATCCTCTTCAACCACGAGTCGCCGCGGCGCGGCGAGACCTTCGTGACCCGGAAGATCACCCGCGGGGTGGCCAGGATCAAGGCGGGTCTGCAGACCCATCTCCATCTGGGCAACCTCGACGCCGTGCGCGACTGGGGCTACGCCCCCGAGTACGTGGACGCGATGTGGCGGATGCTCCAGTGCGACGAACCGGACGACTACGTGGTGGCCACCGGCGAGGGCGTGAGCGTCCGGCAGTTCCTGGAGTACGCCTTCGCGCACGCGGGCCTGGACTGGCACGAACACGTCCGCTACGACGCCAAGTACGAGCGTCCCAGCGAGGTCGACGCGCTGATCGGGGATGCCACGAAGGCCGAGGAACTGCTCGGCTGGAAACCGGCCGTGCGCTCGCGGGAGCTCGCCAGGATCATGGTCGAGGCGGACATCCGCCAGCTGTCCGACCAGCTCGCCGGGGCCTCCGTGCGGGTGGACCGATGAAGCGCGGCCCCCGGGCCGCGGACCGTTCTCACCTTCGGAGCGAATGATGAAACCGACCACGGGGCGCAGACCCCTCAGGGGGGGCCGGGCGCGTGCGGCGGTCGCGGCCCTCTGTCTGCTCGCCGGAGCGCTGACCGCCGCCGCGTCCGGGGGCGGCCCGGCCGCGGCCCTCACCCCGCCGGTCGCCCTGACCGCGGACGACCTCCCCACCTGGCAGACCAACGGCATCGTCTGGTCGATGGCCGCCTCGGACGCCGGGGTCGTCTACACCGGCGGCACCTTCTCCACGGTCCGGCCGCCGGACGCCGCGCCCGGCACCTCGGAGCAGCCCGCGGTGAACTTCGCCGCGTTCGACGCGGCGACGGGCGCGCCGACCGGATGCAGCCTGTCGTTCACGGTCTCGTCGGGGACCGCGACCGTGCGCTCCCTGGTGCTCTCCCCGGACCAGAAGACCCTCTACGCCGGCGGGCGGTTCGGGTCGGTGAACGGGGTCGGGGTGAGCAACATCGTCGCGATCGACGTCGCGACCTGCACCCCGCGCCAGGACTTCAAGTTCGCCGTGTCCGCGACGGTCCGGGCCCTGGCCGTCACCGCCGACACCGTCTATCTGGGCGGCGACTTCACCAGCGTCGCGGGACAGACCCGGAAGATGTTCGCCGCGGTCACCACGGCGGGCGTGCTGAAGCCGTGGAAGGCCGACGCGGACGAGGTGGGCCGGGCCGTGGAGCTGACGCCCGACCGCAAGCACGTCCTGCTCGGCGGTGACTTCTTCACCGTCAACGGCACCACCTCGCACGCGCTGGCGGTGGTGGACGCCACGAGCGGGGCGGTGAAGAAGAGCTACCCGGCCGGGTTCATTCCCAACGCCTCGACGGTGCAGGACCTCACCACGGACGCCACCGGCTTCTACACCGCCAACGAGGGCACCGGGGGCGGTGTGTTCGACGGCCGGATCGCACTGGACCTCAGCGACTTCGAGCAGCGCTGGCGGGACACCTGCCTGGGCGCCACCCAGGCCGTCCTGGTGCACGAGGGCGTGCTGTACAGCGGGAGTCACGCGCACGACTGCGCCAGCATGGGGGCGTTCCCCAACCAGCCGCGCAAGCATCTGCTGGCCCAGTCCGTCGACGACCCGAAGCTGCTCCCCTGGTTCCCGGACACCAACGACGGGATCGGGGAACCGGTCGGGCCCCGGGTGATGACGCAGACCGACAAGGACGGCCACCACTACCTGTGGGTGGGCGGCGAGTTCACCACCGTCAACGGCTCCGCCCAGCAGGGCCTGACCCGGTTCGCCGACGGTCCCGACACCGGGGCCCCGTGGGTGCCCAACGTCAGTCTGTCCACGGTCTCCCCGGGCAAGGTGGAGGTCAACTGGCAGACCAGCTTCGACACCGACGACGGGGAACTCACCTACCGCATCTACAAGGACGGCGCGAGCACCCCCGTGCACACCACGACGGGGTACTCGCTGTTCTGGGACCGGCCGCAGCTGCGGTGGACCGACACCGACGTGGCGCCGGGCGAGACCCACTCGTACCGGATCAGCGCGAGCGACGGCACCAACACCAGTGCCAAATCGGCCGCCGTGTCCGCCACCGTGACGTCCGCGGCCGAGAAGTACCCCGCCAGGGTGCTGGCCGACGGCGCCTCGCTCTACTGGCGGTACGACGAGGCGTCCTCGACCTTCGCCGGTGACACCGGCCCGGGGCTGGACAACGGGTTCCTGCGCAACTCCCCCGCCTACCGCCAGACTCCGGCCGCCGTCGCGGGCCCGTCGACCGCGATCGGCTTCAACGGCTCGGACGAGTACGCGTACAGCAACCGGCGTCACCCGCAGCCGGCCAGGTTCTCGGTGGAGACCTGGATCAGGACGACGACCACCAAGGGGGGCAGGATCATCGGCTTCTCCAATCTGACCATGCAGAACAGCACCCAGTACGACAAGCACGTGTACATGCGGAACGACGGCCGGCTGGTCTTCGGGGTGAAGAGCGGCAGCGTCCGGACCATCACCACGCCCTCCGCCTACAACAACGGCGCCTGGCACCACGTGGTCGCCACGCAGGGCCCCGGCGGCATGGCGTTGTACGTGGACGGGCAGCTCCGCGCCTCGTCCGCCCTGTACACCGGCAACGAGAAGTACGACGGCTACTGGCGGGTCGGCGGGGACAATCTGAACGGCTGGCCGAGCAGGCCGACGAGCAACTTCTTCGCCGGGCAGATCGACGAGACCGCCGTCTACCCGACCGCGCTGAGCGGTGCGCAGGTCAGTGCCCACTACGCGCTGAGGACGGGTGGATGAGGTATCCGTTCCGGGCCGGTGCCGTCGCCGTACTGGCGGTGGTGCTGGCCGCCTGCGGCTCGTCCTCCTCCGACCGGGAGGCGGACCGGGTGGCCGGGCCGGCGGCGAGCCGGGCACCGCTCGCGGTCCCGTCGTCCGGTCCCGGCGCCCCCGCGTCCGGCACCCCCGCGGCCCCGCGGACGAGCGAACCGCCGAAGCTGCCCGTCGCCGAACTCACCCCGGCCACCGGCTCCTTCACGAAGGAGCAGAAGAAGTACCTGACCGACCGGGTGCCCCGGGGCATGGACCCGGCGGCCGTGCTCCAGACCGGGCAGGAGACCTGCGACAGGCTGGACTACCTGGTGAAGGCCGACCGGGACGTGGCGGTCGGCGGGATCGTGACGGGCGAGATCCCCGACGCGGAACCCGCCGTGGAGAACCTCTGCGCCCGGCACCGGGACCTGCTGAGGGAGGCCGCCCGGGGGTACGCGGACGGCACGTACGAGGGCGACGGGGTCCGGCCCGGCCGCTACCGCAGCGTCTCCCCCACCGGGAACTGCAGCTGGCGGATCACCGGCGCGGACGGCCGGGACCTGGCCTCGGGCCCGGCCGCCGCCGGGGAGCGGAGCAGGATCACCGTGCCCGCGTCGGCCCGCGCCTTCACCTCGACCGGCTGCTACGCCTGGCTGCCCGAAGGAGACTCCCGATGAACAAGCTGCCGATAGCCGTGGTGATCCCCACGAAGAACGAGGGGCTCAACATCGCCGAGGCGGTGGGCTCGGTGCTCGGCCACTTCGAGGCGGTCGTGGTCGTCGACTCGCACAGCACGGACGACACGGCGAAGATCGCCGCGGAGTGCGGGGCCGAGGTGGTCACGTACACCTGGGACGGCGGGCATCCCCGCAAGAAGCAGTGGTGCCTGGACCACGTCCGCACGGACCTGGACTGGATCCTGCTGCTCGACGGGGACGAACGGATCGGCCCCGGCCTGCTGGCCGAGCTGCGGCAGCTCTTCTCCGCCCCCGGCGGGCCCGGGGCGGCCGCGTACGACATCCCGCTCGGTTACTGGTTCTCCGGGAAGCGGCTGCGGCACGGCTACACCATCCGCAAACGGTCGCTGACCGACCGGACCCGCTGCCGGTACCCGGAGGTGGGGGACCTCGACGCGCCGGGCATCGGCGAGGTCGAGGGGCACTACCAGCCCGTCGCCGAGTCGGTCGGCACCCTGCGCAATCCGATCGAGCACCAGGACCTCGACCCGGTCACCGCCTGGTTCGAGCGGCACAACCGCTACTCCGACTGGGAGGCGTGGCTGGAGCACCACCCCGAGGTGAAGGAGCAGGTGCGGAGGGTGAAGTCGCGCCAGGGGCAGTTGTTCCACAAGGCACCGTTCAAACCGCTGGTGTCGTTCGTGTACATGTACGTGTACCGGCGGGGGTTCCTCGACGGTCGGGCGGGGTTCGACTTCGCCCTGGCGATGAGCTTCTACCGTTGGCAGATCGGTCTCAAGTCCCGTGAGGGAAGGGTGGTCTGACGCCTCATGTCCTCCGGCGGACCACGTCTTCGTAGGTCCGCCGGAGGGTGCCGGTCACGGCCCCGATGGTGAAGTCCTCGTTGACGAGGTTCCAGGCCGCCCGGCCGGCCCGGTCGTTGGCCTCGGGTTCGAGGAGTTCCAGTACGGCGTCGGCGACCCGGCGCGCGTTCCTCGCGTCCTGGCCGACCCGGCTGTCGATCACCCGGCCCGCTCCCGCCCGTGCCACGTCGGGGGCGAGGCCGCAGGTGCGGGTGATGACCACGGGGGTGCCGACCGACATCGCCTCCAGGACGGACACGCCCAGGGGTTCCTCGATCGACGGCAGCACGTACACGTCGGCCTGCCGTCCCGCCGCCAGGACCGCTTCGTGGTCGAGCGGCCCCACGTGGTCGAGCGAGTCCGTCACCCCCAGCCGGCGGGCGAGTTCGAGGGTGCCGCGCAGGGCGCCGGTGTCGGGTCCGGCCAGCACGAAGCGGGCGTCGGGGTGGCGGGCCAGGACCGCGGGCATCGCGGCGACGAAGTCCTCCGGGCGCTTGCGTTCCTGAATGCGGGCCAGGAAGAGCACCGTGGGCGGCCGGCCCGGTTGCCGGGCGGGCTTGCGTTCCTGCGGGCGCACCCCGTTGACCAGCCGGACGGTGCGGGTGAGCGGCACCGGTGCGGCGACGGCGTTCACATCGAGGCGTTCCGTCTCGGTCAGGTGCAGTACGGCGTCGGCGCGGCGCAGCACCGTGCGCACCCCGAGGAGGTCGGTCAGCCTGGCGACCCGGTTCTCGGTGGGGTCCACCATGCCGTGGGTCTGGACGACCAGGGGGGTGCGGGTGGCCAGGGCGAGCAGTGCGGCGGGCAGGGTCACCAGGTCGCGCATCAGGTGCACGTGGGCCAGGTCGGCCCCGCGCATCATGCGGCGGGCGGTGAGCAGGAGGGCCCCGGAGGTGATGCCGCTGACCTCGAACACGGGAAGCAGGTGGCGGGCTTGGAAGAGGTGGACCGGCACCCCCTCGACCTCGCGCGGCAGCGGTCCGTCGAAGCCGTCGCCCAGTGCCATGATCCGGGCGTCGTCGCCCGCGGCCCGCTGCACCTTCGACAGGTTGAGCGCCACCCGGGTCGGACCGCCGAAGGCGTGGTCCGGGGTGTGGAGCGTGACGACGTGCAGGATCTTCACCAGGGTTCCCCTCGCCCTCGGCCGACCCCGCCAGACTAGCCAGCCGAACCGCCCCAAGTGGGTTGATTCGTTAGAGTGTTCACAGGTCCACGGAACGGGGGGCGCATGACGTCCGTGCACGAGGCGGAACCGTCCGCGCCCGCACCGGGGCACGTTCCGCGCGAACCGGTCCGGCCGTCGGCGGAGCCCATGTCGTGGGCGATGCTGTCGCGCGCGCTGGCCGTGCCGCTGATCCTCGGCCTGGTGTGCTTCCTGCCCGCGGTGATCGCCGCCCAGCCCGGTTCGGGGGTCCGGGACAACGCGTACTGGCTCCAGTTGGTGCTGGCCTGCTACGCGGGGGCCCGGCTCGCGACGATGATCCTGTCCACCCGGCGGCGGCTGCTGCAGGGCATCTTCTGGATGTTCGTGTACATCGCGATGGGGGTGGCGCCGTTCGCGCAGGCGGTGATCGGGCAGACGCCCACCCCGGTGGTGGGGCCGCGGGGGGATCTGGTGACGGCCGTGGCGCTGGTCCTGGTGGGCTGTGCCGCGTTCGACCTCGGGGCGTTGCTGGCGAACCGGCGGCCCCTGCGCCGACGGGCCGCCGCCCGCTTCGGGACCGGTCCGGCCACCGTGCACCGGGGGCGGCTCAGGGTGCTGGTGCTGCTGGCCTTCGCGGCGAGCGGCTACTACGTCATGAAGGTGGGCGGCCCCGCCGTCTTCTTCACCAGCCGCCAGGAGATCAGCGCCTCGGTCGCGGCCAGCGGGGTGGTGACGGAGGGGTCCCAGGTGGGGCCGGCCTTCCTCAAGGCTTTCGGCACGGTGCCCGCGCTGCTCGGACTGCTCTTCTGCACGCGCCGGCTGGTGACGTCGCGCCGGGCCCGCCGTTCCCCGTCGACGGTGCTGGCCTGGGGGGCGCTGCTGGTCCTCAATGTCATCGTCAACAACCCTGTGTCCAATGCCCGTTACTGGTTCCTGACGGTCCTGGTCTCGCTCCTGTTCACCGCCTTCCCGAGCAGTCCGGCGATGTACCGCTCGGTGCTGGCGCTGGGGGTGGTGGGGGCGCTGGTGGTGTTCCCGTACGCGGACCGGTTCCGCTACGACGGCGACGGGTACCGGCCGGTGGAGTCGTCGTCGGTCTTCGAGCCGCTGGCCACCAAGGACTACGACCAGACGGTGATGTTCGCCAACGCCATCACCTGGGTCGACACCCGGGGCCACGGCTACGGGCGCCAACTGGCGGGCTCCGCGCTGTTCTTCGTGCCCCGGTCGGTGTGGGACGGCAAGCCCGAGGACACCGGGGTGCGCGTCGGCCAGTGGATGGGGATGCGGATGACCAATCTGTCGTCGCCGTTGTGGGCCGAGTTCTGGGTCGACTTCGGCGCGCCGGGCATGGCGGGGGCCTTCGCCCTGGTCGGGTACGCCGCCGCCCGCACCGACCGGCGCTACGCGCGCGCCGTCTCCCGGGACGGGCCGGGGCCGGGCAGTGTGGCGGCCGTCGCCGTGCCGTTGCTCGCCGGGTACGCCTTCATCCTGTTGCGCGGGCCGCTGTTGCAGTCCGTCGGGAAGCTCGCCGTCGCGGCACTCTGTCTGCTGCTGGTCACGAGTTTCCGGGAGCGGGGCGAGCGGCGTCCGCGCTGACGGGCGGCCGGTTCGCCGAGGTGCGGCGCCCCAGCCGGGCCACCCTGGTCCAGGTGGCAACCGCCTTGCAGACGGAGCCCAGGCACAGGCCCCAGGCGGCGCCCGGCACCCCGCCGAGGGCGTATCCGCCGATGAGGAAGGCTGCGGCGGCGAGCGAGAAGACCACCTGGACGGTGAGGGTGGTGCGGGGGTCGAGCATCCGCAGGGCCAGCAGCCCGCAGGTACCGACGGCCATCGCCGCGTACTGGCTGCCGGTCGCCGGGAGGAGGGCGGCGGCCGTGGGCCAGGTGTCGCCGAGCAGCCGGCGGCCGACGCCGTCGGGCAGCAGGGCCAGTGCGGTGGCCCAGGCGGCGGCCGTGGCGGCCAGGACGGCGGCGAGCCCTGCGGCGGCCCGGGTGCGGCGTCGTTCGCAGGGGATGCGGCCCAGCAGCGGCGGGCCGAATCCGGTGGCCGAGGTGAACAGCACGTTCAGCGGCCCGAAGAGGGTGGTCGCACCGCGCAGGGCTCCGACCACCAGGGGGTTGCCGACCGCTCCGAGCCCGAGGACGGAGAGCTGGCCGGTGGCGTTGCCCACCCCGAACTCCACGACGAAGCGCCGCCCCAGGTGGTCGCGGCGCAGCAGGCTTCCCGGGTGCAGGGGCGCGCCGGCCGTCCTGCGGTGCAGCAGGACGGCCGACAGCAGCAGGGCCGGGAGCGCGGACAGGCCCCACATGGTGAGGAGCCGGGCGGCCGGGGCGCCGTGCGGCTGGGCGAGCAGTGCGCCCAGTGCGCAGCCGAGTCTGAGCAGGTCGCCGGTGAGCGCCAGGTGCGGCAGGTGCAGGGTGGAGAAGGCGTAGCGCATGGTGTCCTGGCCCAGGACGACCGGCAGGACGAGTCCCAGCGCCATCAGGGCCTGTGCGGTGGCGCCGGGCAGCGACAGGCAGACGGCGGCCGTCGGAGCGCCGAGCGCCGTCGCCGCGAGCAGGGTGAAGGCGACCGCCGAGCGGCAGGCGCCGTGCACCTCGCCGGCGTCGCCCCGGCGCAGCACCAGCGGCTGCCCGGCGTAGGCCCCGAAGGCCCCCAGCAGCACGGTGAAGACGAGGTAGACCGCCGAGAAGCGGGCGAATTCGGCCACGGTGGACAGGCGGGCGGCCGTGACCAGCACCAGGATGTTGGTGAGCGCCGCCACGCCCTGGTCCGCGACCGAGCAGACGATCGCGGTGCGTGCCCTCATCCGTGTCCCGCGGTGGAGTCGAAGGTGCGCAGGCCCAGGGTCTCGGCCGGGTCGCCGGTGTACTCCGGGCCGCTGCGGTCGTTGCCGCCGGGGCCCGGGGCGGAGTCGTACCGGGCGACCTTCGCCCGGCGTTTCCCGGCTTTCCGGAGGGCCCGGCGCTCGTAGCGGCCGCGGGCGGGGTGCAGCAGGGCCCCGAGCACAGAGCCGTCGGCCGCCTCGATGATCTCGCGGATCCGCTCCAGGTCGCTGCGGCGCACGTCGCGCGGGTCGCAGACCACGACGACGCCCTCCACCCGGTCGAGGAGCGCGACGGCGTCGGCGTACGCCAGCACGGGCGGGGCGAGCACGATCACGACAGCGCCGGGCCGGTCGCCCTCGGCGATGATCCGCCCGAGGGGGGCCGAGGTCAGGGCGCGGGGCACGTTGCCGGTGCGGCGGCCCGCTATCAGGGTGAAGGCGCCCGACCCCGGTACGTCCACGTTCATCCGGCTGTCCGAGGGCCAGGCCCGTGCGTCCTCCGCCGCCCACCGGGGGTGGGCGCCCTGCACGGCGGGGCCCAGGTCCCAGGCCAGGCAGGGGGTGCGCAGGTCGGCCTCGACCAGGATGACGTCGCGTCCCATCTCGGCGAAGGCCGCGGCCAGGTTGACCGCGGCGGCCTTCGCCGCCGCGCCGTCCCCGCGCGGGGCCGTGACCAGGAGCCGGCGGCGCCGGGAGAACGACGGGTCGTAGGCGAGCCGGAAGGCCACCGCCCGGTACTCCTCGGCGAGCCGGCTCCCGCCGCGTCCGACGGCCAGCAGTGTGCCGGCGGTGGCGCGTTCCCTGGGCAGGGTGCCGAGCAGGGGGGCGCCGAGCGAGCGGACCAGTTCGCGGGTGGAGCGCACGGCCGGGTCGAAGACCAGGCGCACCCAGGACAGGAGCAGCCCGAGCGCGAGGCCGACGACGCCGCCGAGCCCCAGCAGCAGGGGCAGTCCGGCGCCGGTGGGTTCGGTGGGGGCGGCGGGTTTCTTCGTCAGGTATCCGGGGGTGGTGTCCAGGGCGCGCAACTCGGAGATCTTCCGGTTGAGTTCGGAGATCGCGACCACGAGGTTGGCCCGTGCGCTGGTCACGTCGTTGCCGCCGGAGGTCTGTTTTGCCAGTTGGTCGCGCTGTTCGGTGAGGGGGGTCAGCTGGGCGCGGTAGCCCTGGACCATGTGGGCGATGCTGTTCTCGGTGCGCTGTCTGCGGATCTCCAGATAGGCGTCGGCCAGTGCCTGGGCCCGCCCCCTGGCCAGGTCGGGGGTGCGGCCGGTGTAGGCGAAGCGGAGCACGAGGGTGTTGGGCGGGTTGGTGACCTGGAGGCCGGAGAGCAGCGGTCCGACCTCCACCCGGTCGCCCTGCCGGGCCAGGACGACGGCGGCCAGGGTGCCCACGGTGTCGCTGACGGCGGTCTGCCGCTCGGAGCCGATGTTGATGCCCTTGTCCGCGGAGGCTCCGGCGGCGAAGGGGTCCGAGGTGGCGGAGCGCACGACGACCTCGCCCGTGGAGGTGTAGGTCTCCTCGCCGCTCAGGGCGAGCCAGCCGCCGCCGAGCAGGCCGACGACCACGCCGGAGGCGAGCAGCGCCCGGTAGCGCAGGAGCTGGCGGAACTGGTCCCTCAGCAGCGCGGGTTCGTCCTGGTCCTCCAGGGCACGGATCGGCTGGTTCATCGGCGTGGTCTCCCTTGTGTGTCCGCGAGGACCTCGGTGAGCAGCGCGTCGAAACGGGCCAGGCCCGCCTCCCGGCTCAGGTGGCGTTTGACGTACTGGGGTCCGTTGGCGCCGAGCAGGTCCGCCTCGGCGGGTGCTTCGACGAGCTTGCGCACGGCCGACAGCAGGGCCGCCGGGTCCTCCGGTGCGACGAGGAGGCCGGCGCCGGACCGCTGGATCTCCTGCGCGGTGCCCCCGCCCCGGGCGACGGAGCCGACGACGGGACGGCCCGAGACGAAGTACGAGGTGAGTTTGGACGGGACGCTCATGTCGAGCACGGAGGCCCGCTGGGTCACCGCGAGCACGTCGGCGGCGGCGAGGACGTCGGTGAAGGCGTCCTCGTCGGCGGGCGGCAGGATGTCGAGGTTGCGCAGGCCCGCCGCGCGCCGCAGCAGTTCCTCGCGCTGGTTGCCGTCCCCCATCAGCACCACCCGGACCTCCGGGGCGAGGCGGGCCGCGTCGACGAGGACCTCCAGGCCCTGTTTGAGTCCCATGTTCCCGGAGTGCAGGACCACCGGGGTGCCCTCGCCCCAGCCCATCCGGGCCCGGGTGGCGGCCCGGTCGGCCGAAGGGGTCCGCACGTGCGACCAGTTGGGCACGAGGCGGATGCGGTCCGGGTCCACCCCGTACGCGGTGACGCGGGGGACGAAGCTCTCGTGGATGACGCCGACGAGGGTCGCGGCGCGCAGCGCGTACCGTTCGGCGGCCGAGGCGACGGCGGCGGCCCTGCCCCCGCCCCGGATGCCGCTCTGTGCGGCGGCGGCACCCATCAGGTCCTGCACGACGGGTATGTACGGGGCCCGGTGGCGGCGGGCCAGCCGGGCGCCGGCGACACCGCCGGCGAGGCTGGGCAGTTGGGCGACCACGGCGTCCGGCGGGCGTGTCGTGGGCGGGGAGAGCAAGGTGTGGCCGAGCACCGTTGCCTCGAACAGCCCTCTGCGCAGGGCGGTCTGACGGGGCGGAACATAATGTCTTCGCCGGTGCACCGTGACTCCGGCCCGTTTCTCGGTGACCCGCCACACTCCCCGGTACTCCGCGTCGGTCCGCCAGGACGGGTAGTGCGGCATGCCGGTCAGTACGTGCGTCTCGGCACCGGAGTCGGCCCAGTGCTCGGCGAGTTGCGCGGCGTACGGGCCGATGCCGGTCAGCTCCGGCGCGTAGTTCGTCGAGACGACCAGCAAGGTGCGGCCCCCGAACGGCTCGTGATGGTCTGCATCGGACATGGACGCCCGTCCTTCCCCCCCGGAACAATCCCTGCTCCCCAAGCAACAGCGTCGGG
Organism: Streptomyces sp. ML-6; assembly: GCF_030116705.1. Taxonomy (NCBI): domain Bacteria; kingdom Bacillati; phylum Actinomycetota; class Actinomycetes; order Kitasatosporales; family Streptomycetaceae; genus Streptomyces; species Streptomyces sp. ML-6. Next base: position 526,796 of record NZ_JAOTIK010000001.1, read on the forward strand.
AAACGCCCTCGAGGAACAGCCCCAAAAGCGAGCTTATCCGTTCACGAGATGCGCAAGTGGTCTTCACAGTAGGGTCGTTGCACCATCAATACCGATACCGATATCCCATGGCACCGGACGCCATGTCCGGACAACGGCCACGGAAGACGGATGTCGCGTTCACCGTGGGGGGAGAGAGCGGATGGCGCACAGGGTCGGCTACGCGCCGGGGGTCTACGACCTGTTCCATGTGGGGCACCTCAACATCCTGCGGCATGCCCGCAGTCAGTGCGACTACCTCGTCGCCGGGGTCGTCTCGGACGAGATGGCGGCGCTCGCCAAGGGCCACAGACCGGTGATCCCGCTGCCGGAGCGCCTGGAGATCGTACGCAGCGTGCGCTACGTGGACGCGGCGTTCGTCGAGACGGTGCCCGACAAGGTCGAGACCTGGCAGCAGGTGCGGTTCGACGTGATCTTCAAGGGGGACGACTGGCGGGACACGGAGAAGGGCAGACGGCTGGAGCGCGACTTCGCGGAGGTCGGTGTGGAGGTCGTCTACTTCCCGTACACGGTGCACACGTCCAGCACCCAACTGCGCCGGGCGTTGGAGTCGCTCGTCAGTCCGCAGTCCGGAGCGATCTCAGCTCCCTGAACCACTTGGCGAGGAACATCACCAGGAACAGCGCGTGCACGGCGGCGAGCACCGCATAGCCGAGGCGGAACGCGGTGGGGTCGCCGAGCAGCAGGAAGACCAGGCAGAACACTCCGTAGTCGGCGGGCAGCAGTGCCACGGCCCGGAGCCGGGAGACCGGGGCCGCCGTGCCGCCCGCGACGGATGGGGCGCCGGCCCCGGCCGGTCGGGCCCCTCCCGGCTGCGTCCTGCCCGGTTGTGCCTTGCCCAGTTGTTCGCGCAGCAGTCCGGCGCAGAAGGTGAGCACGGCCGCGAAGAGGAAGCCGAGCGGCAGCAGCAGCCAGCCCTCGGACGGCAGGTCGAAGAACCGCCGGAACGAGATCAGCACGGCGGTGTGCACGAGGATCATCTTGGCGCAGTCCACGACGTGGTCGAGCCATTCGCCGTCCGGGCCGCCCCGGCCGGTCAGCCGGGCCAGTTGCCCGTCGGCCGAGTCGAGGGCGAAGCCGACGACGAGACCGCCCCAGACCAGCACGGCCAGGCCCCAGGACGGCCGGACGAGCGCCACCGATGCGATGGCGGAAAAGGTGAACACCGCGCTCAGCAAGGTGACTTGATTGGGCGTCATGCCGATGCGGTACGCCCCGGCCGCGAGGACCCGGCCGGCCGGACGGTTCACGTACCGCGAGTAGAGCGAGACCCCCTTGGCCGTCTTCTGCGCCCCGCGCAGCTCACGCATGACCGTGCCCGTGGTTCCCATACGCCCCCCAGCGTGCAGCCGTTGCCGGCGGCGCCGGGGAAGCCGCCCGGCCACCGCCACCGAAGCCGCATCATGGCACGCCGCCCCGGCCCCGCGCGGCCACTCGCCCGCTCCGGCCGGGGAACGGCACCCGGTCGTGTCCGGAACCGGCCCGCACGGGCCGGGGCGGGAACCGGTCCGTGTCCGGCCGGGAGGCAGGCCGGCCCGTGCGGGGTGGCAAGGAGGCGGCGTCGGCTCAGGCGGGGGCGGTGCGGCACTCCGGGTGGCCCCAGCCGTTGGGGTTCTTGGCGATCGGGTCCTGGGCCGCGTAGGGCTTCCCGCAGTGACAGCGGCCGGCGAACCGGGCCTTGATGGTCGCGCCGGAACGCGCGGTGCGCGTCGCGCCGCCCGCCTTCCGCGCCGCCGTGCCGCCGCTCCGCTTCGCCGCCGCTCCGCCGCGGCGCCCTCGGTCGCCCGGCCGGGGGCGGGGGTCGGCAGCTCCGTGGCACCGTGCGCGGTGCCTGCGGGCACCTGCGCCACCGCGGCCTCGCTGGCCGCCTGGTCGGCGAGCGCGTTGAGCGGGTCGCCGTCCACCTGGTGGGCGGGGACGTAGGTGAAGCGCACCGACCGACCGGTCAGCAGGTCGTCGATCCGGACCACGAGGTCACGGTTGGCCACCGGCTTGCCGGCCGACGTCTTCCAGCCGTTGCGCTTCCACCCCGGCAGCCATGTGGTCACCGCTTTCATCGCGTACTGCGAATCCATCCGCACCTCGATCGCGGTGGTCGGGTCCGTTGACTCCAACAGCTCACACAGCGCCGTGAGTTCGGCCACGTTGTTGGTGGCTGTGCCCAGCGGCCCGGCCTCCCAGCGCTGCGGCCGCCCCTGTGCGTCGGCCACGACCCACGCCCAGGCCGCAGGTCCGGGATTGCCCTTCGACGCCCCGTCACACGCGGCGATGATGCTTTCGTTCATGCCCCCGATCATGCCAGCGCCGCATCCCCCCACGAAGCCGTGACGCTGAGTGACGATTCGAGGTGCGGCGGTCCCGCGGCGCTGGTTCTCTGAGGGGGCCCGCTCTTCCCCGACGCATCAAGGAGCGATGATGAGCGTTGCACGTGAATCCGGTGACCGTGCGCAGCAGCTGCGCGACAAGGCCCGGCACATGACCGAGGCCGCCGAGCGCACCACCGACCCCGAACAGCGCCGACGCCTCCAGGAGAAGGCCCGGCTGCTGCGGGAGCAGAGCGACCGGCAGGGCACCATGGGTGGCGAGGACATCCGCCCGACCCGGTAGACCCGCCGTCGCCGGCCGACGCCCCGTCGCCCTTCCCTGAGTGGGCGGCGGGCCGTCGCCGTCGCACGGCCGTTGTTGCGGCCCGCCCCTCCCGTGCGTACCGCTTGTTGACGTTCCCCGGCCATGGCCCCTACGGTGCGGTAAGCGCTTTCCAGTCGCATCGGGAGACTTTGGGGACATGAGCGGTCCACTGCGCATCACACACGTCCACGGGGACCGGGTCACGGTCACGGAGGAACGCCACGGCATCGAGCTGATCAGCTACGTCTACCGCCCCGAGGCGGCCTGGGAGGCCCCGAAGCCGTACGTACACCCCCTGCGCACCTTGGCTGATAACGTTGTCAGCGACTACCGGCCCAACGATCACCGCTGGCACAAGGGCCTCCAGATGACGGCCTCCCACCTCTCCGGGCAGAACCTGTGGGGAGGCAACACCTATGTGCACGGGCAGGACTATCAGCCGCTGCCCGAGCTGGTCGGCTCGATGGCGCACCTCGGCTTCGACGAGGTGGCGGTGGAGGAGGGGCGCGCGGTCATCACGGAACGGCTGAGCTGGCGCCACCACGACGGCACGCACTGGGCGGACGAGATGCGCCGGATCGAGCTGCACGACGTCGAGCACGAGGTCGAACGCGGGGGCGGGCACGAGGCCGGACACCACGCCGGGCCCGCCGGACCGGGGGCCGGCGGGAGCTGGACACTGACCTGGTCGAGTGCCGTCACCAACCGGCGTTCCGAGCCGCTGCGCTTCGGCAGCCCCACCACCCACGGCCGGGAGGCCGCGGGCTACACCGGCCTCTTCTGGCGCGGTCCGCGCGCCTTCCGCGGCGGGCGGATCATCGGCCCGGACGGGGAGGGACCCGGGCTGATGGGGACGCAGGCCCCCTGGCTGGCCTACAGCGGCGAGCACGACGGCGCCGACGGACACGCCACGCTGATCTTCCGGCACGCCCCGGAGAACGACCATTCGGGAGCGGGCGGCACCCACCCGGCCCACTGGTTCGTGCGCAACGAGCCGTTCGCCGCCGTCGCCCCCTCCTTCGCCTTCCACGAGGAGCTGGAGCTCGCCCCGGGCGACACCCTCGCGCGCCGCTACCGGATCACCGTCGCGGACGGGGCCTGGGACCGGGACCGGATCACCGAGTACCTCGCGGAGCACCCGTGGTGAACGCGGGCGATCACCGCCCCGGCCTGTACGTGGAGCTGCCGCTCGACGAGTCCGGCCGCGCCCGCCTGCGGGAACTCGGTTCCGGGCCCGTGTGGTTCGCCGAGCCGGGGATGGTCTCCGCGGCCGACGACCGTGCCCTCGCCGACGCCGACATCGCACTCGGCAACCCCGAGGCCGCCCGGGTGGCCGAGGCGCCCCGGCTCCGGTGGCTGCAGCTCGCCTCGGTCGGGATCGACGGCTATCTCGGCCTGGACTGGCCGGTTCTCGGCCGTCGGCTGACCGTGACCAATCTGGGCGATGTCTTCGCCGACCCGGTGGCCGAGTCGTGCCTGGCGGGCATACTCGCACTGCACCGCGGCATCGACGAGCTCTCCGGGCTGCGCTCCCGCGGTACCTGGGCGAAGTCCGTCGTCCGACCGCGACTGCGGCTGCTGTCCGGGGCCCGGGTCCTGATGCTGGGCCGGGGGTCGATCGCCCGGAGGCTCGCCGAACTGCTCGGGCCGTTCGGCTGCCCGATCTCGCACTTCGCGCGCGGCTCGGGCGACATCCGCACCCCGGCCGAGCTCGATGTGCAACTGCCGGACTTCGACGTGGTGGTGGGGCTGTTGCCCGGGACGCCCGGTACGAGCGGGCTGCTCGACGCGCGGCGCCTGGCCCGGATGCGGCCCGGGGCCGTCCTGGTGAACGCGGGCCGGGGATCGCTGGTGGACGAGGAGGCGCTGATCTCCGAGCTGTCCTCCGGGCGGCTCGGCGGTGCGGTGCTGGACGTCACCGGACAGGAGCCGCTGCCCGCCGGACATCCCTTGTGGACCTGCCCGAACGTCGTTCTCACCCAGCACACCGCGGGTGGTTCGACGGACGAGACCGCGCGGGTGATCGACCTGTTCGCCGAGAACCTGCGCCGTTTCGAGACCGACGTCCCGCTGCGCAACCCCGTGCAGTGGGCCAGGGGATTCTGAGGACGCGACGACATGGCCGAACACACTTCCTCGCACATGGGTGCGCTCGACCCCGGAGCACGGATCGCGGCGGTCCGGCCGGTCCTGCTCAGCGCCCCGTACGCCGACCCGGAGAATCTGGAGGTGCGCGTGGCGCTGCCCACGGGGTGGCGCACGACGGGACTGGTCGAGGTGACCCTGGACGACGGGACGACCGGGCTGGGCGAGGGGTATCTCGCCGTGTTCGCACCGCACGTCTTCGTGTCGACGGTCGAGCTGCTGGTCCCCCACCTGGTCGGGCGCCCGGCCGGCGACCTGGCGGAACGGTACCGGGACATGGTGCTCGTCACGGGGTACTGGAGTCTTCAGGGAGCGGCCCGTCATGTCGTCTCCGCCGTGGAGGCGGCCCTGCTCGATGCCCTGGGGAAGCGGGCCGGTGTGCCCGCGTACGAGCTGCTGGGCGGCCGTCGCACGGACAGGATCCGGCTCTACGCCAGCGGGGGCGACTCGGCGTCCCCGTCGGCCATGAGCACCGAGATCGCCGCCGTCGCCTCGCTCGGGATCGACACCTTCAAGATCAGGGCACGGGGCCACGAGGCCGACAAGGTGGTGTGGACGCTGGAGCACGCGGCCCCGCACGGAGTCGGTGTCGCGGTCGACATGGCACAGAACCTCGACGACCCCGGCCAGTCGGCGGCGGACGCACTCGCGTTCCTCGACGCGGTCGGGGCGGGCACACCGCAGCCGGTGCGCTTTCTGGAGGAGCCCCTGGGACCGGCCCGTGCGCATGAGTACCCCGCCCTGCGGCGGGCGGCCGGCTGCCCGGTGGCGGGCGGGGAGACCGTCACCACCGCGCGCGAGCTGCTGGAGCGCGTGGCTGCGGGGTATTACGACATGGTCCAGCCGGACGCCACGGTCGTCGGCGGGCCACGACAGACGCTGGCCGTCTTCGCGGGGGCCGCGGAACACGGTGTCGCCCCGGTGGTCCACTGCTGGGGCAGTGCGGTGTGCCAGGCGGCCAACTACCACGCCGCGTTCGCCGGCGGCGGTCGGCTGGCCGAGTGGCCGCTGCCCGCATACGCCCTGCGGTCCGAGCTGCTGGTCGAGCCGTTCCGCATCGAGTCGGGCCGGCTGCTCGCCCCGCGGGCACCGGGACTCGGCGTCCGGCTCACTCCGGAGACCGAACGGCGGTTCGCCTTCCGCGGCGATGCCGTCTACCGCTGCCCGACCAGGATGCCGGCGGCCGAGCCCGGCCGATGGAGGACAGACTGAGCGGGGCATGGGAGGAGAGCACCGCCGAGCGCCGGATCCGCTTGCCTGCGCGATGGGAAAACGCTTTCAGGGCGGCTATCGTAGCCTCATGCAGAGCCAGGTCAATCGACGTTCCGCCCGTCCCCGCCCGTCGTCGGCCGTGACGCTCCAGCAGGTCGCGCAGGATGCCGGGGTGTCCCTCGCCACGGCCTCGCGCGTCCTCGGCGACAGCGACCGCAACGTCACCCAGGAGCTGCAGGAGCGCGTCCTGGAGGCGGCGGCCCGGCTCCGCTACGTGTCCAACGCGCCGGCCCGCGCGCTCGTGCGGTCCACCACCTCCATCGTCGGCCTGCTCGTGCACGACGTGAACGACGCGTACTACTCCGCCATCGCCGCCGGCGTGATGGAGGTCGCCCGCGACCACAAGCTCCTCGTGATGCTGGCCGGCACCTTCCACGAGCCCGAGCTCCAGGCGGAGTACGTGGCGCGGCTGCGGGCCCAGCGGGCCCGGGCCGTGGTCCTCGCCGGCTCGGGATTCACCGGCAGGAGCCCCTCGCTCGTCCAGGAGCTGGAGTCCTTCGCCGCCCAGGGCGGCCGGGTGACCGCGGTCGCGCACGAGGGCATGCCGGTGGACACGATCGTGCCGGGGAACCACGAGGGCGGCCGGGCCGTGGCCGAGCACCTCGCCCGGCTGGGGCACACCGAGATCGGTGTGGTCTGCGGGCCGCTCGCCCTGGTCTCCGTGCAGGACCGGCTGCGCGGCTTCCTGGAGCGGGCCGCCGAGCTGGGCATCGTCGTGCAGGAACGGCACCGGGTCGAGGCCGACTTCACCCGGGACGGCGGACGGACCGCGACGGTGCGGCTGTTTCGCAGGTCACCGGGGATCACCGCGATCTTCGCGCTCAACGACGCGATGGCGCTGGGGGCGCTCGCGGCGCTCCGGGACGACCTCGGGCGGGGCGTGCCCTCCGACGTCTCCGTCGTGGGCTTCGACGACCTGCCGGTGGCCGGTGACGTCACGCCCGCGCTGACGACGGTGCGGCTGCCGCTGGAGGAGATCGGCCGCCGGGCGCTGCTGCTGGCCCTCGGCGACGCGACGCCCTCGCCGCGCACGCTGGCCGTGCCGTCGCGCCTGGTGGTGCGGGCCAGCACCGCGCCGCCGCCCCGCACGACCGGCTGAGCCGGTACGGGCCGCGACGGCCCGGCCCGACGAAAGCCCCGAGCCCGGACGAGGGGCTCCCCGCCCGGGAGCCTTCGTCCGGGCCTTTCCTTTGACGCGTCGAAGCGACAACCACCTTCTTTGACGCGCTAATTGAATCAATTTTTCGCGGAAATACTCTTGAAATGACGCGTCAATCGCCGCCACACTGACGCCAACGCCATTTGACGCGTCAAACCTGGGAAGGCGGTGGCTGGATGGGTACGTCAGGACCCAAGTACCAGCGCATCAAGGAGGAGTTGCGGGCCGAGGTCGCACGCGACGAGTACGAGGCCGGCGCTCCGTTCATCACCCAGAACCAGCTGCGCGAGCGCTTCGGGGTCAGTTCCACCACTGCCGTGCGGGCACTCAACGACCTCGTCGCGGAAGGGCTGTTGGTGCGTCGGCGCGGTCTGGGCACCTTCGTCGCCGACCGGGACGGCCGGAGCGACGAGCCCGGACCGGCGCAGCGTTCCGGTGTGGTGGCCTGCATCATCAGCGGCCAGGGCCCTTACCAGTCCGAGGTGCTGCGCGGGATCGAGTCCGGCTGTTCGGATCGGGGGCTGCGGCTGTTCTTCTCCGACTCCGCGGTCCGGATGACGGCCACCGGGCACGCCGACCACGCGGCGTCCCTGGCCCGCCAGGACCAGGCGCTGCGCCAGGCCGCCGAGGACCGGGTCGACGGGATCATCCTCTATCCGGTCCAGGGCTCGCCCGACCCCGGTGTGCTGGAGGAGCTCCGGCGCCTGCGCATCCCCATGGTGCTGGTCGACCGGTACTTCCCCGGCTTCGCCGTCGACGCGGTCACCGCCGACAACTACGACGTCGGCTACCGGCTCACCGAGCACCTGCTGGCCGACGGCCACACCCGCATAGCGACGCTCTGGGGCGAGACTCAGTGCACCAGCGTCCACGACCGGATGACCGGACACAAGCAGGCGCTGCGCGCCCACGACCAGCCGCTGCTCCCCCGGTTCACCGCGCTGCGCTCGTACACGGCGCTGCCCGAGGAGGACCGCAAGCGGCTGCTGTCCGAGCTCCTCGCCTCCGCCGAGCCGCCGACCGCGCTGCTGTGCGCGCACGGCTTCGCCGTCGCCACCGCCGCCGCCGACCTGGCCTCGCTCGGCATCGCCGTGCCCGACGAGATCGTGCTGGCCGGCATGGACGACGCGGGCCCCTACGACCTGCTGCCGCTCACCAGTTTCGCCGCCCGGCTGCCCGCCGGGGAGATCGGCGGCCGCGCGGTCGAACAGCTGGTCAAGCGGATCGCGGAGCGCGCGGCGGGCGAGGACCCGTACCGCGACGCCGAGCAGATCGTGCTCCCCGTCCGGATCAGGACGCGCGAGTCCGTACCGGTCCGGCTCCGTACCGTCGCCGCCCGTCGGCCCTGAGGGAGGAGACTCCTGTGTTCGCCGCCCCCACCCCCCGTACCCGCGAACTCGGGACCGACGTCCTGGTGGTCGGTGCCGGCCTCGGCGGTCTGGCCGCCGCGCTGACCGCCGCCCGGTTCGGACACCGGGTCGTGCTCACCGAGGCCACCGACTGGCCCGGTGGGCTGTTCACCGCGCAGGTGGTGCCGCTGGCCGACGGCCACCGCATCGAGCTGGACCCCGTCTCCCCCGGCTACCGGGACCTGCGCGAACGGATCCGCGACTTCTACCGCCGCAACTACCCGCTGTGCCCAGGGCCGTTCGCCGATCCCCTGCTCGATCCCGGGCTGAGCACCACCGGCCACCTCAGCCACGAGCCGCGGGCGGCGCTCGCCGTCGTCCAGGAACTGCTCGCCCCGCACCTCGCCGCCGGCCGGCTCACCCTGCTGCTCCGCCACCGGCCGGTCGCGGCCCGGACGGACGGGGACCGGGTCTCCTCGGTCACCCTGGAGGCCGCGGACGGAGAGCGGCTGACGGTCGCCGCCCCCTACATCGTCGACGCGACGGACCTGGGCGAGCTGCTCGACCTCGCGGGCGTCGAGCACGTCACCGGCGCCGAGTCCCGGGAGGAGACGGGTGAGCCGCACGCGGCGGCGGTCGCCGACCCGCTGGACCAGCAGCCGGTCTCCTGGGCCTTCGCCCTGGACCACCGCCCCGGCGAGGACCACACCGTGGACCGGCCGGCCGACTACGACCGGTGGTCCGGCGCCTTCTCCTGGGAAACCGCGGAGCCCGGCGGCGGCCCGGCCCGCACCGTGCCGCTCTTCCTGCACGAGCCGGACGAGGTCCCGCCCTGGGGCGCGCCGCCCAACGACCGCTGGCACCGGTTGCGGGCGCTCGCCCGGAGCCGGTACCTGCCCGGCACCTTCGACAGCGACCTCACCCTGGTCGACTGGGAGCAGACCGCCTACACCGGGCTGCCGCTCGCCGGGGCCGGTGGGGAGGTGCGGGCCCGTGCCGAGCGGGAGGCGCGGGAGCAGGCGCTGTCGTTCCTGTACTGGATGCAGACCCGGGCGCCCCGGCACGACGGCGGCCACGGCTACCCCGAGCTGCGGCTGAGGCCCGACGCCACGGGCACGTCCGACGGGTTCGCCAAGGCACCGCACGTACGTGAATCCCGGCGCATCCGGGCCGAGTTCACCCTGCTGGAGCACCATCTGACCGTCGCGGCACGGGCCGGGGCGCCGGGTGCCGAGACCTTCACGGACAGCGTGGGCACCCTGCGCTCCCGGATCACTCTGCACCCGGGCACCGGCGGCGGCGCGGGCCTGGACCTGGAGTGCCTGCCGTTCCAGTTGCCCCTGGGCGCGCTGCTGCCCGTACGCGTGGAGAACCTGCTCCCGGCCGGGCGGAACATCGGCGCCACGCATCTCAGCGCGCCGGCGGTCGGCGGCCACGCGGGCCAGTGGAGCATCGGCGAGGCGGTCGGCGCGCTGGTCTCGTACTGTCTGGAACACCGGCTGCCGCCGCGCGCGGTGCGCGGTGACGAACGCCGGCTCGCCTCCTTCCAGGACCGGTTGAGCGACTCGCTCGGTCTCGCCCTGGAATGGCCGCACCGGCTGCGCACCGGACCGGTGACCGGTGCCGACGCGCTCTACGCCACTCTCTGACCCCCCGCCTCCGTCCCTCGCTCCTGCCCTTCCTTCGGAAGGGCTTCTTCCCGACCTTCTGGAAAACGCTTACCAACCTCGGCGGTTACGCCCTCGGCCCGGACGGCTCCCTGTGACTGTGACTCCCCTTCGTGTACTGCTCGTCGGCGCGGGCAACATCGCCCGCGCCGTCCACATGCCGGCGTTCCTCCGGCTGCCCACGGACTTCGCGGTGCTCGGCGCGGTCGACGCCGACCCCGCGGCGGCCCGTTCGTTCGCCACCGACTTCTCGCTGCCCCACCACTCCACCGACCTCGCCGCCTCGCTGCGCGAGGTCCGTCCCGACCTCGTCGTCATCGCCTCGCCACCCGTCGTCCACCGAGAACAGGTCGTCGCCGCCCTGGCCGCCGGGGCGTGGGTGTGGTGCGAGAAGCCGCCCGCGCTCAGTCTCGCGGAGTACGACGCCATGACCGCCGCCGAGGGCGAGGACGGCCCGTACGCGCCGATCGTCTTCCAGCACCGTTTCGGCTCGGGCGCCGAGCACGCCAAGGCCCTCATCGCCTCCGGTGAGCTGGGGGCGCCGCTGGTCGCCCACTGCCAGACCACCTGGTACCGGGACGACGCCTACTACGCGGTCCCCTGGCGCGGGAAGTGGGCCACCGAGGGCGCCGGTCCCGCCATGGGACTGGGCATCCACCAGATCGACCTGCTGCTCGAACTGCTCGGCGACTGGGCGGAGATCCGGGCCATGGCCGCCCGGCTGGCCCGTGACGTGGAGACCGACGACGTCACCACCGCCACCGTGCGCTTCGCCTCCGGCGCCCTGGCCACCGTGGTCAACAGCGCCCTCTCACCGCGTCAGTCGAGCCATCTGCGGATCGACCTGCGCGACGCCACGATCGAGCTGAACCACCTCTACGGGTACGGAAACGACGACTGGACCTACACCCCGGCCCCCGGCGTCGATCCGGACCGGGTGGCCCGCTGGACCTCCCCGGCGAAGGACGTGCCCAGCTCGCACGACGCCCAGCTCCGCTCGCTCCTGACCGACATGCGGGCGGGCCGGCGGCCCCGGGCGAGCGCCGGGGACGGCCGCCGGTCCCTGGAGCTGATCACCGCGATGTACAAGGCGGCGCTCACCGGCCGCACGGTCCGGGCCGGCGAGATCGTCCCCGGCGACCCCTTCCACACGGTGCTGCACGGCTCCGTCCCCGGCTGGGCACCGCAAGGGGCCGGGCGATGACCGGACGCGTGGAACGGGCCCTGCTGCTCACCTTCGACGACCGGCACGTGCGCGAGTGGGCCGCCGTCGCACCGCTGTTCGCCTCGTACGGGGCACGGGTCACCTTCTTCGTCTGCGAGCCCGACCGGCTCGACCGGGACGAGGTGCGGCTGCTGCGCCGGCTCGCGGACGACGGCCACAGCATCGGCTGCCACGGCCTGCGGCACGAACGCGCACCCGAGTTCGTCGCCGCCCACGGACCGGCCGCCTATCTCGACCGGGAGGTGGTGCCCGCCCTGGAGCGGCTGCGCCGCCTCGGCTTTCCGGCCCGGAGCTTCGCCTATCCGTGCAGTGCCCGGGACGAGGACACCGACCGGCTGCTCCTCACCCTCTTCGAGCGGCTGCGCGGCGGGGTGCCCGTCGGCCGTCGCGCCGATCCGGCCCTCGCGGACGAACTGCGCGTACCGGCCCGCGACCTCACCGCCCGGCGGGTCCTGCCGGGCTGCTCGGTGGACAGCGGGCGCGGTGCCGTCGCGTACGGGGACGACCTGGGCGGTGTCGAGGCAGCGCTGCGCCGGACCGCCGACGAGGGCGGTGTGAGCACCCTCTACGCCCACTGCGTCGCCGACGCCCATCCCGCCAACCACGTGACCCCGGCCCGGCTGGAGGCTCTGCTGTCCCTGGCCGCCGGGCTGTCGCTGCCCTGCGTGGGCTTCGACGAGCTCCCGTGAACCACTCCCCCGTCGCACCACTCCGCCGCTCACCACCTCGTTGATCACCACGCGTCCGATCACCCCGATCAGCACGCCTTCGATCACCCCACCTCCGATCCAGAGGGGCCCTTCCCACCCATGCATGACGACCGCACACTGACCGAGGAACGGCTCGACCGCGTCCTGCGCGAGCGCATCCGCCCCGCCGTCCACCCCCGTACGGTTCCGCTGGCGTTCGAAGTCTGGCACGCCCCCGGCGAACCGGTGCCCTTCGCCGAGGCGGTGGCCGCGCCCTACGAGCCCGGTGCCGTCGGCGACCCCTGGGGGCCGGCCTGGGGCACCAGCTGGTTCCGGGTGACCGGCCGGGTGCCGGAGGACTGGGCCGGGGAGGCCGTCGAGGCGGTGATCGACCTGGGGTTCGCCAAGGACCGGCCCGGCTTCTCCGCGGAGGCGCTGGCCCACCGGCCGGACGGCAGTGTGGTCAAGGCGCTCAACCCGCGCAACACCTGGCTGCGGATCGGTGAACGGGTGGCGGGCGGCGAGGAGTTCACGTACCTGCTCGAGGCCGCCGCCAATCCGGAGATCCTGGGCGGGGCCGGTGCGCTGGGCGACCGGGAGACCGCGGGGAGCGAACCGCTGTACCGCGTCGGGCGGATGGACGTCGCGGTCTTCGACCGGGAGGTGTGGGAGCTGGTCCAGGACCTGGAGGTGCTCGACCAGCTGATGCGGCAGCTGCCGCTGGGCTCGGCGCGCCGCTGGGAGATCCTGCGTGCGGTGGAGGACTGTCTGGACGCGCTGGACCTGGACGACGTGGGGGCGAGCGCGCCCGCCGGCCGGGAGCGGCTGCGGGGCGTGCTGGCCTCCCCCGCGCACGCCTCGGCGCACCGGTTGTCGGCGGTGGGTCACGCGCACATCGACTCGGCGTGGCTGTGGCCGCTGCGGGAGACGGTGCGCAAGGTGGCCCGCACCACCTCCAACGTGGTGGCGCTGATGGACGACCATCCGGAGTTCGTCTTCGCGATGTCGCAGGCGCAGCAGCTGGACTGGCTGCGGGAGCACCGGCCGGAGCTGTACGCGCGGGTCAAGGAGAAGGCCGCGGCCGGGCAGTTCGTGCCGGTGGGCGGGATGTGGGTGGAGTCGGACACCAACATGCCCGGCTCGGAGGCGCTGGCCCGGCAGTTCGTGTACGGCAAGCGGTTCTTCCTGGAGGAGTTCGGGGTCGAGACCGAGGAGGTGTGGCTGCCCGACTCGTTCGGGTACTCGGCGGCGCTGCCGCAGCTGGTGGCGCTCTCCGGTTCGCGCTGGTTCCTGACCCAGAAGATCTCGTGGAACACGACCAATCCGTTCCCGCACCACTCCTTCCTGTGGGAGGGGCTGGACGGCACCCGGGTGTTCACGCACTTCCCGCCGGTCGACACCTATGTGGCCGAGCTGTCCGGTCAGGAACTCGCGCACGCCGAGGCGAACTTCCGGGACAAGGGCCGTGCGACGCGCTCGCTCGTCCCGTTCGGCTGGGGGGACGGGGGCGGCGGCCCCACCCGCGAGATGCTGGCGCGCGCCGGGCGGCTGGCGGATCTGGAGGGCTCGCCCCGGGTGACGATCGAGAAGCCGGCGGACTTCTTCGCCGCCGCCGAGGCGGAGTACGAGCGGCCGCCGGTGTGGCTGGGCGAGCTGTACCTGGAGCTGCACCGCGGCACGTACACCTCGCAGGCGCGGACCAAGCAGGGCAACCGGCGCAGCGAGCACCTGTTGCGGGAGGCGGAGCTGTGGGCGGCGACCGCGGCGGTGCGGGCCGGGTTCCGCTATCCGTACGAGGAGCTGGACCGGATCTGGAAGAGCGTGCTGCTGCACCAGTTCCACGACATCCTGCCGGGTTCGTCCATCGCCTGGGTGCACCGTGAGGCGGAGGCGGCGTACGCCCGGATCGCCGAGGAGCTCGAAGCGGTGATCGACGCCGCGCAGCGGGCGCTGGCCGGGGCTCCGCGGAACGGCGGCACGGTCGTCTTCAACTCCGCTCCGCACGAGCGGGACGGGGTGGCCGCGGGAGGTGCGGTGCCCGCGCCGGACCGGCGGGAGGCGCCGGTGGAGGTGACGGCGCACGGCTCCGGTTTCCGGCTGGACAACGGGCTGTTGCGGGTGACCGTGGACGCGCGGGGTCTCGTGGTCTCGGTCGTCGATCTGGTGACCGGGCGGGAGACGGTCGCGCCGGGCGGTGCGGCCAACCTGCTCCAGGTCCACCCGGACCTGCCCAACCACTGGGACGCCTGGGACGTCGATGCCTTCTACCGCAACACGGTGACCGATCTGACCGGGGCCGACTCGGTGCGGCTCAGTGGTGACGGCGTCGAGGTGGTGCGCAGCTTCGGGGCGTCCCGGGTCACCCAGCTGCTGACGCTGCGGCCGGGGGCCCGGCGGCTGGACATCGACACCGAGGTCGACTGGCACGAGCGGGAGAAGTTCCTCAAGGCGGCGTTCCCGATCGACGTGCGGGCCGACCACTCCACGGCGGAGACCCAGTTCGGGCACGTCCGACGGCCGACGCACACCAACACCAGCTGGGAGGCGGCCAAGTTCGAGATCTGCGCGCACCGCTTCCTGCACGTGGGCGAGCCGGGCTGGGGCGCGGCGCTGGTCAACGACTCGACGTACGGGCACGACGTGACCCGTACGGTCCGCGAGGACGGCTCCACCACGACCACGGTGCGGCTGTCGTTGCTGCGGGCGCCCCGCTACCCGGACCCGGAGACCGATCAGGGGGTGCACCGGCTGCGGTACGCGCTGCTGCCGGGGGCGACGGTCGGCGACGCGGTCCGTGAGGGCTGGCGGTTCGCCCTGCCCGAGCGCCGGGTGCCGGGCAGCGCCGCGGTGGCGCCGCTGGTCTCGGTGGACGACGACGCGGTGGTGGTGACGGCGGTGAAGCTCGCGGACGACGGCGGCGGGGACGTGGTGGTCCGGCTCCACGAGGCGCACGGCGGGCGGGTCTCGGCGCGGCTTACGGCGGGCTTCGCGCTGGCCGGGGCGAGCGTCACGGACCTGCTGGAGCGTCCGCTCGCCGACGGGACGGCCGTCGAGGTGACGGGTGACGTGGTGCGGCTGGCGCTGCGGCCGTTCCAGATCGTGACGCTGCGGCTGACGCCGGACGGCAGGCCCTGAGCCGCGTACGGGGTGGGTGCGTTTCGCCGCGGGCCTGCCCCGTACCCTCTTTTCCATGAACGCTGGGGGGCCTGTGCGCCGTGTGATCGACGACCGTTTCGAACTGGTGAACAGGCTCGGCAGTGGCGGCATGGGCATGGTGTGGCGGGCCCGTGACCTGGCCCTGCACCGCGATGTGGCGCTCAAGGAGGTGCGGCCCCCGGACCCGGCGCTCGCCGAGAACGACCCGGAGTCGGCGAGGCTGCTGCGCGAGCGGGTGCTGCGCGAGGCCCGCGCGCTGGCCCGGCTCGACCACCCGGGCGTCGTCACCGTCCACCACATCGTGGACGGCGGCGTCGGGACGTACCCGTGGATCGTGATGGAGCTGGTGCCCGGCGCCTCCCTCGCGGAGCGGCTGGCCGAGGGCGCCCTCTCCCCGGTGGAGGCCGCCGGACTGGGGCGCGGGGTGCTGTCCGCGCTGCGCGCCGCCCATGCCGCCGGAATCCTCCACCGGGACGTCAAGCCGGCCAACGTGCTGCTGCGGACGGACGGCAGCCCGGTGCTCACGGACTTCGGCATCGCGGCGATCCGGGAGTCCACGAGCCTGACGGCGACCGGTTCGATCATCGGCTCCCCCGACTACATGGCGCCCGAGCGCATCCGGGGCGACGAGGACGACCCGTCCTCCGACCTGTGGTCGCTCGGCATGATGCTGTACGTCGCCGTGGAGGGCCGGCACCCGCTGCGCAAGGCCACCACGCTGGCGACGCTCGCGGCCGTGCTCGACGAGGAGATCCCGCCGCCCCGGCAGGCCGGTCCGCTGGCCCCGGTGCTGGAGGCGGTGCTGGCCCGGGACCCGGCGACCCGGCCCGGGGCCGACGAGCTGGACCGGATGCTGGCGGCGGTGGGCACGTCCGCGGCGACGCCGCCCCGGCAGGAGCCCGGCGCCCCGCAGGACGCCGGGCCGCCGCGCCCGCAGCCGTCGTTCACCCTGCAGGACTCGGTGCCCTCGGGCGGCCCCACCGCGGTGCTGTCCGCCCCTCCCGGACCGTCCCCGGTGCCCGGCGCGGGGAGCGGCACGCCCGTGCCCGCCCCGCCCGGGCCGCTGAGGGCGGGGGAGGCGCGCCGCCGGGTCCGACGGGGCCGCGCCGTCGCGGTCACCACCGCTCTCGCCGGGACGGCCCTGACCGGGGCCCTGGTGTGGTCGCTGCTGCCCGACGCGGACGACCGGGCCGCCGACCGCTCCCCGTCCGCCTCGGCCGGGGCCACCCGCGGTTCCTCCGCCGCCGGCGACGCGGCGGGACAAGCGGCGGGCACGACGGGAACGAAGGAGACGGCGGGGGCCACGGAGCCGGAGGAGACGGCTCCGGAACAGCCGGAGAACCTGCTGACGCCCGAGGGGGTGCGTTCCGTCATCGCCGCGCTGGAACCGGTGATGGGCGGCACCCGGATCACCTCGTTCACGCTGTATGAGGAGCACGCCAGCGTCGAGGCCCCGCTCAGGAACAACAAGAAGCTGTACGACGTCTACGCCTACCGGGACGGCAGGGCCACCCGTGAACGGGCCGGCGGCACCCTCATGTCGGGCGCCAGGTCCGTGGACCTGGAGAAGTTCGACTGGGACGTCCTGCCGGGGCTGATACGCCGGGCGGACAAGGAACTCGGCGTCGCCGAACCCACCAGCCACTACGTGGACATCGACCCGGCGTCCCCGTTCGACGACTACCAGCCGACGATCAGTGTCTACGTCTCGGACGAGTACGGCGGCGCCTACCTGCGGGCCGACGTCAACGGCAAGGTGCTCAGGAAGTACCCGCGCGACAGCTGAACCCGCGGCGGCCCGGCCCCGACGGGCCCTCAGCCGAGCACCCGGATCAGCACCACCGGCACGGCCGCGAGCGCCACGCCCGCCGCCAGGGTCCGGGAGCCGGCCGGAAAGGCGCCGCCCGGACTCCTCACCTCGTCCGTGGGCGGGGTGAGGACGTGCGCGCGGGCCAGCCACTCGCGCGGCGGGGCGTCGGGGAGGACGACCCGCCAGGGCTGCTCCGGGTCGTACTCGACGACCGCCCTGGACTTGTGCAGCAGTCCCTGGAGGTCGAGGGGGTGGCGGACCTCGACCCGGTACGGGGGCAGGCCGTCGGCCACCACGGTCAGGTCGAAGACGAACACCGAGTTCGCCGCCCGCCCGTCGACAACCGCGCGGCCGTCGGCCCGGTCGACGGCCTTCACACCGTTGACCACGGCGGGCGCGAAGGCGCGCGGGCCGCCGGCCCGCAGCCCGGGGGCGGCCACGCCCGAGGCCGCGCTCTCGGCGACCTTGCCGAACGCCGTCAGGACCAGGGCCGCCACGGGGAGCGCGAGGAACAGCAGCCAGCGGGGGCCGTCCACGGCGCCCTCGACCACCGCGGTGAGGACGAGTGCGGTGCCGAGCGCGGACACCACGCCGAAGAAACCGAAGAACCGGCGCGGGGAGGAGGGGGAGGAGTTCGGCGTGATCATGTGAGACGCAGCAGCTTCCGGCGGGGAAGGACGACCCGGGTGCGGTCCGGGTCGGCGGGACGGTCGGTGTCGTACAGGGCGAGGACGTCCCGCTTGAGGGCGATGCGTTCCACGACGGCCGGGACCTCGTGGCGCCCTCCGTCCTCGTCCTCGAACACCACGGTGACCTCACCGTACTTGCGGCCCACCGACCGCCAGCCCTCCAGCACCGCGGGGGCCGTGCGGCAGCGGCGGGAGAACCGGCGCAGCCCGCCGGTGCGCCGCAGGCTGACGGCCGCGCCCCACCAGGCGGCGAGGCAGCCCGCGCCCGCGACGGACCACAGGAAGGTGAGCCAGGTGGAGACGGAGAAGTCACCGATCGGGAAAAGGATGTGGAAGCTGGTGACGGTGTCCCGCTCGACCAGGCCCTCCGCCAGCGCGTCGTACCAGCCGGCCACGGCCGCGACGGCACAGAGCGCGATCATCGCGCCCGGGGCCGCCCGGTGCAGGTACCGGGCACTGAGCAGGCCGAGTGCGGCGGCGAAGGCGATCCCGAGCATCGGGGACATCGCCGCGAGCTGGTCACTGGCACATTCCCCGGTCAGGTCGCAGGACCACTTCACCCCCACCGCCTCGTGGCTGGAGATGTACCACATCGTCCAGACCTGCCATGTCATCAGCGCGCACGCGATGACGCGCATCGCCTGCGCGTAGACCCTGTGTCGCACCGTCCGCCCTCGTCCTTGCCGTTCGCGGGGTTGTGGATCACCCCGGTGGACCATATACGTGCTGTCCACACCTTGTCCGTGACGCACGCCACCCGGGCGGACGGCGGGTCAGACCGCCCCGGCCAGCGCCTTCGGCACCCAGCGGAGCTGGACGGCCTCCTGGAACATGGCACCGCCCTCGTGCCCGTTGAACGGGTAGACCTCGATCGCCTTCTCCCCCGGGTACGCGTTGTGGGCGGCGAAGACCGTGGAGGGCGGGCAGGTCCGGTCCATCAGTGCGACGGAGAAGAGCGCGGGGGCGCGGCCCCGGACGGCGAAGGACACCCCGTCGAAGTACGACAGGGTGCGCAGGGCGGTCCCCTCCTTGCCCCGGTGCATCCTGAGGTAGCGGACGATCTCGGCGTACGGGTCGGCGTCGGTCAGGGTGACGGCCCGTCGGAAGTGGCAGAGGAAGGGGACGTCGACGGCGATCGCGGCCAGGTCGGGGACGAGCGCGCCGACGGCGAGGGTGATGCCGCCGCCCTGGCTGCCGCCGAGGACGACGGTGCGGGCGGGGTCGGCGAGGGGGTGGGAGCGGGCCGCTTCGACGGCGCGCACGGCGTCGGCGTGGACCCGGCGGTAGTAGTAGGTCTCCGGGTCCTCGATGCCCCGGGTCATGAAGCCCGGGTGGGAGGGGCCGGAGCCGACCGGATCCGGGGTGTCGCCGGCGTTGCCGCCGCTGCCCTGGCCGCGTACGTCCATGACGAAGTGGGCGAAGCCGGCCAGCGGCCACATGCCCCAGCAGTGCGGGAGGCTGCGGCCGCCGTTGTAGCCGTGGAACTGGACGACGAGCGGCAGCGGTCCCTCGGCGTGCGCGGGGGCGTTGAACCAGCCCTTGACCGGGTGGCCGCCGAAGCCGGCGAACGTGACGTCCCAGGTGCGCATGCCGGTCAGTCCGGTCTCGACGGGTTCGAAGGCGACCGCGGGGTCGTGGGCGCGGGTCTCGGCCAGGGTCTTCGCCCAGAAGGCGTCGAAGTCCTCCGGTTCGTCGATCCGCGGCCGGTAGTCGCGGAGTTCGTGGAGCGGCAGGTCGAACAGGGCCATGGGGGCGTTCTCCTCGCGGCGGGGCCGGGCGTGGTGCGGGGTGGCGCGGCGGGGCCGGGCGCTGTCAGGTGCGCCCGGCCCCGCCTGTTCGGGGGAGGGATCAGTCGGTCAGCTGGACGGCCCGCAGGCCGGCGGCGCTCTTGGAGTTGTTGGCGATGGAGCCGCCCCACTCCGTCCAGCCGCGCGCCCGGCCGTCGTCGTCACTGTCGTTGACGACGACGCCGAGTCCGATGGATTCGGTGGGTTTGCCGGCGAGGCCGAGCGAGGCCCACGGCACCGTCACGGTGTAGTGGGTGGTGGTGCCGTCCCGGGTGATCCGCGCGGTGGCGCCCGGCGTGGGGCCGGCGGACTGGCCGGCCGGTGCCCGCCAGGTGTGCACCTGCGCCCTGCCGCCCACGAGCGAGGCGCCGACCTCGACGTACTGCTTGCTGCGGCCCGGCGCCCGGGGGGTGACGGCGAACTGGATGCTGTCGCCCTGCCACATGTTCTCGGCGGTGGTGGCGGGCTGGGCCAGGGCGTTGTCCGTGATCGCGCCCTTGAGCACGAGCCCGGCGTCGGTGTACTGGGGTCGGACGGTGCCGGACAGGTCGGCCGCGCCGTTGTAGCCGCTCCTGTAGTTCACGGTGCCGTGGCCGATGATGTCGATCGGTGCGGTGGTGTCGGTACCGGCCGGCTGGACGGCGCCCCAGCCGTTCCAGGTGCCCACGGCGGTCCTGGTGCCGTCGGGGGTGGTGAGGTGGGCGGCCGTCCAGTAGCGCTTCCACTGCTTCACGTTGCGCGCGTCCACGGTGTACGAGGTGCTGGAGTCGGCTCCGACCCTGATCGGTCCGTCGATGGTGCCCCGGTCCAGGTAGGCGTTGCCCTCGTTCACCTGCCATTCCAGCTTGGTGAGTTCGAGCGGGCCGCGGACGCGGTTGTTGGTGACGGTGATCTTCATCGCCGCGGCGAACGGGGCCGCCTTTCTGACCACCGGGTCGAAGGTGACCTGGGTCGGGGGCAGCACCTCGGTGTCGGCGGTGAGCCGGGCGAGGTTCAGCGGTCCGAGGCCGACCGTGCCGCTGACCGTGCGCGGGCCGGTGAGGGCCGAGGTGGGCAGTTCCACCTTCTGGCGGACGACCTCGCCGGGCTTTGCGGTCACCCGGTACTTCTTCCCGGCGATCCGGAAGTCGTAGCGCACCGGCAGCGGGGTACGGCCCTTGGTGCCGTCCACCCGGAGTTCCGCGTCGACGGTCTCCTCGGTGTTGGAGTGCTGCGGCAGCCCGAGGGAGAACACCGGGCCGGTCACGGCCTCGACCGCGCTCACCGCGCCCTTGACGTACAGCACCTTGCCGTCGATGCCGAGCTGCACCTTGCCGCCGGTCGGCAGGTACGTCTTCTCCTGGCCCATCTGGTCGGTGGTGGTGACCGGGCCGGATGCCCTCAGCTCCACCGTCCTCGGGGTGTCCGCGGTGGTGTACAGGGTCCGGACCGTTTCGCTCCCGGTGCCGAAGCGGTACGAGCGGATCTCGTCGGAACCGGCGTCGTCACGGCCCGCGTAGGCGCGGCCGGCGAGCAGGCGGATCAGGACGCCCTCGGTGACGGCGGAGGGCTTGGGCTGCCAGGCCCTGACATCCGCGGTGGGCCGTTTGAAGGCGCCGAAGTTGTGTTCCTTGTTGGTGACGTCGGTGCCGTCGTTGGTGAGGTCGTACCAGTAGTAGCGGTCGACGCCGGAGGCGAAGGAGAAGATCTGGGCGCGCGGCACGTACGCGGCCTGCTGGGCGGGGGTGACGCCGTCGCTGTGGGTCGGGTAACCGTTCTCGGTGATCCAGAGCGGGAAGTCCTTGCCGCCCGCCGCGTCCAGGTCGGCGCGCACCTGCGGCAGCTTCGCCAGGGCGGTCTCCGGCGGGTTCGGGTAGCCGTAGTGGTGGACGCTGAGCGCGTCCATGTACTTCAGGCCGCCGATCGCGTACAGCCGCTTCAGCCAGTCGGCCTGGAGGCCGGCCAGGCCGCCGCCGACGACGGTGGCGTCGGGGACCTTGGCGTGCACCTTGCCGTAACTGGCCTTGAGCAGCTCGAGGTAGCAGTCGGCGGTGATGCCGCAGGTGCCGTTGTTGAAGCCGGTCGAGTTGTACTCGTTGTAGATCTCGATTTCCTTCGAGGACTGCTGGTACTTCTCCACCGCTGCGGCGGTGAACTTCCCGTAGGCCTCCAGGGCCGTGTCGGACGCCGGGGTGCGGTTGCCGTCGTAATTGGCGTTGCGGTAGCCGGAGATGGGCAGGGCGGTCAGCCCCTGCGACTTGGCGTAGGGGATGTGCTGGTCGGTGGAGTAGGCGCTCCAGGAGTACTCGCCGGGGGTCTTCTCGATGGCGCCCCAGTTGATGTCGGAGCGGATGCCGTGCATGCCCATGAGCTTGACCGCGCGCAGCAGTTTCTGGTCGTCGCCGCCGTTCCACCCGTAGTGGATGCCCGTGCCGAAACGCCGGTCCCGCTGTTCCTTGCCGGTCAGCGCGGTCAGCACGCCGAAGTCGGCGTTGCGGGTGGTGGTGCCGGCGGTCGCGGTGAGCGTGTAGTGGCCGCTGCCGAGGCCGGTGACGTCGACGGTGGCGGTGCCGTCCGAGACCGGTGCGGTGCCCGACGCGACGGTCAGGCCCTGGTGGTCGATGGCCTTCCAGGCCACGGACGCCTGGTCGGAGGCGAGGGTGATCCTCGCCCGGCCCTTGACGAAGAGCAGGTCGGGCGAGGTGACGGTGAGGGTGCCGGCCGCGTGGGCGGCGGGTGCCGTACCGGGCAGGGGCGCCGCCGCCAGCAGGCAGGCCAGCAGGGCCGCCGCGCCGCCCCGGGTTGCGGGCCGCCGGGAACGGCCCCTTACTCTGGCCGGTGCCGCGGGGCCCGGCCGGATCGTGTCGTTCTGTTCCATCGAGGCTTCCTCTCGATTCGATCGGATCGGCGCGGTGCGTCCTCGGGTCTCCCGGGCGGTGGTGTGCTCCGTCGGCTGTACCCCGGCGGAGCACACCGGTCCGTGTGCCGTCGGCGCGCACCGCTGCCGCCGTCGGCCGCGCGGACCGGGTCCGCGCGTGTTCCCGGGTGGAACTCATCCCTTGAGGCCGGTGAAGCCTCCCCCGCCGCGCACGATCTGCCGCTGGAAGATCAGGAACAGCACGACCGGGGGCAGGATGGCGAGCAGCATCCCGGCGATGAGCAGCGACTGTTCCGCCGTTTCCGCGAGGCGCGGCAGCGCGGCGGAGATGGGCTGCTTCTCGGTGTCCGGGATGACGATCAGGGGCCAGAGGAAGTCCTTCCAGGAGTTCATGACCGTCAGCAGGGTCACCACCGCGAGGATCGGCCGGGACATGGGCAGCACGATCCGGCGGAAGACGACGAACGGCCCGGCGCCGTCGACCTTGGCCGCCTCGAAGAGTTCGCGGGGAATGCCGTCGAAGAACTTCATCACGATCAGGACGGTGAAGGCACTGGCCGCGTGCGGCAGCCAGACGCCCCAGGGGCTGTTGGCGAGCGAGATCCCGAGGCCCGGCAGGTCGAGCACGGTGAGGTAGAGCGCCACCAGGGAGATGGAGCCGGGGAGGAAGAGGGTGGCGAGCACCATCCACCGCACGGGCGCGGCCCACTTGGGGCGCAGCACGGACAGCACGTAGCCGCCGGTGGTGGCGATGACGAGGTGGGCGATCACCGAGCCGGTGACCAGGACCACGGTGTTCCAGAGGTACTGGCCGACCTGGAGTTCGTTCCATGCGCGGGAGAGGTTGTCCCACTGCGCGTGGTCCGGCCACAGTGCCAACGGGTGACGCAGCAGTTCCTGGGTCGGCGAGACCGCGGCCTTGAAGGTCCAGTAGAGCGGTGCGGCGCCGAAGGCGAGCAGCAGCAGGAGCGAGAGGGTCTGGACGGAGCCGAGCGAGAGGCGTACGGAGGTCCGCCGCCGGTCGGCGGCGGAGATGAGTCCGCGTCCGTTCTCCTCGGGGCGGTTGCGGCGGCGGGTGCGCAGGGGGGGTTGTACGGCCATCAGTTGCTCCAGCTCCTCGTCGCCCGCAGATAGATCGCCGAGAGCGCGCCGAGCACGAGGGCCAGCATCACGCTGAGCGCGGTCGCGGCGCCGAAGTCGCCGTTCCGGAAGGCGTAGTTGTAGATCAGCATCAGGACGGTGATGGTGGAGTCCTCCGGGCCGCCGTCCGTCATCACGAAGGGTTCGGTGAAGACCTGGAGGGTGCCGATGATCTGGAGCAGGAGCATGATCAGGATGACGCCGCGCAGCGAGGGCAGGGTGATGTGCCGGACGCGGCGCCAGATGCCCGCGGCGTCGATCTCGGCGGCCTCGTACAGCTCGGTGGGTACGGAGCCGAGCGCCGCCAGATAGATGATCACCGTGGACCCGAAGCCCGCCCAGGTGGCTTCCAGGACGATCGACAGCATCGCGGTGTCGGTGGACTGGAGCCAGGGGTACGGGCCGAGGCCCACCTGGGCCAGCAGTTGGTTGAACAGGCCGGCTTCCGGGTCGTAGAACACCTTCCACAACAGCACGGAGACGACCGGGGGGATGGCCACCGGAAGGTAGGCGAGGATGCGGAACAGCGTGCCGCCACGCCGCAGTTCGGCGATGAGCACCGCCAGGAAGAGCGGTACGGGGAAGCCGATCACCAGGGCGAGCACGGCGAACAGCGCGGTGTTACCGACGGCCTTCCACAGCAGCGGGTCGTCCAGCACGTGCCGGAAGTTGTCCAGCCCCACCCAGGTGGCGGGGTCGACCAGATTGGTCTGCTGGAAGCTGAGCCGCACACTCTGGACGATCGGCCACCAGGAGAAGTAGGCGAAGCACAACACCATGGGCAGGCCGAACAGGATGGTGGTGATCCCGCCCTGCCGGACCCAGCGCACGAGGCGTTCCGCCGGACCGCCGCGGTGCGGGGAGGCGGTCCGTGACGGCCCGTCGGCGGTCCGTGGCCGGTCCGCGGCGCGTTGTTCTCCCGTCCGGCCGTCCCGGGTGTCGTTGCCGGTGGCCGCCCCAGGCACTTGCGACCTGCTCATCGTCGTCTCCTCGCCTCTCCTCGTGCTGTGCCGGCTGTCCGACGGGCCGGACCGCCGTCAGTTCTGCGCCCGCTCCACCTGGGACCTGACCTGTGCGGCGGCCTTCTTCAACTGCTCGGCCGGGTCGGCGTCCTCGCGGGTGAGCACGGCCTGGACGGCGGTGTCGAGGGCCTTGTAGACGTTCTGCGCCTCGACGGGCGGCTCGATGGCCAGTTCGTAGTCGCCGAGCGCCTCGGTGTACGGGGCGAAGTGCGCGACCGGCACGTTGGCCTGCTTGTCGACCGCGGCCCGGACCGGGTCCGCGATGGACGGCTTGTAGAACGGGACGGTCGGCGCGCCGATGACGGCTCCGTCCTTCTTCTTGGCCTGCGCGTCCTTCTCCGCGAGGGCGACGTCGTACTTGGTGGAGAGGTAGTAGAAGTCGATGAACTTCGCCGCGGCCTCGCGCTGTTGGGAGGTGGCGCGGGGGCTGATCACCGCGATGGTGCCGCCGGCCAGGGTCCGCCTGCTGCTGCCGTCGGTCGGCATGGCGGCGAGTCCGATGGCGTCCCGGTCACCCTTGTACTGCTGGATGTAGTGACCGATGACGCTGGGTCCGCTGATGGCCATGCCGATCTTCCCGGCGGAGAAGTCCTTCTCCAGGTCGGTCAGGTTGCGCAGTTGGTTCCGGCCCATCGAGTCGTCCGTCCAGCGCATGTCCTTCAGCGTCTTCAGCGCCTTCTCCGCGCCGCTGCCGGGACGGTCGAAGGTGTTGGCCCACTTGCCGTCCTTCTCCGCCTGCATGCTGTCGCCGAAGGAGTACGCCATCGCGGTCAGCATCCAGCCGCCGGTGTTCTCCTTGGTCATCTGGGCATAGCCGGTGGCACCGGTCTTCTCGGAGATCGTCCTGGCCGCCGTGCGGACCTCGGCCCAGGTGGCCGGCGGCTCGTCCGGGTCGAGCCCGGCCTTCTCGAACAGGTCGCGGTTGTAGACCAGACCGAGGGCGTACTCCTCGGTGGGGATGCCGTAGAGCTTGCCGTCCGCGCCCTTCGCGGCCCCGAGCGCGACGTCGTTGAACTCGTCGCTGTGCTTCAGTTTCCCGAAGTCCGCAGTGAGGTCGGCGACCTGCCTGCGCTTGATCAGCCCCGACATCTCGGTCAGCGGCACCCGGACGACGGTCTCCAGACTGCCGCCGCCCACCTTGGTCTGGAAGCTCTGCTGGTCGTACTGGTACTCGTTCGTCCTGATCCTGATCTTGGGATTGGCCTTCTCGAACTCCGCCACCCGCGCCTCGAACGTCTTGAGCGCGGCCGCGTTCGTGGCGGGCGGACGCCCGGAGACGGTGATGGTCACCGTGCCGTCGGCGGCGGTGTCGCTGCCGGAACCGGAACACGAGGCAAGCACGCAGACGAGCGCACCTGCGGTGACGCCCGTCAGGGCGGTGCGCAGGGAGGGTCTCATCGGGACTCCATTCAGGGGCGGACCGGAATCAGCCGGAAAGCGTTTTCCAGCCGGGGTCACCTTGCACCGGCCGATATGGCCGCGTCAATGGGTGAACACCGGTTCGTCCCCGCTCCCCTGACCAGCACCCGGGCGATTTCCGACCGGGAACCCCACATGCACCCCTTGCCGGACCGTTGACGTCGGCCTAGCCTCTGGAAAACGTTTGCCAAGCGTTTCCGGAGATCGTCGGACCGACGATCGCGAGCTGGAGGACTTCCCATGCACCCTGTCTGGTCCGCCGACGCATACGACCGCGTCCTGTTGCGAACGGCTCTCGCCGAGGGCGACCGCTGCTGGGACGCCGGGGCGGGCCTGTTGCAGGTCGAGGCCCCCTACAACCCCATCCACACCCGCATCAAGGGCGGCCCCGCGCACCCCACCCGCAACTCCCTGCAGTACGCCCTGCTCCTGCTGGAACGGGGCGACGAGGGCGACGCCGAGCGCGCCCACGCCGCGATCCTGCGCATCGCGGCCCTCCAGGACCGGTCCGTGGAGAGCCCCACCTACGGCATCTGGGGCTACTACGCCGAGGAGCCGGCGGCGGAGATGGACCCGCCCGACTGGAACTGGGCGGACTTCCTCGGCATCCAGCTGCTGCTCATCCACGCCCGGCACGGCGACCGGCTGCCGCCCTCGGTGCTGGGCGAGGTCCGGGAGTCGATGCGGCACGCGGCGTCGTCGATCGTCCGCCGGAACGTCCCCATGGGGTACACCAACGTCGCCGCGATGGGCACCTTCGTCACGCTCGCCGCCGGTCAGGTCCTCGACGACGAAACGCTGTTCGCGTACGGCAGGGACCGCATGGGGCGGCTGTGCGCGGCGATCGACGGCACCGGCAGCTTCGCCGAGTTCAACAGCCCGTCCTACTGGGGCGTGGTGCTCCAGACGCTGACCCTGATCAGGGAACACGTCCGGGACGAGGAGGTGCGGGAGCTCAACGAGCGGCTGCACGACCGGCTCTGGCTGCACTTCCTCGCCCGCTGGCACCCGCCGACCCGTCAGCTCTCCGGCCCCATGGCCCGCTGCTACAGCAACGACCTGGGGGTGCCGCCCGCCCTGGCGAAGGCGGTCGGGGGGCTGCTCGGTGCGCCCGAACCCCGCCCGGTCCGGGGCGAGATGACCACCGGGGTGGACTCCTGCGTGGACTACCGGATGCCGGACTGGGTCCTGCCCCGGCTGACGGAACTGGAGGGCGGGCACGAGCACCGGGAGCTGTTCACCGCCGGCCCGGCCCCGGAGACCGGCACCACCTGGCTCGATCCGGTCACCACCCTGGGCAGCATCAACCACCAGGACACCTGGCTGCAGCGCCGGCCGCTGTTCGGCCACTGGGTGCGCCCGGACGGGACCGCCGGTCATCTGCACGTCCATCTGGTGAAGGACGACGGGGCGGAGGACTTCGACTTCGCCTCGGGCGTGCTCTCCACCGTACAGAGCGGCCCGCACGTGGCCTGGCTGGCGGGGTTCGCCTGCCCGGCCGGCGACCGGCACCACCACCTCGACATGATCGGGCCGGGCGACCGGTTCCGGGTGCGGTCGCTGCGCCTGGTGGTGGACGCGATCGGCGCGCCGCCCCTCGCGGGGGTGACGGCGGTCGACGGCGGCGTCGAACTCGACCTGGGAACGGCCCGGCTGGACTTCCGGACGGCCGGGGGCGCCTTCGCGGGGCGCACTCCGACGACCCGGCTGGTCCCGCGCGCCGACGGGGTGCGGATCGAGGTGGTGCTCCTCGAGAGCGACACCCCGGTCGAGCTGGACTGGGCGCAGGTGGGTGACGCCTTCGCGGCGGGGACCCTGTCCCTGGTGCCGTCCGGCGCCGCACGGAACACCGGGCCGGTCCCCGAGGTGGCCGTGGCCGGTGACTGCGCCGAGGTGCGCTGGACGACCCCGCGGGGTCACCGGCTCGTGGTGCGCGGCGGCCGGTCCGTGGTCTCCCGCGAGGAACACGCCGCGCTGCACTCCGCGACGCTGGACGGCGCCCCGCCGCCCTCCCCCCGCCTCTCGGACTCCCGTCTGACGCCCTGACATGTGGTGCGGAGGGGGCGGACGTTTCCCTTTCCCCTCCCCTTCGCACGACATCCCGCCGGGACGCTTTTCCCCGCCCCGCGCCGACGCCCCGCCCCGTGCGCCAGCGCCCAGCCCCGCCCCGCGCGCCGACGCCCCGCGCGAACCGGCCGCGGACCGGCGCCCGCAACAGACCCTGCTGCGGCAGGACGCCTCGCCGTCCGGGCTGCGCCATGGGGCGCGGCCCGGTTCTCCCCCTCAGCTGCGTCCGCCCTCCAGGCGCCGGGAGACCGCGCGCAGCCAGGGGTGGCGTTCGTGGAGCTGTGCCGAGCGCCGGTCGAGCTCCTTGCCCAGCCGTTCCGTGCGCTTGTCGATGTCGAGTTCGTCCAGGATGCGGTCGACCTCGGCGAGCAGGGCGCCGTGCAGCTGCCACTGCCGGGGATGTTCCTGGACGTCCTCCAGGAGCAGGTCGGCCACCCGGTCCCTGGTCTCGCGGCTGACGGCGAGCGCCTGGGCCAGCCGGTCCTCCGCCTCCTCGGCGTTCTCCGCGACCGAAGCGGTGATCAGCTCCGAGAAGCTCT
Source organism: Streptomyces sp. ML-6 (assembly GCF_030116705.1). NCBI lineage: Bacteria > Bacillati > Actinomycetota > Actinomycetes > Kitasatosporales > Streptomycetaceae > Streptomyces > Streptomyces sp. ML-6. Next base: position 555,455 of record NZ_JAOTIK010000001.1, read on the forward strand.
CGACGGCACCGGCCATCTGCCCGAACAGTTCCGTCAGAGCCTCGGCCACGTCGGCGGGGAACAGCGCCTCCTCGGTACGGGCCTTGGCCAGGTCGGTCAGGGTCCGGGAGAGCACCCGCAGCACCACGGCGCAGATCTCCAGGGTGTCCAGGCCGGTGCGCAGCACGACCCGGTGCAGCAGCCCCTGTCTCACGCGCGGGTTGAGGGTGAGGCTGTCCTCGGCCTGCCGCAGCGAGGCGTCGACCTCCACGATGTCGTGGTCGAGGCGGCGGGCCGCATGGAGCCGCTCGGCCGCCTGCTCGACGGAGACGTGCCCGCTCACCTCCTCGCCCATCGCCCGGAACATCCCGCCCATCTCACGGGCCAGGCCGTCGATGGAGGCACCCGCCGGCTGCACCCACACCGGAGGGGCCAGGAGCAGATTGAACAGCAGCCCGACGCCCGCCCCGATCAGGGTTTCCAGCACCCGGTCCCAGGCGGTCGAGGCGACCTGCGAGACGCCCAGCACGAGCATCGCGCTGATCGCCACCTCGGGCACGAACTCGCCGACCCGCACCAGCCGCCCGATGATCAGCGAAACGAAGATCGTCAGGCCGAGGCTCCACCAGTTGAGGCCCACCAGCGAGCTGAGCCCACTGGCGATGAGCACTCCCACCACGACGGAGTTCACCCTGCGGATGCCCGTGGTGAGGGTCGCGTAGAGGGTGACCTGCACGACGAGGAGGGCGGTGAGCGGGGCGGTGAGCGGCGCCGGGTGCGGAAGGGCCCATACCGCCACGACGTAGGCGATGACGGAGGCCGCGGTGGAACGCAGGGTCTGCGCTGCGGCGGGCTCGGTCGTGCGCCGGACGAGCTCGATCACGGGTGCGGATACTCGTGCCATCCCCTTCCCCTGCCCGCCCGTGCGCCACGGAAGCACCCGGGCCCGGCGAGACCCACCGTACGGGCGTACGGGCGTACGGTGGGTCCCGTCGTGCCCCGGGGTCAGGGTTCGATGGTGGCGAGCAGTTCCGCCGCCGTGGGGGTGGTCCGCACCTCGTCGGCCAGGGCGCGGGCCCGCGCGCGGTACGAGGGCTGTTCGAGGGCCCGTTCGGCGGCCTCGCGGATGTTCCGTACGTCGTCGGGGCCCAGGACCGACGCCTCGTCCTCCGGGTCCCCGGTCGGGGTGACGGACTCCCCCGCCCCTGAACCGGTCACCAGTCGGGCGTTGGCCGGCTGGTCGGCGAAGAGGGGGACGCAGACGACGGGGACGCCGGCCGCGAGGGCGCCGTAGACCGTTCCCGAACCGCCGTGGCAGACCACGAGGGAGGCGCTGCGCAGGACGTCCGCCTGCGGCACCCACGGCTCCGCGTGGACATGGGGCGGCAGTGGGCCGAGGGCCGCCGGGTCGATGTGGTGCCCCGTCGTGAGCAGGACGCGCACCGGCAGTCCGCTCACCGCGTCCAGGACCGCGCGGTACAGGCCGGTCGCGGCCGGCAGGGCGCCCGCCTCGGTGCCGAGGGTGACGTGGACCAGCGGTTCCGTCGCCCCTCCCCACCAGTCCGGCAGTGCCTGCGGCCGGAGTTCTTCGTGGTAGCGGTGGGTCGTGGCGTACGGCGAGGGGTCCAGGGAGGCGGGCAGCCGGGTCAGGTACGGGGATTCGACGAGCCGGCGGACGAGGCCGGGGCCGTACGGGTCGAGCACGGGGGTCAGGAGCCGGTCGGTGGACCCGGTGAAGCCCGCGGCCGAGATCGCGACCCGGGCGTGCGGGATCCCGTGGCGCTCGGCGGCCACCACCGAGGCGAACTCGAACGCCTCGTGCAGGACGAGGTCGGGCCGCCAGTCGCGGCAGGCCTCCTCCATCGCGGGGAGCATCGCGGCGGTGCAGAGCCGGCCGAACACCTCCTCGACCATCAGGGAGACTCCGTCGTCCGGGGCCGCCGCCAGTACCCGCGCCATGGTTTCCGCGAGTTCCTCCGGGTCCGGGTCCCGGCCGATGCGGTACGACTGTTTCCGGGACGCCAGTAACGCTTCGAGGGCCGGCGGCGCGACGACCAGGACGTCGTCACCGCGCGCCGTGCACGCGTCGATGAGGGGAACAAGTGGGTGGAAGTGCCCCGAACCACGGGTCGAGGCGAAAAGTACACGCATGGGGCGAGCCTAGAGATGTCCACCCTCTGCCCACAGGACGGCTTTCCGCCGATTTCTGCGCATTCCTCGTCGCTTGTGGGGCGCCCGGTCGTCAGGTCCGGCAGCCGTCCCGGTCGACCAGGCCCGTGCCCGGCACGTTACCCGACCTGGGGGCGAGCAGGACGGCCAGGGCACCCGGTACGAGCAGCAGCGCGAAGGCCGCGCCGTAGCCGACGGCTTCGCTCGGCCCGAGGGTCAGGAAGGCGTGGAACACGGCGGACGCCACGCCCAGGACCAGGATCTGGCCCAGGTTCTGGGTGGTCTGCATCGCGCTGCTCGCGTAGCCCTGCCGGCCGGCCGGAGCGTGGGAGAGCGACAGCACGGTGAGGGACGGGGCGAGCAGGCCCATGCCGACCGCCGCGACGACCATGGAGGAGGCGGCGACGGCCGGGTGCGTGCCGGGCACCGAACCGGCTGTCGCGACCAGGACCGCCGCCACCTGGATCAGGGCACCGATCACGACGAGGCGGTGGCGCGGGGTCCGCTCCGGCAGGCGGCCCTGCACCCAGGAGGAGGCGGCCCAGGCCACGGCGGCGCCCGTGAAGGCCAGGCCCGTCACCACGGGGGCCACGTCCCGGTCGGTGATCAGCATCAGCGGCACCAGCGCCTCCAGGGTGAAGAACACCCCCGAACTCAGGCCGCGCAGCAGCACCGTGACGGGCAGACCGCGCGCGGCGCGCACGGTGCCGGACGGCAGCAGCCGGGTGGCAAACACCGCCAGCAGGGCGAGGCCCACCGCCGCGAACAGCAGGTGGCGGGTGTCCCAGCCCGACGCGCCGTACTGGCCGAGGGCCGCACCCACGCTCACCGCGACCGCGACCAGCAGCGCGGGGCGGGGCGCGGCGTCCTCCGACGGTTCCGGCCCGGCCGTCCGGAACCGGCCGCGCAGCAGGGCCACCACGGCCAGGGCCGGGAGCGCGGTGAGGGCGGCCAGTCCGTAGAACACCGCCCGCCAGGACCACCATTCGGCCACCAGCCCCGCCAGGGGCGGGCCGACCAGCGACGGAACGATCCAGCAGGCGCTCATCAGTGCCAGGGCGCGCGGCCGGAGCCGTTCCGGGTACGCCTGGCCGATCGCCGCGTTGACCGCCACCGCGATCATTCCGCCCGCCACTCCGTCCACGAAGCGTCCGGCCGCCAGTTGCCAGACGGAGGTGCTGGCGGCCGAGACGACCAGGGTGACCACGGCCAGCACCATGCCCGCCGCCAGCGGGCGGTGCGCCCCCGACCGGTCCGCCCAGTGGCCGCCCAGCACCCCGCCCAGCAGGCTCGCCGCCACGAAACATCCCGCCACCAGCGGGAAGAGCGCCACGCCGTCCAGGTCCTGGGCGGCCGTCGGCAGGGTGGGGACCACGGCCAGCGCGGCGAGTCCGGTCAGGAACATCACCGTGGCGAAGACGGCGGTGGCCGACGCGTACGGCCCGGAGAACAGCCCCTGCGGGGGTTTCGCCGTCATGGCCGGGGCCGTGGCCGTCGTGGACGAGTCACTCGCTGAACACTGCTGGGCATCAGTCACGGCCGCACAAGCTATGCGGCTCGCAAAGGTCTGGTCCACCGGTTTTCGGTGGGCGGACCGCCGGCGTCGGCGGCGGTCGTGTCTCAGCCCTCGGCGGGTGCGGGCGAGGGCTCCGGCGCGGGCCGGGAGGAGGGTGTGGCGGAGTGCCGTCGGGGCAGGAGGAACGCGAAGACCAGGGCCACCAGCGCCGCGCCCGCGCCGATCGCCATGACGGTGCGGAAGCCGTTCCGCGACGGCACGGTGAGCGGGCCGAACGAGGTGGTCATCTGGGCGAGGACCATTCCCGCCACCGCACTGGCGGCCGAGGTGCCGATGGCCCGGGTGAGGGTGTTGAAGCTGTTGGCGGCGGCCGTCTCCGAGACGGGCACGGCGGCCATGACGAGCGCGGGCATCGCCCCGTAGGCCAGTCCGATCCCGGCCCCGATCACGGCCGAGACCAGCACCAGTTGCCAGATCGCCGACATCAGGCCGATGCCGAGGAGGTACCCGGCGGCGACCACCGCCGCGCCGACCATCAGGGTGGTCCTCGGCCCCTGGTTCCGGGAGATGCGTGCCGACAGCGGCGCGACCGCCATCATGACCAGTCCGGATGGCCCCAGGACCAGGCCCACGGTCAGCAGCGAGGCGCCCAGGCCGTATCCGGTGGCCTCCGGCAGCTGGATCACCTGGGGCAGCACGAGCAGCACCGCGAACATCGCGAAGCCGAAGACGGCCGAGGCGATGTTCGTCAGCAGCACCTGGCGGCGGGCGGTGGTCCGCAGGTCGACCAGCGGCTGCGCGGTCCGCAGTTCCCACCGGCCCCACAGCACCAGCACGACGGCCGAGGCGCCCATCAGGCCGAGGGTGGACGCGCTGCCCCAGCCCCAGGTGGCGCCCTTGGAGATCGCGAGCAGCAGACACACCAGGGCCACGGAGAGCCCGGCGGCACCCACCAGGTCGAACCGTCCGCCGGTGCGCACCGGCGATTCGGGCACCAGGGCCAGGACGAGGACGGTGGCCAGCGCCCCCGCGCCGGCCGACACCCAGAACAGCACGTGCCAGTCGACCCGTTCGGCGAGGAACGCGGCGGCGGGCAGGCCCAGGGCTCCCCCGACCCCCAGCGAGGCGCCCATCAGCGCGATCGCCGATCCGAGCCGGTGGGCGGGCAGTTCGTCGCGCATGATGCTGATGCCGAGCGGGATGACACCGGAGGCCAGGCCCTGGAGCGTACGGCCGACGACCATCGGGCCCAGTCCCCCGCCGAGCGCGGCGATCACGGAACCGGCCACCAGCAGGCAGAGGCCGCTCAGCAGCATGCGGCGCTTGCCGTACATGTCCCCCAGCCGGCCCATGACCGGGGTGGCGACCGCCCCGGCGAGCAGCGTGGCGGTGATCGCCCAGGTCGCGTCGGAGGCGGACGCGTGCAGCAGCCGGGGCAGGTCGGGCACCAGCGGGATCACCATCGTCTGCATCAGGGAGACGACGATGCCGGCGAGGGCGAGTACGGCGACCAGGCCGCGCCCCTCCCCCGGCGGGGTCGCGGGGGGACTGCTCCCGGCCCGGGACTGGGCACTGGACATCACGGAGACCTCCGTCGGGGACGCGCCGACGCGAGCGGCGTCACATGGCCGGACATGTTTGGTTCAGTCGCTCGACGCAAGTTAGCAGTCCGTCGCGGCCGTTCACTCCGCTCTCGGCCGGAGGCGGCGGAGGTGACCCGTACGGGCAACGGCCGGTGCCCGGCCGCCCGTTGCGCCCCCGCACCGACTGTCCGTGCGGCGGTACCCGCCACCGGCCCGTCACCGGTGCGAAGGCAACGGTGACGGGCCGGTCGCACCGGCTCCCCGCGTCACGGCCGGGCCGGCACCCCGGTGGCCGCGGGCGGGCGGTGCCGTACGGGCCGGGGCGCGGCGGCCCTTCTCACAGGGTGCGCTCCAGGCGGTCGGCCATCAGCCGGACGAAGCGCGAGGGGTCGGCCAGTTCGCCGCCCTCGGCGAGCAGCGCCAGGTCGTGCAGGAGCTCGGCCGTCTCCTCCAGGCCGGTGCCGGCCTCCTCGCCCCGGTCGGCGTACGCCCGGTTGAGGCCGCTGACCAGCGGGTGCTCCGCGTTGAGTTCGAGGATGCGCTTGACGTGCGGGACCTCCTGGCCCATGGCGCGGTACATGTTCTCCAGGGCGGGCGTCACGTCGTGCGCGTCGGAGACGATGCACGCGGGCGAGACGGTGAGCCGCGAGGAGAGCCGCACCTCCTTGACGGTCTCGCCCAGCCGCTCCGTCATCCAGCCGAGGAGGTCCGCGTACTCCTGCTGCCGGTTCTCGCGCTCGGTCGCGGCCTCCTTCTTCTCCTCCTCGGTGCCGAGGTCGACCTCGCCCTTGGCCACCGAACGCAGCTTCTTGCCGTCGAACTCCGGATCCGCCTGGACCCACACCTCGTCGACGGGGTCGGTCAGCAGCAGCACCTCGACGCCCTTGGCCCGGAACGCCTCCATGTGCGGGGAGTTCTCGATGGCCTGCCGGGATTCGCCCGTGAGGTAGAAGATGTGCTCCTGGCCGTCCTTCATCCGTTCCACGTACTGCCGCAGCGTGGTCGGTTCGTCCTTGTCGTGGGTCGTGGCGAAGGAGGCGACGTTGAGGATGGCATCGCGGTTCTCGAAGTCGCTGAGCAGCCCTTCCTTGACGACTCGGCCGAACTCCCGCCAGAACGTGGCGTACCGCTCCGGCTCGGCGGACATCATGTCCTTGACCGTCGACAGCACCTTCTTGGCCAGGCGCCGGTGCATCAGCTGGATCTGGCGGTCCTGCTGAAGGATCTCGCGCGACACGTTGAGCGAGAGGTCCTGCGCGTCGACGACGCCCTTGACGAAGCGCAGGTACGGCGGCATCAGCGCTTCGCAGTCGTCCATGATGAAGACGCGCTTCACATAGAGCTGGATGCCGCGCTTGTAGCCCTGCATGAACAGGTCCTGGGGCGCGTGCGAGGGGATGAAGAGCAGCGCCTGGTACTCGAAGGTGCCTTCCGCCTGGAGGCGGATGGTTTCGAGCGGGGCGATCCAGTCGTGGCTGATGTGCTTGTACAGCTCGTGGTACTCGTCGTCGGTGACCTCCTCGCGCGAGCGGGCCCACAGGGCCTTCATGGAGTTGAGGGTCTCGGGCTCGCGCGGGGTGTCGTCGGTCCCTTCCGCGTCGTCCGCGCCGTCCGCGGCCCCGGAGGTTTCGGGGGCCATGCGCACGGGCCAGGTGATGAAGTCGGAGTACCGCTTGACGATCTCCCTGATCTTCCACGGGGAGGTGTAGTCGTAGAGCCGGTCCTCGGTGTCCTCCGCCTTGAGCCGGAGGGTGACCGCGGTGCCCTGCGGGGCGCTGTCGACGGTCTCGATCGTGTACGTTCCCTCGCCGGTGGACGTCCACCGGGTGCCCTGGCTCTCGCCCGCGCGCCGGGTCAGCAGCGTGACCTCGTCGGCCACCATGAAGCTGGAGTAGAAACCGACGCCGAACTGGCCGATCAGCCCCTCGGCAGCGGCGGTGTCCTCGGCCTCCTTGAGTTCCCGCAGGAATTTCGCCGTACCCGAGTTCGCGATGGTCCCGATGAGCTGGACCACTTCGTCGTGAGACATTCCGATGCCGTTGTCCCGCACGGTCAGCGTGCGGGACTGCCGGTCTGTCTCGATCGTGATGTGCAGGTCGGACACGTCCGCGTCGAGCGAGTCGTCGCGCAGTGCTTCGAGCCGCAGCTTGTCGAGCGCGTCGGAGGCGTTGGAGACGAGTTCGCGCAGGAACACGTCCTTGTTCGAGTAGATCGAGTGGATCATCATCTGCAGAAGCTGGCGAGCTTCCACCTGAAACTCGAACGTCTCAGTGGGCATAACCGTGATTCCTTCTCAGGTCCGCTTGGTTGGGATCCGGACCTGAGAACTTTAGTTCAGCCGATGATCTCCCAGGGGCGATCCGCGGGAACCCGCGGAACCGCTCCGGTACTCAGCGGGGTGGCGGCGCGGCCGGGCGTGCGGGTGCACGGGGCCGGGGCAGCGGGTCGCGGGGGTTCAGTGCTCGGGGCCGAGCCGGTGGAGCGTGGCGAGCACGTCGTCGAGCCAGGCGAGCGTCATCCGCTCGTACGCGATGCCGCCGCGCAGCACGACGTGCTGGAGCTCCCGCCCCGCGTCGAGCGGACCGGTGTGGGATGAACCGGTGTCGGACGGGGCCGTCTCGGGAGAGGCAGGGTCGGGCGTACGCGGGCCCGCGAAGTCGCGTTCCTCGCCCGCGAGGTAGTGGGCGAGCCGCTCGGCGTGCACCTGCCGGTACCGCCGCACCTCGCGGATCAGCGCGGCCGGGTCGTCGAAGGCCGACCCCCGGATCTTCACGGCGAGGTCGTGCCGGACGCTCTCGGGCTCGATCGGCTCGTGCAGCCACTCCGAGAGGGCGGTCCGGCCGGGGGCGGCGACGGAGTACTCCTTCTTGTCCGGGCGGCCCTCCTGCGGCACCTCCCGGACCTCGACCCAGCCGTCGCCCTCCATGCGCTTGAGCACGCGGTAGATCTGCTGGTGGGTGGCGGTCCAGAAGTACCCGATGGACCGCTCGAACCGCCGGGACAGCTCGTAGCCGGAGCCGGGCTTCTCCAGCAGGGACACCAGGATCGCGTGTTCGATCGCCATGCCCCGATCTTTCTATGCAACTCGTTGCATGGACAAGTCGGGCCGCCCGGGTGAGACGCGACTCACCCGGGCGACGGGACCTGCGCCTTCGCCGGTCACATGGCCCGCTCGACGCTCCACACCGGCAGCCGCTCGAAGAAGGCGACCGCCTCCTCGCGCCACCGGGGCCGCCAGCCGGCGGCCACCTCGGACGCCTGTTCCGCGTGGCGCCGCATGTCCGCCCGCATCCGGGCCGCCACCCCGCTGCGCTCGCCGATCTCCCGGACGGCGGCAATGGTCTCCGGCGTGCAGGCCCGGTCACCGAGCGCGGCCTCCACCACGGCCCGGTCGGCGCCGTCGGCGGCGGACAGCAGGGCGCCGACGGTGTAGCTGCGCCGGCCGTCCCGGATGTCGGTGCCGGTCGGCTTGCCCATGACGGCCGCGTCCCCGAACAGGTCCAGGTAGTCGTCGCGCATCTGCCCGCTGATCCCGACCAGCCGCGCGTAGCGGCGCAGTTCCTCCTCGAAGCGCTCCGGCCGCTCCCCCGCCGCCAGGAGCCCGAGCTGGAGGGGGGCGAGGAGGGAGTAGCGGGCGGTCTTGTAGTCGGCCACGCCGTGCAGGACGTCCTCGTCGGGGACGGTGGTGGTGAAGTCGCGTTCCAGGTCGACGATCTGGCCCACGAAGGTGTCGGCCGCCGCCCGCGTCTGCACCTCGACCATGGCCTGGCGTACCGGTACGGGCAGTTCGGCCTCCAGGAGCACCCGCAGGGAGAGGGCCAGGGCCAGGTCGCCCGCGAGCACGGTCAGCCCGATCGCCGCCTGCGGGTGCCCGGGGAACCGCTCGCGGTAGGCGTAGTAGGTGGAGGGGCCGTCCCGGCGGGTGGGGCTGTCGTCGATGAGGTCGTCGTGCACCAGGCCGTGGGTCTGCAGCAGTTCGATGCTCAGCGCGGCGGCGTCCAGCCCCTCGACCGGTTCAGGGGTCACCAGCCGGGCAGCCTCGTGGAGCAGGACCACCCGCATCCGCTTGCCGCCGCGCAGGGAGAGGTCCCGCAGCAGCCGGACGCACTCCGGCGTGAAGCGGCTGAACGACGGCGCGTCGAGCCGGGTGCCCAACGTGTCGAAGTACTCCTCGAAGAGCGCGGTGAAACGGCGCTCGTGTCCGGCGGCGCGCTTCAGTACCTCGCCGAAGCCGGCGGTGTCGGTCATGACGGGTGTTCTCCTGCGTGAGGGGCGGGTGACGGGCGCGCGCGGACGCGCGGGAGTGCCGTACGACGGCGCGTGCGTCGGGGACGCGATTGTCTCAGGAGGCGCACCGGGCGACGGCCGGGGACGGGGCACGGGGACGAGCGGCCGGGAGCGGGGACGAGCGGCGGGGGACGGGGCACGATCGGTCAGGAATGGAGAAGCGGCCTCGTCGCCCCCGCCCGTAGCGTGAGGCACATGGACATCGAACTCCCGCGGCACCGCACCGCCGTCGGTGGCCGCGCCGCGGTACCCGTCCGGCGTCGCGGACCGTGAGTCCCGGTTCACGAACCGGAGGCCGCCGACCGGGTGTTACTCTGCCGCCGGCCCCGCGCCGCAGCTCCTCCGGGCACGAGGCGAACGGGCCGCCCGGCCGCGAGCACGACGCACCGGGGCCGTCGCCCGGTCCGGCCCCCGGGGCGTACCGCACGGCCGGGCCGCGGGCCCCGCCCCGGCCGGCACCACCGATCACACGGACGACCACCCGCTGCCGCGCCCGCACCGGCGCGGCGGCGGGACGCACCGCCCGGAACCGCTCGGGCCGTACGACACCCACGGGGCCGCGAGGGCGGTCCCGCGACAGATGGAGACACGATGAGCACGGCCACGAGGACGGACACCCCGTCGCCCGCCCCGCACGCCGCCGACAGCCACGAGGTGATCCGCGTGCACGGCGCGCGCGAGAACAACCTCAGGGACGTCAGCATCGAGATCCCCAAGCGCCGGCTGACGGTGTTCACCGGCGTCTCCGGCTCGGGCAAGAGCTCGCTGGTGTTCGACACGATCGCCGCGGAGTCGCAGCGGCTGATCAACGAGACCTACAGCGCCTTCGTGCAGGGCTTCATGCCGACCCCGGACCGGCCCGACGTCGACGTGCTCGAGGGGCTGACCACCGCGATCATCGTCGACCAGCAGCGGATGGGCGCCGACCCGCGTTCCACGGTCGGCACCGCCACCGACGCCAACGCGATGCTGCGCATCCTCTTCAGCCGGCTCGCGCAGCCGCACCTCGGCCCGCCCGGCGCGTACGCCTTCAACGTCCCCTCGGTCCGGGCGAGCGGTGCGATCACCGTCGAGCGCGGTGCCAAGAAGGCGGTGAAGGCGACCTTCAGCCGCACCGGCGGCATGTGCACGCGCTGCGAGGGCCGGGGCTCGGTCTCCGACATCGACCTCACCCAGCTCTACGACGACTCCAAGTCGCTCTCCGAGGGCGCGTTCACCATCCCCGGCTGGAAGTCGGAGAGCTTCTGGACCGTGCGGGTCTACGCCGAGTCGGGCTTTCTCGACCCGGACAAGCCGATCCGCGAGTTCACCGAGCAGGAGGTGCGGGACTTCCTCCACCGGGAGCCGACCAAGGTGAAGGTCGAGGGCGTGAACCTCACCTACGAGGGGCTCATCCCCAAGATCCAGAAGTCGTTCCTGGCCAAGGACAAGGAGGCGATGCAGCCGCACATCCGGGAGTTCGTGGAGCGGGCGGTCACCTTCACCACCTGCCCCGAGTGCGACGGCACCCGGCTCAGCGAGGGAGCCCGGTCCTCCAGGATCGGCGCGATCAGCATCGCCGACGCGTGCGCGATGGAGATCCGCGACCTGGCCGAATGGGTCCGCGGGCTCGACGAGCCGTCGGTGGCGCCGCTGCTCGCCACGCTGCAACAAACCCTCGACTCGTTCGTGGAGATCGGGCTGGGCTATCTCTCGCTCGACCGGTCCGCGGGCACGCTGTCGGGCGGCGAGGCGCAGCGCGTCAAGATGATCCGCCACCTCGGCTCCCCGCTCACCGACATCACCTATGTCTTCGACGAGCCCACCGCGGGGCTGCACCCCCATGACATCCAGCGGATGAACAACCTGCTGCTGCGGCTGCGGGACAAGGGCAACACGGTGCTGGTGGTGGAGCACAAGCCGGAGACGATCGCGATCGCCGACCACGTGGTCGACCTCGGGCCGGGTGCCGGTACGGAAGGCGGCATCGTCTGCTTCGAGGGCACCGTCGAGGGGCTGCGGACCGGTGGCACCCGCACCGGCCGGCACTTCGACGACCGCGCCCGCCTCAAGGAGAAGGTGCGGACGGCCACCGGCGTGCTCGAGATCCGCGGCGCGACGGCGCACAACCTCCAGGACGTCGACGTCGACATCCCACTCGGGGTGCTGTGCGTCGTCACCGGTGTCGCGGGCTCCGGCAAGAGCTCGCTCGTGCACGGGTCGATCCCGGCCGGTGCGGGCGTGGTGTCGATCGACCAGAGCCCGATCCGCGGTTCCCGGCGGAGCAACCCGGCGACGTACACCGGGCTGCTCGACCCGGTCCGCAAGGCCTTCGCGAAGGCCAACGGCGTCAAGCCGGCCCTGTTCAGCGCCAATTCCGAGGGGGCCTGTCTCCACTGCAAGGGCGCCGGAGTCATCTACACCGACCTGGCGATGATGGCCGGCGTCGCCACCACCTGCGAGGAGTGCGAGGGCAAGCGGTTCCAGGCATCGGTGCTGGAGTACCGGCTGGGCGGCCGGGACATCAGCGAGGTGCTCGCGATGTCGGTGACCGGGGCGGAGGAGTTCCTCGGCACGGGTGAGGCCCGCGTTCCGGCGGCGCACAGGATCCTGGAACGCCTCGTGGACGTCGGTCTGGGCTACCTCGGTCTGGGCCAGCCGCTCACCACCCTGTCCGGCGGCGAGCGGCAGCGGCTCAAGCTGGCCACGCACATGTCCGAGAAGGGCGGCGTGTACGTCCTCGACGAGCCGACCACGGGTCTGCACCTCGCCGATGTCGAGCAGCTGCTCGGTCTGCTCGACCGGCTCGTCGACTCCGGCAAGTCGGTGGTGGTCGTCGAGCACCACCAGGCGGTCATGGCGCACGCCGACTGGATCGTGGACCTCGGCCCCGGCGCGGGTCACGACGGCGGCCGGATCGTCTTCGAGGGAACCCCGGCGGACCTGGTCGCCGCCCGTTCCACCCTCACCGGTGAGCACCTCGCGGCCTACGTGGGCGGCTGAACCGGGACCGGCCGTCCGGAACGGGTCCGGGCGGCCGGTGCACGAGGCGGGGGCCGCCGTCCGGTCCGGACGGCGGCCCCGGGTTCATCCCTGTCCGGTGGGTTCGAACCAGGTGGGTTCGTCCGCCAGCGACTTCTTGATCCGGAAGAGCGCGAACTCGTGCAATGGGGGCAGCGCGTCCACCTCGAACCAGCCCACCTCCAGCGACTCGTCGTCGTTGACCCGCGCCTGCCCGCCCGTCGCCCGGCAACGGAAGGTGACGTCCAGGTACTGGCAGCGGTCGCCGTTGGCGTACTCCACCGGTTCCAGGGCCTGGGTGAGCACCACCCGTTCCGCCACGCAGTGCACGGCGGTCTCCTCGTACACCTCGCGCTCCGCCGTCGCCGCCGGCTGTTCGCCCGGATCGCAGATGCCGCCGATGACCGACCACTTGCCGGTGTCGGCGCGGCGGCCGAGGAGCACTCTGCCCTCGTCGTCGAAGACGACGGCGGTGACGCCCGGCAGCAGGAGCAGCTGCCGGCCCGCGGTGGCACGGATCTCACGGATGAACTCAGGAATGGCCATGGGCCGACCCTACGCGAGCCGGAACACCGCTCACCTGCTGCGCCGCTGCCGCACCGCGCGGAGGGCGACCAGGCCGAGCCCGGCCGCGGCGATCAGCACGAGGACGCCCTCGGGGAGCGCGCCCATCCGGGTCGCGGGCGTCTGCGAGGACCGCAGCGGCACCTCGTCCACGAGCGCGTCCGGGGTGAACAGCTTCGTCTGCTTGACGACCTTCCCGTCCGGGCGGATGATCGCGCTGACCCCGCTGGTGACGGGGACGACCACGGACCTGCTGTGCTCGACCGCCCGCACCCGGGACATGGCCAGCTGCTGGTGGGTCATCTCGCTGCGGCCGAAGGTGGCGTTGTTGCTGGGCACGGCGATCAGCTGTCCGCCGTGCGTGACCGTGTCGCGGACGGCGTCGTCGAACGCGGCCTCGTAGCAGGTCACGAGCCCCACCTCGGTGCCCGCCAGGTCGAAGACGCCGACCTTCTCGCCGGGTCCGAAGTCGCGCCGCACCCGGTCCACGTCCGAGCTGAAGACCCGCGCGACGGACCGCATCGGCATGTACTCGCCGAACGGCTGGATGTGCCGCTTGTCGTAGGTGTCGACCGGGCCGCGCCGCGGGTCCCACTCGATGAGGGTGTTGCGCAGCTTGGCGGTGTCGGACTCGGGTTCGAGCACCGCGCCGATCACAGTGGGCGCGCCGATCGCCCGCACCGCTTCGTCGATCAGGATCCGGGCGTCGGCGTTGCGGTAGGGGTCGAGGTCGGAGGAGTTCTCCGGCCACAGGACGAGGTCCGGCTGCGGGACCTTGCCCTCCTTCACCTCCTGGGCCAGCTGCTCCGTACGGCGCACGTGGTTGTCCAGGACGGCGCGGCGCTGGGCGTTGAAGTCGAGTCCGAGCCGGGGCACGTTGCCCTGGATCGCGGCGACGGTCGCGGTGCCGTCCTCGGCCGAGTCGTCGACGAGCGGCAGCGCGGCGAAGGCGGAGGCGACGGGGACGACGACGCTCACGGCCGCGGCCGCGACGGCCGTCCGGGACACCTGTCCGGTGCCGCGGCGGGCCAGGAACTGGCGCACCGCCTCGCAGAGCCCGAAGCCGCACAGCACGACCGCGAAGGAGAGCAGCGGGGTGCCGCCGACCGCCGCGAGCGGCAGGAACACGCCGTCCGCCTGCCCGAACGCGATCTTCCCCCAGGGGAAGCCGCCGAACGGCGCCCGGGCCCGGAACGCCTCGTCGAGCACCCAGACCGCGGCGGCCCACACCGGCCACCAGGACAGCCGGGAGACGGCGGCGATCCCGAGGCAGCCGACCGCGATGAACAGCGCCTCCGCCGCGGCGAGCGCCAGCCACGGCACCGGGCCGACCTCCTCGCCCGTCCAGTGCAGCAGCGGCAGCATGAAGCCCAGCCCGGCGAGCAGGCCGAGTCCGAAGCCGGCGCGGAGCCGGCGTCCGTGCAGCACCCAGCCGAGCAGGGCGAAGCCGGGCAGGACCAGCCACCACAGGGGGCGCGGGGGGAAACTCAGGTACAGCAGGGCGCCCGAGAGCACGGCGGCGGCGGGCCGCAGTACGAGGCGTGACTTCCGGGACGCGGGCGCAGGCACCGGCTGCGGGGCGTCGACTGGGGTGATGGTGGCGCTCACCCGGCGGAGTCTACGGTGGGCGGCTGTGGGTCCGGCAGCCCCCGCCCGCCCGGAGTGGTCCGCTCCCCCGGGCCGTTCCGGCGCTTCCCCGGGCGCCGGCACCCGCCCCGCCGGGCCCGTCCGGCGCGGGTGCGGGTCCTGGGGGTTCAGGCCCCGGTCGCCGCGCCGCTCGCCGACAGGTGCAGGCGTTCGCGGATGAAGCGCACGCCCGACTCCGCGTCGTCGACCGTGATCGTGAACGTCCTGCCGTCCCCGAGGCGGAGCACCAGCCCCTCCCCCCTGCGGACGACCACGGCGGTGCCCTGCTCGGGGCGCCAGCGGTAGCCCCATCCGCCCCACTGGCGCGGGGTGACCCGGGGTACGAACTCCGCACCCACCACGTGGGTGAGCAGGATCCGGCGGCGCGGCAGGCCCATGTGGCCGCAGCGCACCTCCAGGGCGTCGCCGTCGATCCGGACGGCCACGTTCACGAAGGCAAGCGTTCCGAACAGCATGAGCAGCCCGGCGGCGACGCAGCCGACCACGGACATCAGCAGGGGAACGATTCCCGAGGTCCAGTTCGAACTGACGGCCAGCTGGACGCCCAGCGCCAGACAGGCCGCGCCCGCGACCGCGAACACCCACTGGGCCCGGTTGGTGGCCCGGCCGGTCCAGACGTCGGGGCGGGGGTCGGGGCCGGTGTGCGGGGGTGTACGGAGGTGATCCCTCATGTCAAGCAGCGTACTCAGGATTCCGCACGCCGGGAGGAGGAGCGACGGCCCCGAGGGGGTCAGCGGGCGGGGCTGACGGCTCCCAGCAGGCGCCCCTCGGCGTAGGCCAGGGCGGCTTCCGGCAGGTCGGTGGAGCGACCGCTGAGGAGCACGGTGAGACCGGTGGAGGGTTCGGCCGACGGAGCGGGTCGGGCACCGATCCGGCGCAACGCCTGGGCGGCGACCGCGTCGGCCGAGCCGTGCAGTTCGACGGGCGGCAGGCCGGGCCGGTGCACGGCGGCGCGGATGCGTTCGGCGACCAGTTCGTAGTGGGTGCAGCCCAGGACGACGGCCCGCACGTCGCGGGGGGTGAGCGCGGCGGCAGCGGCGACGGCCCGGTCGATCGCGGCCTCGTCCGCATGCTGCACGGCGTCGGCGAGACCGGGGCAGGGAACCTCGGTGACCTCGACGGACCGGGCGAATTCGCGGATGAGTCCGTGCTGGTACGGGCTGCCGGTGGTGGCGGGCGTGGCCCAGATCGCGACGGGGCCGCCGCCCGCGACGGACGGCTTGATCGCGGGAACCGTGCCGATGACCGGCAGCCCGGGTTCGAGCGCGGCGCGGAGCGCCGGCAGGGCATGGACGGAGGCCGTGTTGCAGGCGACGATCAGCGCGTCCGGCCGATGGGCGGCGGCGGCGCGGGCCACGTCGAGCGCGTGGTCGGTCACGTACTCGGCCGTACGGGGGCCCCAGGGCATGCCGTCGGGGTCGGAGGAGAGCACCAGATCCGCGTCGGGCCTCAGTCGGCGTATCGCAGCGGCCGCGGCGAGCAGGCCGATTCCGGAGTCCATGAGCGCGATCTTCACCCGGTCACCATAGTCGACCGCCCTTGCGGTTTTGTCCGGGTGGGGCAGACTGCGGCGAATGAGTGCCGTTGCCTGGATCGCCGTGGGTTCGCTGACCGCGTGGATGTGGCTGCTGCTGGGCCGGGGGTTCTTCTGGCGGACCGACCAGCGGCTGCCCCGTCGGGGCGTCCCCGACCGCTGGCCGTCGGTCGCGATCGTGGTCCCCGCGCGGGACGAGGCCGACATGCTGCCGGTGAGCCTGCCGTCGTTGCTGGCGCAGGACTACCCGGGCCGGGCCGAGGTCTTCCTCGTGGACGACTGCAGCGAGGACGGCACCGGGGACGTGGCCCGCGCGCTGTCCGTGCGGTACGGGGGGCTGCCGGTGACGGTGGTGTCGCCCGGTGAGCCGGAGCCCGGCTGGACGGGCAAGCTGTGGGCCGTGCGGCACGGCATCGAGCGGGCCCGGACCCGGGAGCCGGAGTACCTGCTGCTGACGGACGCGGACATCGCGCACGAGCCGGACAGCCTGCGGGAGCTGGTCGCCGCGGCCGTGACGGGCGACTACGACCTGGTCTCGCAGATGGCCCGGCTGCGGGTGTCGAGCGGCTGGGAGCGGCTGGTCGTGCCCGCCTTCGTGTACTTCTTTTCGCAGCTCTACCCGTTCCGGTGGGTGAACCGGGCCGGGGCGCGGACGGCCGCAGCGGCCGGTGGCTGTGTGCTGCTGCGGACCGGGGCGGCGCTGCGGGCGCAGGTTCCGGAGTCGATCCGGCAGGCGGTGATCGACGACGTGTCGCTGGCGCGGGCGGTGCGGCGCGGCGGCGGGCGGATCTGGCTGGGGCTCGCCGAGCGGGTGGACAGCGTGCGGCCGTACCCGCGGCTGGCGGATCTGTGGCGGATGGTGTCGCGGAGCGCGTACGCGCAGCTGCGGCACAGTACGGCGCTGCTCCTGGGGACGGTGCTGGGGCTCGCGCTGGTCTATCTCGCGCCGCCGGTGACGCTCGTCGCGGGGCTGCTGGGCGACGATCCGGTGGCCGCGTGGGCGGGCGGCGGCGCGTGGGCGGTGATGACCGGGACGTACCTGCCGATGCTGGCCCACTACCGGCAGTCGCCCTGGTGGGCGCCGCTGCTGCCGTTCACCGCCGCGCTGTACCTGCTGATGACGGTCGATTCGGCGGTGCGGCACCACCGGGGCCGGGGCGCGGCCTGGAAGGGGCGTACCTACGCCCGTCCCGAGGCCGCGCCCGACCGGTGAACGCAGGGGTCATCGGCCGGGGGTCGCAGGGCCGGCCGGACCTTCGGGGGGTTATTTACGGCCGGGTGTCCAGTTCATGCCCCACCCGTATGCGTAGTCGATGGTGCGCTGCGGGCTCACTCCCCGTTCGGGGACGAGGTAGCGGGCCTCGCGCTGCACCGTGAGGTCTCCTCCGTTGTTGGTGAGGAGCGCGAGGGCGCAGACGGTGGACGGGACGGTGCACTCGTCGAGCGAGAAGTCGATCGGTGCGCCGTGCTGGGGCTGGAGGGTGACGGTGGCGTGGAGGTCGGCGAAGCTCCGGGCGCCCTCGTAGATCGTGACGAAGATCAGGACGCGTCTCAGCTCACTCTTGTGGTCGAGGTTGACCGTGAGGTTCTCACCGGTGGCGACGGCGCCGGTGCGGTCGTCCCCGTCGAGATGGATGTAAGGGGGGTGCTGGAGCGCGCCGAACGCGTTCCCCAGCGCCTGGACGACTCCCTTGCGTCCGTCGGTCAGTTCGTAGAGGGCACAGAGGTCGAGGTCGAGGTCCGCGTGCTGGGCGACGGCCCGGCCGAGCTTGCTTCCCCAGCCCTTGAACTGTTTGCGCACTTCCCAGTTGAGATTCACCCGGAGCGCTCCCGAAGTGCCGCCCTGCTTGGCGAGGGAGACCGAGGGGGCGTCCTTGGTGAGGGTCACCTTGGTCAGCCGGACGGGTGCGGGGGCGGGGGGTGCGGGCGGGGTGGCCGGCGGGGTGGGCGGGAACACGGGCTGGGCCGGTGTCCGGTGGTCGGCCCGCGTGGCGCCCTGGTGCTGCTGCGGGGTCCGAGGTTGGTGATACGGCTGGGCCTGTCGGGCTTGCTGCGGCTGCTGCGGTTCGTCGACGGAGATGCCGAAGTCCGTCGCGAGCCCCTCCAGGCCGGATCCGTACCCCTGGCCGACGGCGCGGAACTTCCAGGCGCCCTGGCGCCGGTAGAGCTCGCCGAGGATGAACGCGGTTTCGACCGTCGCGTCCGTGCTGTCGAAGCGCGCGATCTCCCTGCCGTTCGAGGCGTCCGTGACGCGCACGTACAGCCCGCTCACCCGGCCGAAGGTGCCGCCGTCCGCGGAGGCGGCCAGGACCACGCGGTCGATGACCGGCTCGATGCGTGCCAGGTCGACCGCGAGGCTGTCCGTCGTCCCCGTGCCGGTGCTCCGTTTGCCCTCGTGGCGCACCGCTCCGGAGGCGTGGGAGGGCTGGTTGTAGAAGACGAAGTCGGCGTCGTCGCGCACCTTTCCCGACGGGAGGAGGAGAAGCGCGGAGCCGTCCACGTCCGGGGCCCCCGGGGAGGTGTGCCACCCCAGCTCGACCCGCACGGCCTGAGCCGTCACCGGAACATTGGCTCCTTTAGGCATGGTCATGTTTCGCCCCCATCACGAGTCCGGCTGCCCGAAAACCTTTCCCCGACAACCTAATCCCCCGACCGGCGCGGGACCCACAGGGAACCTCGAACGCGCGGGACCCACAGGAAAAACACGCGGTACCCGCCCCGCGTCACGCCTTCAGCGACGGGCCAGGAAGCGCATGTACTCGACCCGGTCGAAGGGATTTCCATCGGTCCGGGCACGGCTCGGCAGGGGGACACCGGCAACTGCCTTGTCACCATCCGCGTAGGACGTCCACAACGCCATGCCGTTCGTCAGCGGCATGAGCCGACGGCGTACCGCGGCCAGCGTGCGGAGCGGGAGCCGGCCCTCGATCACCCACAGGTCGGTCGCCTCCCGGCACGCCTCGACCTCGGCCTCGTGTCTGTTCAGATGGTTGATCACCGGCCCGAAGTGCTCCTCGGGGATTTCCACCCAGAACCGGTGCATGGGCTCGTACACCTCGGTTCCGGCCTCCGCGAGCGCCTGCATCAGGACGTGGGGGGTCACGTCCCGGAAGTGCCCCGCGGCCGAGTAGGGGCGGGCCCAGAACCCGCAGTGGGTCATCGTGACCCGGATGTCGACGACCCGCCAGCCGTGACACCCCTGGGACAGTGCGGACTGCACCGTCTCTTCGACGGCGTCGTGGAACGCGGCGGGCAGGGCTCCCGATTCGACCTCGCGCCGATAGCTGAAGCCCGGGCCCGGCTCCACTCTCAGTCCGACCGTCGCCAAGAAACCGTTCCCGATGATCTCCACGGCGGAACCGCTTCCCGCGGGGCGCTCCAGGTAGACGACGTCCGGCACCTCGAACCCGGCCCTGATGCCGAAATCGTCCGCCAACGTCTGCTGGAGCACTTCCTGCTGCACATGGCCGTAGAGGTGGACGACCGCTTCCCCTCCGGGTCCCAGGTCCGCGCGGATCATCGGATCCTGCTCGGCCAGGGCGAGCAACGCCGCGCGCAGTGCCGGTGCGTTCCTGGGGTCCGTCGGCCGCACCACGACCTCGAGGCCGGGCGGCGGGAACTGACGACTCCTCGACGGGGCCGCTCCGCTCCCCAGCCGGTCTCCGATCCGCAGCTCCGCCGGGCCTCCGACCATCGCGATGTGGCCGGCGGTGAGCCGGGGGTGTTCTTCGCCATGGGGCGCGACCACATGGAGATTCCGGACCCGGTCGCGGAAGAAGGAGCCGTCGGCCTGGTGGACGTCCACCTGCTGCCGCTCGGTGAGCGTCCCGCCGAAGCAGCGGACGAGGGCGTTCTTCTCCCCGCGCTCGTTCCGTCCGATGGCGAACACCGAGGCGGACAGCTCCGGTCCGTGCGACGGCGGCTCCAGCAGCTCCCGGAGCACCGTCCGCAGTCCGTCCATGCCCGCACCGGTGATGGAGGAACCGAACACGACCGGCTGAACCAGGCCGGCGTTCGTCTGGGCCCGTAAGACTCCGAGCAGTTCCGTACGGTCGGGACATCTGTCGGCCACCAGCTGCTCCAGCAGCTTCTCGTCGTTCTCCGCGAGGCGTTCGGCCCACTGCCGCCGGACGTCGGCGCTGGACAGCTCCGCCGGGGCGAAGCCCGCCGCGGGTGTTCCCGGGGCGACGGGGACTCCCATCGCCAGCGGCAACAGGCCGAGTTTGCCGGAGAGTTCGTCCAGTACTTCCAGGCCCGCCGCGCCGACACAGTCGAGCTTGTTGACGAACACGACCACCGGGAGCCGGAGCCGTTCGACGACGCGGTACAACGCCCGGGTCTGCGGCTGCACTCCTTCGGGGGCCGAGATCACCAGGATCACCGCGTCCACAGCCATCAGACCGCGCTCGACCTCGGCAACGAAGTCGGCGTGTCCGGGAGTGTCGACGAGGTTGAACTGGCGGTCCTTGTCCCGGAAGCACGCCACAGCCGCCCGGACGGTGATCCCCCGGGCGCGCTCGATCGCGTCCGAGTCGGTCTGTGTCGTTCCTTCGTCGACACTGCCGATGTGCCGAATGGCACCGCACTCGAACAGCAGCCGCTCCGTCAGGCTCGTCTTTCCCGCGTCGACATGCGCGAGCACACCCAGGTTGAGCACACTGCCGATGTCGCCCCGCGTGTCGTCCCGCTCGTCAGGCCTCGTCACACCAACCGCCCCGACATCGATTCACCCCTGGGCCCCGTGGTGTCCGGTTCGACGCACACCAGTTCCTCGGCCGATCTCATGCCGGCCAGCACACCGAGATAAACCTGGGTGAGGGTCGCGGAGTTCCCGATTTCCTCGTGAAGGGCGAGACGGCTGTCCGTCACCCCGAGACCTGCAGCGGTGAGCGTCGCCGCGTACGACTCCCTGAGCAGCCCGTTCCGGCGCCGCGCAAATTCGGCGAGTGCGGTGTCCACCGACCGGTCCGATCCGCACCGCCCGGCCAGCACCTGCCCCAGAAGTTCGGCCTGCAGGAACGCGTCGGTGATCCCACGGGCGGTGATGCTGTCCTTGTGATGTCCCGCATCGCCCACCAGCGCCCACCCCTTGCCGGACGCCTCCCGGAAGAAGTTCTGCTGGTCCCCGGTGCCGGTCAGGCGCAGTACCGGCTCGGTCTGCCGCAACCGGTCGCCGAGGTCCGGTGCGAGCGCGTCGATCATCTCCAGATGAAACGCCATGGGGTCGGTGCGCGCATGCTCGAACATGGACTGGGGGGCGAAGGTCGAGACGAGCGAGACACCGTCATGGGTCGGGATGACGCCCACGTAGGCGTCCTGGGCCTCCACCAGCCGCACCTGGTCCCCGCCGATGTGCCACCCGGAGTAGTAGACGCAGGTCCGGCGCGCGTCCTCGGTCGTCGTCCGTGCGCCGCACAGCCGGGCAAGGGCCGAACGCATGCCGTCCGCCCCCACGACGACGCGGCTCGTCTCCTGCGTCACGCCCCCCTCGGGGCCGCGCAGCAGCACACCGGACACCCGCCCGTCGCGCCGCACCACATCGACCAGTTTCGTCCGGGCCCTGAACTCGGCCCCGGCGTCCCGGGCCGCGTCGACCACGACTTGGTCGAGCACCCGGCGGCGCGGCGCGACGGCGAAGTCGATGCCCTCGTACGCGGGAAGCGGGCCGGAAACCGTCACGGGCCCGACCGTATGGGACAGACCGACCAGACGGGGGCACCCGGTCTCCAGCAGTGGGTCCAGGATCCCCCAGTCGCGCAGCCTGGCCACACCCGGCTGATGGATGTAGAGCGTGGACATCGTGTCCGAGGGGAAACGTGCCTGATCGACCATCAGGACACGCTGCCCGGATTCGGCCAGCAGCAGGGCGGTGGCCGCACCGGCGCAGCGGGCACCGATCACTACGACGTCATACATGGGCAGTGCCGTTCTCCATCGGTTTCTCCGGCACCGTGGTCACGGCGTCCGCGGTTCGTGTTCCGTGCCGTTGGCCGGGGCCGGAACGAACGGGGGCCTGCCGCCGCGGTGAGGCCGGCCCGCGGCGGCCGGGAACCGCCCGCATCAGTGCCATCCCGACCGGGAGGTGATGACATCGGCGACATCGTCGGTGTGGTCGAGCAACAGGTTGTGGCCACCCGCCAGCCGGTGGAGTTCGAATCCGCCTTCGGTGAACCCGGACCACGCCCCGAAGTCCCGCTCGTCGATCGCCGAGTCGGCCGCTCCGAGGATTCCCACGATGGCGGGCGTGATCACAGCGCCCTCGGCACACCGATGGGACTCGATCGCCTCGTAGTCGGCACGCAGCGCGGGAACGAGCAGTTCGAGCAGTTCGTCGTCCTGGAGGACGAAGTCGGGCACGTACCCGTCGGCGGCGACCCGTTTCATGAACGGGCCGAGGGGATAGCGCCACACCCCGTTCCGGGGAATCCGGTCGGGAGGCTCGTGGGCGGACAGGAACAGCGCGCGCACGTCGGCCTCCCGGAGGCGGCGCACGATCTCGAAGGCCACGATGGCCCCCGAGCAGTGTCCGTAGACGGTGATGCCACGCCCCCGGGCGTGAGCGGAGATCGCTTCGGCGGCTTGATCCGCGATCACCTGCACGTCGCGCAGGGGTTTCTCGTGCAGTCTGGCCTCCCGCGCCGGCAGCCTCACCGCGACGGGGAGGGCGAACCGCCCGATCCGGCGGCACAGATCGCGGACGGCCGCCGCACCGGCACCGGCGTGCGGCACCGCGTAGAACACCTCGTTCCGGGCGGGCGGGGACGTGGACATCTCCACCAGCCACGGGCTGCGCTCCATCCTGGTCATGAACGTCCTTTCCGGCCTGCGACCAGTTCCGCCAGCGCGGCCCGGTCCACTTTCCCCACAGGGGTCAACGGGAACGAGGACACCTCGACGAGATCGTCGGGCACCAGGTGGCCGGGAAGCCTGCGTGCCGCGAAGTCACGCAACGCCCGCTCGCCGACGCCATCGGCGAGGTAGAACGCGGCAAGCCGTTTCCCACCCGGGCGTGGCACCGCCAGCACCACCGCGTCCCGTACACCGTCGAACCGGATCAGGACGCTCCGCACCTCCCCCAGTTCGATCCGGTGGCCGCGGATCTTGACCTGGTCGTCGAGCCGTCCGAGGAACTCGATCAGGCCGTTCCGCCACCACCTGGCCCGGTCCCCGGTCCGGTACATCCTCGCGCCCGGCTCCGGCGACCAGGGGTCGGGCAGGAACTTGGAGGCGGTCAGCGCGGGGTCCCCCGCGTAGCCCAGGGCCACGCATTCGCCTCCGATGTAGAGGTCGCCGGGCACATCCACCGGGCACTGCGACAGTTCCTCGTCCAGGACGTAGTAGCGCGCGTTGTCCATGGGAACGCCGTAGGGCACGCTCGGCCAGGCCGGGTCGATCTCGTCGGCCAAGAAGTGGTTCGACCAGACCGTGCACTCCGTCGCCCCTCCCAGCGCCACCACGTCCGCGCCGGGAAACGCGGCCCTGACCTCGCCCGGCAGTGTCAGCGGTATCCAGTCCCCGCTCAGCAGCACCAGCCGCAGCGGGGCGCCGTCGAGGTCGTCGCGGAGCTTGAGGAACGGCGTGATCATGCCCAGCATCGCCGGGGCGGAGTTCCACATCGTGATCCGCTCCCCGGCCAGGAGGTCGAGGAGCACATCCGGTTCGCGCAGCTCCGCGTCGCCCGCCACCCGTACGTAGCCACCGGCGGCGAGGGTGCCGAACACATCGAACACGGACAGGTCGAAACAGAACGAGGAGACCGCGAGCACCCGGTCATGGGGCCCGACCCCGTACACGCGCCGCAACCACGTCATGAGGTTCACCAGGGGGCGGTGCTGCACCGTGACGCCCTTGGGTGCTCCCGTGGAGCCGGAGGTGAAGATGACATAGGCGACCGAGTCCGGTGACGGCGGGGTTCTCGGGGGCCGTGCCGGTTGGGCGTCGATGTCCGCTCCCGACCAGAACGTCCGCGTCCGGGCCGGGGATTCGGGGTCGTCCACGGTGAGTTCGACATCGAAGCGGTGGCGCAGCGCGCCCCTCAGCACCTCTGCGTCCCTGTTGTGCACGGCCACCCGGGACACCGCCGGAAGCACCTCGGCGATGTTCCGGAAAGCGGTGCGCGGCAGCGCCAGGCCCGCGTGGTCCTCCTCGTCGGGATCGATCAGGTCGCCCAGCACCATCCGGCCGCCCGGCAGCAGCAGCCCGGCTGCCTGCTCCAGGACGCTGTAGAGGTACTCGACGTCGGGAAAGAACTGGACGACGCTCGACAGCACCACGGTGTCGAACCGGCCGCTCACCAACTCACCGACCCGGTGGGCCGGGCCGACGACACCTTCCAGCCACGGGCGGTCCTCGCCGTGGCGGGCCAGCACTCTTCCCACCGATGCCGGGGAGATGTCCATGGCGACATATCTGCCGACGGCTCCGGACAGCTCGTCCACGAGCTCGCCGGAGCCGCAGCCGATCTCCAGGACCGACGGGCGCCCGGGGGCACCGGCGCAGACCAGTCGTGCCACGTGCTGCCGGTACGCCTCCAGGTCGGAGAGTTCGTAAGCGACCGTGCCGCGGGTGTTGAACCCGGCGGCACGGAGGCGGTCCGGGTCCTCCGCTATGTAGTCGAACAGATCGACCAGCGGCGGTTCGTCGATCGCGGCCCCGGCCGTGTACTCACCGGGCATTCCCGGGCAGACCACGCCGCGGACCGAGGCCACGGTGGCGGCAAGGCGCTGTGCGGCCCGTTGCTGTCCTGGTCCCGAGACCATGCACATGACGTCGAGTTCGCTCAGCAGCCGCTCCGCCCGTATTCGCGGCCATTGGGGGTCGATCGGCACATAAGCCGCCCCCGTCTTCAGGACGGCGACCAGGGCGACCACCGCCCAGACGTCACGTCCGCTGTACAGCGCCACGTACTGCCCGGGGCCGGCCCCGACGGAGGACAGCAGTGTGGCCAGGCGGTCGGACGCGGTGTCGAGTTCGCGGTACGTGAGCGTCCGCCCGTGGGCGTCGCCGGCCGCCGGGGCACCGGGGTTCCGGTCGACTGCCGCACGGATCAGGTCGGGGACGGTGACATGGTCGGGGAACGGCGCGAAGGTCTCGTTCCATTTCGGGTCCGGGCGCATCATCGACACCTGCTCCCCGCCTGTTCCGCGACAGCCCGCGCGATGCCGTGGACGGTGGGAGTGGCGAAGAACAGACGCAGGGGCAGGCGAACCCCCACCTGCTTCGACAGGTCGGCCATGACCTTCGCCACCAGGAAGGAGTTGCCGCCGACGGCGAAGAAGTCGGAGTCGGGGTCGAAGTCCGAGTGTTCGAGGACTGTCTCCCAGGCGGAGTGCACCATCGACGTCAGTTCACCGGTGTCCGGTTCCACTTGCTCGGTCATCAGCGGTCCCCTTCCTGTGCGGTCCTGCCGAGGTTTCGCGGGGCGAGCCGGATCGGGAGGCGTACGCCACCGGCGACGGACTCCAACTTCTCTGCCTCCGGCCCGAGATGGGTCCTCAGGGCGTCCAGCAAGGTCCATGTCCGGCCGGGTGGCAGTGACAGCTGCCTCGGCTCCTGCGAACCCTCCCCGCCGGGAAGGGAGAGCCCGAAGTGACCGTCCTGGGCGTCCGCCGGGCCGGCCCACACCTCCAGCGCGGCGGAGCCGATCCCCGGTTCGCACCCCACCCGGACCTTCCATCCGCGGCGGGCGCCCAGGTCCCACAGCGCCTCCGGGTCGACGGAGTCGCCACCCGGTCCGGCCAGCCGGGAGTTGCTCAGGCCCCGCCACACCGCGGGGCCTCCTCCCGCGTCCATGTGCCGGGCGACCGCTTTGGCCGGTGGGCCGCTGCCGCCCGGCTCCGACGGACCCGGCACGGGCGGCCGGCAGCCCAGGTGGAGAACTGCGTCGAAGCGGAAGACCGACATCTCGTTGTGGTAACGGCCCCTCCTGGGCGCGGCCTCGACGGCCGTCACCGCGTCGAACGTGTTCGCCAGGGACCTCACGTGGTCCGGTGACAGGCTCAACTCGAAGTCCCGTCGCTGGTGCCGTTCGAGGTCGAAGTCCGCCTTCGTCTCCCCCGAACGCCGCCGGTAGTAGGAGGGCATCAAAGTGGCGTCGCGCAGGTCTCCGAGGAAGATGTGTCCCCCGGGAGCCATCAGCCCGATCGCTGCGGAAAGCACCTCCTCCAGGTACTCGGTGCTCGGGAAGTACTGGGCCACCGAGTTCAGGACGACCGTGTCGTAACCGGGTCCGTCCGAAGCCGGGAGCTCCTCGTGCGCGGCACCGTGGTGGACGCGCACCCGCGTCCGTGACCCGCGCCGCTCCCCCAGGGACCGCAGCACCTCGACCGAAGCGAGCGCGAGATCGGTGGCGACGTACTCGTCGAGGTCCGCACCGGCCAGCAGCTCGTCCATGACCAGGCCGGTCCCCGCGCCGATCTCCAGCACTCTGCGCGGTCGGAGCGCCTTGACACGACCGACCGTCGCCAGCACCCATTCCCGCATCTGCTCCGCCGGTACCGGCTCGCCGGTGAGGCCGTCGACCCAGCCGACGAGCTGCGGGGCGCCGCAGTCGCCTCCCCGGTCGGCCCCCGAGTCGTAGAGGTCCTCGAAGAGATACGACCACCCTTCCACCGTCTCGGTCACGGATATCTCCGGGACCACCTCGATCCGCACCTCCGGTCCCGGCACCACCCGTGCCGACGCCACCTGGGGGTGGGAGGCGAGGAGACGGGCCCAGAACTCCGGGCCGTCGCCCGGCCCGTCGGCGGTCATCACGCCATCTCCGATGCCGGGCGGCCTTCGGCGGCCAGCCGCTCGAAATACCCGCGCATGGCCGCGAGAAGCTCTCTGATGCGGCTCTCGGGGTACCGGTCGGTGCTGTAGGTGATGGAGTACCGGAGCTCCTCGCCCGTCACCATCGCGCCGATCTCCAGCTCGTGCGGGCGAGGCATGCGCGGAGCACGGTCGTGTTCGGGGAATCCCGCGAACCTCAGGGCGGTTCCCGGGCGCTCGCCGGAGGTGACCGCACCGAGATATGTCACACCCACGCGATTGCGGCTCAACGGCAGCTCCCGGGTCATGAACGTGAGGAGTCCGTGTCCCAGTCCGCCCCCGGGCACGCTTCGCAGAACGGAACCCACCGCTTCCAGCCCCCGTCTCGGCACGGGATCCGGAGCCGGCAGCGTCACGGGGAACAACGCGGCGAACCAGCCGACCGTCCGGGACAGGTCGATCGATTCGGCGATGTCCTCGCGGCCGTGGGTCTCGAAGTCGACCAGCAGGGGTTCCCCGTCGGTCAGCGGCCGCAGCCCGGCCGCGGCTCCGGCGAGCACGATCTCGGTGAGTGTCGCCCCGGTCGCCGCGGTGACGTCGAAGCGCAGACAACGCGTGGTGGCCTCGTCCAGGGAGTCGGCCAGGGTCGTCTGCGAGGCGACGTCGTTCCTGCCGTCGGGGCGGTCGACCCGTACTCGGCTCGACGCCGACTCCATGACCTTCCGCCAGTAACCGGCGTCGGACCGTGTCTCTTCCGAGACGGCGACTTCCTCCAGTGCCATGCCCCAGTCCCGGTAGGACGAGTGCTGTGGAAGGAGCTCGATCTCCTGTTGCCGGGCCAACTGCTCGCAGGCGGTGGAGATGTCGTCGGCGACGATGCCCATGGAAGCCGGTTCCATGATGAGGTGGTGGGCCGCGATCAGCAGTTTTCGGTGTCCTCCGGGCAGGGTGAACAGCGCGCAGGACACCAGCGGCCCGTCAACCAGACCGATCGAGGACTGGCAGGTCTTCACCGCACGGTCGAAGGCCGACTCCGACCGTTGCGGTGTCATCCTGGAGAAGTCGAAGACCCGCATGACGCCAGTCGGTGGTGCCGCGTCGTAGGACTGTGCCCACTCGCCCGTGGACGAGCGGTGGAACCGCAGCCGGAAGGCGTCGTGGTGGGCGAGTGCCGTGTCGATCGCGGTACTCAGATGCGCCTCGTCCACGTCGGGGGCGACATCGAACAGGTTGCTGTAGTTGTAGTGCCCCGCTTCCGGTGCGGGCCCTGTCAGGAACCATGACTGGATGGGCAGCAGCGGGGCCCTGCCCATCACGCGGGCAGCCGTGAAATCCGTCCGTGCCGCGCCGCTCCGGCCGGGTCCGCCGGGCGTTTGCGCGACCAGCAGTGCCGCGAGGTCGGTCACGGTCTGTGCCACGAACATGTGCCGGGGCCGCATGGAGTAGCCGGCCCGCCGCGCGGCGGCCACCACGCGCAGACCTACCAGGGAGTCCCCGCCGATGTCGAAGAAGTTCTCGTCCGCATCCAGCGACGGGATTCCGAGCGTCTCCTTCCAGATGTCGAGCAGTACGGTCTTGGCCTGCTCCAGCTCCTCCGGGGGCGCGACGGCCGCAGGCGCCGCCTGCACCGTGTCCGCGCGCCGGGGCCGGGCCGGAGCCTGCCGGACGGCGCAGCTCAGCTCGACCTCGTCGACCGGTCGTGCGGGGTCATCGGCCAGCGCCCGGAGAATCGCCGTCAGATCGGCGGCGAACGCCTCGCCCCACGACTGTTCCCACAGGTCGGCGGAGAAGTCCACGACACAGGCCAGGCGGTCCCCCTCTTCGTGGAACGACGTGGCGATGTCCAGGGCACTGCCCTCGGCACCCGAGTCGACGGTGCGGACCTCGATGCCTTCCGGCTCGAACTCAGGTCCCTGCGGTTGCAGCGTCACCGCGTGCTGGAAGAGTGGGTGGTGGGACAGGCTCCGGGCAGGTGTCGCCACCTCGACCACCCGCTCGAACGGCAGCCGGTCGTGCCGGTAGACGTCCAGAGCGCGTCGGCGTACCCGGGCGATCAACTCGACGAAGGTGATGCCCGGCTCGTAGTCCGACCGGTACACCAACTCGTTCACCAGTGTGCCGATCATGGGGTGCGTCACCGGGTCGTGGCGGCCCGACGTGGCGCCTCCCACACAGAAGTCGGTCTGTCCGCCCAGGCGTCCCAGCAGGACCTGGTAGGCGGCCAGGAGCAACATGTAGACGGTTGCCCGCTGCTGTCGCGAGCACCGGCCGAGGCGGGTGGTCGACTCGGCGTCCAGATAGGTCCACACGCGGTTGCACTTGCCGCTGAGGGCCGTCGGCCGTGGCCGGTCGGTGGGAAGCCGGAGGTTCGGGGGCACCGGCGTCAGGGTCCGTTTCCAGAACTCCTCCTGCGCCCCCGAGGCCGCGGTGGGCTCCCTTCGCGCCTCGATCTCGGCATACTCGCCGTACTGCACGGCGAGCGGCTCGACGGGATCGACCGGTTCGCCCCGGTGCCGGCGGTATCCCCGGTCGAGTTCCCCCAGCAGTACCCCGCACGACCACCCGTCGAAGATGATGTGGTGGAAACCCAGTAGCAGCAGGTGGTCCTCGTCGCCGCGGCGCACCAGGAGACCGCGGGCGAGGCCGGTCCCGAAGTCGAACGGGGCGTTCGTCTCCCGCTCGACGGCCTCGCGCTCCCGACGCGAACGCTCGGGCTCCGGGCAGTCGCCGAGGTCGAGCCATCGCAGCTCGAAGCCCGTGTCCCCGACGATCTGGACGGGTCGCTGTCCACGGACCTCGATGGTCGAGCGGAGGATGTCGTGCCGGTTCACCACATCGGCCAACGAGCCCCGGAGCGCCGTGACATCGAGTGGCCCCCGGAGATTCAGGTGCACGGGGAAGAGGTACATGCCCGCGTCCGTGTCCAACTGGTGCAGGAAGAACAGGCGCTCCTGGGCACGGGTCAGCGGATGGACGCGCTCCGCCGCAGGTTCGGGTTTTCGCATGCGTAGGTCCTCAGAGTCGCGGGCGGACATCGTTGCTCCTGCCGTCCGGCAGAGCCGGGCATCCGGCGCCCGAGCGAGTACGAAACGATCATGTGGTGGCCGTCGGACCGGGTGTCCCACCGGTCGCTTGCGGGGCCGTCGGTGCTTCGGTGGCCCCCGTCGCGGGGGCGGCCGCGGCGTCGACAACGGCGGCGAGTTCCGTGAAGTCCTCCGCCCCGAGGAGGTCGGCCACGTCGACCTTCCAAGCGTGTTCGCGCAACAGCTCGGTCTGGATCTGCATGGCCGACAGCGAGGTGCCGCCCAAGCCGATGAAGGAGTCGGCCGCGGTCACGTCCTCGTATCCCAGGGCCCGGCCCACCACCGCCAGCAGCGCGGTCAGGGTGTCGTCCGCGGGGCCGGACGGAAGCGGCCGGCCGACGGGGGCGCCGAACCAGAACGAGTCCTCGTCGAACGGGTACAGCGGGAGGCCGACGAGAACGGGGGGCGGGCCGGTTTCGAACAGGTCGTGCCATCGCACCTCCTTGCCGGTCACGTACGCGTACGCCAGGGCCTCTTCCGGGGAGTCGGGGTCGCCGCACGGCCCTTCTGCGACCCGGACACCGGGCAGCTCCGCCCACGCACGGTTGTCCGTACCGGCCAGGGTCCGGCAGGTGCGGGCGAACTCCGCGCGGTCGCGGGCGAGGATCGCGACACGGTGTCGGTGGTGCTCACGTCCGTTCCACAGGCTGAAGGCGAGGTCGCGGGAGTGGCCGGCACCGGTGTGACCGCCGTGGGCGGCCATCAGCGCGCGCAGGGAAGCCCGCGTACGCGCCGAGACGGGATACACCAGCACACCGGAGTCGCGGCCCGGCGTCTCCGCGACGGATTCGGTCTCCTGGCGCGGCGCTTCCTCCAGCACCACATGGACGTTGGTGCCGTTGAACCCGAAGCAGCTCACTCCGGCGCGCAACGGTTCCCGGGACCGGGCACCGGTACGCAGGTTCCACCGCGTGGTCGGCACGAAGACGGGTGAGTCGAGGAAGTCGATGTGCCCGTTGGGTTCCTGGAGGTTGACTGTCGGGGGAACGGATCCGTGCTCCAGTACCAGCATGGTCTTCACCAGGGCGGAGAGTCCGGCAACGCCGTCGACCAGATGTCCGATGTTGCCCTTGACCGACCCGATGGCGATGAACTGACGTCGCCCGGTGTGACGTCGCACCGCGTCCGTGATGCCACGGATCTCGATCGGGTCGCCCAGGGCGGTGCCCGTACCGTGCGTCTCCAGGTACGACAGGGCTTCGGGGCTCACGCCCGCACGCCGCCACGCGTCCAGGAGCAGTTCCGTGTGCGCCTTCGGGTTCGGCGCGGTCATCATCGCCGACGCACCGTCGTTGTTGACGGCCGAGCCTCGGATGACCGCCCGGACCCGGTCCCCGTCCCGCACGGCGTGTTCCAGTGGTTTCAGCAGAACGGCCACGGCGCCTTCGCCGCGGCCGATGCCCGTTCCATGGTGGTCGAACGGGCGACAGCGGTGGTCGTCGGACGTGATCCCGGCCGCGTCCATGAGCCGGCCCTCCGACGCGAGCGGCAGCGAGAAGATGTTGACGCCACCGACCAGTGCCGTGTCGCAGTCGCCGTTGCGCAGGCCGAGGCAGGCTTCGTGCAGCACGAGGAGGGACGAGGCGCAGGTCGCGCTGGAGACGAACGCCGGGCCCCGCAGGTCGAACAGGAAGGACAGCCGCGACGCGGCGAACGAGGGGAGGATGCCCGGCACCGCCGACGGCGTGATCTCCATCAGGTCGCTGGAGTAGTCGCCCAGGGCGGCGGAGACATACACCCCCGTACGGGTTCCGCGGATGCGTCCGGCCCGTCCCGCGTCCTCCAGGCAGTGGTAGGCGACCTGGAGAAAACGGCGCTGCTGCGGGTCCATGAGGCGGGCGTCGGCCGGGGTGACGCCGAAGAGCTCCGCGTCGAACCGGTCGATGTCGTCCAGCCATGCGGCGTGGAGGAAGGAGGGTTCCGTGTCCGTGCCGGTGAGCACCGGCTCGCACAGCTCGCGGCGCCGGGCGGGGGCGGGCTCCACCCGGTCCTCACCCGCTACCAGGACGTCCCAGAACCGTTCGTAGGTCGCGGCGCCGGGCAACTGGGCGGCCACACCGATGACCGCGACATCACCGGAGGGCCGGGGTTCCGGTTGTTTCTCCGCGCCGGCGGACCCGACCGCGTCCAGGAGTTCCTGCGCGGTCCGGCGATCGATGTGCCCCCGGGCGAGGAGCCCCATGACGGAGGTCATGAGATCGGTCATGTCAGTGCCTCCTGGTGCGACGGGGAGGGTTCGCCACGCAGTCGGGTCTCCGCGATGTGCCGCAGGGTGGCGCGGGCCTCGGTCCTTTCGGTCAGATAGAAGTGCCCGCCCGGGAACACCCGTTCGCGCACGGGGTGCGCGAGCGCCTCGGCCCACTCCTCCGGCTCGTCCGGCTCGGCGGAAGTGTCCTCCCGCCCGTTCCAGAGTTCGTAGTCCGCCTCGGGAACAGGAAGCGTCGCCTCCAGACGGTAGGAGTCCATGAGCAGCATGTCGTCGCCGAACGTCCTGATCACGCCCGCGAGCAGTTCCGGATCGTCGAGGACCGCCGCCGGGGTTCCGCCGTAACCGGTCAGGTGTGACAACAGAGTCTCCCGGGATCGTCGCAGCGGCGGTGCGGGAAGGGCGGCAGCCGCCGCAGCGGCCCTGCGGGGCGAGGGGGCGCTGGACACGATCACTTTCCTCACGTGGTCGCGCCGGCCCCGCGGCAGGCTCCGGAGCACGGAGTCGCACAGCAGGCCGCCGAGGCTGTGCCCGAAGAAGATCGTGGGGCGGTCCAGCAGCGGTTCCACCTGCCGGGCGACCGCACGGCGTGCCTCGTCGAAGGTGGCGAACGGCGCATCGCCGTCGCGGGCTCCCCGCCCCGGCAGGTCGATCAGTACCGACTCGGCCCCGTCGGGGAGCTCCGACGCGAGCGGCAGCAACGAGATGCCCGAGCCCCCGGCGTGCGCGAAGAAGAACACACGAAGTCCCGGCTCGCGCGCGGAGCCGGCCGTGAGGTACCCGTTGCGCATTTCGACCCGCAGGTTCGAACTCACCGAGATAGCTCCTTGTCCCTCTGGGCGCCTTCTTGAACGGTCGGTTCGCTCCACCGCATCGTGCCCGTGACAGGCGTGCGACCACCCCGGCCCGTATCAGACGGCCGGGTGACGGAATTCTGGGCGGAAGTGGACGGCTATGAGCTGGGAATCGAATAGGAATGAATGCATGTGCGCGGCGCGGGTTGCCCCCTCAGAGGCTTTGCCCGACTCCGCTGCCGCTTTTCCATCGTGCGAGAAACATGAAGATTCTCCCTGACACCTCGTCCTGTCCGGGCGGCAGTGCCCCTGACATCGGTCGCCCCCCGGATGGATGCTTCAACGTCTACCTCACCGACATCAGCAGCCGCAAGCAACTCGCGTTATCGATAACGCCGTTCGGGTCGCCCATATGGCCCATGACCAGGCCTGGTGCGGCGGCCCGTCCGGTCCGGAACATTTCGGTCGGCGGAGCAGCGATCGGACACGAACGGCCGTATGCACCCACCGCTTCTCGCCATGATCGTGCACGCTTCCGTAACACCGTTATCCACCCTCGGACTTGAGGAAACATTCCTGTCGGATTTATCTTACGGACCACTGGATTCCGGGCCCTGTTCCGGCGCCCCCACTCGCACGACGAGCGGTCCGCACCCCAGGCCCGCGGTCGATCGGAGCCCTGCACAATGCCTGGTCACAGCTTTACCGAGGGGCTCCCGCGACGCCACGCAGGCATCGGCGGGGCCGGGGCCGAACCCCTCTCGGGCGACCGCCCCCTTTTGGCCACCGCCATGCCTGCCGTAGGGTGCGGCGAACAGCAGTTGCGTCAAGCCATTCCGTGATCCCTGGAGTTCGTGAGAAATTACGGTGACGGACCCGGCGTGCATACTTCCGGACAGAACGGGAAGAAACGGGGGCGGGCAGCAGGAAAGTTCCGGGAAAGCGACAAAGGGCACAGCAGCGGCCGGTTCTTCACCCTTCCGTCTCCCGTTTCGTGGCGTGCGCCGCATGGCAACTCCTCAAGGGCCCGACAAGGTTCCGGCCTCTTGGCTCCCTTTCACACACACCGCCTGCACGGGAGTGGAAGCTCCGCTTCCTCGGTTTCAAAAATTGACTCACTATTGAATTGACCATGCTCATAAGTAATTCAAGGGGTGAGGGTACCGTGAGCAAGGAAGTCGATCCCGAAGGAATCGGGAACGATGGTTCGGAATACTTGATCAGGCTCCGGGACAAGGGCCTTCGGGAAGCGCCCGTGGTGCTCGTGGCCGTCGACCGGTTGTCCGTCACCTCCACGCCGCGCTCCGGCGGTGAGGATGCGGAATACGTGTATCAACTCGCTGAAGCCGAAGCGCAGTTGCCGCCAATCCTCGTGCACCGACCGACCATGTCCGTGATCGACGGCGCCCACCGGCTCCGTGCGGCCCGGGTGAGGGGTCATGGGGTCATCGCGGTTCGGTTCTTCGACGGAAGCGAGCAGGACGCCGCTCTCCTCGCCGTCGCCCTCAATGTGGCCCAGGGCCGCCCGCTCTCCCTGGCGGAACGGACCGCGGCCGCCGAGCGCACGTTCCTTTCGCACCCCCACTGGTCGGACCGGGCGGTCGCGGCGGTGGTGGGGCTGTCGCGGTCCAAGGTGGCCCAGGTCCGGCGGGACACGGCCGAAGGGGGAGACTCGGCCTGCTTCCGGGTCGGCCGCGACGGGCGCATCCGGCCCCTCAACGCCGCTCGCGGCCGCGAACTGGCCAGCGAACTCATCAGGATGAATCCGGATGCCTCCTTGCGTCAGATAGCGAAACGGGCGGGAATCGCTCCGGCGACCGTGGCCGACGTACGGTCCCGGATGAGGCGCGGCGAGGATCCCGTCCCGCCCAAACTCCGCCCCCTGATGGCGGAGAACGGCACGACGCAGTCGCAGCCGGCCCAACAGTTCGACCGGCTCCCGGCCGAACGGAGAAACCGGGCGGCCCAGCAGGGCGGCCTCCCGGGCGAAACCCGAAGCGCCCCGTCCTCCGCCGTGTTGAAGAAGATCGTCCACTCCCTGTATCGCGATCCGTCGCTCCGTTTCAGCGAATCGGGCCGCAGCATGCTCCGGCTCTTCGAGATGTGCGGGCTGATCGCGGAGGACCGGAGCTGGCTCACCGCCCATGCACCCGCCCACTGCCGGGAGTTGATCACCCACCTCGCGGACGGATACGCCGAGGCATGGCGACAGCTCGCCGAGGAACTCCGCCGGGAGGACAACGCCCAGGAA
Source organism: Streptomyces sp. ML-6 (assembly GCF_030116705.1). Lineage (NCBI taxonomy): Bacteria > Bacillati > Actinomycetota > Actinomycetes > Kitasatosporales > Streptomycetaceae > Streptomyces > Streptomyces sp. ML-6. The sequence goes on from NZ_JAOTIK010000001.1 coordinate 590,820, forward strand.
TTACAAATGTCATGACCTCGTCATTCGGTGGTGCGGTGCCGCGCTCGCCCGGCCGCACCACCCGTACCGATGGCGGGGCCGCCCGCGCGAACCGAGGGCCGTCCCGTCGTGCCCGGCAGTCCCGTGCCCGGCTTCGGACGTGGTACGTCACCGGACGAAGGGACGTCCGCGTCCGGGGGTGTCCGGATGCCCCGGCGACGCGGCGAGGTGCCGGTGCATCCGCGCGCCCGCCGGGGACGACGGAACGGTCCTGGGCCTCCGCACTCATCCAGCCGCCCCCAGTACGAGCCGCAGACCGGCGAGGCGCAGGTACGTCGAGTTCTCGTGCCGGGCGAGCCGTGCCTCCTCCGAAGCGGCGTGGGGGAAGCGGGTGCAGAAGCGTCTCAGGAGCACGACGGCCTCCGTGCGGGCCAGCGCGGCCCCGAGGCAGTAGTGGGCCCCGTGGCCGAAGGCATGCGTGTACCGGCTGCCGAGCGCCGGGGCGTGCGGCTCGCCGATGACGTCGCGGCCGTTGAGTGACAGGAGGACGAGACCGCCCGCCGGCACCCGCTCCCCCTGGATCTCCAGATCGCTGTCAGCGACGCGCGCCACATGGCTGAGGGGAGGGTGCGTGCGCAGGACCTGCTCGGTGATGGCGTGTGCCGCCGAGTCGCCCTCGGCCCGGACGGAGGCGGCCGCCCCGGGAACCGTGACCACATGATGCAGCACGCTGCCGAGCAGCGACGCCGTCGTCTCCAGTCCGCCGAAGAGCATCATCGACGCGGTCGCCAGTCGGTACTTCTCGTCGCCCAGGTGGTCCCAGATGCCGCCCGGTCGCTCCCGGTCGGCCCCCGCGGCGGCGAGCCGGTCACACATCTCGCCCAGGGCCCGTCGGGCTTCCTCGGCGGCGTCCTGGCGGTAGACGCCGTCGAGAAAGGCGGAGATGGCTCGCGTCCAGCGGTAGAGCATCGCCACATCGACCTCGGGCAGCGTCAGCAACCGCCCCATCACCCGTGCCGGAACGACGTCGGAGACGAGCGCCACGGCGTCCCGCTCCTCCGCGGCCTCCAGCTGGTCGAGTGCGTCGTCGACGATTCGTTCCACCTCCGGCTCCAGTGCGCGCACTCGGGCCGGGGACAGCGCGGGGCCGATCTGTTTGCGCAGCTCGGCATGGTCCGTGCCGTCGAGCTGGACGAGCCAGCGCGTCAGGATCTCCTCCAGAGAACCGTTCCGCGCCCTCGCCGCCTCGCTCATGTAGAGGTCGAGACAGCGGGCGAGACTCGCCGAGGACAGCCTCCGCTCGCAGAGCGCCGCTCGTACGGCATCCGGATCGGCCACCACCCAGCAGCCGAGCTCGCCGTAGTGGACGACTTCCCCGTCCCCTAGACCAGGCATGCCATGACCTCGTCCCCGACTCCGGCAGCCACGGCCAGGTCGCCGACCAGTTCGCGGCGCAGTTCCTCCTCGATGCCCTTGGCCTCCAGCAGCGCCATGACACGCCGTGCGGCCCCGGTCAGGACGTCGGTCCCGGCTCCGTCCGCGGCTCCGGCGGCTCGCGCCCGCACCATGGCGAGTGTCCTGCGCAGCTCCTCGTAGGGTTCGCGGACGCCGTTCTCGAACTCCTCCTCCGTGGCCAGGTGCGGGAACGGGGTGCCGATGGCCAGGCGAAGACAGCCGGTGAGAAAGTTCTCCGCGGTCCCCCTGTTCACCGGGACGTTCGCCGGGCGCCGTCGTGCGGAGGCGAGGAATCGGCTCGCCGCGGTGACGGTTCCCGGATCGCCGCAGGACAGCACCGTGAGCCCGGGCGCCATCGTCCGGGTGAGGTCGCGGAGCACGGTCTTGGGCCCCAGCTCCACGACGATCCGGGCACCGTGTCCGAGCAGCCCCCGGACGGCCGCGGGCCAGGAGACGCATTCGGTCAGTTGCCGCACCAGCCGCTCGGCCGCCTCGGAGCCGCCGCGGTAGGACACTCCGTCGGTCGAGGAGACGACGGGAACGACGCAGTCGCCGGGCTCCGCCGCCCGGACGGCCTCGGCGTAGGGGGCGGCGACCGCCTCCATGAGCGGGCTGTGGGGTGCGACACTCACCGGCAGCCCGCGCACGACGCCGCCCATGTCCTGCAACCGTGCCGACACGGCCTCCAGAGCCGGTCGATGGCCGCTGATCACGGTCTGCTCGTCGGAGTTCACGTTCGCCGTGGCCACCACATGGCCGGGGCGGGAAACCCGCGCACAGGCGCGTCCCACCTCGTCCGGCCCGAGCCCGAACACCACCCGCATGCCACCGCTCGGGGATTCGGCCATGAGCCGTGCCCGTCGTTGCACGAGGGTGACGGCCCGTTCCAGGTCCAGCGCCTGCGCACACACCAACGCGGAGATCTCGCCGAGGCTGTGCCCGGCCAGGGCCACGACTTCCCCGAAGCCCTGCGACTCGTCCCGAAGCACATGCCAGGAGGCGACGCTGTGGACCAGGATCGCGGGCTGGACGACAGTGGTGTCGGACAGCTCGCCGTGGTCGTCGCGTGACGCGGCCAGCAGGTCGTAGCCCAGGATTCCGGAAGCCCGCTCGTACACCTCCCGTGCCGCCGGAAACACCTGGGCGAGTTCCTGGCCCATCCCTGGGAGCTGGGAGCCCTGGCCGGGGAACACCAGCGCCGTGCGCGGAGCGGATTCTGCGGTCACGATCCGGTCTTCCTTCCGTCCAGCAGCCGGGCGGCGGCATCCGGGGCGAGAGTTCCGTTCTCCACCGCTTCCAGGATCGCGTCCATCGAGTCCGGTTCCGGTGCTCCGCCCGGGGAGGGTGTTTCCAATTGGGCTGTCAGATAGTCGAGTTGGGCGCCCAGGGTGGGGTTTCCGTAGAGTTCCGCGACGTCGAATTCGAGGCCTGGGAGTTCCTGGTGGATCAAATGGACGAACCGCAGTGCGCTCAGGGACGTACCGCCCGAGGCGAAGAAGCCGGCCGTCTCGTCCGGGGCCGCCGTTCCCAGGGTCTTTCGCCACACCGTGTCGAGCCCCTGGCGGATCCGCCCGGCGTCCGGGCCCGCCCCTCCGACCGGCTCTCCGCCGTCGGGCGATGCCGGCATGCCCCTGCTCCGGCGGAACGCGGCCCGTGCCTCCTCCCGGACGCCGGGTCCGAACGGAATGCGCAGTACCGGCTGAAGGTAGCCGACCTCCGCCAGGTCGAGACGGGCGACCATGTCCAGTTGGTGCCCGTTCCGGAAGAAGCGGTCCAGCGCCCCGCGGAACTCGGTGAAGTCGATGGGGGGAATCGGGCTCCTGCTGTCGAACTCACCGCTCTCGTCCAGCACGAGTGTGAGGTTGAGCGTGTGAGTGGGGACACCCTCGTCGGAGAACCACGGCCCCACCGCGTCCAGGTACTGGTTGACGGCGCAGCACTCCCCGGCGCCCTTCGTGCCGGACAGGGAGGAGATGGAGGAGACCAACACCAGGAAGTCGGGGGCGTCGAGCCGCAACTCCTGCTGCAACAGCCATGCCCCACGTACCCGGTTGTCGATCCCGGCCCGGAATCGGCCGAGGTCCAGGTCCTCGATCCACAGGTGGAAGAGCTCCTTGGTGAGCATGAACGCCCCGTGCACCGGTCCGTGCTCCTCGCGGATGCGGTGGAACACGGACCGCACCGCCCCGGGGTCCGTGAGATCACACAGGAGTGACACCACACGGGCGCCACCGGCCTCCATCCGGGCGATCCATTCCTGCTGATAGGTACGCTTCGGAGCGCTTTCGGTTCCGCCGTCCCCGGCCCGGTCCCCCGGCACCCCGTTCCTGGACAGCAGCACGATCGTGCCGGCCCCTCGCTCGCTGAGGTAGTGGCCGATCTGCATCCCCAGGTAACCGGTGCCCCCGGCGAGAACGTACGTGCCACCGGGCCGGACGGGGATCTCCCGGCCCTTCTCGTCCCGCTGGCGCTCCACCACCTTGGTGTAACGCCTGCCGTCGCGATAGGCAACGAGCGGAAGGGCGGTTCCGGCCGTGGCGGCGAGTTCGCCGATGATGTCCCGGGCGACCTCGTCCGGTGTGCCGGTCAGGTCGTGATCGATGGCGATGTCGGTGACCGCAGGGAATTCCTGCGAGAAGACCCGGGTGAAACCGAAGGCCGTCACCCGGGCGGGGACCGCTTCCTCCGCCGGGATCACCCGCTCGGTCCGGCTGCTGACCACCGCGAGCCTGAGCGGGCCGGGCACCTTTCGCCGGATGAGGCTCTGCGCCAGGTGGAAGAGGGAGTGCACGCCCTCGTTCTGGGCCCGGTCGAGCCCTTCCGGACTCTTCATGGCGTCATCCACCGGCGCACAGGTCACGGCGTGCACGATCCCGCCGAGCGCTCCGAGACGTTCGGCGCCGAGTCCGTCCCACAGCGCGTCCAGGGCCTCGGGCGTGAGTTCCGGGATCGTGCGGTCGGCCTGCGGCTCCTCGTCCGGACGGCCGCCGACACGGACGAGTTCGGGCCGCAGCCCCAGCGCTCGCATTCTCTCCGCCAGGAGGAACAGGGCCCGCTGGCCGGGGCGGGCGAACAGGACCCAGGTCGAGCCGGTGCCGAGGGATTCCTCGTCGGTCTCCACGTGCGGCTGCTCGACCCAGTCGATGTCGAAGAAGAGATCGTCGACATCCCGCCGAACGTTTCCCTCTCCGCCCGGCCAGATCCTCTGGTCGGTGTACGGGGTGGTGGGCATCGTCAGGGTCTGCGCCCGTGGAATGCACTGGATCGGTGCGGGTTCGTCGTCCCCGGCGATGAAGGAGGCGACCAGGTCCCGGACCTCTTCGCCGACCGTCGGCCCGAAGCGTTCCAGGCCCGCCAGTCCGGCTTCCCTGGCCCGCTCGTCGTCGGCGATGAAGACGCCTTGTTCGAGGAGGGCGTCAGGCACTCGTTCGAAAGCACGCACCTGAAGCAACTGCCCCAGTTTATCGGCCAGTTCCTGGGTGGACTTCGCGATGACACCGATGCGTGCGGTGCCGTGGGCACGACGTGCGCCCAGGGTGTGGGCGATGTCCGCGAGGTCCGCGCCGGGCCGGGATTCGAGCCAGGCCGCGACAGCGTCGGCGAGCTCCCACACCGCCCGACGCGATCCGGCCGACAGCAGCACCGGCAGTGCGCCCCGGTCCTCGTCCTCCGGGCGCGGGGCCGCGCGGGCGGGTGCCTCCTCCAGGACGACGTGCACATTGGTGCCGCTGATACCGAAAGAGCTGACCCCGGCGCGGCGGGGCCCGCCGTCGGCGGGCCCGGGCCAGCGCGCGCCGTGCGCGCTCACGACGAAGGGTGTCCGGTCGAACCCGATCACGGGGTTGGGTTCTTCGAGCCGGGCCAGCCCCGGGAACTCACCGTGCTCGAGGCACAGGACCGCCTGCATCAGCCCCGCGAGGCCGGCCGCGTCACCGAGATGGCCGAGGTTGGACTTGATGGAGCCGAGACGGCAGAAACCCACGCCCTGCGTGTCCTCCCGGAACGCACGGGTCAGCGCGTCGACCTCGACCACATCGCCCAGTTTGGTGCCGGTGCCGTGTGCCTCCACGTATCCGATCTGGTCGGCCCTCGCCCCCGCCTCACGCAGGGCGCTGCGGATGACCGCGGCCTGGGCCTCGGGGTTGGGCGCCTGCATGCCGTTGGACGCCCCGTCGCTGTTCATGGCGGCACCGGTGACAACGCCGCGGACGGGGTCGCGGTCGTCGACCGCGTCGTCGAGACGTCTCAGCACCACCGCGACGACGCCCTCGCCGTAGACGATGCCGTCCGCCGAGGCGTCGAAGGCGGCACAACGGTTGCGCGGGCTCTGTATGACGTAATCGGGCGCGTCGGTCCAGTAGGGAAAGAGCTTCAGGCTCACCCCGGCGACGACCGCGCGATCGCACTCGCCGCGTTCCAGGGCCCTCTTGGCCAGGTGCAGGGCGCTGAGCGACGACGAGCAGGTGGTGTTGACGGTCAGCACGGGCCCGCGGAAGTCGTCCAGGTACGCCAGGTGGTAGGCGAGGTTGGCCGGGATGTTGCTGATGAAGGAACGCTCGTCGGGGGCATCGTACAGCCGCAGGTACTCCATCGGGGGCTCCGGTGTGTAGCCGACGAACACGCCGGTGCGGGAGCCGCGCAATGCGCCGACGGGTGTCCCGGCCGCCTCCAGTGCCTCGTGCGCCACCTGGAGGAACAGCCGCTCGGCGGGCCCGAGGAATTCGGCTTCGAAGGCTCCGAGTCCGAAGGCCCCGGGGTCGAACTGCTCGATGTCCTCCAGCCACGACCCCCACGAACGGGGGTCGTCCTGCGGGGCGGATCGCGCGGCCGCGTACTCGCGGGCGACGTTCGCGTCGATGCCGCCCACCAGGTCGAAGCGCCGGGCCGGAAAGGGGCGTACCGCGTCGTACCGGGCCTTCAGCTGCCGCCAGAGCTCATCCGGTGTGCGGGCGCCCGGCAGGCGGCAGGCCATCGCCGTCAACGCGACGGGGGTGGCCGCACCGGCCCGGTGGGCGGCTCGTAGCAACGGCGCGGCGTCCTCCGCCCCCAAGCGCCCCGATGCCACCAACGACACGATCTGTTCGGCGAGCCGGGAGTCGCTCCCCATGGTCACTGCTCCACCTCCGAGGCTGTCTTGTCATCCGGTGCGGGGCCCGGCCCCGGGACCGTGCTGTCGCCCGGTGCGGAATCGACCGGGGTGGGCTCCGCGGCGCGGCGGGACATGGCGTACGCCAATAGCGCCGCAGCGGGCGCGAGTACGGCCGCGGCCGTCGCGAGGGCCGCGCGCAGCGAGACGGCGGAGCCGACGTATCCGATGGCCGGACCGCCGGTGAACTGGCCCGTCGAGTCGAACAGGTCCTTGGCCGAGAGCATGGTCGCCCTTGCCCGTGCTTCGGTCCGTTCGACCAGCCAGGCGTTGAGCAGTGGAGCGTACGCGGGCCGGAGGGCGGTGGCCGCCCAGTACGCGGCGAGCGCGAGGAAGAACTCGCCCGCGAACGCGAAGGCGAAGGTGGTGCCCATCAGCAGCACGACGAGGAAGCCGAGCATCCGGAGGGTGCTGCGGGATTCCGTGGTCTCGCCGACGAACTTGGTCACCACCTGGGTGGCGCCGAGCCCGAGGAGTGTCGCGCCGAAGGACATCACGCTGAACCACGCCACGGAGTTGAGCCCGATGAAGTCCGGGAAGGGGTAGCTCTCCAGGAAGTGCGCGCCCCAGAGCCGGTCCAGGCTCTCGTGCCACATGCCGATCAGCATCACCACGACGAGGACGATCAGCACCCCGCGTCCGGAGCGAATGAGGGCGAACACGGCGCGGATGCTGTCCGTGGCGTCCCGCACCAGTCTCCGCGACGAGGCCGCGGCCTTGTCACCGTCACCGGAACCGGCCCGGCGCTCCTGGGGCTTCTCCGGCATGGTCAGGAAGAGCAGCACGGCGATGAGGACGAGCGCCACCCCCGCGTAGATCAGCGGCAGTTCATGGCCGATGGTGGCGATGCCGGCACTCACCACGGTGCCCAGCAGTGTGCCGACCAACCCCGCCTGCGAACCCCGCAGGAAGACACGGGTCAGGCCTTCCTCGCCCACTTCGTCCGCGATCCAGGCTTCCTGCGCCCCGGTGACGAGTGCGAAGCCCAACGCACCCACCACCTGTGCGGCGGCGATCCCCATGAAGAAGGGCAGCATCCCCTCCATGACGAACGAACCGCCCAGCACGGCACAGCCGATGACGATGCTGAGCCGGCGGCTCACCGCGTCCGCCAGTACCCCCGTGGGCAGTTGGAGAATGAAGTACGCGGTCTCCAGCACGGTGCCGAGGAGCACCAGGTCGAGCGGGCTGAGATGGGCGTCTTCGACCCGGTAGACGAAGATGGTCGCGTAGACCGTGCCCAGGCAGACGCCGATCCCGAACTCCATGAGGAGATAAAGGCGATAAGCCCCAAACCTTGAACGGAGTTGGGCAAGCAACGGGTTCCTCCCCTGTGGGTGTCATGCGTCGTCGGATTTCACCTGTGGCCGACCGGTGCGGCGAACGGATCCCGCCGGGTGGCCCCGGACGCCGTGTCCCGCGGACGGGCAGGGGCGGTCCGGGCCATCGCCACCGTGCCGAGGGGTCCGCTCACGGTCGGTCCCCCAGGTTCTCACGAAGCAGCCGCATCGCCGCCCGTATGTCCAACTCACCCCGCTCCAAAGCCTTCAGCACCTCGAGTTCACCGGTCGGCGAGCTCCGGTCCGCAGGTCCTTCCGACGGCGGGCGCGATGCACGCAGCGACTCGCAGAAGGCCGTGATCGTCGGGTGCGCGAAGAGCTGCGCGATCGGGAACTCGTGTTCCGGAAGCAACTCACCCATGCGTGCGTGCAGGGTCATGGCGAGGATCGAGTTCCCGCCCTGGTCGAAGAAGCTGCGGTCGGGGCTGACCGGACGCTCCAGCACCTCGCTCCACAGGTCGGTCAGCCGGGCGGCCAGGTCGTCCCCGGCACGGACCGGTGTGTCGGCCCGCACCGGTCCGCTCCCGATCGCCCGGCCGCGCATCAGGACACGGTCCAGCTTTCCGCCGTCCCCGCGCGGCAGGGCATGCTCGACGACGATCCGGCCGGGTACGGCGTACTCCGGCAGCATCCGCAGGAGCCTTTCCCGCACGGTCCGTTCATCGATCCCGCTCCCGCCCACGAACGCCACGAGTTCGGGCTGCAGTGCCCGGTCGGCCAGGAACGCGAATGCCTCCTCGACGCCCGGAAGCCGGAGCAGACAGTCCTCGACCTCACCGAGTTCGACCCGGTGTCCACGTATCTTCGTCAAACCGTCCCGACGGCCGTGGAACTCCAGCCGGCCCCCGTCCCCGAAGCGCACGAGGTCTCCGGTGCGGAAACTGCGCACCCCCTGGGCCGTTGTGAACCGGTCGGCCGCACAAAGGCCCTCCTCGGTGAGGTAGCCCAGTCCTACCTGCGCGCCGGTGATGACCAGTTCGCCCACCGCGCCGTAGGGCAGTGGGCGTCCCCGCGCATCGAGGACGGCGATGCCGGTGCCGGGCAGCGGCCGGCCGATCGGGCAGAGCCCCGAGCGCGAGTCCAGTCCGGGACGGCACTCCTGGACGAGGGATTCGACGGTGCCTTCCGAGAGTCCGTATCCGTTGTACAGCGTGGCGCCCTCCCACAGCAGCGCGACCGTTTCCTCCGCCTCGTGCACGCGGAAGGTGTCGGCTCCCACGATGAGTGTGGTGAGTTCGGCGGGGGGTGTGCGTGACCGGGCCAGCCGTCGCACCAGGGCGGCCACCACGACGGGGGTGGACTCCAGGAGGGTGATCCGCCACCGGCGTACCAGTTCCTCCACCTGCTCCAGGTCCACACGTGCCTCGTCCGGGCAGATCACCAGCGTTCCCCCGGTGGCCAGCGTCTTGAGCACATCGCCGAGGAAGACGTCCGAGGTCCAGCTGCCGAACTGGAGGATCCGCTGCCCGGTACCGGCCAGACCGTAACGGGTCAGCCATGCGTCGATGACGGGCTGGAGTCCTCCTGCGGAGAGCACGGCGAGTCTGGGCGTTCCCGTACTGCCGGAGGTGGGCACGTAGTAAGCGACCGCGTCGGGCGGCATGGTGTGGGCCGTGAGCCGCCGTACGTGCTCGGGGTCCGGCGCCCGCCCGGGGGCCGTCGGTCCGTCCGTGTCCGCGAGTGCGACGACGGCTCGGGGACGCAGACTGCGCAGCACTCGTTCTCGTCGCTCGGCGGGCCACGACGGATCCACCGGGCACCAGGCGGCCCCCAGCGACCAGACGGCGCACATGGCCACGACCGCGCCGATGCCGCGTCCGCCGACCAGGGCGACCGCGTCGCCGGGGCCCACGCCGTGTTCGGTGACGAGCCGGTCCGCCAGGGCGGCGGCGCGTCGGCGCAGCTCGGCGTAGGTGAGCGTGCCCGTCCCGTGTGCCACGGCGATGCGGTCCGGCTCCGCTGCTTCCAGCAGCCGGCCCGGGCACCAGGGCCGGGGAGGGGCAGCCGTACCGGAGAGGCCGTGCGACAGGTCGAGCGGGGTGACCAGCCCGGCCGTCGGGTCGACCTCTTCGAGACGGGCCAGCCAGTGTTCGAGGTCACGGACCAGTGCTTCGACAGCCGTCCGCCCGTAGAGTTCTGCGTCCCAGGCGAGTTCGATCTTCACGCCGTCCGCTTCCAGGTCCACTGTCAGGCTCAGCTCGTCGGCGCTGGAGCCCAGTGCGAGCACCGGCCTCATCGGGGCCGCGGCGGCCCCGGCGGCACGGCGGAAGTTCTGGAAAACCAGTGTGGAGGTGAACAGCCGGGTCATGCCCGGCAGCCCTGTCGCCTCGACCACCTCGGAGTACGGCAGGTGGGCATGCTCGGTGACGGTGACGGTCCTCTCCTGCACGCGCGCGCAGTCCGCGGCGAAGTCGTCGGACAGTTCGAGACGCAGGGGCAGTGTGTTGAGCAGGAAACCACTGGCTTCGCCGATGCCGGGCAGCGCGGCTGCCGGGCGGTTGTTGACGGTGAGCCCGATGCTCACGTCGGGATGTTCCTGGTACTGGCGCAGGATGTGCATCCACAGCGTGGTGAAGACCGCGGCCCTGGTGAGTCCGTTGCGTCTCGCGAACCGTGACAGTCCCCGTGCGGCATCGCGGGAGAGCTCCTTCTCGCAGCTCCGGGGATCGGGGTGATCGTCGGCGCCCGGGCTTTCCCGCCGCTTCGTGAACGGCAGTTCGGGAGCGGGTTCCGCACCACGCATCTGCTCCGCCCAGAACTTCCTGCACTTCTCCAGCACGCCGGCCGTCTCCAGCCAGGACAAGTAGCCCGCTCCGGAGGCCCGCTCCGTCAGCGGTTCGCCGGGGGCGGCGAGGCGACGGTGGAAATCTCCCATGCACTGCTCCATGGACCAGCCGTCCATGAGGGCGTGGTGACTGATCACCACCAGTGCCGGGTCACCGGTGTGCGCGTCTCCCGGGACTCCCGGCACGTAGTGGGCGCGCAGGGGTTCCTGGAGGAACCGGCCCCGCAGTTCCGCCGAACGTGCGCGGCACCACAGGGCGAAGTCGGCCCCTCGGCCGGGCTCCCCGGGGGGCACCTCCCGCAAGGCCGGCCCCTCCGGCTCGATCACCTGGAAGGGCCCCGAGCCGTCGAGGTAAATGCGCGTCCGCAGCGCGGGGTTGGCCCGCACGGTCTCCTGCCAAGCGGCCCGTGCCTCCTCCGGTCCTGCCCACTCGGGCAGTGCATAGGCAAGAACCAGCCAGTACGCCTCACTGTCCGGCCGGCGCAGTGCCTCCACAGCCATGACCGATTGCAACGGAGTGAGCCCCAGCCGTGCAGGGACCCGGCCTTCGGGCCCGACAGGGCTCCGGCCGAGGGCGGTTGAGCTGTCCGGTGTCGTCTCTTCCTCTACCCGCCCGGCCTGTCCGGCAGGCGTCGCCCCGAGATAGAAGTCGAGCAGTGAGATCGTCAGGCCGTCTTCCGCCAGCCTGTTCACCACGCGCAACGCGGCAACGGAATCCCCGCCCACTTCGAAGAAGTTGGAATCCGGGGAGATCCCCTCGTTCCTCAGAACCTCTTTCCAGGTGCGGAGTACTCGATTCTCGATGCTCACGTCATACCCCGCATCCTCTTGCCCCACTTCGGCTCGGCAACAGAGCTCCAAGGTCACGCACTCCGCCCATGGTGCCAACGAACGCGCGCCACGACTTGAACACTGTTCGATCGGGCGGTCGTTCAGCTCATGCCCTTCCGGTGGGGACCGGTGCGCTCTCCGCACCCCCATGGCGACGGCCGGTCATCCGCCGTGCGGCCGGCGACGGACCGGACACGACCGTCCCGCGCCCGGCCGGGCCAGTGCGTCCGGTGCCGTTCAAGTGCCCGTGTCGTCCAGTTGAACAGGTGTGTCTCGCCCGGGCCGGCAGCTCGTAGTCTGACGGAACGGTGATGTTGGACGCACTCCCGCGGTTCGGTCGACCCGGGAACCGGAAAGCCAGGGGGAATCGCAGTGAACGCTACCGGCGCCTCGGGCAGCGCCTGGTTCAACAGCGGCACACCGAAGGGGGCACGGCTCTACGTCATTCCACAGGCGGGCGGCGGTGCCGCTCCGGTCACCGCCCTGCGGCGTGCCCTGGAGCCCCGCCTCGCCACCGTCGCGGTGCGCCTTCCCTTCCGTGAATCCCGTCTGGCCGATCCCCTTCCCGGTTCCCTGCACTCGCTCGCGGACACGTTGGCCGAAGAGATCTCGGCCCATTCCGGGGAGGAGAGCTTCCTGGTTCTGGGGCACTGTTCAGGGGCCCTGCTGGCCTATGAGACAGCGGCCCGGCTCACCGGTCACCAGGGGCTGGGCGGGCTCGTGGTCTCCGCCCAGGTGGCGCCCGAGCGCTTCGCGCCGGTGCGGACCCACACCATGTCCCCCGACGAGTTCCATGCCTACGTCGAGCAGCACCACCTGGTTCCCCCGGAAGTCCTCGCCACCCCTCCGTTGTGGGAGATGCTGAGGCCCACCCTCCGGGCCGACCTCCAGCTGTACGAGGCCTACCGGCCGTCGGACCACGTGCTCGATGTGCCGGTCCTCGTGGTGCACGGCCGTCAGGACGACCGTTTCCCCCCTTCGGCGGCGGCTGCGTGGGGCTCCCGCACCCGGAACGGTTTCCACCACGTCGTGCTCGAACGGGACCACGACTACCTCAGCTCGGGCCCCGGGGAACTCGCCGACGCCCTGTTGGATTCGCTGCCCCGCTTCGGTCCCCCTTTCCTGTCCTCCTCCTGATCCGGAGCAGCAAGGAGATCGAGTGCCTTCGTCCTCAAGACTCTCTTCGGTAGCGGCCGGCCCACCGGACCGCACCTCCCCCGGTCCGCACACCGGTACGGTGCACGGGATGTTCGCGCGGCAGGCGGTCCTGCGCCCGGACGCCCCGGCCGTCCGCTCCACGGAAGGGGAGCAACTGACCTACGCCGAGCTGCACCACCGGGCGTGCGGGCTCGCCTCGCGTCTGCGGGCCGCCGGCGTGGGCCCGGAGCAGTACGTCGTCGTCCGCATGCGACGCGATCCCGCCTTGGTCGCGACCCTCCTCGGCATCATGCAGACGGGAGCCGCCTACATCGCCGTGGACTGGAACTGGCCACCTGCACGGGTGCAGCACATCATCGACACCGCCGGGGCCCATCTGCTGACCGGGCCGGGAGAGGAGTCCCTCTTCCCGCTGCTGCCGGCCGCGGGCCGGAGCCGGCTGGCACCGGACTTCTCCTCGTCCGGCACAGACACGGACTCCCTGCCCGAGGTCGCAGGTACCGCGCCCTGCACCGTCTTCTTCACTTCGGGAAGCACGGGCGAGCCCAAGGGCTCGGTGACCGCACATCGAGCGATCGTGCACCGCTTCGCCGATGTCCCCTACGCGGACTTCGGGCCCGGCCGGGTGATTCTTCAGGCGGCGCCCGTCTGCTGGGACGCCATGACGCTCGAACTGTGGTCGGTGCTCATGAACGGCGGAACCTCGCTGCTGCTGGACCAGGACCGCGTCGTCACACCCCAGTTGCTGCGCGAGCTCGTCAGGACCGACGGCCTGGACACGCTCTGGCTCACCGCCGCCCTGTTCAACGCCGTCGTCGACGACGATCCCGGGTGCTTCTCCGGCATGCGGCAAGTGCTCACCGGCGGCGAGAAGCTTTCCCCACCGCACATTCGCCGATTCCGGGAGGTGAACCCCGAGCCCAGGCTCGTCAACGGATACGGCCCCGTGGAGACCGCTGTCTTCGCCACCACACGGGACATCGCGGACGACGACGCCGAGCGGTACGGTCAGATCCCGCTCGGCACGCCTCTGCCGCACACGTCGGTCCACGTGCTCACCCCGCAGGGCGTCCCCAGTCCCCCCGGGGAGCCGGGCGAGATCTGCATCGGCGGGGCGGGAACCTCCCTCGGATACCTGGGGCGGCCCGAGCTGACGCGCACGCACTTCGTCACACTGGCTTCGGGAGAACGGGTCTACCGCTCCGGAGACGTCGGCCGGTGGCATCGTGACGGTGTCCTCCTCTACGGGGGGCGCCAGGACCGGCAGGTGAAGATCCGCGGACAGCGTGTGGAGCCGGAGGAACTGGAACACTGCCTCGAAGGCATGGAGCGACTGCGGCGCGCGATCGTCACCGTCATCCGCGACCCGGGCGGGACGCCGACAGGTCTGGCGGCCCACTGCCTGGCCCCGGACGGCGTCTCCGTCGACGACGTGCACGCCGTCTGCGCGCGTGAACTGCCCCCTTACATGTGGCCGCGCCAGATCCTCTTCCATGACGCCTTCCCGCTGACCGGCACCGGCAAAGCGGATGTGCGGGCCCTTGAGCGCATGACCACCGCCGCGCGGGCCCGCCCGGTGCCGGCGGCGGCGGACGAGGGTTCCTGCGAGGGCCCGGTGGCGGCGTGTCTGGCCGAGGCTCGGGAGCTGCTGGGCTGCGAACTCGCTCCGGACGACGACCTCGTCGCGCTCGGCGCAGATTCCATTCTCACCATGCGCCTGGTCAGCCGGCTGGCCAGGCGGCACATGTTGCGTATTCCGTTCCGCGCCGTCCAGGAGTGCCGGACTCCGCGGGCGATGGCGGCACGGGCCGAGCCGGTCGCCGCGGTGGTTCCGGCCGATGCGCACACCACCGAAGTCACCGACAGCCGTCTGGACCTCTGGCTGCGCGAGCAGTTCAGTCCCGGGGATCCGGCCCAGCTCATCGTGTCCGCATTCGAGACCCGTCCCGAGGTGGACCGCCGGGCACTGCGCACGGCACTCGACTCCCTCACGGCACGTCACCCGGCTCTGCGGACCGGCTATCGCTTCCGTGGCTCCCGCCTGCACACGGAGCCGCTGTCCGAGGCGGACATCCCGCTCAGGACCACACCCGCCGCTCCGGGAAGCGCGGACGGCGCGAACCGGTGTCCCCCCGAGTGGCTCGCGCCGTTCGACCTGGCGCACGACGCACCGGCGCGCTGCTTCGTCACACCGGTCCCCGGCGGATCGAAGGTGACGCTGGTCATCCATCACATCGCCTACGACGGCTGGTCCGAGCACGTCTTCCTCTCCGAGATCGGTGCCGCCTACGACGCGGCCCGCAACGGGGCCGGGGCCCCCTCCGCGACGGTGCGCACCGGCCACCGGCCGCCGCCGTCGGAGGCGGAACGCGAACGGGCACGCGCCCACTGGCGTCGTCGCCTCGACGGGACCAGGCCGCTCGCCCTGCCTCCGGGCGACCCCGCGGCCGGACACCGGCTCGAGGAACAACGTCTGGAGGCATCGGTCACCGACGTCCAGCGGCTCCGGGAGATGACCGGTCGGGACCCGCACCTGGCCGCCCTGACCTGGTACGGCCTGGCCCTCCATCGGTTCACCGGCAGCGACCGCTTCACCATCGGGTCGTACTTCGCGGGACGCGAGGATGCCGACGAGAACGCGATCGGCTACTTCGTCCGGCCGGTGCCCGTGACGCTCGACTTCCGGGGGAACCCGTCGCCCGGCGTGGTCGCCGCCGGGGCCCAACGGCACTGGGCGGATGCCATTGCCCAGCCCCCACTCGCTCTCGACGGCCTCTCGGATCTCGCGCCGCGCCCTCCGCGCTACGGGCTGCCCCCCGTCTTCCAGGCCGCCCTGGCCTTCCAGAACACACCGGAGAGCAGACTCCTCCTGGCCGGGCACGAAGTGCGGAGGATCGATGTTCCGCAGCCCGCGGCACCGATGCCGTTGGCGTTGCAGATCTGGCCGCGGCCGGACGGAAGCTGGGACGTACGTCTGCAGTGCGACCCGACGCTCGTCGGCCGTTCGGTGCTGCCCGACCTCGCCGACCGCCTCATCGACGAACTCCGCGCATCCCAACCATGAACCTCACCTGCCGGAAAGGGAACTCATGGCCAGCGACTCCCCCGCCGCAGCACATCGGCTCGACACCCTCCTGACCGCACGACTGCTCGAAGATCCCGGCCGTCCCGCGCTCGTCGACGGCGACCGGACGCTGAGTGCGGGCAGCCTCCACACCCGGGCGGCTGCGGTCGCTCATGCCCTGCGCAGAGCGGGGGTGCGCCCCGGCGACCGGGTGGCCGTACGCATGGAGCGGTCGGCGGAGTCCGTCATCGCCCTGCTCGCCGTGGTTCTTTCCGGCGGAGCGCATGTGGCCATCGACGTCAACGATCCCGTGGAACGGGTCGCGTACATGCTGGAGGACTGCCGGCCCCGGGTGGTGCTGACCGGGGAAGCCCATGCCGACGGGCTGGGCGACGTCCGCGGCACGCGGGTGCTCACCATCGAAGAGGCCGAGCGGGAAGACCCGGCCCGTTCCGGTCCTCCGCTCCGGCCCGTCGGGGATCTCACCGACGAGCCGGCGGTCGCGATCTACACCTCCGGTTCCACGGGGCGCCCGAAGGCCTCGCTGATCAGTCACCGTGCCCTCACGAGGCGGCTGGCCTCCCTCCAGGGAACCCATCCCCTGGGCCCGGACGACCGGATGATCCATCACACGGCCTACAGCTTCGACATGTTCCTCATCGAGGTGTACTGGCCGCTGCTGAACGGGTGCACCGTGGTGCTCGCCGAATCCGGTCGCCGGCGTGACGGCGAGTACCTGGCGGAGCTGATCCGGCGCCACTCCGTCACCACGCTCTACTGCGTGGTGTCACTGCTGGAGATCTTCCTGGAGGCCCAGCCGCCGGAACGGCGTTTCCCCACCCTGCGCCAGGTCCTCACCGGCGGTGAACCGCTGAGCCCCGAGCTCGTCCGCGAGTTCCACGGGCGGTGCGCGGCGACGCTCACCAACCTCTACGGTCCGAGCGAGTGCACCATCTACTGCACTGCCTGGCTGTGCCCCCGGGATCCCGACCCCGACACGGTACTCATCGGGCAGGCCGTGGAGGAGACCCCGCTGTGGATCCTCGACGAGCAGGGCAGACCGGTGCCCGAGGGGGAACCGGGCGAGCTGTACATCGGCGGCACCGGGCTGGCCCTCGGATACCTCAACCGGCCCGAACTGACGGAGGAACGCTTCCTGCCCGACCACCTCGGTGGTTCGGGAGGCCGCCTCTACCGCTCGGGGGACCTGGTCCGCTCCGTCCCCGGAAGGGGGCTGGAGTTCCTCGGCCGGGTCGATGAGCAGGTGAAGGTCAGGGGATACCGGATCGAACTCGGCGAGATCGAGGTGACGGCACGGCGTTCTCCCCTGGTCCGGCATGCCGCCGTCGTCGCGCGGGGGACGGGAAACGCGTCGCAGCTCGTGGCCTTCGTGGTCCCCCGGGAAGACTCCGTGGAGGATCCTGCGGAGTTCACCCGCCGGTTGCGCGAGGAAATGGGTGCCACGCTTCCCGCCTACATGGTGCCGACGGCCATCTCGCTGGTCGAAGGGCTGCCCCTGACGAAGAACGGCAAGCTGGACCGTCAGGAGCTGCTGGAACGGGCCGGGTCCGTGACGCCCGCCACCACCGCGCGCAGCGAACCGCCCGTCGGCGCCCTGGAGGCCACGGTCGCGCGGATCTGGTCCGATGTGCTCGAGGTACCCGCGATCGGGCGGACCGACGACTTCTTCGACGTCGGCGGCACATCGCTCAAGGTGATTCAGGTGGCACGGGGGTTGCGGGACGAAATCGGGGTGGACGTACCCGTACAGCTGATCTTCCAGCAGCCGACGCTGGACGGTTTCTCCGCGCTGCTGCGGGAACACCTCGGTTCGGCCGGCGCGGGAAACGACTTCGCGGCGGCCCCCGCGGGAACGAACGAGCAGCCGTGAACCGGCGCATCGCGCAGCCGTACACATACCGCGGCACGCCCTTGGTGGAACCGGACTGGCGCCGGTTCCCCGGTTGGGGCAAGGTGACCCGGGCCGAATGGGAATCGCCGAACTGGCAGCGCAGGAACAGCGTGCGCAATCCCCGGCAGCTCCGCTCGGTGCTGGGTGACACCGTGGACGACTCGTTCTACACGGATCTCGACCGCGACCGTCTCCAGCGAGCCACGATGTCTCTGCTGCTCACACCCCAGATGCTGAACACCATGGCCGCGCGCGTCCCCGCCACGGGCCCCGGGAGTCTCACCGACGCCTTCTACGAAGATCCGGTCCGGCGTTACATGCTCCCCGTCTTCTCGGACCGCCGCGCGGACTGGCCCTCCCATCCCAGGGCCCGGCGCGACTCGCTGCACGAGCAGGAGATGTGGGCCGTCGAGGGGCTGACCCACCGGTACCCGACGAAGGTCCTGGCGGAGCTCCTCTCCACCTGCCCGCAGTACTGCGGGCACTGCACGCGGATGGACCTGGTGGGAGCCTCCACGCCCCAGGTGGACAAGCGCAGGTTCCGGACGGGGTCGCGTCCGCGTATGGAGACCATGCTCGGCTACCTGCGGCAGCACCCCGAGGTGCGGGATGTCGTGGTGTCCGGCGGGGATGTCGCCAATATCGCCTGGCCACGGCTGGAGTGGTTCGTCGAACAGCTCATCGCGATCCCCGGCATCAGGGACATCCGGCTCGCTTCCAAGGCGTTGGTGGGTCTCCCCCAGTACTGGCTGAGCGGTGAAGTGCTGTCCGGGCTGGAGCGGCTCGCCAAGATCGCGGCCGGCCGCGGTGTGCAGATCGCGCTGCACACCCACGCCAACGCGGCCGCCTCGGTCACACCGCTCGTGGCGCAGGCAGCACGCGCCGTACTGGCTACGGGAATTCGGGACGTGCGCAATCAAGGGGTTCTGATGCGCGGCGTCAACGGGACCGCCGAGGAGGTCCTGGACCTCTGCTTCGCGTTGCTGGACGAGGCCGGCATCATGCCCTACTACTTCTACCAGTGCGACATGGTTCCCTGCAGCGAGCACTGGAGGATGGCTCTCTGGGAAGCCCGCGACGTGCAGGACCGCATCATGGGATACCTGCCCGGATTCGCCACGCCCCGAATCGTGTGTGACGTTCCGTACGTCGGAAAGCGTTGGGTGCACCAGGCGATCGGTTACGACCGTGTCAGCGGGATTTCCCACTGGGCGATGAACCACCACATAGCCGTGGAGGGGGGTTGCGCCTTCCCGAAGGAGGAACTCCACGAGTTCTACGATCCGATCCACACGCTGCCGACGGAAGGGCAGCTGTGGTGGGAGAAGCACGACGACGCGGTCCACACAAGTTGAGATACCGGAGGCGACGCACCCATGGTCAACCAGGCGAGAATACGCTCCTTCCGTGACCTGGGCACGGAAACCGAGGCGCTGGACTTCCCGGTGGTCACACTCTTCAGCGGGGGCCTGGACAGCTCGTACCTGCTGTACCGCCTGCATGCGATCGGTTCTCCGGAGGTGCACGCCGTCAGTGTGGACATCGGCGACGAGGAGACCACCGACGAGAAGCAGCGGATCGCCGACCGATTCGGCGTCAAACTGCACATCGTCGACGGCCGGGACCAGTTCGCCGAAGAATACCTGAGACCGGCCATAGCCGCTCAGTCCGTCTATCTCGGCACGCACCCGATCAGCTCGTCGCTCAGCCGGCCCCTGATCGCAAGGATAGCCATGAAGGTGGCCGAGGAGATCGGAGCCCGCACGCTGCTCCATACGGCCAATCGATCGCAGAACACGCTTCGTCGGCTCAACGGCGCGCTCGGCCTGCTCGGATTCCCGGGAAATTTCGGAAGTCCCTACGAGCTCGAACCCGTGGACCGGGACCGCAAGATCGAGGAACTGGACCGTGCTGGGCTTCATGGTCTGTCCGG
Organism: Streptomyces sp. ML-6; assembly: GCF_030116705.1. Lineage (NCBI taxonomy): Bacteria > Bacillati > Actinomycetota > Actinomycetes > Kitasatosporales > Streptomycetaceae > Streptomyces > Streptomyces sp. ML-6. The sequence goes on from NZ_JAOTIK010000001.1 coordinate 610,423, forward strand.
AAGATCGGTGAGCATCGACTCGAATCTGTGGTGCCGGGAGTTCGAGTCCGGCAGTCTCGACGACCCGGAGCACCACCCCGTGCCGGAGGACCTCTACCGCTGGACCCGTTCCGGACGGCCCGCCCCGTCCCCCGAGACCGTCCGCATCGGGTTCAGGGCCGGCACCCCCACCGAGGTCAACGGTCGCGAACTTCCGCTGGCGGAACTGATAACCCGGCTGAACCACCTCGTGGGAGCGCACGGAATCGGCCGCTTCAGCGGACTGGAGCATCTCGCGCAGGGCGAAAAGGTGCTCGAAATACGTGAGATGCCGGCCGCTTTCCTGCTGATGCGCACCGCGCGCCATCTGGAAACAGCCGTCCTGGAGGCCGAGACCATCCGGGAAAAGATGCACATGGAGCAGATCTGGACCCGCGAAGCGCTGGAAGGGCGCTGGTTCGGCGAGCTGCGCCGGGCCGGCCAGAGTTTCATCGAGAGCTGCGCCGCGCGGGTCACCGGGGAAGTCACCTGGAGGCTGTCCTCCGGAACCGCCGAGACCTGTGGAATCCTGGCCGAGTCCCCGCGTTACATCAGGAGCCGGGAGGCCTGGGAGCGCAGCTGCGTGGAATCCGAGGTCGACGGTCACCGGAGCCCGTCGGGGCCGGTCCCGATCGTCCACTGACCCCGACGCGTACGGCCCGGCCCGGAACCCGCACTCGGGCACCCCGGAAGGACGGCACCCACCCCGGCCGACCACCGGGCCGGGCTCAACCGCACGAAAAGCCGGACCGGTCCACGTGCGCGCCGGTCGCCGCCGGCCGTTCGTACATCGCGGCACCCACGAAGGGCGCGCACCGGCACCCCGGGCTCCCGGCGGACCCCTCCAAGGACGCGCTTCGGTCAAGTCCTTGTCGCCCGCCCGTCGTCGGCGAGCTCCTGATAGCCATAAGGTTTCGGACACCCGGAGTCGAAATACCCTCCGGCTCCGGAGAGCGCCATGCGGATGTCGCCCTTTGCAGTCCGTCCGTAACTTCTCGTCAACCATGCGGACCACCCTCGAAAAGGCCCCGTTACTAACAGGACCTTTATCAATGTTCCAGCAGGTCAGGCGGCCAGAACCGACATAAAACGGATACCCCCGAGATGAGGTCTCCCCAACCAGCACATCGTGGGCTTAACTTAGGTGCCATGACCTCCCCTCGCTCCACCTTCGGCGGTGGCTACTACGCCACCTCGTCGTTCCCCGAAACTCCGATCTACGACTCCCTGGTCGCGGAGCGGGGTACCCCTCAGATCGCTCCGATCCGAGTGCCTGCCGCCTATGACACCGGCAATGGTTATCTGCCGGCCCTCCCGGCGGCCCTGCCGGCTCTTCCCGCGGCACCCTCCCAGCCCGGTCCGTCGTACGGCTACCCGCAGCCGGCGGCCCAGCAGGGTTACGCGCCGATGCAGCCCGCCCAGCTGCAACACGCCCCGGCGCCGTACATCCCGCAGCAGCCCGCCGCGCCCCGCGGCGGCTACCAGCCGCCCCCGTCGCCGCAACAGCAGTACCAGCGGCCCGCACCGGGCACCGGGTACGAGGCGATGCGTCCGGCGGCGCCGCGCCCCGCCCCGGCCCCCTCGCCCCACGAGGACCCGTACAACCGCCCGTACCAGGGCCGGGGGTACTGAGCCGGCGGTCGCGCACGAACGCACGGGGTCGTCGTCGAGCCATGGGGACTCGACGGCGGCCCCGAGGTTCCGGCGGCGGACGGTCCGTCAGCCCGGCCCGTCGCGCGGGAACCCGCGAGGCGACCCCCGCACCGACCGGGTGAAGTCGCTCGCTCCTCGGCCTTCGGCGCCCGGAGCGGGCCGTACCGGGTCACGGCCTCCTCACACGGCGTCAGGTTCGGTTCGAAGGTGGAGTTCCGGACCGGTCCCGACGGCCGCGCCGCGCCGCACCCCATGGACGCCCGACCGCCCGCGCCCACGCGGTGCGGGCCGGTCCCGGGATGGCCCTGCTCACCGCCGGACCCGTCGAGGGCGGTCGCCGACTGGCTGTCCGGTCCATGACACCCAGGCGGTACGCCCGGATCGACCGGGCCCGGGCCGAGGCCGGTCCGGACCGGGGCAGGACCGGGACCCGCAGCTGATCACCTCCTGATCCGGACAACTCCCGCCCGCCGCGCGCGCTACGGTGGACCGGCCCGCCCGCTTTCCCGGCGGGGGCGCCCGGGGTCCGCCGTTGCCGGAAGACCGGTGGTCCGGGCATCACGCACGCACGAGGTGGGGGCACAACAGCGCCATGGCACAGGGCACGGTCCAGGTGACGCACACCGGCACATCGCGGTGGCGGCGCCGCACAGGCGAATACGCCTCCCTCACCGCAGCCCTGGAGGCCGCGGCGGACGGCGACGTCCTCACCGTCGCACCGGGCACGTACCGGGAGAACCTGGTCCTGCACCGCGCGGTGACCCTGCGGGGCCCGGAGGGTTCCGTCGGTTCCGTGCGGATCGCCCCGGTCGACGGCGTGCCGCTGACCGTCCGCGCCTCCGCCGTCGTCTCGGACCTGCACGTGGAGGGCCAGGACTCGACCGTCCCGGCGCTGCTCGTCGAGGACGGCGCGCCGGAGATCGCGGATCTGCGGATCGTCACCCGTTCCGCCGCCGGGATCGAGGTGCGCGGTGCGGCCCGGCCGACCGTGCGCCGCTGCACCGTCGACAACCCGGCCGGGGTCGGCATCGCCGTGCTCGACGGCTCGGGCGGGGTGTTCGAGGAGTGCGAGGTCGTCTCCGCCGGGCAGGCCGGGGTCTCGGTGCGCGACGGCGCGCACCCCCGCCTGGAGCGCTGCCGGGTCCATCACGCCTCGGGCGCGGGGCTGAGCGTCACCGGGGAGGGCAGCGGTCTGGAGGGGGTCGGCTGCGAGGTGTACGAGGTCAAGGGCAGCGGTGTCCAGGTGACCGCCCGGGCCGCCGCCCACCTCGGCGAGTGCACGGTGCACCGGACTTCGGCGGACGGCATCACGCTCGACACCGACGCCGTGCTGACGCTCGCCGACTGCGACATCCACGACATCCCGGAGAACGCGGTGGACCTGCGTTCCCGTTCGGTGCTCACCCTGACCCGTTCCACGGTGCGCCGGTTCGGCCGCAACGGCCTCTCCGTCTGGGACCCGGGCACCCGGGTCGACGCCAACCAGTGCGAGATCCACGACAGCACGGGCGACTACCCCGCGGTCTGGGTGAGCGACGGGGCGACCGTGGTGCTGGACTCCTGCCGGGTCCACGACGTGCCGGACGCCCTGTTCGTGCTCGACCGGGGCTCGCGTGCCGACGTCGTGGACAGCGACCTGTCCCAGGTGCGCAACACCGCGGTGTCGGTGAGCGACGGGGCGACCGCGCAGCTCGACGACTGCCGGATCCGCGAGGCGTCCACCGGCGCGTGGTTCCGCGACCACGGCAGCGGCGGCACGCTGAACAACTGCACCGTCGACGCGGTGCAGACCGGGGTGATCGTCACCAAGGGCGCCGACCCGACGATCGAACGCTGTACGGTCACCTCGACCGCCGAGGCCGGTTTCTACGTCTCCGCCGAGGGCCGGGGCACGTTCCGCCAGTGCCGGGTCACCGGCAGCGACGGCTACGGCTTCCACGTGATGGACGGCTGCCGCACGACGCTGACCCGCTGCCGTACCGAGCGGTGCTCGCGCGGGGGTTACGAGTTCGCCGAGGGCGGCGCGCACGGCGACGGCCAGGGCGCCGGTCCGGTGGTCGAGGACTGCACGAGCGACGAGAGCGCGCTGCGCTCCCCCGCACCGCCCCCGGCCCCCACCGTGCTGACGGCGACCCAGTCGGCCCCCGGGCTGCTCGGCGGGGTGCCCGGACAGCGCGCCGTGGAGCCCGCCCCGGCCGAGCCGCCCGCCGCCGAACCTGCCCGTACGGCGGACGCGGTTCTCGGCGAACTGGACTCACTGGTGGGCCTGGACAGCGTCAAGCGGGAGGTGCGCGCCCTCACCGACATGATCGAGGTCGGCCGCCGGCGCCGGGAGGCCGGGCTCAAGGCCGCGTCGGTCCGGCGCCATCTCGTCTTCACCGGCTCCCCCGGCACCGGCAAGACCACCGTGGCACGGCTGTACGGGGAGATCCTCGCCTCGCTCGGGGTGCTGGAGCGGGGCCATCTGATCGAGGTGTCCCGCGTCGACCTGGTGGGTGAGCACATCGGTTCGACCGCCATCCGCACGCAGGAGGCGTTCGACCGGGCGCGCGGCGGGGTGCTGTTCGTCGACGAGGCGTACGCCCTGTCGCCCGAGGACTCCGGCCGGGACTTCGGCCGGGAGGCGATCGACACGCTCGTGAAGCTGATGGAGGACCACCGGGACGCGGTGGTCGTCATCGTCGCCGGGTACACCCACGAGATGGAGCGGTTCCTCACCGTCAACCCCGGTGTGGCGTCCCGTTTCTCACGGACCATCACCTTCAGCGACTACGAACCGGCCGAACTGTTGCGGATCGTGGAGCAGCAGTCCGAGGAGCACGAGTACAGTCTGGCGCCCGGGACCGGGGAGGCGTTGCTGAAGTACTTCACGGAGCTGCCCAAGGGGCCCGCGTTCGGCAACGGCCGCACCGCGCGCCAGACCTTCGAGTCGATGGTGGAGCGGCACGCGGGCCGGGTCGCCCAGCTCGCCGAGCCGAGCACGGACGACCTCAGCCTGCTCTACCCGGAGGACCTGCCCGAACTCCCCTGAGCACGGGGGGATCCGGTGTCGCCCGCCCCGTCGGCCTGGTGGGGCAGGACCGGGGCCAGCCGGTCCAGCAGCGCGGCCCGTTCCTGGGCGAAGACCGGGTCGGCCTGGTAGTCGGAGTGGCCCAGCACGGCTTCGGGCAGCGGGTGTTCCCGGGTCCGCCCGTAGACCAGGGGGTCCTTCAGCGGTCCCCGGTCCACCTCGGGCCCCGGCCCCTGGTCGAGGCGGACCCGGCCGCCAATCGGGTCGGTGGCCCGCCACAGGTTGCGCCAGCAGTGCACGGACCGGTGCAGCGCCCCCAGCGGTACGGGGCCGAAGTAGGCCGGGAACCAACGCCCGTACAGTCGCTCGATCGGCGAGCCGTAGGTGAGCAGGGCGACCCGGCCGCGGGTGCCGGCGGGCAGTTGCCAGACCGCGGACGCGGCGAGGACGCTGCCCTGGGAGTGCCCGGAGATGACGAGCCTGCCCCGGGTGAGCGCGGTCCAGCCGGACATCCGTGACGCCAGGTCGGGGACGGCCCGTTCGGCGTAGCAGGGGGGTGCGAAGGGGTGGGCGGCGCGCGGCCAGAAGGTGCCGACGTCCCAGAGGATGCCGATGGTGCGCCGGGCGGAGGCGTCGCGGTAGGCGCGCCGGCCCCAGGTGACGAAGAGTATGAAGCCGAGGCCGACCATCCAGGAGCCGGTCGACTGGGCGGCCTGTGCGAGGGATTCGACGAAGGGGCCGCTGCCCTTCATCGCGAGCCCCGGCACCTCTCCGCTCACCCACGCCCCGGCGACCGCCCCCGCGCCGAGCAGCAGGGTGGCCGCGCAGACCGGGCCGAGGATCCAGGGCGCGGAGTCGGTGAGGGCGGCCGTGGCCCGGATGCGGGCGATCTGCCGGGTCCGGGCGGGGTCCGGCCGCTCCTGCTCGTACTCCTGGTCGATCACGGGTTGCAGGGCGCGGGCGGCGAGCCAGGTCCGTACGAGCAGCAGGAGGGCGGGGACGGCCAGCAGCAGCAGGAGGACGGGGATGACGGACGCCTGCCAGCTGAGCAGCACCGGCGGTCCCTCGATGACGGAGCTCCTGCCCATGCCGGGGGTGCCGGGGCCGTCGAGCCAGTCGGCGACGCGCTGGGAGACCCCGCCGCTCATGACGCCGCCGAGGGCGCAGGCGAGCATCGCGACCACGGGTCCGCCGAGTCCGTGCATGACGGTGCGGGGTTCGGGGGTGCGGCGGTACAGGCTCAGGGCCACCGCGGCGAGCACGACGACGAGTGCCCCCTGCCCGAGGGCGATGGCGCTGAAGGCGAAGTCGCCGGGCAGGGTGCCGGAGGAGGTCCAGTCGGGGCGGGACCAGGAGGCGTACCCCACGGCGAGGAGCAGCAGGGCCAGGGCCGCGCCGGGCAGGTAGGCGATGAGGGCGCGGTCGAGCCGGTTGTCGAGGCGCCGTTCGCTGCGGCCGCGGCGGCAGACCACCCAGAGGACGACGAGGGCGCCCGCGGCCAGCGCCGCCTCGATCAGGCGGCCGACGAGGTCCGGCACCGGTCCGGGGACCGCGCGGTCGTGGCGTGCGGCGGCCCCCGCGACCGACGCGGCGACCGTCAGGAACCCGGCGGCGGTGTGGGCGGCGCGCAGCCGGGCGACCAGGCGGCGGCCGTACCAGAATCCGGGGCGGCCGAGGGCGGGACGGCCGCCGGGTTCGGCGACCGGTTCGGTGAGGGCGTCGTCCTCGGGCTCCGACCCGGCCAGGGGGCGCTGGGACTCGTACGCGCTCCAGGTCCGGTTGGACAGGAACCAGAGCAGCACGACCAGGGCGGTGGGCACCAGGGCGGCGAGGGCGAGCCGACGGCCCGGCTGGGACCACCAGCCGCCCTGGGCCGTGGACAGGAAGCCGAGCCAGGAGCGCTGGTTCGAGCACTCCGGGACGCCCGCGCACTGCCAGGCCACCAGGTCGAGCGCGACCTCGCAGACCGCCGCGGTCAGCAGGACCGTGAGGCTGAGCGCGAGGAGCCGGACCAGGACGCCGTACAGGCGCACCGCGCGGGTGCGGCTCCTGGCGGTCGGGCGCATCCAGTGGGCGAGGTTGACCACCATGAACGGCAGGAGCAGCAGCCACAGGGCGCGGGAGCCGTTCCCGGAGGTCAGGTTGGACCAGCAGTAGGCCTCGGCGATGGGCCGGTCCCGGTAGCGCTCGGGGTGCTGTTCGGCTTCCCTGTCGTCGGCGCGCCGGTAGATGGCGGCGGTCGCGTCGCCGGTGATCCTGACCGTGGACGGGTCGTCGAGCATCTCCTGGGGGGTGGCGCCGCCCACGCCGTGGACCAGCAGTTCCAGCGCGGGCCCGGGGCTCTGTGGGGCCGGGGTGGCAGGTGGCACTGAAGGGGCTCGCTCTCTTGGTCGTGGGGGGAAGTGCTGATGCGGTGTCACCAGAATCGGGGAAGAGGGGTGGTGTCCGCAGCCCCTCCGCCGAATCTCCCCGGTGCGGCGGCCGGCCACACCGCGTGGCAGGATGACCCCGTTCGCAGGGACTGCCGCACGGCCGGAGGAAAGGACGGGACCCCGCGTTGAGCGAGAATCAGCATCTGCTCGCGGAGCAGCGGCGCGCCCTGATCCTCGACGAGGTGCGCAGGCGCGGCGGGGTCCGGGTCAACGAGCTGACCCGGCGGCTGAACGTCTCCGACATGACCGTGCGCCGGGACCTGGACGTGTTGTCCCGGATGGGGGTCGTGGAGAAGGTGCACGGCGGGGCCGTCCCGGTGGCCGGGGCCAGTACGCACGAACCCGGTTTCGAGGCCAAGTCGGCGCTGGAGCTGACCGCCAAGGAGGACATCGCGCGGGCGGCGGCGGCCATGGCGGCGCCCGGCAGCGCGATCGCGCTCTCCGGCGGCACGACGACGTACGCGCTCGCCCAACGACTGCTGGACGTACCGGATCTGACGGTGGTGACCAACTCGGTCCGGGTCTCCGACGCGTTCCACTCCGCCCAGCGGGCGGGGGCCGCGTCCGGGGCGCGGGACGGGGCGGCGACGGTGGTGCTCACCGGCGGGGTGCGGACCCCGTCGGACTCGCTGGTCGGTCCGGTGGCCGACCGGGCGATCGACTCCCTCCACTTCGACGTGCTGTTCCTCGGGGTGCACGGGATCTCGGTGGAGGCCGGGCTCTCCACGCCGAATCTGGCGGAGGCCGAGACGAACCGCCGGTTCGTGCAGTCGGCGCGGCGCGTGGTGGTGGTCGCGGATCACACCAAGTGGGGCACCGTGGGCCTGAGTTCGTTCGCGTCGCTGGAGCAGGTCGACACGTTCGTGACGGACGACGGACTGTCGGCCGCGGTCCGTGCGGAGATCGAGGAACACCTGCCGGGCCTGGTGGTGGCGGGGCGGGGCGCGGAGAGCGAATCCTGAGCCGACGGACCACCGGTGGATTCCGTTTGTCCTCTCCCGAAGGGGCGGCCGGGTGGTGCGGGCCGGGCGGTATTTGTCGGACACACCCTAGGATCGTGGGGTGGCAGTCTTCCGGATCGAGCGATTCAGTTCCTTGACCGCGGCCGAGTCCTGGCGCCGCGTCACGGACTGGGAGCGGCATGCCGCGCAGGTTCCGCTGACCAGGATCACCGTGCCCACGGGGCTGCCCACCTCGGTCGGGACGGTCTTCGTGGCGCGCACGGGGGTGGGTCCGCTGGGGTTCGACGACCCGATGGAGGTGGTGCGGTGGACCCCGCCCGCCGCCGGGCGCGCGGGGCTGTGCAGGCTGGAGAAGCGCGGCCGGCTGATCCGGGGCCGGGCCTCGATCGATGTGTATCCGACCGGTTCCGGATCGCATGTGGTGTGGGTGGAGGAACTGACCGTCCGGCTGCTGCCGCGGTGGGGTGATCCGCTGATCGCCGGGGCGGGCCGCCGGGTCTTCGGCCGGGTGCTCGACAGCATGCTGGAGCCCGTGGTCCGGCGACGGCCGTAGCGCCTTTCGGCCGGATCGTGCCGGGCGGGTGGCCGGGTGCCGCCGTTCGGGGGCCTGCGCCCGCCCGGCGCGGTGATCGGTGCGAGACTCGGCAGGTGGGCGATTCCTCCGGTGACACGCGGCTGCGCTGTCTGGTGACCGGTGCCTCCGGGTACATCGGCGGCAGGCTGGTGCCCGCGCTGCTCGACGCCGGTCATCGGGTGCGCGCGCTGGCCAGGACCCCGCGCAAGCTGCGGGACCATCCGTGGGCGGACCGGGTCGAGGTGGTCGGGGGCGATGTGGGGGACGCCGCGTCGGTGCGGGCGGCGATGGCGGGCGTGGACGTGGCGTACTACCTGGTGCACGCGCTCGGGTCCGGGCCCGGGTTCGAGGAGAGGGACCGGGAGGCGGCCCGGATCTTCGGCGAGCAGGCGCGGGCGGCGGGGGTCGGCCGGATCGTCTACCTCGGCGGGCTCACCCCGGCCGGGGTGCCCGAGCGGGAGCTGTCGCCGCATCTGCGGTCGCGGACCGAGGTGGGGCGGATCCTGCTGGATTCCGGGGTGCCGACGGCCGTGCTGCGGGCCGCGGTCGTCATCGGGTCGGGCTCGGCCTCGTTCGAGATCCTGCGCCACCTCACCGAACGGCTGCCGCTGATGATCACCCCGAGCTGGGTGCGCACCTCGATCCAGCCGATCGCGGTGCGGGACGTCGTGCGTTACCTCGTCGGCTGTGCCACCCTGCCCGCCGAGGTGAACCGTACGTTCGACATCGGCGGGCCGGACGTCATGACGTACCGGGACATGATGCGGCGCTACGCCCGGGTCGCCGGGCTGCCGCGGCGGCTGATCCTGCCCGTCCCGGTGCTCACGCCGGGGCTCTCCGGTCTGTGGATCGGGCTGGTGACCCCGGTGCCGCCCGCCATCGCCCGCCCGCTGGCGGAGTCGTTGCGCCACGAGGTGGTCTGCCGGGAGCACGACATCACCCGGTACGTACCCGATCCGCCGGACGGCGTCATCGGTTTCGACCGGGCGCTGCGGCTGGCCCTCCAGCGGGTCAAGGAGGCCCGGGTGGACACCCGCTGGTCGTCCGCGGCGGTGACGGGCGCGCCCAGCGACCCGCTGCCCACCGACCCCGACTGGGCCGGCGGGAGCCTCTACCGCGACGAGCGGGAGCTGACGGTGCCGGTGGCGCCGGAGGCGCTCTGGCGGGTGATCGAGGGCATCGGCGGTGAGAACGGCTGGTACTCCTTCCCGCTCGCCTGGGCCGTGCGGGGGTGGCTGGACCGGCTCGTCGGGGGTGTCGGGCTGCGGCGCGGGCGGCGGGACGCGCAGCGGCTGCGGGTCGGGGACTCGCTGGACTTCTGGCGCGTGGAGGAGATCGTGCCGGGCGAGCTGCTGCGGCTGCGCGCGGAGATGCGGCTGCCGGGTCCGGCCTGGCTGGACCTCTCGGTGGGCCGGGACGACCGGGGGCGGACGGTGTACCGGCAGCGGGCCCTGTTCCATCCGCGCGGGCTGCTGGGCCACGCCTACTGGTGGAGCGTGTGGCCGTTCCACGCGGTGGTGTTCGGCGGCATGGCCCGCAACATCACCGCGGCGGCCCGGAGCGTCCCGCGCGACACTCCGCCCGGTCCTCCGGCCGGCCACCGGGCGCACGAAGACATCTGACGGTACGCCAGCTATGGTGTGCGCGGTCCGTCCGCCGCCGATCGCACGGGAGGTGCGTTCCGTGTCACGCCGACTCCGTTCCGTGGGGCTCGACTTCATCGATTCCGCCCCGCTGCGGCTGGTCTTCGCCGCGGAGGTGTCCGCCCCGGCCGACGCCGTCTACCGCGCGCTCGCCGAGGACGTGCCGGGCTGGCCCGCCTGGTTCACGGCGGTGACGGCGGCCCGGCCGACCGAGGGCGGCGCGGGCCGCGAGATCCGGCTCAAGGGGGGCGGGGCGCTCCGCGAGACGATCGTGGCGGCGGAGCCCGGCGAGCGGTACGCCTACCGGGTCGACGAGGCCAACGCCCCCGGAGTGCGTGCCCTGTTGGAGGAGTGGCGGCTCACCCCGGCCGGGACGGGGACCCGGGTGCGGTGGACGTTCGCCGCCGACGGTGCCGCGCCCTTCCGGGTGGCCCTGCGGCTGGGCCGGCCGGGGCTGGGCCGGGCCTTCCGGACCGCGGTGCGCAATCTCGACCGGCGGCTGGCCGACCCGGCGGCCTGAACTCCTCGGCGTCCCCGGCCGGATGTGGTTCTCGGACCACGCCCTAGCAGGGCCATTTCCCGTCCGTGAGGAAGGACTCGATGGTCGCCGCGTACGGGGCGATGTCCAGGCCCTGCTCGGCGAGCCAGCTGTCGGAGTAGTACTTGTCGAGGTAGCGGTCGCCGGGGTCGCAGATCAGCGTGACGACGCTGCCCGTGCTGCCCTGTCCGACCATTTCGGCGACCAGTTTGAACGCGCTCCACAGCCCGGTCCCGGTGGAGCCGCCCGCCTTGCGGCCGATGGCCTTCTCCAGGGCGCGCACGGCCGCGACGCTGGCCGCGTCCGGCACCTTCATCATCCGGTCGACGGCCCCGGGCACGAAGCTCGGCTCCATCCGGGGCCGGCCGATGCCCTCGATCCGGGAGCCGCAGTCGCTGGTGGCCAGGGGGTCGTGCCGGGTCCAGCCGTCGAAGAAACAGGAGTTCTCCGGGTCGGGCACGCAGATCCGGGTGTCGAACTGCATGTAGTGCACGTAGCGGGCGATGGTCGCCGAGGTGCCGCCGGTTCCCGCCGTGGCGACGATCCACGTCGGCTCCGGGTAGCGTTCCAGCTTCAGCTGCTGGTAGATCGACTCGGCGATGTTGTTGTTGCCGCGCCAGTCGGTGGCCCGCTCGGCGTAGGTGAACTGGTCCATGTAGTGCCCGCCGGTCTCCTCGGCGAGCGCGGCGGACTCCTCGTACATCTTCCGCGAGTCGTCCACGAAGTGGCAGCGCCCTCCGTGGAATTCGATCAGCCGGCACTTCTCGGGGCTCGTGGTGCGGGGCATCACGGCGATGAACGGCACGCCGATCAGTTTGGCGAAGTACGCCTCCGACACGGCCGTCGAACCGCTGGACGCCTCGATCACCGGCTTGCCCGGCCGGATCCAGCCGTTGCAGAGCCCGTAGAGGAAGAGCGAGCGGGCCAGCCGGTGCTTGAGGCTGCCGGTGGGGTGCGTCGACTCGTCCTTCAGGTAGAGGTCGATGCCCCACGCCTCGGGCAGCGGGAAGCGCAGCAGATGGGTGTCGGCGGAGCGGTTGGCGTCGGCCTGGACCTTGCGGACGGCCTCCTTGAGCCAGGCCCGGTAGTCGGCGTCGGAACGGTCGATGTCGACGGTCTTCGCGACACGCCCGTCGCCCCTGTGTCCCACGATGCCCATCAGCGCGCTCCTCCTCGTAAGGCCGGACTCCCTGACCCCACGATATTCCCCCCACCTGCACAAACGTTTACTTTGATGTTCCATAGCCCGGCCTTGGCCCCGTGGGGGCAAACGGTCGGGGACGCGGCCTGGCGCGTCGGCCCCGGCTTGTGCAGACTTCCCATCAGAAGCATCACGAAGGGGGCGAAGCCGTCATGCCGGAAACGGAGTTCAGTGCCACGGGGGTACGGATCGAACGCTGGGCCCGCTCGCTCACGCGGGCCGGGCAGGTGATCGTCAAGGACGGCAGGCTGGCCCTGCTGACCAGTAACGGACGGGAGATCGACAGCGCGCCGGTGGGGGCGGTGAGCGCGGGCAGGCCCTGGTTCGCCGGGGCCGGGGCGGCCGTGGCCCGGCTCAACGGGACGCGGTACCGGCTGACGATGGGGCAGCGCGATCACGATCCGGACCGGACGGGACCGGCCCGCCGTTTCCTGGAGACGCTGCGCAGCGCGGGCGGGCGGACGACCTGATCCGGCGCCGCCACCGGAACACCGCGAGTTGCGGAGCCGCGACCCCTGGGTGACATTGGACACGCATCACTCATGGTTCACCGGCGGTGACACTGTGATAAGCGCCGCCGGACCGGATTCGGCAGCCAGTCGGCTGCCGCGTCCGTCACTCCGTCTTCTTCCGGACCTATTTCGGGGAGTCGCAGCCGTGATCAGCGAGCCAAGCAGGCACTGCACGGTGGAGCTCCAGGCCCTGCCGTCGCGGATCGGTCAGGTCCGCAGAATCATTTCGGCGCAGTTGCGCTACTGGCATCTCGATCCCTTGATCGACCCGGCCGCGCTCGGCGTCACCGAACTGCTGACCAATGTTCACCGGCATGCCCAGCCGGACAAGTCATGCACCGTCGAGATCGAGCTGCTGCTCGAACGGCTGACGGTGTCCGTCCACGACCACGACCCACGGCTGCCCACCGTGCGCGAGGCGAGCACGTCCAGTACGTCGGGGCGCGGACTCGCGCTGATCGCCGCGGTCAGCGAGAGCTGGGGGGTCCGTCCGAGGGGCGGGGCCGGCAAGGTCGTCTGGTTCACTCTTCCGGCTCCTCCCCGGTGCGTCGCACCGGCACCGCATTCGGTGTACGGGGCGACCACCGACGGCCCGTTCGAGCCGGACCTCGTCACAGAGCTGGAGCTCGGGCTGCCCTCCGTCGCACGGTCCGCGGTGGTCGGCTGAGGCCCCTGTCCGGCGGGGCATGACCGGGGCGCGGCCCCGGTCATGCCCCGCCGGCCGTCTCCGCGGACCGGCGGACCGGCCCGAGGCAGTCGCCCTCGGGCCGGACGGCCGCCCGTCGCACCGCCGAAGCGTCCGGTGCGGTTCCGACGGGTGTCGCGGCCGGCCCTCAGGCCGACTGCGACACGGTCCCTCCCGCGTTGTGCATCATGCGCTGCAGCACCTTCAGGGCGATCAGGTATTCCTCGTCCGGGATGTCCGCGTGCACCTTCGCCCGGTTGGCCCGCTGGGTCTCCGCCGCCCGCCGGTGCAGCGCCCGGCCCTCGTCGGTGATCCGGAGCCGGCCCGCCTCGTCCACGATGATCAGCTCCCGCTCGACCAGGAGGTCGATGTCGGGGGCCAGCCCCGCGCCGACGTCCAGGTTGGCCTGTTGGGCGGCGGTCACCTCCTCCCGTGTGACGCCGGACTCGCCGTGCAGTACCTGGTGCAGCACCCACCACTGGGGCTGGGTGATCCCGATCGCCGCGAGCCGCCCCCTGACATACGCCGCGAGCACCTTGTTCGCGGCCCATGTCCAGTACCCGATCGGCTGGTTCACCAGTTCCTCGTCGGTGTGCGAGTACTCCATCACGTCGCCTTCCCCCTCGGCCGTCCCGTTCCGGGCGCCGTTCGCCCGCGGTCGCGGCACGGGTTTCCCCGGCCGCGGCCATCATGATCACCAGCCTCCCGGAGCCCCCGGCGGAAGTCCAAGAGCCAGTGGTTCTCGCGAGCAGCACCCTCGCTTATGGGGCTCCGCCCGCCAGGGGACTCCGCCGTCACGGCGCCTTTTCGCCGCGGCCCGGGGCGGGAAGGGCGTTCAGATCCCCGCTTCCTTGCCGCCGCGGCCGAAGTGTTCGTCCAGGACGGAGAGCCGGCGCCAGTACTCGTCCTCGTCGATCTCCCCGGCCGCGAAGCGGCGGCCGAGCAGAGCGATCGGCGACGGCTCGGCGGGCGCCCCTCCCGGGGTACGGGCCTGCCAGGGGGCGCGGCCGCCGCGTCGGAAGGTCCTGCGCAGCAGGGTGACGCCGCCGATGACGACGGTTGCCCAGAGGAGTGGGAAGAGGAGGATCCAGGGCCCGGGTCCACCGTTGTGCGCCAGGGTGTTCATCTCGGTCAGCTCCCTCGTTCGGGGGTTCGTGTCCAGGTTTTCCCGACACCTCCGAGACTGGCCCCTGCAGGGGGGCCGGGTCGTCGTGCGACCGGCGGCCGTGTGCATACCCCCTCGGGAGTACGCGGCGCCTCCTCGGGAGTACGCGGCCTCCTCGGCGGTACGCGGCCTCCTCGGGAGTTACGCGGCGTCTCCCTCACTGCTCCCGGCACCGCCTCGGCCGCCCCTCCTCGCGCGGCGGCCGGGCGCCCGGACTTCAGGCGAGGGCGGCCAGCGGGTCGTCCAGGACCGGCTGCCAGGCCAGTTCCGCCGCGCCCACCAGGCTGTTGTGGTCGAGGGTGCAGGGCAGGATCGGCACGCTGCCGCTGCGTCCCCACAGGCTGCGGTCGGCCACCACCGCGCGCAGCCGCTCCGGGTTGGCGTCGAGCAGGGCGCGGTGCAGTCCGCCGAGGATGATGCGGTCCGGGTTGAGGATGTTGACCAGTCCGGCGAGTCCGAGGCCGAGCCGGTCGGTGAGTGCCTCGGCGGCGCCCCGCACCGCCGCGTCCTCGTACTCCGTGCGCAGCAGATCGCAGGCCTGCTTGAGCAGGGACTCCTCCGGGCCGGGTTCGCGGCGGGCGGCGACGAGGAAGGCCAGCGGGTCGGTCTCGACGTCCAGGCAGCCGCGGCCGCCGCAGTGGCAGGGGCGCCCCTCGGCGTTCACCGTGAGATGGCCGACCTCCAGCGCGAGCCCCGAACTCCCGGTGTGCAGGCGGCCGTCGAGCACCAGGGCACCGCCCACGCCGCGGTGGCCGGTGGCCACGCAGAGCAGGTGCCGGGCGCCCCGGCCGGCCCCGTGCCGGTGTTCGGCGAGCGCGGCGAGGTTGACGTCGTTCCCGGTGAACGCGGGCCCGGTGACGCCCGCCTCGCGCACGCGGGTGGCGAAGATCTCGCTCACCGGGGCGCCGGCCGGCCAGGCGATGTGGAGCGGGTTGAGCGCGTTGCCCTCCGGTTCGGCGACCGCCGACGGAACCGCGAGACCGGCGCCGACGCAGCGCAGTCCGCTCTCCCGCAGCAACCGGACGCAGGCGTCGACCACTTCGCCGATGACCTGCGCCGGGTCCGCCGTGACCGTGACGCAGCCGGGGGCGGTGGCCACCAGCCGGCCGCCGAGACCGACGAGGGCGGCCCGGAACCCGTCGGCGTGCACCTGGGCGGCGATGGCGACGGGGCCGGACTCCCGGACGGCCAGCCGGTGCGAGGGCCGGCCCTGCGAGCCGGCGGCGGAACCTGGCCGGGAATCGACCCTGATCAGGCCGAGCGCCTCCAGCTCCGCGGCGACCGCACCGGCCGTCGCCCGGGTCACCCCCAGCTCGGAGGTGAGGACCGCGCGGGTGGGCGCGCGTCCGGTGTGGATCAGTTCCAGCGCGGGCCCGAGCGCGCTGCGGCCCCTCTCCAGCTTTGTCCGGGTGGTGGACACCTTGCCGTTCATGGGGGCGAGTCTCCCATGGTCCGGAGGTGCCTTCGACGCCCCGGTGGCGTGCTCGCGCCCCTTGCGTCCCCGCGTGTTCGCCTGGGCGCATCCGTCTTGCACCCGCTGTCCCGGCGCCCCTATGCTGAGTTTGTGCCGCAACTAAACAAACTGCGGACGGCACTGTCGGGGGGACCGGGCGGAAACACCGCCACAGCCCCGTCGGCCCGTCTCCGTGTCGCCCTGACCGTGTTCTTCGCCCTCGACGGATTCCTCTTCGCCGGCTGGGTGGTCCGTATCCCGGCCATCAAGCACCAGACCGGCGCCTCGGCCACCACCCTCGGCCTCGCCCTGCTCGGTGTGTCCGCCGGGGCCGTGGTGACCATGATGTTCACCGGCCGGCTGTGCCGACGCTTCGGCAGCCATCCGGTGACCGTGGTCTGCGGCGTCCTGCTCTCCCTGGCCATCGCCCTGCCCGCGCAGACGCATTCGGCGCTCGCGCTCGGCCTGGTGCTGCTGGTCTTCGGCGCCGCGTACGGCGGGATGAACGTGGCGATGAACAGCGCCGCGGTCGATCTGGTCGCCGCCCTGCGCCGCCCCGTGATGCCCGGTTTCCACGCCGCGTTCAGCCTGGGCGGGATGATCGGCGCCGGGCTCGGCGGACTGGTCGCCGGCGGCCTCTCCCCCGCCGCGCACCTCCTGGCCCTCACCGGGGCCGGGCTCCTGGTCACCGCCGTGGCGGGGCCGGTGCTGCTGCGCCATCCGGCCCCCGTCACCGGGTCCGGGACGGACGGTGCCGGAAAGCCGCGGCGGCCGGACGGCAGGGCCCGTCGGCTGGTAATCCTGTTCGGTGTGATCGCGCTCTGCACCGCCTACGGCGAGGGCGCGCTGGCCGACTGGGGCGCGCTCCACCTGGAGCAGGACCTCCACGCCCACCCCGGGGTCGCCGCCGCCGGATACTCCCTGTTCGCGCTGGCCATGACGGCGGGCCGGCTCACCGGCACCACCCTGCTCGAACGGCTCGGCCAGACCCGCACCCTCGTGGTGGGCGGTACGACGGCCGCCGCCGGGATGCTGCTCGGCTCGCTCGCGCCCTCCGCCTGGGCCGCCCTGATCGGTTTCGCCGTCACCGGCCTCGGCCTGGCCAACATCTTCCCGGTCGCGGTCGGCCGGGCGGGCGAACTGGCCGGCCCCGGTGGGGTGGCCGCCGCCTCGACGCTCGGCTACGGCGGGATGCTGCTCGGGCCGCCCGCGATCGGCTTCCTGGCGGACTGGTTCTCCCTGCCCGCCGCCCTGACCACGGTGGCGCTGCTGGCCGTCGCGGCCGCGGCGCTGGGGTACGGGGCCCGCAACGCGACCGCGACCGGCCGGCCGGTCGCGTCGCGGGAGGAACCGGTCGCGTCGCACCGGGAGGCCCGAAACGCTGCCACAATCGGGGCATGAAGATCACGGATCACATCCGCTCGCTGTCCGCCGAGGGCGAGTTGCTGGCGGACGCCGCGCAGCGGGCGGGCACCGGAGCACCGGTGCCGACCTGTCCCGACTGGCGGGTGCGCGACCTGCTCCGGCACACCGGCATGGTGCACCGCTGGGCGACCGCGTTCGTCGCCGAGGGCCACACCTCGTACCACCCCGACGGCGGGGAGCCCGATCTGGACGGGGCGGAGCTCCTCGACTGGTTCCGCGAGGGCCACGGCCTCCTGGTCGCCGCGCTGGAGGCCGCCCCGGCCGAACTGGAGTGCTGGACCTTCCTGCCCGCCCCCTCGCCGCTGGCCTTCTGGGCCCGGCGGCAGGCCCACGAGACCACCATCCACCGGGTGGACGCGGAGTCGGCCCTCGGCGGGCGGCCGTCACCGGTCGGGGCCGATCACGCGGAGGACGGGATCGACGAACTGCTGCTCAAGATGCACAGCCGCCCGAAGAGCCGGGTGCGCACGAACACGCCGTACTCGCTGCGGGTCCGGGCCACGGACACCGGTGCCGCCTGGACCGTCCGGCTCTCGTCGGAACCGCCGCAGACCGAGCGGACGGACGGGGCTCCCCCTAAGGAGCCGGTGGACTGTGAGGTGAGTGCGTCGGCCGAGAACCTCTATCTGACGCTCTGGAACCGGCTGCCGTTCACGGCGGTCACCGTGACGGGCGACCCGGAACCTGCCCGGATCTGGCGCGAGAACTCCGGGATCACCTGGTCCTGACGACAGGCCGGGGCAGCGGTGTCGCGGCCCGCCGCCCCGCGCCCCGACCCGTCCGGGATACGGCCTTCCCGGCGTCTCGGCCGGTCCTTCCGCGGCCGGGCCTTCCAGCGGCCGGGCCGGTACCGCCCCTTTGCGGCGGCGCCGCCCCGGCGTGGTGCGCCCGGCTCTCCGCCGTACCTCGGTCAGCCGAGCCAGCCCGGGCGCACCAGCCCCGACTCGTAGGCGAGCACGACGAGTTGTGCCCGGTCGCGGGCGCCCAGCTTGACCATGGTGCGGCTGACGTGGGTCTTGGCGGTGAGCGGGCTGACGACCAGCCGCCGGGCGATCTCCTCGTTGGAGAGCCCCATGCCGACCAGCATCATCACCTCCCTCTCCCGTTCGGTGAGTCCGTCCAGGCCCGTCGCCGCCGCGGGCTCCTTGGACCGGGCCGCGAACTCGGCGATCAGGCGGCGGGTGACCCCGGGCGAGAGCAGCGCGTCACCGTCCACCACCGCACGTACCGCGCGCAGCAGTTCGTCCGGCTCGGTGTCCTTGACGAGGAAGCCGGAGGCCCCGGAGCGGATCGCCTCGAAGACGTACTCGTCGAGCTCGAAGGTGGTGAGCATGACCACCTTGACGTCGGCCGACGCGGCGTCCCCGGCGAGGGCGCGGGTCGCGGCGAGGCCGTCGAGACGCGGCATCCGGATGTCCATCAGCACGATGTCGGGGCGCAGTTCGCGCACCAGGCGCACGGCCTCCTCGCCGTCCGCGGCCTCCCCCACCACCTCGATGTCGGGCTGGGCGTCCAGCAGGGCCCGGAAGCCCGCCCGGACCAGCAGCTGGTCGTCGGCGAGCAGTACGCGGATCACGGTGTCTCCTCCTCGTGGGCCGTCGCATCGTACGGCCCGGGCGGGGCGGGCGGGAGCGGGAGCTCGGCCCGGACCCGGAAGCCGCCGTCGGCCCCGGGGCCCGCCTCGATCGTGCCGCCCAGGG
Source organism: Streptomyces sp. ML-6 (assembly GCF_030116705.1). Lineage (NCBI taxonomy): Bacteria > Bacillati > Actinomycetota > Actinomycetes > Kitasatosporales > Streptomycetaceae > Streptomyces > Streptomyces sp. ML-6. The sequence goes on from NZ_JAOTIK010000001.1 coordinate 629,394, forward strand.
CCGCGGCCCGCTCCCGCATCCCGGCCAGGCCGTTGCCGCTGCCGCCCGCGTCCTTGCCGGTGGCGGGTCCGTCGTCGTCGACGCGGAGCCGGATGCGATCGGGCCGGTAGCCGACCCCGACCCGCGCGGTGCGCGAGCCGGAGTGCCGGACCACGTTCGTCAGCGCCTCCTGCACGATCCGGAAGGCGGCGAGGTCCGCGCCCGGTGGTACCGCCGGGCGCACGCCGTCGGTCTCGACGGTGACGGTCAGTCCGGCGCTCGCCGCCTGTTCGACGAGTTCGGGGAGCCGGTCGAGTCCGGGGGCCGGGGCCCGGGGGGCGTCCCCGGGCGTGCGCAAGGTGTCGAGGACCTGACGGACCTCGCCCAGCGCCTCCTTGCTGGCGGCCTTGATGGCGGTCAGGGCGGCCCGGGCCTGTTCGGGATCGGAGTCCAGCAGGGCGAGCCCGACGTTCGACTGGACGTTGATGACGGAGATGCTGTGCGCCAGGACGTCGTGCAGTTCGCGTGCGATCCGCAGCCGTTCCTCGTCCGCCCGCCGCCGCTCCGCGGCCTCCCGTTCCGCCCGCCGGTCCGCCCACTGCTCACGCCGTACGCGTACGAACTCGGCGGCGGCGACGATGGCCAGCACCCAGGCGGCGATGCCCAGTTCCTGCCCCCAGGGCGAGGCGTGGTCACCGGAGGGCGGCAGCCACCGGTAGAGCCAGTGCCCCATCACGACGTGCCCCAGCCACACCATGCCGACAGCCGCCCAGGCAGCCCTCCGGTGCCCGGCGACGACGGCGCCGAAGCAGCCCACGGCGACGGCCAGGAAGACCGGCCCGTACGGATAGCCGGCCGCCAGGTAGACCATCACCGCGGCCGAAGTGCCGAAGACGGCCGCCACGGGGTGGCGGTGGCGCAGCAGGAGCACGGCGACGGCCAGGAGCAGCAGCAGCCGCGCGAAGGGGTCGAGCGGCGCCCGCTCACCCACCTGCCACCGGGCCGCGACGGTCGATCCGACCATGACGAGGACGCCGATCAGGATCGTCGAGGCCCAGGGGAGGCGGGCGGCCGAGTCCCCCCGCTCGCCCGTCAGCCACCGGGGCGGCTCGCCGGGCGGCCGGAAGGGGCCGCCGCGGCTGCGTGAGCGCTGCTCTTCCATGCCGGTCACGCTAGACCGAGGGCCCCGGCGGAGACGTCAGCCGGGCGTGGTGATCGCCCTTACTCCCGTCGGAGTACGGCGTACGGATCCGGTGCGACGCCCGCTCCCTCCGGGGATCGCGCATCTCTGGCAGGTACGTTCCCCACCGCACGCCCCGGCAGGCACCCCGGGCCCGCACACCCCAGGCAGGCACTCCGGGCCGCACGTCCCCGGCAAGGCACCCGAACCGCGCGTCCCCTGCCGGTACGCCCCCGAGCGCCCCTCCGCCTCCTCCTCCGTCCGTGCCGGGTGGTGGCTCCTCAGGGGCGGAAGGAGTCCCGGCCCCGGCGGCTGTCGAGCAGGCCGACCGAGCGGGCCAGTTCGGTGACGGCCTCCCGGAAGAAGACCTCGCGGTCCTCCACGACCCGGTGGAACTGGCCGAAGATCTCGAAGGAGAGCAGGCCGAACAGCTGCGACCAGGCGGCGATCAGCGGGGCTGCGGCCTCCGGGGGGAGTTCGGGGGCGATCTCGGCGACCATCCGCTCGGCCTCCGCGCGCAGGTCCTCGGCGAGCGGCGGCAGGGCGAGGCCGTCCGAACGGTAGGCGTCCGCGACCACCTGGATCAGGACCCGGCCGACGCGCGCCGCGGGACCGATCGTCGTCCGGGGCGCGGTGTAGCCGGGCACGGGCGAGCCGTAGATCAGGGCGTACTCATGGGGGTGGGCCAGGGCCCAGGCGCGTACGGACCGGGCCACGGCGGTCCAGCGCGCGAGGTGCGGGGCACCCTCGGCCACGGCGGCGCGGTGGGCGGCCTCGGCCGTTTCGCCCACGGCGTCGTACGCGTCGACGATCAGGGCCGTCAGCAGTTCGTCACGGCTGGGGAAGTAGCGGTAGAGGGCGGAGGACGCCATGCCCAGCTCCCGCGCGACGGCGCGCAGCGAGAGCTTCACGGCACCCTCGGCCGCGAGCTGCTTCTTCGCCTCGTCCTTGATCGCTGCCGTGATCTCGATACGGGCCCGTTCCCTGACTCCTCGGACTGTGCTCATGCCGGCCAGTCTGCCACGAGAGAAGAGCACCGACCACCAACGAGAGCAGTGCTCTTGCTTTTGAGCAGCACTCTCGTGCACACTGATCTCAAGCGAGAGCACCGCTCTCAAAACGTGAAGGAGCACCCATGTCCAAGGCGCAGCCCCAGACCCAGGCGCAGACCCAGGCCGCGGCCCAGCCGTACTACCTCCAGGCCAACGCCTTCAACGTCCGGATGAACGGCGTCATCGGCTGGCTCGCCCGGCACGGCATCAGCTTCAAGGGTTCGGCCGAACTGTCGGTGCGCGGCCGCAAGAGCGGGCAGATGCAGCGCATCCCCGTGAACCCGCACACCTACGAGGGCGAGCAGTACCTCGTCTCCGCCCGGGGCCACTCCCAGTGGGTGCGCAACATGCGGGTCGCCGGCGGCGGCGAGCTGCGGGTGGGGAGGAAGGTCCGGGTCTTCGACGCCGTGGAGATCGCGGACGACGCGAAGAAGGCGGAGGTCGTCCGGGCGTACCTGGAGCAGTGGGGCTGGCAGGTCAACCAGTACTTCAATGGCGTCACCGCGGAGTCCACGGACGCCGAGATCCTGGCCGCCTGCCCGGACCACCCCGTCTTCCGGTTCACCGTGCGGGGCTGACCATCCAGCCCGCCCCGCGCCCGCCGCGCCGTGGGCCGAACCCCCGCGCACCCGCCGCGCCGTGGGCCGAACCCCCGGCCGCTCATCCCCCGGGTCCGCCCCGCACGTATCGGGCCGGAACCCGAAGCCCCTGGGGTCTTTCGCTTGGATCATGCCGGGCTCGCGTGCCGCCGGCATGATCCAGACGAAAGGCCCCAGGGCCTGTTTCGAGAGTCCCGCCCGGCCGGGAACGCCCTAGCGGTCCATCGCGGACAGGGCCCGCTGCGCCAGTGGATGCGTACGGACCAGCTCACCGAGCGAGGTCGTCCCCCGGGTGATTCCGGCGAACGCGTTCCAGGCCGGGCGGAATCCCGTCAGCACCGCGTGCAGCACTCCCGGGCGGCGCTCGAAGAGCTTCAGCATGCGTCGGCCGACGCCCATCTCGACGCCCAGGCCGGCCTTGATGGCGAAGGCGTAGTTCAGCGCCTGGCGCCTGGCGTCCACCGCGTCGTGCGCCTCCGCGATCCGGACCGCCCACTCGCCGGCGAGCCGACCCGACCGCAGAGCGAAGGAAATCCCCTCGCGGGTCCACGGCTCCAGCAGCCCCGCCGCGTCGCCGCACACCAGCACCCGCCCGCGCGACAGCGGGGAGTCCTCGCTGCGGCAGCGTGTCAGGTGCCCGGAGGAGATCTTCGGCTCGAAGCCGGCCAGACCGAGCCGGGCGATGAAGTCCTCCAGGTACCGCTTGGTCCCCGCGCCGTCGCCCCGGGCCGAGATCACGCCGACGGTCAGGACGTCGCCCTTGGGGAACACCCAGCCGTAACTGCCGGGCATGGGGCCCCAGTCGATCAGCACCCGTCCCGCCCAGTCCTCCGCGACCGTGGGCGGAACCGGGATCTCCGCCTCCAGGCCGAGGTCCACCTGGTCGAGCTTCACCCCGACATGGGCTCCTATCCGCCCCGCGCTGCCGTCGGCGCCGACGACCGCGCGGGCCAGGATCGTCTCGCCGCCGGACAGCACCACGGCGACCGTGCGCCGGTCCGGCACCGAGGCGCCGTGCTGCTCGACCCTCGTCACCGTCGCACCGGTGCGGAGTTCGGCGCCCGCCTTCTGCGCCTCCTCGACCAGGCCCGCGTCGAACTCGGGACGGTTGATGAGCCCGAAGAGCATCCGCTTGGAGCGCCGGGTCCGCGCCAGCCTGCCGTTGAGCGAGAACGTGACCGCGTGGATCCGGTCCCGCAGCGGCAGTTCGAACCCCGGCGGCAGCGAATCGCGCGAAAAGCCGATGATGCCGCCGCCGCAGGTCTTGTAGCGGGGAAGTTCCGCCTTCTCCAGGAGCAGCACCCGCCGGCCGGCCACCGCCGCCGCGTATGCAGCGGAGGCTCCGGCCGGTCCGCCGCCGACTACGACCACGTCCCACACGGCCGGTTCTTCGTGCTCATGTACGGCGTCTGCGTTCTCGCTGCTCACGATGTGCTTCTGCTCCCGATCCCACCAGTGGCCCATGCTGCTCACGGCATCCTACGGCGCGCCGGTCCCGGACCCCGCTGTGGGAGGATCGACCGCATGTCCGTCCTGCATGCGCCGCCGCACACCCGGGTGTGCATGTAGCCGGATTCGTACCTATAACGTCGCACCCACGAGGAGCGTGCCCATGACCGCCCGTCCGATTTCCGAGACCATCGCCTCGCTGATGCCCCGCGCCAAGGCGGAGCTGACGGAGCTGGTGGCCTTCCAGTCGGTGGCGGATCCCGCGCAGTTCCCGAAGAGCGAGTGCGAGGCGGCCGCCGACTGGGTCGCCGACGCTCTGCGCGCCGAGGACTTCCAGGACGTCGCCCTTCTCGACACCCCCGACGGCACGCGGTCGGTCTACGGCTTCCTGCCCGGCCCGGCCGGCGCCCCGACCGTACTGCTCTACGCGCACTACGACGTGCAGCCGCCGCTCGACGAGTCCGCCTGGCTCTCCCCGCCGTTCGAGCTGACGGAGCGCGACGGCCGCTGGTACGGCCGGGGCTCGGCCGACTGCAAGGGCGGCTTCATCATGCACCTGCTCGCCCTGCGCGCCCTCAAGGCGAACGGCGGCGTCCCGGTCTCCGTCAAGGTGATCGCCGAGGGCTCCGAGGAGCAGGGCACCGGCGGCCTGGAGCGGTACGCGGAGGCGCACCCCGAGCTGCTGGCCGCCGACACCATCGTCATCGGCGACACCGGCAACTTCCGGGTCGGCCTGCCGACGGTCACCGCGACGCTGCGCGGCATGACGATGCTGCGGGTCACGCTCGACACCCTCGAAGGAAACCTGCACTCCGGACAGTTCGGCGGTGCCGCCCCGGACGCCCTGGCCGCGATGATCCAGCTGCTGGCCTCGCTGCGCGCCGAGGACGGCACCACGACCGTGGACGGGCTGGCCACGGACACCGAGTGGGAGGGGCTGCAGTACCCCGAGGCCGACTTCCGCCAGGACGCCAAGGTCCTCGACGGCGTCGGGCTGATCGGCACGGGCACGGTCGCCGACCGCATCTGGGCCCGGCCCGCCGTCACCGTCATCGGCATCGACTGCCCGCCGGTCCTGGGTGCGACGCCCTCGGTGCAGGCGAGCGCCCGCGCGCAGATCAGCCTGCGGGTGCCGCCGGGCCAGGACGCCGCCGAGGCGACCGAGCTGCTGACCGCGCACCTCAAGGCCCACACCCCGTGGGGGGCCAGGATCACGGTGGAACAGGTCGGCCAGGGCCAGCCGTTCCGCGCGGACACCTCCAGCCCCGCGTACACGTCCATGGCGCAGGCGATGGAGGTCGCATACCCGGGCGAGAAGATGCAGACGTCCGGCATGGGCGGCTCGATCCCGCTCTGCAACACCCTCGCCGCCCTCTACCCGGAGGCGGAGATCCTGCTGATCGGCCTGAGCGAGCCGGAGGCGCAGATCCACGCGGTGAACGAGAGCGTGTCCCCCCAGGAGCTGGAGCAGCTGTCCCTCGCCGAGGCCCTGTTCCTGCTCAACTACGCGGACTCCAAGAAGTCCTGATCCGCCGTCAGCGCTCACGCCGGGTTCCGGCGAGCCCGGCCCGGACCGACCCGCCACGGGTCGGTCCGGGCCCGGTTCCGTAGGATCGGTCCGTGACCAGGGGGACGGAAACCGGCTGGATGCCACCGACGGAGACCGAACGGCTGCTGCGGGAGTCCGGGGCGAGCGGGGATCCGGGGGTGGTGCTCGACGCCCTCTCCCGCTGTCGGCTCCATGTGATGGTCGCCCGGCTGCACGCCGACGCCCCGGGGTACATCGCCCCGTTCCCCTCGCAGCACGACCCCGTGACCGGCCGGATGTGCGTCCCGGTGCTGACGTCCGGCATGCTGCCGCCCTGGCATCCGGAGTGGGTGTTCCGCCGGACGACGCTGACGGAACTCGCCGCTCGCTGGCCGGACAACAGGTGGCGGCTCGGCGTGAACCTCGCGACGCCGGGCGCGTTCACCCTCGACGCCCGCCCGAAGAACCGCAGGGTGTGGCTGTCCGCCGACGAGCGGTCCGCCGGTCCGCCGACGGGCAGGCTGCTCACGGACGGCGGTGGCCCGCTGCACGGCCCGGTCGCGTACGGCCTGGCCGTCGGCGCCCATCTCGCCGTGCACAACGGCCTCGTCTGGAACCGGCTCGGCGCCGCCTACGCGGACTACGAGTCGGATCGCGCGTGGCTGCGCAACCCGTGGGGGGTCGAGAACCGCGCCGGCCACCGGCAGACCCTCGACGCGCTGATGGCCGCCCGCCTCGTCGGCCGCACCCATGAATCGGTGCTCCGGATCCGGCGCGCGCTGGCCGGTCGGCTGGGGCGGACGCCCTCCCTCCAGGAGTGGTCCGAAGGCGCCACCGGAGCGCTGGGCCGACGCGGCGCGTCGGCCACCGAGCTGACGGAGGCGGACGAGGCGCTCCGGCGCGTGACACGGTACGAAGAGCGGTTCCGCGCCGACGGCGTCCTCGCCCCCGGTGGCAGGATCGACACGCTGTCCGCCTTCGACCACGGCCGCGCCGTCAATGTCGTACGGATGGGGCTGGGGGCGCGCTACTGCGACCCGCAGGAGGCCGAGCGGGCCGTCGTGCGGATCGGTGAGCTGGCGCGAGGGACGTACGGCTCCTGGGAGGAGTTCTCTCTCGGCTACGCCCTGACCCGGATGATCGTGTTCGACGGCGAGGACGGGGTGGAGGAGAAGTACGCGCAGTCGCTCGCCCAGCACCGCGTCCTCACCCAGGACCCCACGAGCCCCTACCGGAACATCCCGTGGTCATGAACCCGCATCCGCATCCGCACTTCCCGGGCGGCCCGGCGCACCCGGTCGCCTGGGCCGCCCCCACCGCGATCGAGCACCTGCTGCACGAGGCCGGGGCGCGCGGCGACGTGGAGGCACAGTTGCGGGTACTGGCCGGTGCAGGCCTCCACATCCTGGCGCCGAAGGCGGAGGTGGACGCGGACCCCGACATGGTGGTCTGGCGCTCCGCCCGCGACGGGGCGGGGCGTTCCTGGCGCCAGGTGCTCACCCACGGCATGCTGCCGCCCTGGCATCCCGAGTGGGTGTTCCACCGGGTCTCCCTCAAGTGGGTCGCCGAGTTCGGCTGGTCCGACCCGCGGGAGTCGCTGGTGGTCAACCCCGGCAGCCCGGTGCAGGTCCTTCTTCCCACCACCGCACAGCATCGTGCGATGTGGCTGCGGTGCTACGCGGAGAATGACCGGCCGTCCGGGGGCCGGCTGATCGCGCTGCGGCACGGCGCGCTGCACGGGCCGCTCGCCCACGGCCTGGCCTGCGGCGCGCATCTGGCGATCGGGAACGGCGTGCCGTGGAACGAGGTCGGTGCGGTGTACCACGGGTACTCCGACGAGCTCGAACTGCTCCGCGAAGCGTGGGGCATCACCGAACGCACCGGCTGGCAGGAGCAGTTGAACTACCTGCTGGACGGCCGGAACAGTCCGCCGGAGCCCGATTTCGCGCTCCGGGTGCGGGAGCGGTTGCGGGCCTCTCTCGGTGGGCCGCCGCCCGTCGACCTGTGGCGCGAGACCGCCGCCGGACATGCCCAGGACCTCGGGCTCGGCCATGACACGGTCCTGCGCGTCGAGGAGCTGGTGCGGCGCATCGTCCGGTACGAGGCGCGGTTCCGCGCCGACGGACTGCTGGCGCCGGACGGGGCGGTCACCACCACGGTCGCCTACGACTACGGACGGGCCGTGAACCTGGCCCGCTGGGGGCTGTCCGCCCGGTTCTGCCACCCCCACGAGGCCGAGCAGGCGATCGTGCACGCGGGAGCGCTGAGCAGGTCGGCCTACACCTCGTGGGAGAGCTTCTCCGCCGCATACACGCTGGGCCGGGTGCTGCGCTTCGACGACGAGCAGTACGGCACGTACTACGAGCAGAACGTCACCGCCCACCATCTCCTGGCCGGGGACGAGGGCAGTCCGTGGCGGAACATCCCCTGGCGCTGACCCCGGTTCGTGTCCCTCCCGCGGGCCCCGGGGGCGGTCGCGCGGGCGCGGCGCCGCTACGCGTTCAGCGAAGCTCGCCCAGAGCGTAGAACGGCGACTCCGGGCGGGCCGTCCGCGTACGTTCGCAGCATGGACATCGTCGAAGTACTCCCCCAGCTGCACATGTTCCGTTTCCGCATCGGCCAGGCGTACCTGTGGCGCGACGGCACCGACCTCACCCTGATCGACGCGGGCGACATCGACGCGGCGGCCGCGATCGAGGACGGGGTGCGCGGCCTGGGCCTGGACCCGGCCCGCATCTCGCGGATCGTGATCACCCACGGGCACTGCGACCACTACGGCGCCGCGCAGGAGCTCGCCGACCGGTACGGTGCCGAGATCCTCGCCCACGGCCTGGACGCGGCGGCGATCCGGGACGAGGAGAAGATCGCCGACCCGGTCCTGCTCGACTGGGAACGCCCTCTGTGGGAGCACGCGCGGACCGTTCCGCCCGCCCCGCCGACCCGGGTGGACCGCGAGCTGGCCGACGGCGACGAGCTCGGCTTCGGCCCGGGGGCCCGGGTGGTCCACGCGCCGGGCCACACGCCGGGCTCCATCGGAATCCATCTGCCGCAGCACGGCGTGCTGTTCACCGGGGACTGCGTGGCCAGGGTCGACCGGGTGATGCTGGGCGTGTTCAACATCGACCGGGAGCAGGCCGTGGCCTCCTTCCGGCGGCTGGCGGCACTGGAGCCGACCACGGTCTGCTTCGGCCACGGCGATCCGCTCACCACCGACGCCGCCGCCGCGATGCTCGCCTCAGCCGACCGGGACTCCGGCCTCCAGGTTGAGCACGATTGACCGCTCACGGGCGCGCAGGGCCCAGCGCAGCCGCTCGTAGCGGGTCGGGGGCAGCAGGGTGGCCGCTTCCTCCTCGGTGACGAACCGCCAGCCACGCAGTTCGGAGCCGGGCAGCAGCAGCCGTCCGGCGTCCGCACCGGTCAGCAGTCCGCCGTCGAAGAGCAGCCGCAGCCCCCCGTAGCCGGGCGGGCGGGGCGCCTCCCAGTCGACGACGAGGAGTTTCGGCACCCGGTCGAGGTGGATGCCTATCTCCTCGGCCACTTCGCGGATGCCGGCCTGGGCGGGCGCCTCCCCGGCCTCGACCACCCCGCCGGGGAACTCCCAGCCGGGCTTGTACGTCGGATCGACGAGCAGCACCCGGTCGTGTTCGTCGAAGAGCAGGACGCCGGCCGCCACGGTCTCCCCGGTCGGCTCGGGCGTCTGCACGATCTCGCACGGGGCCGCCGCCCCGCTGTTGACCGCCTCGGCGATGCGCCCGGCCGTCTCGGACGGGGTGAGCGCGCCGGTGTCGATGGCGTGGGCGTCCCGGGTGAGCCAGTGCAACGCCGCCCGGTAGGGCTCGATGTGCTGGTGGGCCCACTGCCGTACCCGCTCGCTGCGCTCCGGGTCGTCGGGGAATTCCACCCGGTCGGCGATCCGTTTGCGCAGGATCGTTTCCTCGGGCGAGAGCAGGACATGGCGCACGGGGATGCGCCGGGAGGCGAGCCCGCCGAAGATCTCGTCGCGGTACTCCTGGCGCAGCAGCGTCATCGGCACCACCAGAACCCCTGGCACCTCGGCGAGCAGGGCCGCCGCGGTGTCCACCACCAGGCGCCGCCAGATCGGCAGGTCCTGGAAGTCCGTCACCTCGGCGAGTCGCTTCTGGGGCAGCAGATGGCGCAGCCCCGCGCCGATCAGTTCAGGGTCGTAAAAGGTGCTGTTCGGGATCAGATCGATCAGTTCGCGCGCGGCGCTCGTCTTGCCCGCGCCGAACGCACCGTTGATCCAGATGATCACGGTTCCCCCTCTTCCGTAGCCCCATGTGGCTTGCCCGCAACACCCTGCCGCGAAAACCAGGCCGTGGCGATGCTTGTTGCCCGAACGGAACCGACGGCCGCCCGGCGTGCGCGCCCGCGGCACGACTCCGGCCGGCCCCACGGCCGGTACGGGGGCGCGCAAAGGGAGTCGAAGCGGAGACGAGGGCGGGAAACGTCCCCGCCCGACCGGGTGCGGCAGGCCCGTCGCCGGGCGGCGGCGCACCTGCCGACGGATGCCGCGACCCCCACCCCGACACCAACCTTCCACTTTTCCATCACAATTGAATCACCAACGGAACATACGGCTCCTGGGCGTTCGGCGGGGCAGTTACGTTCATCCCTCCATGAGCCGTACCAGGGGGGACATATGTATCGAAGTCAGCAGCCGCCGTGGGGCCGGCCGCACCGGCGCCGTCGGTCACCGAGGCGGTGACCGCGAGCCCGGAGCCGGCGCCGACCGTCACGAAGACCCGGATCGTCCTGGTGACCGTCCCGCCCGCGGCCGAGGACGACGGGACCTCCCGGCGGGTCCGGATCGGGCGGGGGCGGCGGGGACACCACGTACGCCAATTGCAGCGCCGTGCGCGCGGCCGGCGCCGACCCCATCCGCGTGGACCGGCCCGGCTACGGCCGCCATCTCGACCGGGACGGGGACGGGATCGGCTGCGAGTAGCGGCAGCCCGGGGCGGGGTCGCCGGCCGGTGCCCGTCGGGCCCGGCGTCCATCGCCCCCGTCGGGCCCCGGCGTCCGTCAGTCCCGGGGTCCGCGGCGCCGCCCGATCTCGCCCGCGCCGCCGCCGCGGCGGCGGCGGCGGCGCCCACCAGCCCGGCGTCGGTGCCCATCACCGCCGGGGCCACCCTGAGCTGCCGGACGAAGGAGAGCGTGGCGTACTGGCGCAGGGCGCGGCGCAGCGGGCCGAAGAGGATGTCGCCCGCACCGGCCACTCCCCCGCCGATCACCGCGATGTCGATCTCGACGAGCGTGGCGGTGGCCGCGATTCCGGCGGCCAGGGCCTGCGCGGCGCGCTCGAACGACGCGAGGGCGACCGGGTCCCCGGCGCGCGCCGCGGCGGCCACCGCGGCGGCCGAGGCGTCCCCGTCCGGGCCGGGCCGCCAGCCGGCCTCCCTCGCCCGGCGGGCGATGTTCGGGCCGCTGGCGATGCGCTCGACGCAGCCGCGCGAACCGCACGGGCACGGGTCGCCGTCCAGGTCCACGCTGAGGTGGCCGATGTGTCCGGCGTTGCCCGTGGGGCCGGGGTGGAGCCTGCCGCCGAGGACCAGCCCGCCGCCGACCCCCGTGGACACCACCATGCAGAGCGCGTTGTCGTACCCCCGGGCGGCGCCCAGCCAGTGCTCGGCGGCCGTCATCGCGACCCCGTCGCCGACCAGTTCGACGGGCAGTCCGCCGGTCGCCTTACCGACCCGCTCCACCAGCGGGAAGTCGCGCCAGGCCGGGACGTTGACGGGGCTGACCGTGCCGGCCGACGCGTCCACCGGCCCCGCGCTGCCGATCCCGACCGCCCTCGCCCGGTCCCACGACGGGGCGGCGGAGACCTCGGCGAGGACCTCCTCCACGGCCGCCATCACCATCTCGGCGTCCTCCCGGGCGGGGGTCGGCCGCTGGGCCCGCACGAGCAGCCCGCCGTCGCCGTCCACCAGCGCGGCGGCGATCTTGGTACCGCCGATGTCCAGTGCGGCGACGAGGTCGGTATGCATCGGTGAGGCTCCGTGAGTAGGCGGCGGGGGCCTGGGACTTCCCGTCCGGATCATGCCGGGCTCGCGAGGCCTCGCGCACGCGCGCCGGTCCGGTCCGGCCCGGACGAGGGATCCCGGGGTTCAGGGATCAGTCTGCCCGCTCTCCCCGCATCTGACAACGTTGTCCAGGGCCTATGCTCGACCGCACAGTCTCCGGCCGACCCCGTGGCGACGCCCGCGGAACCCCGCCGGACCGCCCGCCCCCGAGGACAGGACAGCGCATCGTGGCCGAGACCGCCCGTCACCCCGAGCCCCGTTACGGCAACCGGCCGACCATGAAGGATGTCGCCGCCCGCGCCGGAGTGGGCCTCAAGACGGTCTCCCGCGTGGTGAACAGCGAGCCGGGCGTCACTCCCGACACCGAGCGCCGGGTCCAGGAGGCCATCGAGGCGCTCGGCTTCCGCCGCAACGACAGCGCGCGGGTCCTGCGCAAGGGCCGCACCGCCTCGATCGGCCTGGTCCTGGAGGACCTCGCCGACCCGTTCTACGGTCCGCTGAGCCGCGCGGTCGAAGAGGTGGCCCGGGCCCACGGCGCCCTGCTCATCAACGGGTCGAGCGCCGAGGACCCGGAGCGCGAGCAGGAGCTCGTGCTCGCGCTGTGCGCCCGCCGGGTGGACGGGCTGATCGTGATCCCGGCCGGTGACGACCACCGTTATCTGGAACCGGAGATCAAGGCGGGCGTCGCCACCGTCTTCGTGGACCGCCCGGCGGGCCGGGTCGCCGCCGACACGGTCCTCTCCGACAGCTTCGGCGGTGCCCGCGAGGGCGTCGCGCATCTGATCGCGCACGGCCACCGGCGGATCGGCTTCATCGGCGACCGGCCGCGCATCCACACGGCCACCGAGCGGTTGCGCGGCTACCACGCGGCGATGGCGGGCGCCGGGACGCGGGTCGAGGACGCCTGGGTCTCCCTCGGTTCCACCGAACCCGGCCGGGTCCGGGCCGCCGTCGAGGGGATGCTCTCCGGCCCCGAGCCCGTCACCGCGATTTTCGCGGGCAACAACCGGGTGACGGTGACGGCGGTGCGCGTCCTCGCGGAGCAGGAGCGCCGCATCGCCCTGGTCGGCTTCGACGACATCGAACTCGCCGATCTGCTCGGCATCACCGTCATCTCCCAGGACGCCGCCGCCGTGGGGCGCACCGCCGCCGAGCACCTCTTCCGCCGTCTGGACGGCGCCGATCACGCCCCGGCCCGGGTGGAGCTGCCCACCACGCTCATCCCGCGCGGTTCGGGCGAGTTGCCGCCCGTCTGAGCCGCAGGGCTCCCCGGCGGCCGGCCGTCAGGGCGCGGTCACCGTGAGCCCGGCCCGCCGCGGCGACGCGAACGCGTCCAGGTCCGCACGGGTCAGCCCGGTCAGGCGGGCCACCTCGGCGGTGTCCAGGGCGCCGCAGTCGATGCCGCGCAGGAGGTAGCCGCTGAGCGCCTTGGCCGTGGCGGGTTCGTCCATGACGTCCCCGCCGGCCTTGGCCACGTACGCGGCGAGACGGGCCGCGGCCTGTTCCAGACCCTCGCGGTAGAAGGTGTACACGGCCGCGTAACGGGTCGGCAGGTGGCCCGGGTGCATGTCCCAGCCCTGGTAGTAGGCGCGGGCCAGGGCCCGGCGGGTGAGGCCGTAGTGGAGCCGCCAGGCCTCGTGCACCCGGTCGGTGGGGCCGACCGGCAGGACGTTGGTGGAGCCGTCGGAGACCCGTACGCCGGTGCCCGCGGCGGCGACCTGCATGACGGCCTTGGCGTGGTCGGCGGCAGGGTGGTCACTGGCCTGGTAGGCGGCGCTGACGCCGACGCAGGCGCTGTAGTCGAAGGTGCCGTAGTGCAGGCCGGTGGCCCGGCCCCGGGCGGCGTCGATCATGCGGGCGACGGCGGCGGTGCCGTCGGCGGCGAGGATGGACTGGCTGGTCTCGATCTGGATCTCAAAGCCGAGCCGCCCGGCGGGCAGGCCGTGGGCCTCCTCGAACGCCTCCAGGAGCCGTACGAAGGCGGTGACCTGCTCCGGGTACGTCACCTTGGGCAGGGTGAGGACCAGCCCGTCGGGGAGGCCGCCCGCCCGCATGAGGCCGGTGAGGAAGATGTCCGTGGTGCGGATGCCCCGGTCGCGCACGGCGGCCTCCATGCACTTCATCCGGATGCCCGTGTACGGGGCCGCCGTGCCGTTCGCGTACGCCTCCGAGACCAGCCGGGCGGCGCGGGCGGCGGCCTCGTCCTCCTCGGCGTCGGGGCGGGGGCCGTAGCCGTCCTCGAAGTCGATGCGCAGGTCCTCGACCGGTTCGCGCTCCAGCTTGGCGCGCACCCGGTCGTGGACGGGTCCGGCGAGTTCGTCCGGGATGCCGAGGACGGCGGCGAACGAGGCGGCGTCGGGGGCGTGTTCGTCGAGGGCCGCCAGCGCCTGGTCGCCCCAGGAGCGGAGGGTGCCCGCGGCGAACACGTCGCCGGGGACGTAGACCGTGTGGACCGGCTGGCGCGTGCCGGGGTCTCCGGGGTAGCGGCGGGCGAGTTCGGCGTCGACCGCGGTGAGGGAAGCGCTGATCTCCTCGCTGACCGCACCGGCGAGGCTCGTCGCCACCTTCTCCTGCTGACCCATTTCCACACCCTCCACAGTCACGTTGTTTCCGCTTACCGGAATCAACAATCCGTATAGTGAAGTTATAAGGCGGCCGTATCCGCGTCAATGGTGACCGGAAACGGCCCGGGGCCGCGCGGTGGGAACACCGCGCGGCCCCGGGCCGTCAGGACTCTCCGCCGGAAGTCAGCCCTTGCGGGTGTTGATTTCCTCGGTGAGCTGGGGGAGGACCTGGAAGAGGTCGCCGACGACGCCGTAGTCGACGAGGTCGAAGATCGGGGCCTCGGCGTCCTTGTTGACCGCGACGATCGTCTTGGACGTCTGCATCCCGGCCCGGTGCTGGATCGCGCCGGAGATGCCCGAGGCGATGTACAGCTGCGGCGACACGCTCTTGCCGGTCTGCCCGACCTGCGCGGAGTGCGGGTACCAGCCCGCGTCCACCGCGGCGCGCGAGGCACCCACCGCCGCCCCCAGCGAGTCGGCCAGCGCCTCGATCACCGCGAAGTTCTCCGCCCCGTTGACCCCGCGCCCGCCCGAGACCACGATCGCCGCCTCGGTCAGCTCCGGACGCCCCGTCGACTCCCGCGCCGTGCGCCCCGTCACCCGCGTGCCCGTCGCCGCCGCCGAGAACTCCACCGCCAGCTCCTCGACCGCACCCGCCGCCGCAGCCGCCTCCACCGCCGCACTGTTCGGCTTCACCGTGATCACCGGCGTCCCCCGCACCACCCGCGAACGCGTCGTGAACGACGCCGCGAACACCGACTGCGTCGCCACCGGGCCCTCCGCACCCGCCTCCAGGTCCACCGCGTCGGTGATCACACCCGACCCCAGCCGCAGCGCCAGCCGCGCCGCGACCTCCTTGCCCTCCGCCGACGACACCACCAAAACCGCCACCGGCGCAACCACCTCGCACGCCGCCTGCAGCGCCTCCACCTTCGGCACCACCAGATACTCACCGAACTCCGCGGCCTGCGACACCAGCACCCGCACCGCACCGTGCCCGGCCAGCACCGCAGCCGTGTCCGCGGCCCCCGCACCCACCGCCACCGCCACCGGATCACCCAGACGCCGCGCCAGCGTCAGCAGCTCCAGCGTGGGCTTGCGGACGGCACCGTCCACGTGATCGACAAAAACCAGAACCTCAACCATGGAACCCCAACCTCCTGCGAATCAAAGACGGAACGACAACACCCACACCGGCCACCGCACCAGCAGCCACCGGCCACACCGGCCCACCACCCCACCAGCGGCGGCGGTCACCGACGACCCCGGTCAGATGAACTTCTGACCCGCCAGGAACCCGGCCAGCTGCCGCCCGCCCTCGCCCTCGTCCTTCACGACCGTGCCCGCCGTGCGCGCCGGACGCTCCGCCACCGACTCCACCACGGTGCACGCACCCTGAAGGCCGACCTCCTCCGCCCCGATCCCCAGATCGGACAGATCCCACGACTGCACCGGCTTCTTCTTCGCCGCCATGATCCCCTTGAACGACGGATACCGCGCCTCACCCGACTGGTCGGTCACCGACACCACCGCCGGCAACGACGCCTCCAACCGCTCCGAGGCCACATCCCCGTCCCGCCGCCCCGACACCACACCGCCCCCGACCGACACCTCCGACAACAGCGTCACCTGCGGCACCCCCAGCCGCTCCGCCAGCAGCGCCGGCACCACCCCCATCGCCCCGTCCGTCGACGCCATCCCCGACACCACCAGGTCGAACCCGGCCTTCTCCACCGCCCGCGCCAGCACCAGCGACGTCCCCATCACATCCGTACCGTGCAGATCCTCGTCCTCGACATGCACCGCCTTGTCCGCACCCATCGACAACGCCTTGCGCAACGCGTCCCGCGCATCCTCCGGACCCACCGTCACCACGGTGACCTCCGCACCCTCCACCCCGTCCGCGATCTGCAACGCCTGCTCCACCGCGTACTCGTCGAGCTCCGACAGCAGACCGTCCACATCCTCACGGTCCACCGTCAGATCATCGGCAAAACGCCGCTCACCCGTGGCATCGGGCACGTACTTCACACAGACAACGATCCTCAAGCTCACGCCGGCTCTCCTACTGCATCGTCTTTTCCGGGCTGCCTTGTTGCACGCAGCATAGGCGCCTGATGGGGCGGCTTCCGGTCGGGGTGACCGGCGCTCCGAACGAAATATTACTAGTCAGTACACCCAGCGGCCCCCTGATGGGCAAGCGCTCGGAGCTGTGATCTGGCCTACGCCCGGAGCCCTTGGGCCGCCCGGCCGTTCTCAGTCCCGCAGGGTGGTGAAACGGCCCTGGTGGTAGAGCAGCGGACGCCCGCCTCCGGCCGGGTCCCCGACCACGGCCTCGGCGATCACGATGTGGTGGTCGCCGGCCGGGATCCGTGCCGCCACGCGGCAGACCAGCCACGCCGACACGCCGTCGAGCACCGGCACGCCCTCGGGCCCGTTGCGCCAGAAGGTGGACGGGCCGAACCGGTCGGCGCCGCTGCGGGCGAAGGTGGCGGCCAGCTCCTGCTGGTGCTCGCCGAGTATGTGAACGCCGACGTGCTCGGCCTCGGCCACGACGGGCCAGCTGGAGGACGAGGTGCCCACGCCGAAGGAGATCAGCGGGGGTTCGGCGGCGACGGAGGTGAGGGAAGTGGCGGTGAAGCCGACCGGCCGGTCGCCCGCCGCGGTGATCACCGCGACTCCGGCGGCGTGCTGCCGGAAGACGGAGCGGAGAAGTTCGGGGGAGGCCGCGCGGGGAGCGCCGAGCCCGGGGGAAGCCGTCATGGAGATGTCCTTCTGCGAGGAGTGCGTACGGGGCCGTGGTTGCTCAGGCACCCGGACAGCGCGCACTCGCGTTGCGGGCGAGGTCCACGTGGACCCGGCCGTAAAGAAGGATTTCAGGCGGCACAGCGTCAGACTGGCGATGCGTGGTGGGTGCAGTCAAGGGTGTTCCGCGATGTGGGAGATGCATCACGGTCCGTCACCACGCCTGCCCCAGGGCGGCGACCACATCGACGGTGCGCGGCTGTCCCGGGGCCCGGCGGACGATCCTGCCGCCGGCGTCGAGGACCAGGACGGTCGGTGTCCGGCTGATCCCCAGCTCCCGCACGAGAGTGAGATGCGCCTCGGCGTCGATCTCGACGTGGGCCACGCCGTCCACCATGCGCGCCACCTCGGCGAGGGTGCGGCGGGTCGCCCGGCAGGGCTGGCAGAACGCGCTGGAGAACTGCACGAGCGTGGCCCGCTCCCCCAGTTCCGCGCCGATTCGGGCCGCGTCGAGCGTGCCCCCGATTTCCTGCCCGTCCACCTTCGACCTCCTGTCGGAACTCCCCGCAGGTGGTCAGCGCCACCGGCCGGCGGGACATTCCCGCCGGTTCCACGTGACGAGAATCTCGCGCCCCGAGCCCTCTGAGACTGGCCACCGCGTCCCACATGGGGCACGATCGGCGCCATGCCGAAAACCTACGGCTGCGTAACTTCCGCCGGGAGAACCCTCCTCAGGCGCTGAAGAAGGGTCTTCTCCAGATGGCAGAACTCGTCTATCGGCCGGTCATCGGCGCCGCCCTCACGTTTTTCAAGGCGCTTGACCTGAAGATCGACACTCAGGGTTCCGAGCACATCCCGAAGACCGGTGGCGCGGTACTGGTGAGCAATCACATCAGCTATCTGGACTTCATCTTCACCGGGCTCGCGGCGCTGCCGCAGAAGCGGCTCGTCCGCTTCATGGCGAAGGAGTCGGTCTTCCGGCACAAGGTCTCCGGGCCGCTGATGCGCGGCATGAAGCACATCCCCGTCGACCGCAAGCAGGGCGAGCACGCCTACGCCCACGCGCTCACCTCGCTGCGTTCCGGCGAGGTGGTCGGGGTGTTCCCCGAGGCCACGATCTCGGAGTCGTTCACGCTGAAGGGCTTCAAGTCGGGCGCCGCCCGGCTGGCCCAGGAGGCCGGCGTGCCGCTGATCCCGATGGCGCTGTGGGGGACGCAGCGGCTGTGGACCAAGGGCCGTCCGCGCAACTTCAAGCGCAACCACTTCCCGGTGACGATCCGGGTCGGCGAGCCCGTGGAGGCGCCTGCCGACCAGTACGCGGGCGCGATCACCCGGCGGCTGCGCGAGCGGGTCCAGGAGCTCCTGGAGGCGGCCCAGCGCGCCCATCCGGTGCGCCCGAAGGACGCGAGCGACACCTGGTGGGTGCCGGCGCACCTCGGCGGCACCGCGCCGTCCCCCGCCGAGCTGCGCGAGAAGAGCTGACGCGGCCGGTTCCGACGCCGAAACGTCACTCCGGGGAGCAGTGGGCACCGGCCCGCCGCTCCCCGGAGCCCGTTCGGACGGGTCCGGTCCCCGGGCATGCGGACGGCCGGGAAGTCGGTGACTTCCCGGCCCTGCGCATGCCGGTCCGGCGGGGGCTACCTCGCCAGTTCTTCCTTCAACGCGAGGAGGAACGCGTCGACGTCCTCCTCCGTGGTGTCGAAGGAGCACATCCATCGCACGTCGCCGGCGGCCTCGTCCCAGAAGTAGAAGCGGAAGCGCTTCTGCAGCCGCTCGCTCACCGCATGCGGCAGCCGGGCGAAGACCGCGTTGGCCTGGACGGGGTGGAGGATCTCGACGCCGCCCACCGCGCGCACCCCCTCCGCGAGCCGCTGGGCCATGGCGTTGGCGTGCCGGGCGTTGCGCAGCCAGAGGTCCCCGGCGAGCAGTGCCTCCAGTTGCACGGAGACGAAGCGCATCTTCGACGCGAGCTGCATCGAGAGCTTGCGCAGGTGCTTCATCGCGCGGACGGCGTCCGGGTTCAGGACGACCACGGCCTCGCCGAAGATCGCCCCGTTCTTCGTGCCCCCGAAGGACAGGACATCGACGCCGACGGTGTTGGTGAACGTGCGCATCGGCACGTCCAGGGACGCCGCGGCGTTGGCTATCCGGGCCCCGTCCAGGTGGACCTTCATGCCGTGTCCGTGGGCGTGGTCGCAGATGGCGCGGATCTCGTCGGGGGTGTAGACCGTGCCCAGTTCGGTGTTCTGGGCGATCGACACGACCTGCGGCATGGCCCGGTGCTCGTCGTCCCAGCCGTACGCCTGCCGGTCGATGAGCTCGGGCGTGAGCTTGCCGTCCGGGGTGGGCACGGTGAGCAGCTTGAGGCCGCCCACCCGTTCCGGGGCGCCGCCCTCGTCCACGTGGATGTGGGCGGACTCGGCGCAGATCACCGCGCCCCAGCGGTCGGTCATCGCCTGGAGGGCGACGACGTTGGCGCCGGTTCCGTTGAAGACCGGGAAGGCTTCGGCGGTGGGGCCGAAGTGGCTGTGCATGACGCGCTGGAGGTGGTCGGTGTAGACGTCCTCGCCGTAGGCGATCTGGTGACCGCCGTTGGCGAGGGCGATGGCCGCGAGGATCTCCTGGTGCGTGCCCGCGTAGTTGTCACTGGCGAAGCCGCGTACCTGCGGGTCGTGGTGACGTCGCGCGTCGGTCCTTACGGTTGTGGGGTCAGCCACAGGCGCTTTCCGTTCACTTCCGGGGCGGGCCGGTCCCAGACGCCGGCGATGGCATCGGCCAGGTCCTTGACGTCGGTGAAACCCGCGAATTTCGCATTCGGGCGCTCGGCGCGCATGGCGTCGTGCACCAGTGCCTTGATGACCAGGATCGCAGCCGCCGTCCTGGGCCCCTCCTCGCCCCCCGCCTTGCGGAACGCGTCCGCGAGGGCGAGGGTCCATGCCTCGGCGGCCGCCTTCGACGCGGCGTAGGCGGCGTTCCCGGCGGTGGGCTTGCTCGCCCCGGCCGCGCTGATCAGCACGTAGCGGCCCCGGTCGCTGCGCTGCAGCCCCTCCTGGAAGGCCAGCGAGGTGTGCTGGACCGTGCGGATCAGCAGCTTCTCCAGCAGGTTCCAGTCGGCGAGGTCGGTCTCGGCGAAGGTCTTGCTGCCGCGCCAGCCGCCGACGAGGTGGACCAGTCCGTCGATCCGGCCGAATTCCTTCTCGGTCTTGTCCGCCCATTCCCGGGTGGCCCCGAGGTCGAGCAGGTCGACGGTGTCGCCGGTGACGGTGGCGCCGCCGTGGGCGTAGCGTGCCGCGTCGACCGCCTCGGCCAGGCGGGTGGCGTCCGCGTCGGAGGCGACGACGGTCGCACCGGCCTCGGCGAGCCGCAGCAGGGTGGCCCGGCCGGCCGGGCCCGCGGCCCCGGCGACCGCGATCACGGCACCTTCGAGAGCACCGCTCCCGTTGCCCTTGCCGTTTGCGTTCATGGCCACCGCCTCCTCGGATCCGGCGCTCACGCGGCTGCCTTCTCGGCGTCCGCAGCGGTGATCCCCTTGGTGGAGGCGATCACGTTCTTCAGCTTCTTGGCGAGCGCCTCATAGAACATGCTCAGGGGAAACTCGTCGGGAAGCACGTCGTCGACGAGCTTACGCGGCGGCTGCGACAGGTCCAGCGCCTCGGGGCCCTTGGCCCAGCGGGAGCCGGGGTGCGGGGCGAGGTAGGCGGAGACCAGGTCGTACGCGGCGAACCAGTGGACGAGCTTGGGGCGGTCGATGCCGTCGCGGTAGAGCTTCTCGATCTCGCCGCAGAGCTGGTTGGTGACCTGCGGGGCGCGGTCCCAGTCGATCCGCAGCTTGTTGTCGGTCCAGCGGATCACGTCGTGCTTGTGGAGGTACGCGAAGAGCAGCTGGCCGCCGAGGCCGTCGTAGTTGCGGACGCGCTCGCCGGTGACGGGGAAGCGGAACATCCGGTCGAACAGCACGGCGTACTGCACGTCGCGGCCCTGGGCGAAGCCGTCGGCCTCCAGCTTCACGGCCTCCTTGAAGGCGGTGAGGTCGCAGCGCAGCTCCTCGAGGCCGTACATCCAGAACGGCTGGCGCTGCTTGATCATGAAGGGGTCGAACGGCAGGTCGCCGTGGCTGTGCGTCCGGTCGTGGACCATGTCCCAGAGCACGAAGGCCTGCTCGCAGCGCTGCTGGTCGCCGACCATCTCCTGGATGTCCTCGGGCAGTTCGACGCCGAGCAGCTCGACCGACGCCTCGGTGACCCGGCGGAAGCGGGCGGCCTCGCGGTCGCAGAAGATGCCGCCCCAACTGAAGCGCTCGGGGGCCTCGCGCACGGCGATGGTCTCCGGGAAGAGCACGGCGGAGTTGGTGTCGTAACCCGAGGTGAAGTCCTCGAAGGTGATGCCGCAGAACAGCGGGTTGTCGTAGCGGGTGGCCTCGAGCTCGGCCAGCCACTCGGGCCAGACCATCCGCAGCACGACCGCTTCGAGGTTGCGGTCCGGGTTGCCGTTCTGCGTGTACATCGCGAAGACGACCAGGTGCTGGAGGCCGTCGGCGCGGTCCGCGGCCGGCTGGAAGGCGAGCAGCGAGTCGAGGAAGTCCGGCACGCCGAAACCGTCGGTGGCCCAGCGGCGCAGGTCCGTCACGAGGGCGCGGTGGTAGGCGGCGTCGTGCGGCAGCAGCGGGGACAGCTCCTCGACCGCGGAGATCACCCGGTCCAGGGTTGCCCGGGCGGCCTCCGGGGTGGGCGCGCCCTCGGCCTCGAAGTCGATGGAACCGTCCTTCGACTGCCAGGGGCGGATCTCCTCCACGGCGCTCTTGAGCGTCGGCCAGGCAGGGTGGTCGATCACCCGCTGATCCGTAGCCATGTCACCCGTGGGGGCGTCCTGCACAAGAATTTCCGTCATAACACTTCCTCCACAGGAGAACCTCGCGTCAAGCAACCGTATACATGTGCGGTTGCTCCGGACAAGTGGTCCCTCAGTAAATTATCCTGCCTCACCCCCATGGTCACCGCGATTTTTCCTGTGTGAAACCGCGTCAGCGGTGGCTTCCGTCGGCCAGGCCCCTCCCCCCGGCACCGGGCCGGCAGGCCGCCCGTACCGGGTTCCCGCCCACTGCACCGTGATGCCCCGGCGTCCCGCGGGTAGGAGTCGCACACGCAGGAGGCCGTCGACGGAAGCGGGTTGCCTTGTCTTTTCTCACCATCGGTCACCGCGGGGTGATGGGCGTCGAGCCGGAGAACACGCTCCGCTCGTTCGTCCGCGCGGAGCGGGCCGGGATGGACGCCATCGAGCTGGACCTCCATCTGAGCAAGGACGGCGCGCTGGCCGTCATGCACGACGCCGAGGTCGACCGCACGACCGACGGCACCGGGCCGATCGCCCTGAAGACCCTGGCCGAGCTGCGTGCGCTCGATGCCGGGCTGGGCGAGCGCGTACCGGTCTTCGAGGAGGTGCTCGACGCCGTGCGGTCCCCCCTGCAGGCGGAGATCAAGGACGCGGACGCGGCCCGGGTCCTGGCCGGCGTGATGCTGCGGCGCGGGCTCGTCGACCGGGTCGAGGTGTCCTCGTTCCACGACGGGGCGGTCGCCGAGATCGCCCGGCTGGTGCCGGGCGTGCGGACCGTGCTCATCGCGAGCCGCTGGGGCGGCGACGTGGTGGAGCGGGCGAAGGCGGTGGGGGCGGCGACCCTGGCCCTGAACATCCGCCGCCTCACCCTGGAGGTGGTCGAGCGGGCGCACGCCGAGGGGCTGAAGGTCATCGGCTGGGTGGTGAACACCCAGGACCACCTGCGGCTGGCCCGCGCCCTGCGGCTGGACGGCGCGACCACCGACCACCCGGAGATCCGCCGCGCCGGCCGCTTCACCGCATGAGGACGGGGCCGGTCAGACCAGGTCCTTGACCAGCAGTTCGAACGCGAGGTCGTCGCGCTGCGGAATGCCGAAGCGCTCGTCGCCGTACGGGAAGGGGGTGAGCTTTCCCGTACGGCGGTATCCGCGCCGCTCGTACCAGGCGATCAGCTCGTCGCGCACCGAGATCACGGTCATGTGCATCTCGGCCGCTCCCCAGCTCTCCCGGACCACGCGCTCGGCCTCGGCGATGACCACCTTGCCGAGCCCCTCCCCCTGCAGCTCGGGGCGGACCGCGAACATCCCGAAGTAGGCGGCCTCGCCCCGGTGTTCGAGCTGGCAGCAGGCGACGAGGACGCCGTCGCGCTCCACCACGAGCAGTCGGCTGCCGGGGGCCTCGACGACCTGGCGGACCCCGTCCGGGTCCGTCCGCTGCCCCTGGAGGATGTCCGCCTCGGTGGTCCATCCGGCCCGGCTGGATTCCCCGCGGTACGCCGATTCGATCAGCGTCACGAGCGCGGGCACATCCGCCTCGTCCGCGTCGCGGAAGGTCAGTTGTCCCAGGTCCTGGGCAGGGGCTATGTCCATGGCGATGGCTCTCCGAATTCTCTGCTGTGGCCGTGCCGGAGCAGGGTAACCCCCGTGCCGCGGACCGACGGGCGGTGTCCACCGCGGGACGGGCGGGAGCGTGCGGACGGTTCTAGGGTCGGGGCATGGTCCATGTGCTGAGCAGTCGGATTCTGCTGCGTCCGGTCGATCCCGAGCGGTCCCGGGGCTTCTACGGGGAGGCCCTCGGGCTGCCCGTCTACCGGGAGTTCGGCACGGGCCCCGAACGGGGCACGGTCTACTTCCTCGGCGGCGGCTTCCTGGAGGTCTCCGGGCGCGCCGCCGAACCCCCGGTGCCCGGTCTCGAACTGTGGCTGCAGGTCGCGGACGTGCAGGCGGCCCACGAGGAGCTGTCGGCCCGCGGTGTCGAGGTGCTGCGGCCGCCGGTGCGCGAGCCGTGGGGGCTGGTGGAGATGTGGATCCGTGACCCGGACGGGCACCGGATCGTCGTGGTGGAGGTACCGGCGGACCATCCGCTGCGTCACCGGCCCTGAGCCCTCGCGGCCGGCGGGCCCTCAGTGCGTGGTGCGGCTGCGTTCCGCGCAGTCGGCCAGCAGCGGCAGGGCCCGTTCCAGGCCGCCGTCGTGGTCGGCGAACGGGAGGCGCAGGTGGTGCCGGAAGCCGTCCACGGCGGAGAACGCGGGGCCGGGGACGATGAGCACGCCCGCGCGGCGGGCCAGCTGGGCGGTGGCCTCGGCGTCCGCCCAGGGGATCTCCACCCAGAGGGCGGAGCCTCCCGCCGGCCGTTCCCACCGCCAGCCGGTCCCCCGGTCGCGCAGCAGCCGTTCGGTCTCCGCCAGGCGTTCGCGCAACCGGGAGCGGCGCAGGGCACGGGCCTCGGGCAGTTGCCGGAGCAGCTGCACGGCCACCATCTGGTCCACCACCGGGCAGGCCAGGTCGACGGACCGCTTGATGTCCGCCAGGCGGCGGATGACGGTGGTGGAGGCGCGGATCCAGCCCAGCCGCAGGCCGCCCCAGAAGAGCTTGGACAGGGTGCCGAGGGTGGCCGTGGCTGCGGGCGGCAGCAGCCCGGCGAGGGAGACCGGTGCGGCGTCGTGGTGCAGGGCCAGTTCCGCGTAGGCGTTGTCCTCGACGGTGTACAGGCCCTGTTCGGCCAGTACGGCGGCCCAGGCGCGGCGGGTGTGCTCGGTCATGCCGCGCCCGGTGGGGTTGTGGACGGCCGGTTGCAGGTAGACCAGGCGCGGGCGGACGTGACGGGCCAGCCGGGCCAGGGCGGCGGCGTCGCCGGGGGCGGTGTCCGCGGGCAGCGGGACCAGCCGGGCGCCGCGGGCCCGTAGCGCTTCGAGGGCGCCCCGGTAGGTCGGGTCCTCCACGATCACCGTGTCACCCGGTTCGACCAGCCCCTGGGTGATCAGCCAGACGGCCTGCTGGGACCCGGCGGTCACCAGGATCTGCTCCGGGGAGGTCGGCAGGCCTGCGGCCCGGTGGTAGTCGGCGATCCCCTCGCGCAGCTCGGGCAGCCCGTACGGCAGGTATCCGTCACCGGTCAGCGCCGCGGAGAGGTCGTGGACCGACAGGTCGCCGACCGCCTCCGCGACGGCGGGCAGGCCGTCCAGCGCGCCGCTGGACAGGTCGATGCCGCCGTCCCGGGTCCCGAAGCTGGCCAGCCGCCCCTCGGTCGCGGGTCCGCCCATCGCCCCGGAGCCCCGCAGTCGGGAGCCGCTGCCCTGCCGGCTCTCCAGCCAGCCCTCGGCCTCCAGCATCCCGAACGCGGCGGTCACGGTGCTGCGGCTGATCCCCAGGGCCGAGGCGAGGGCGCGCTGCGAGGGGAGCAGGGTGCCCGGCGCCACGTCCCCGCGCCGGGCCAGTTCGCGCAGTGCCTGTGCCAGCAGCTGCGGCAGGGGACCGGGGCCGCCCCTGGACCATCCGGTCAGCAGACGCGACAGGCGGGTGGGAGGAATCCGGTCCATGACCCCATCATGGCCCGCCCCAGGCCAATTGCCGTCAAGTGGTCTTTGCCGCCCTCCGGTGCCCGTCCCATGATCGGGGGAACGCCGTTGCAAAGGAGCAGAACATGGCGACCGTGGTGCTCGTCGGGACGCTGGACACCAAGGGGGCGGAGTACGCGTGGCTCTCGGAGCGGCTGCGCGCGTCGGGGTGCGACGTGGTGCTGGTCGACGCCGGAGTGCTGCTCCCGCCCGCGGGCACCCCCTCGGGCGATGTCGACGCCACGACCGTCGCCCGCCGTGCCGGGTACGACCTGGAGGCGCTGCGCGCCGCCGGGGACCGGGGCGCCGCGGTGGCCGCCATGGCCCGGGGCGTCGAGCTGGTCGTCGGCGACCTGCACCGGGAGGGGCGGCTGCACGCGGTGCTGGCGGTGGCCGGCAGCGGCGGGTCGTCCATCGCCGCCCGGGCGATGCGGTCCCTGCCCGTGGGCGTCCCGAAGGTGCTGGTGTCCACCATGGCGGGCGGGGACGTGTCGCCGTACGTGGGCAGCAGCGACATCACCATGATGTACAGCGTCGTCGACGTGGCGGGCATCAACTCCTTGTCCTCGCGGATCCTGGGCAACGCGGTGGCCGCGGCGGCGGGCATGGCCCTCCACCACGAGCGGAGCCCGGACGAGCCGCAGGGCCACGGGCGCCCGCTGATCGGCGCCAGCATGTTCGGCGTCACCACCCCCGCGGTCGACGCCGCGCGGCAGCGGCTGGACGAACTCGGCTACGAGGTCCTGGTCTTCCACGCCACCGGTGCGGGCGGCCGGGCGCTGGAGAAGCTCGCCGCGGGCGGCTTCCTGGCCGGCGTACTGGACCTGACCACCACCGAACTCGCGGACGACCTGGTCGGCGGCGTGCTGAGCGCGGGCCCCGACCGGCTCACCGCGGCAGGCCGGGCCGGTCTCCCGCAGGTCGTCGCGCCCGGCGCGCTGGACATGGTCAACTTCGGTGCCCGGGAGACCGTGCCCGAGCGCTTCGCCGAGCGGCGCCTCCTCGTGCACAACCCCACCGTCACACTGATGCGCACCACCACCGAGGAGATGGCGGAGCTCGGCGGGTCCATGGGCCGGAAGCTGGCCGCGGCGCAGGGGCCGACGGCGGTCCTGTGGCCGCTGGGCGGGGTCTCCGCCGTGGACGCCCCGGGCGGTCCCTTCCACGACCCGCAGGCCGACGCGGCCGGGCTGGCGGCCCTGCGCACCGCCCTGCGCGACAGCGCCGTCGAGCTGCGCGAGCTGGACGCCCATCTGAACGACCCGGCGTTCGCCGTCGCCGCCGCCGACCACCTGCACCGCCTGATCGGCGCCCACGGGCGCCCGGCCGCATCCGCCTGAGCGGGCGGCCACCCCATACCCAGCGGCCACCCGATACCGAACGGCCACCCGATACCGAGCGGACGGCCCACGCCCCGGCCGTCCGCACCACGACCGAACAGGAGCCCCACCGTGAACCGAAACCAGGCCCTGGCCCGCCTGACCAAGCAGATCCACTCCGGCAAGGCCGTCATCGGCGCGGGCGCGGGAACCGGTCTGTCCGCCAAGTGCGCGGAGGCCGGCGGCGTCGACCTGCTGATCATCTACAACTCCGGCCGTTACCGGATGGCCGGCCGGGGCTCGCTGGCGGGCCTGCTGCCCTACGGCGACGCCAACGCCATCGTGCTCGACATGGCGGGCGAGGTCCTCCCCGTGGTGCGGGACGTCCCCGTGCTCGCCGGGGTGTGCGGCACCGACCCGTTCCGGATCATGGGCAACTTCCTCGACCAGCTGAAGGCCGTCGGCTTCACGGGCGTGCAGAACTTCCCCACGGTCGGCCTGTACGACGGGAAGTTCCGCGAGAACCTGGAGGAGACCGGCATGGGCTTCGGGCTGGAGGTCGACATGATCCGCCAGGCCCACGAACGCGATCTGCTCACCGCGCCGTACGTCTTCGACGCCGAGCAGGCCACCGAGATGGCGCGGGCCGGCGCCGACGTCCTCGTGCCGCACGTCGGGCTGACCACCAAGGGGTCCATAGGCGCCTCGACCGCGCTCACCCTCGACGAGGCCGCCGCCGCCGTGCAGGAGATGCACGACGCCGCCAAGCTCGTCAATCCCCACATCGTCGTGCTCTGCCACGGCGGCCCGATCGCCGAGCCCGAGGACGCCCGCTACATCCTGGAGCACACCTCCGGCATCGCCGGGTTCTTCGGCGCCTCGTCCATGGAGCGGCTGCCGACGGAGCGCGCCATCACCGAGCAGGCACGCGCCTTCAAGTCGCTCACGGTCGGCTGAGCGAGGCACGGGAGCACACGGCGCGGCGGTGAACACCACCTCCGCGCGCTCCCGTACACCCCAGTGCGCCGCGTACGGCGTTCCCGGGCCGGGCATCGACCAGGGGGACCACGTCGTACGTCCAGGGGGAGGTGCGCTGTGCACGGACCGGCGATGTCCGGGTGGCTGTTGATGGCGTTGTGCGCCCTGACGGGCGCGTCCTGCCTGTTGCGCACCCGCAACGAGACCGGGGAGGGGCTCAGGGCGGCGCGCGCGGAGGCGCTGATGGGTTTCGGCATGGCCGCCATGGCGGTGCCCGCGGCCGTCGTGCCACCGCCCGCGTGGGGATGGGCGGTGTACGCGGTGCTGTTCGGCGCGGCGTCGTTGCGCGCGTTGTGGTTCTCCCGGCACCGCGGGCACCACCGGCACCATCTGGTGGGTTCGGCGGCGATGGTCTACATGGCGTTGACGATGGCGCCCGGCGGGGCGGCGGCGCAGGGCGGGCCCGGTGGGCACGCGGGCCACGGCACAGCGGCCGCGGCGGGTGGAATTCCTTTGCTGACCGGGCTGTTGCTGGCCTACTACGCGGTGTACGTGGTGCGGTCGGGGGCCCGGCTGATACCCGTGGCCGCCGCGTCGGGCGGGGGCGACGGCGGTGGTCCGGCGAAGGGCGGATGGGGGGCACGGCCCGAACTGGCGCTCGCCTGCCGACTGGCGATGGGGATGGCCATGTTCGCGATGCTGCTCGCTCTGTGAGACGTGGGACGCGGCAAACCGTGGCGTGCGTCACTTGCCGTGCAGAGCCATACCCGTGGGTACCGCGCCCTCATAGGCTGACGCCATGTTGGTCTCCCTGGTGCTGCTGTCGCTCGGTGCACTGGCTGCCGTCCTGACCCCGCGGCTGATGGCGCGGGCCCGGTGGCCGGAGCGCGAGCCCGTGGTGGCGCTGTGGGTGTGGCAGTGCGTGGTGGCCGGGGTGCTGCTCTCCTTCGCGCTCGCCATGACGTTCAGCGCGGCGGCGGCCTGGCAGGCCGTGCGCGGCCATGTCTTCGCACCGGCGCCGCGGGCCGTGGTGGACGCGTACGCACTGGGCGGACACGGGCAGTGGTCCGCCGTCATGGCCGTGCTGCTGGCGCTCGGCGGGGTGTGGTCCGCGGTGATGCTGGCCCGGGAGATCCACCGGGCCCAGGCGCGTCGTCGGCAGCGGCGGGCCGAACTGCGGCTGCGGGCCCCGTTGCTGCCCGGCGAGGAGCCCGGCAGCGGCCGTCTCGTCGTGCTGGAGGGGAAGCGTCCGGACGCCTGGTGGCTGCCGGGTGCCGCGCCCCAACTGGTGATCACCACCGCGGCACTCAGCCGCCTGAAAGGCCATCAGCTCGATGCGGTGCTGGCGCACGAGCAGGGGCACGCGAAGGCCCGGCACGACTGGCTGCTGCACTGTTCCGGCGCGCTCGCGACCGGATTTCCGCAGGTGCCGGTGTTCGCGGCCTTCCGGGACGAGATGCACCGGCTGGTCGAACTGGCCGCGGACGACGTGGCGTCGCGGCGTTTCGGACGGCTGACGGTCGCGCTCGCCCTGGTGGAACTCAACGAGGACCGGGGCGTGTTCGGCCCCGGCCCGGCGCCGGACGCCGAGCTGCCGCTGCGGGTGAACCGTCTGCTGACCCCGGTGGAGCGGCTCACGGCCGGCCGCCGGCTCCGGCTGACCGCAGCGGCCACGCTGGTACCGGCGGTTCCGCTGCTGGTGGCCTTCCTGCCGGGACTCAGCGCCCTGGGATAGCCCGGACGCCGTTCTTCCGCGAAGATCGCCCCATGTCGACGGCAACCCCGACGCCCGCCCGGTCCGCCGGGAAGCGTCCTCGTGTCACACCCTTCTCGGTCGGCGCGGTCTGCGCGGTCCTCGGCCTGGCGCTGCTGGTCCTCGTCGCCGCCCGCTGGTCGCCGCTGATGGGGGCGGACCGTACGGTCGCGGTCTCGCTGCACCGCAGAGCGGTGGCCGAACCCGGGCTCGTCCACGTGAACCGGATTCTCAGCGACTGGGTGTGGGATCCGTGGACGATGCGCATCCTGATCGCGGTGGCCGTGGTGGCGCTGTGGTGGCAGGGGGCGCGGCTGCTCGCGGGCTGGGTGGCGGTGACGAGCCTGCTGTCCACCCTGCTCCAGCAGGGGCTGAAGGCCGCGGTCGGCCGGGAGCGGCCCCAGTGGCCCGATCCGGTGGACAGTGCCCACTACGCGGCGTTCCCGTCCGGCCACGCGATGACCGCGACGGTGAGTTGCGGCCTGTTGCTCTGGCTGCTGCACCGGCACGGGACGGGGGGCGGGCCGTGGTGGACGGCGCTGGTGGTGGCCTCCGTCTCGGTGATCGGGGTGGGGCTCACCCGGCTCTACCTCGGTGTGCACTGGATGAGCGACGTGCTGGGCGGGTGGCTGCTGGGAGTGGCCCTGGTGGGGTTCTCGATCGCCGGGTTCGTACGCCATGAGCGCCGCGACCGCGCCGCTCATGAAGCCCTGCGGCACCGCTTCTGAAGCCGTGCCGCACCGCCCCTGGCCGCGGGGCCGGGAGGCGGCGCCGCCCCGGGCCGCCTTGTCGCGTTACTCCCCGACCGGGGAGGATCGCCTTCATGCAGATCAAGGGTGTGCTCTTCGACTTCTCCGGGACCCTCTTCCGTATCGAGCCGGTCCGTTCCTGGTTGCGCGCGGTCCTCGTGGAGCGGGGGGTGACGGTGGACGAGGCCGACTTCGAGCGGCACGTGCGGGAGCTGGAGGCCGCCGGAGCGCTGCCGGGCGGCCCGTCCCCCCGGCACGTCCCCGCCGGGCTCGCGGCCGGGTGGGCCGCCCGCGACGAGAGCGCGGAACTGCACCGGGAGGTGTACACGGCCCTGGCCCGGCAGGTGGACCTGCCGGATCCGGGGCTGTACGACGCGCTGTACGAGCGGCACAGGTCGCCCGATGCCTGGCGGCCCTACCCGGACGCCGCGGAGGTGCTCGGCGCGCTGAGTGCCGCCGGGGTCCGGATCGGCGTGGTCAGCAACATCGGCTGGGACCTGCGGCCGGTCTTCCGGGCCCACGGGCTGGACGCCCCGGTCGACGCGTACGTCCTGTCGTACGAGCACGGCATCCAGAAGCCGGACCCACGACTCTTCCACACCGCCTGCACACTTCTCGGACTGGATCCGACGGATGTGGTGATGGTCGGCGACGACCGGCACGCGGACGGCGGGGCGGCGGCGCTGGGCTGTGACGTACGCTTCGTACGGCATCTGCCGGTGGAGGAGCGGCCCGACGGACTGCGGACGCTCGAACTGGTACCGGGCGTTGCCTGACACACATGTGAGAGATGTCCCTGACGCCCAATGGGTCGGATTAACACATCGTGGCCTTAGCCTGTATGCATGTCCCGTTCTCCATGCTCCTCCGATTCCACGCGTACCGCCGCCGTGGTGAACGAAGAAATTCGCGATCTCTGGCAGCGCTCGGGCGGCTGTCTGTCCCCGGAGGACGAGGAGCAGTACCAGCGGTTGCTGGTGGAGTGGGCCGCGGCGACGCACGGAAGCACCCGGTCCGCCGCCTGATCCCGCCCTTCCGGCGGCGACGGCGTACGGCCCCGGCCGCGCCCGGCGGCCCCGCGGTGGCCGTCGGCGTGCCGCCGGGCGGGAGTTCCCTGCGGCACGCCTCGGTCACGCGGGGGAACCGAACGGTTCCTCCGGGCCGACCGGTCGGCCCGTGGCCGTCGGTCAGCGGTCGAAGTAGTCCGGCTGTGTCTGGACGTTGAGTTCGTCCAGCCGCACCCGCTTCGCCGGGTCGGTCCGCCGGTCGTCGAGCTTCAGGACGTCGAGGCCCTTGGCGATGTCGTTGGAGTAGATGTAGCCGTTGTAGTAGTACGCCGACCAGGGGCCGGCCGTGGTGACGGCGTCGGTGGTGACGGGGCCGCGCTCGAAGTAGCCGATCTCCTTCGGCTTCGACGAGTCGGTGAAGTCCCACACCGAGACCCCGCCCTGGTACCAGGCCTGGACCATCAGGTCGCGGCCCTTGACCGGGATGATCGAGCCGTTGTGGGCGACGCAGACCTCGGTGTCGGCCTGGGGGCGATCGATCTTGAAGTAGCTGCGGAAGACCAGCCTGCGGTGGTCTCCCCGGCCGACGATGTCGTAGATCCCGTTGGCTCCGCGATCCGGGCCGACCTCGTCGTTGCAGGTGGCCGCGCCACCACCGCCGAGCTCATCGGTGAAGACGACCTTGTCCGTCCTCTGGTTGAACGTCGCCGAGTGCCAGAACGCGAAGTTCACGTTGTCCTGCACCCGGTCGATGATCCTCGGGTTCTCCGGGTCCTCGATGGAGAACAGCAGGCCGTCCCCCATGCAGGCACCGGCGGCCAGGTCCTTCGAGGGCAGCACGGTGATGTCGTGGCAGCCGGTGGTCCTGGAGACGCCCGGGTTGGTCGGGGCGCCCGGGTTGCCGCCGTCCGGGAAGAGCACCGGGAAGTTCACGACCGCGGCCTTCTCGGGTGCGTGGCGCGGCACCTTGATGACGGAGATCCCGTCGTGCGGGGGCCTGCAGTCCGGGAACGTCTCGCTCGGCGAGTACGAGGAGACGTACACGTACACGTTCCTGCGTTCGGGCACCAGGGTGTGGGTGTGCGAGCCGCAGGCGGTCTCGACCGCGGCGACGTACTTCGGGTTGCGCTTGTCGCTGATGTCGAAGACCTTCATGCCCTCCCATGAGGACTTCTCCGTGGCGGGCTGGGTGGTGCTGGTGCAGGAGTCGTCGCTGCGCGAGGAGTCGGTGGACAGGAAGAGCAGGTCGCCCGAGACCGAGATGTCGTTCTGCGAGCCGGGGCAGAGGACCTGCGAGACCGTCTTCGGGGACTTCGGGTTGCTGATGTCGAAGATCCGGAAGCCGTCGTAGTTCCCCGCGTAGGCGTACTTCCCCTGGAAGGCCAGGTCCGTGTTCAGTCCCTTGAGCGCGTCCTTGGGGACGTTGGCGAGGTGGGTGATGTTGCCGCTGTGGATCACCTCGTCCACACCGGGTACCTCGCCGCTCCTGATGGCGGCCTCGGCCTCGGCCTGTTGGGCGGTGGAGGCATCGGTGCGGGCCGTGGACGTGTCACCGGGGTCGGGCGTGGCGGCCGCGGGTCCGGCCGTCAGCAGAGTGGCCAGCAGGCCGGCGGCCGCCGCCACCACACCCAGCTGTCTGCGCCGTGCCGGGTTCGTACGCAACGAAATCACTTGCGTCCTCCCATGTGTCCGAACGTAGTTGAACGGTTCACGGTCCCCGGCAGTATGGTCCTTCCCGCGATGATCCCGACAGATGGCGACGGAGACGTGCCGAAAGTTTCCGGTCGCCGTCACGAGGAAGCGTGTCAGCACGGCCACAACCGACCCATGGGGCAATGGAGGTCCACTTGTTGATCTGCCGTCAGACCATGTGTGTACGCAGGCCCGCGCTCGTCGCGGTCGTCCTGTCCGCGGCCCTGGCCCTGAGCGCGTGCGACGCGGACGGCGGCGGGGACCGTGCCGCCGGGGCGGGGGCGGGCGGGGGCCCTTCGGTGGTGGCGCCGGGAAAGCCGGGCGAGCCCGCCCGGACCCTGTCCGCGCAGGAGGCCGCGAAGGCCGCCGGGAACGACCGGGCGAACTCAGCCGACTTCCGCTACGCGCAGATGATGATCCAACACCACGCCCAGGCACTGGAGATGACCGGTCTCGTCCCCGCCCGCGCCGAATCCACCGCGGTCAAACGGCTGGCCGAGCGCATCGCGGCGGGCCAGAAGCCGGAGATCGGCGCAATGGAGGGATGGCTCACGCACCACGGCGGCAAGAAGCGCGAAACCGCCCACGACCACGCGGCGATGCCCGGCATGGCCACCCCCGCCCAGTTGAAGCGGTTGCGCGGGGCGAAGGGCACCGCCTTCGACGAACTCTTCCTGAAGCTGATGATCACCCACCACCAGGGGGCGGTCACCATGGCGACCGAGGCCCTCGCGGAGGGGAACGACGTGCAGATCGAGGAAATGGCCGGGGACGTCGGCGCACAGCAGACGGTGGAGATCAACAGAATGCGCACCATGATGCCCTGACCGGGCCCGGCCCCGCGCCACCGTCCCGTCCTGCCCGTGTTCTCCGCCACCGCCCGCCCGCGTCCCCGGACCACGACCTCACCGGCCTGGGGACATGGGGGTGCGGGGCGCGGGGGCGCGGATGGTCTCCGGGCGCTTTCCGTGGACGACGGCTGCCACGGTGGCTACGATCCGCGGATGATTACGGCCCTGAACGGCCTGGCCGTGGAGTGATCATGTCCGCCGTCGAGACGCCGCTGACCGGAGCCGGCGCCGGGAAACGCCCTAACGCTCCTCGCCGATGCGCCGCGCCTGGAGGTTCGCCGCGTCGAGGATGCTGTCGAGGAGCCCGGGGAACAACGCCTCCAGGTCATCGCGGCGCAGCCCGTTCATCTTGGCCGTGCCCCGGTAGGTCTGCTGGACGATCCCGCTCTCGCGCAGCACTCGGAAGTGGTGCGTGGAGGTGGACTTGGACACCGGAAGGTCGAAACAGGAGCAGCTGAGTTCCCGTTCGGCGGCGGCCAGTTCGCGGACCACCCGCAGCCGCATCGGATCGGAGAGCGCGTGCAGCACTCCTTCGACGCGGATC
Organism: Streptomyces sp. ML-6; assembly: GCF_030116705.1. NCBI lineage: Bacteria > Bacillati > Actinomycetota > Actinomycetes > Kitasatosporales > Streptomycetaceae > Streptomyces > Streptomyces sp. ML-6. The sequence continues at coordinate 663,813 of NZ_JAOTIK010000001.1, forward strand.
TCGTCCCGCGCGGGATGGTCGAGCACGCGTCCGCCGGCCTCGGCGGCGCTTGCGGCAGGGGCGCTGAGAGGGGTCACGACTGCTCCGTTCCTGGCCTGTCCCGGCCTTCCGCGGCCGGTCTCCCGTGATCGGCCCCGGCCCGCTCCCCATACTACGAGACTCATCGTAGTTCGAGACCGGAAGGCCGCCGCGGGGGCATCCGTCGAGGACCGCCCCCGGCGCCGGGCACCCCGGGCCCGGCCGTCCGGGTCAGCCTGCGAGCAGATCCGGGTCAGCCGGTGAGCAGGTCCGGGTTCTCGGCGAGCGAGGCGAGGTGTCCGGCCGGGTCGGAGATCAGCTTGCGGGCCGCCAGGTCCAGCATCCCGACCACGCCGGTGACCTCCGCCGCGACGGTGCCGTCCTCCTTGAGGACCTGCTGCGCGACCGTGAACGTCTTCCCCTCGGTGTACACGAACCGGCAGGTCACCCGCACCCGATCACCGCCGCGCAGCTCCCGCAGGAACTTCACCGTCGTTTCGAGCGCCACCGGCCCCACGCCACTGGCCAGCAGTTTGTCCTGCGGCAGACCGGCCGCGCGCAGCAGCTCCCAGCGCGCGTGCTCGGCGTACTGCAGATAGACGGCCTGGTTCAGATGGCCCTGGGTGTCGAGTTCGTAGCCTCGGACGGTCACGTCCACATGGAAGGTCATGGACGTCCCAACCCCGCGACGCATTCCGCCATTCCCCCGTTCCCCGCCGCCTCGTTCCCCCGCCCCCACCGCCTCGTTTGGGGCAATCGGCCGGAGGGACCGGTCAGACCGCCCGGAGGTACTGGTCCGGGGTACGGCTCCCAGCGCCCAGTTCACGGGCCGCCTGCTGGGCCCACGACGGGTTGCGCAGCAGTTCGCGCCCGAGGAGCACCGCGTCCGCCCGCCCCTCGGTGAGGATCTTCTCGGCCTGCTGCGGCTCGGTGATCAGGCCCACCGCCGCCACGGGGAGCGAGGTCTCGTTCCTGACCCGCTCGGCGAACGGCACCTGGTACCCGGGCCCGGTCTCGATGCGGGCGCGCGGGGCGTTGCCGCCGCTGGAGACGTCCAGCAGGTCGACGCCGTGCGCCTGGAGCTCCGCGGCCAGCCGCACGGTCTCGTCGACGGTCCAGCCCTCGCGCTCGTCCTCCTCGTTCTCCGTGAGCCAGTCCGTCGCGGAGACGCGGAAGAAGACCGGCAGTTCCTCCGGCCAGACCTCACGGACCGCGTCGACGACCTGGAGCGCGAGGCGGGCGCGGTTCTCGAAGCTGCCGCCGTACTCGTCGGTGCGCCGGTTGCTGTGCGGGGAGAGGAACTCGCCGATGAGGTACCCGTGCGCGCCGTGCACCTCGGCGACCTGGAACCCCGCCTCGACCGCGCGGCGCGCCGCCTCGCGGAACTGGTCGACGATGCCCCGGATCTCCCCGGTGGTCAGCTCGTGCGGCACGGGGTGGCCGTCGCCGAAGGGCAGCGGGCTGGGGCCGACGGGCGTCCAGCCGTGCGCCTCGGGTCCGACCGGGTGACCGCCCAGCCAGGGGGCCGCCGTGGACGCCTTGCGCCCGGCATGTGCGAGCTGGATACCGGGGACGGAGCCCTGCCCCTTGATGAAGTCGGTGATCCGGCGGAGGGCGGCGACCTGGGTGTCGTTCCAGATGCCGAGGTCGGCGGGGCTGATCCGGCCCTCGGGGCTGACGGCCGTCGCCTCGGTGAGGATGAGCCCGGTGCCGCCGATGGCCCGCGCCGCGAGATGGGCGAAGTGCCAGTCGGTCGCGACGCCCGCGTCCGGCCCGACGGGAGCGGCGCTGTACTGGCACATGGGTGCCATCCAGACCCGGTTGGGAATGACGAGCGACCGCAGGGTGTAGGGCTCGAAGAGGGCACTCACGTCGGGCTCCGTTTCGACGGGTACGAAAAAATCGTTAGTACGATACACACCGTACTACGGCGTCCGTCAAATTACGATACCTCTCGTACAAGGGTGGGCCTGGCGGCCCCGAGCCCCCGTCACCTGCCTCCGGCCCGCTGCCGCAGCGCGATGCCGGCGTCCGCGTCGTACGCCTGGGTCCAGCTGCGTCCGGCGCCCGACCTCCAGGTGACATGGGCGGTGGCCCCGTCGACCCTGATCTCCTCCACCGTCATGGCCCGGTCGCCGTGCCGCACGTCCCCGCGCCGCAGCTCGCGCGCCCTGACGGTGACGGGCTCCACCGGTCGGGCCCTCTCGGCCTCGTCCGCCGCGCGGACGAGGGCCGCCGCCAGCTCCCGGGCCCGGTCGGGGGTGCAGCTCAGCGCGAGTTCGCCCGACGGCGCCGAAGCCCTGAGCCCGACCCGTACCCCGGCGGGAGCCACCTCCAGGGACGCCCCGCGCCCATCGCCGTCATCGAACCCGCTGCCGTGTCCGCCCGTCATCGCCGCTCTCCGTTCCTCGCCCGGTCCGCCGGTCGGCCCGGTGCGGCCCGGCGTCCTTCGGCGGGCCCCGGCGCCGATCGCCGGGGCCCGCGGCGTGCGCACCGGGCCGGTCATCCAGATTTCAGCACACGGGTTTCAGCACCCGGGTGTTCCGCCGCCGCCCGGTCAGCGCTCGGCCACGACGAGGTAGAACGTCACGGCCGCCAGGAAGGGGCCGTCGGCGAGGTGGTCCAGCCAGCGCCGGGCCGCCTCCCCGGTGAGGTGTCCGGCCTCGACTGCCCGCCGTGTGGTGCGCTCCAGGCCGAGGATCCCGTCCGCGGCGCGAACATCCCGGAACACCGAGGTGATCGGGAGGACCGTCGGCACCGCGAATCCGGCGTCCGCCGCCAGCCGGGGCAGCTGGCTGCCGATGCGGGCGTTGCGGACGGCTTCGTCCGTGACGTACCGCGTGTAGGCCCGCGACAACTCGCCGTCCGGGTGGTCGACCGTCAGCGTGCCCCAGTCCGGCTCCCCCATGACGAGCCGCCCGCCGGGCCGAAGCACCCGCCGCGCCTCACGGAGCGCCCGGGCGGGATCGGCGACGTGCTGCAGGACCCGGTCGGTGCGGGCCCGGTCGACGCTGCCGTCCGGCAGCGGGAGTTCATGGAGATCGCCGAGCAGGACGGTCACATTGTCCCGTCCTGCGGTACGTTCCCCGGCGGTCGCCACCGCGGACTCGTCGTGGTCGACGCCGATCACGGCCCCCGTCGCGGTGACCGCGTCGGCCAGCGCACCGAGATCGGTGCCGGGACCGCACCCGAGGTCGGCCACCGTTCGCCCCGGCTCGACCCCGAGTTCGTCGAGCATCCGCTTCTTGTAGGACCGGCCCAGGTCGGTGGCCGCGACCCGGTCGAGGTAGGCGATCGGATTGGGGACCGTGGTTTCGAATAAGGATGAGTTCATGGGCCCAGTCAACCAACTCCCGTGCTTCCACGCCTTTCTGGAAACGTCGGGGGGACAGAATGGGGGCAACCCGGATCGCTCCATGGCCGGTTCTCCGAGTACCACTCACCGTGCGCGCCGTTGGCGGCACCGGGCGGGGGCGACGCGTTGAGCGTCCTCCGCCCGGGGCCTCCTCGGCGGACGTCACGGACGTCCGCCCGCCGGCCACGAGAAATGTCCGTTGCGGGCCGGTCGCTTCCCTGCGTAGCGTCACCGACCATGACGACCCCTGCCCTGCGCACCGCACGACTGTGTCTGGATCCGTACACGCCCGGCGACGAGGAGGAATTCGTCGCGCTCTTCCAGGACGTCCGGGTTTCCCGCTGGATGGGGAACGGGCCCTGCACCGAGGCCGAGGACCGCGCCCTGTTCGGACGGATCTTCAGCAAGGTGTACGCGCGGGACCTGTTCGACGTGTGGGCGGTCCGGCACGAGGGCCGGTTCGTCGGGCACGCCGAGATCAAGCCGTCCGAGGAGGTGGGCGGCCACGAGATCGTCTATGCGCTGGCCGTCACCGCGTGGGGGCGCGGGTTCGGCACCGAGATCGCGGAGACTCTGACCGGCTACGGCTTCGGCACGCTCGGGCTCCCCGAGGTGCACGCCACGGTGGCCGCCGAGAACACCGCGTCCCTGGCCCTGTTGGGCCGAATCGGGTTCCGGCACGTCCGGGACGTGGTGGAGGACGACGGCAGCACGACCCGGGTGCTGACCCGTTCCGCCCCGTCCCGCCCCGAAGCCGGCGCCGGCACCGACGCACGAGTCCGACCTCCGTCTGCCACCCGGCCCGGAGTCCCGGACGGTCAGCCCCGGTAGACGTCCAGATAGCCGCACATGCCGAACTTCCCGTGTTCGGAGGGACGTTCCGCGTGCACGCGGGCGTCGGCGAGGTAACCGCCGTCCCCGCGCTCCAGTGCGTCGAGCCGGTCGCCGGTCGCTGCGGAAGCGGCGGCGGCTCCCCGCCGCCAGCGGCCGCGCCAGTCCTCGATCCGGGGGCGCACCAGCGCGGCCGCGGCCCGGTGGAAGGCGGCGAGCGGTGCGGGGTCGCCCGCCTCGGTGGAGGCGCGCAGGGCGAGGAAGCCCTCGATCGCGAGGTCGCGGCGCGCCCGGGCGGCCCGTTCCTGTTCCGCCCCGGAGCCGTCGACGGGAAGGGCGACCGCCACCCGGTAGGTCTCCGGGTCCGTCAGGCGGTCCGGCGGCAGGGTGAGCACGGCGTCGCCCGCCTCGGGCAGCCCGCTGTTCTCCATCAGGACGACGACGCGCAGTCCGTCCTCGGCGACGAGCCGGTGGATCGTGCCCGGTGCGAACCGGACCAGCGCGCCGGGCGACAGCGGTGTCTCCCGGAACCCCGAAGCGGTGAGGGTCTGCACCGAGCCCGTGCCCCCGACCACCACATACCCCTCGGAGCAGGTCAGGTGGAGATGCGGCGTCCCGCCGCGCAGGCCGTCCGCGGTGGGCCAGTCGTAGACCCGCAGGTGGGACACCGCGACGGCGCCGGGCAGCCCCTCGAAGGTGGGCACAGTCGCTCCTCCGCTTTCCGTCCGAACGTTTGGCAAGCGCTTTCCACGCCTGTCCGTACCGTACTCGCACCTCCCCGGCCGCGACAGACCCCGGATGCCGCTGCCACCCCGCGGGCCGGTGTCAGTGGCGGGGTGCAGACTGGCCCTTATCCGACACAACGGCGTTTCGGGAGGTTCGGTCATGACCGACGTACTGCTCACCGTGGGCACCCGCAAGGGGCTCTTCATCGGGCGCAGGCACGATGGCGCGTGGGAGTTCGACGGCCCGCCGCACTTCAATGCGCAGGCGATCTACTCGGTCGCCATCGACACCCGGCGGAAGGTCCCCCGGCTGCTGGTCGGCGGCGACAGTTCGCACTGGGGCCCTTCGGTCTTCCACTCCGACGACCTGGGCAGGACGTGGGTGGAGCCGCGGCAACCGGCCGTGAAGTTCCCCCGGTTCACCGGGGCTTCGCTGGAGCGGGTCTGGCAGCTGCACCCGGCGGGCCCCGAGGCGCCCGACGTCGTGTACGCGGGGACGGAGCCCGCCGCACTTTTCCGCTCCGAGGACGGCGGGGAGTCGTTCGAGCTGGTCCGTCCGCTGTGGGAGCACCCGACCCGTTCGCAGTGGGTGCCCGGCGGTGGTGGGGAGGGGCTGCACACCGTCCTGACGGACCGGAGGAACGCCCGCGCCGTGACCGTCGCGGTGTCCGCGGCCGGGGTGTTCCGCACCCAGGACGGCGGCGCGAGCTGGACCCCGTCGAACAAAGGGGTGTCGGCGGTCTTCCTGCCCGATCCGAATCCGGAGTTCGGCCAGTGCGTCCACAAGGTGACCAGGGACGCGGTCGACCCCGACCGGCTCTATCTCCAGAACCACTGGGGCGTGTTCCGCAGCGACGATTCCGGGGACAACTGGACCGACATCGGTCAGGGCCTGCCCTCGGACTTCGGTTTCGCCGCTGCCGCGCACCCGCACCGCCCGAACACGGTGTACGTCTTCCCGATCAGTGCCGATTCCGACCGGGTACCCGCCGAGCACCGCTGCCGGGTGTTCCGTACCGACGACGCGGGCGGGACCTGGGAGCCGCTGTCGGCCGGTCTGCCCGACGGTGCCCACTACGGCCCGGTGCTGCGGGACGCCCTGTGCACGGACGACGCCGACCCGGCGGGCGTCTACTTCGGCAATCGCAACGGCGAGGTGTACGCGAGCGCGGACGACGGGGACAGTTGGCGGCAGCTCGCCTCGCACCTGCCGGACGTCCTCTGCGTGCGGGCGGCGGTCATCGGCACCTGACCACCAGCATCAGCCGCTCCGTACGACCGGTCCCCTCGGCCGGCCCGTACGACCGGTCCCCTCGGCCGATTTCGTTGGGGCGGTCGGCCGGGCCCGGCCCCGTCCTGGGGGTATCCAGGTGCCCGTGCATGGCTTGTTCCTGTCGGTCATCGGCCCGACTCGAGCCCGGAAAGCGCCGATTGCGCCCGAGGCGCCGAACCTGGTGGCGGAACGGCACCGGCTCCTCCGGGGGAGCCGGTGCCGTTCCGTTCCGGACCGCGGGCGGTGGCGCTACGGCAGTCGCCAGTCCACCGCCGGGGCGCCCTGGCCGAGCAGGAGTTCGTTGGTGCGGCTGAACGGGCGCGAGCCGAAGAAACCGCGGTCCGCCGACATGGGCGAGGGGTGCGCGGACTCGATCGCCGGGTAGTCGCCGAGGAACGGACGAAGGTTACGGGCGTCGCGCCCCCACAGCACGGACACCAGGGGTTTGCCGCGCGCGACCAGTGCCCGGATGGCCTGTTCGGTCACTTCCTCCCAGCCCTTGCCCCGGTGGGCGCCCGGCTTGCGGGGGGCCGTGGTGAGCGCCCTGTTCAGCAGCAGCACGCCCTGGCGCGTCCAGGGCGTCAGGTCGCCGTTGGACGGGCGCGGCAGGCCCAGGTCCGTGTGGAGTTCCCGGAAGATGTTCTCCAGGCTGCCGGGCACCTGGCGGATCTCGGGGGCCACCGAGAAGCTCAGCCCCATCGCCATTCCGGGTGTCGGATAGGGGTCCTGACCGACGATCAGGACGCGTACCTCGTCGAAGGGCTGCTGGAACGCGCGCAGGACATTCGCCCCGGCCGGCAGGTAGGTGCGGCCCGCCGCGACCTCCGCCCGCAGGAAGTCGCCCATCGCGGCGATGCGTCCGGCCACGGGGGCGAGTGCCTCGGCCCAACCGGGCTCTACTACTTCATTCAAGGGTCGTGGTGCCACGGTGGATCACTCTACCGGCGTAGTCGGACAACTCCCGCTCCGTTCCCACCCGCGCCGGCCCGCATCACCCCGCATCGGCCCGGAGCCGCCCGCGGAGGCGTGCCGGCCGCTCCCCCGGTTCCGGTCCTCAGGGGTGGGGATAGGCTGCCGCCGTCGTGATCCCTTCCCCGTTGGAGCCGGTCCATGAGCTCAGCCAGGCGTTCGCCGGAAAGCACCGCTGCGGCATCGGGGCCGTACGTGCTCGGCGTGGATTCGGGTGGTTCGGGGCTGCGGGTGGCGCTGGGCGCGGTCGACGCGTCCGGTCCGGTGGCGACGGCGGTCTGTGCCGGGCCGGTGCGCACCGGCCCCGCCGGGATCGACGCGGGCCATCTGCTGGAACAACTGCTGCCCGTCGCCCGCCGGTTGCTGGAGGAGCACGGCGGTGCGGACGACCGCGGGATCGGGGCCGTGGCGGTCGGTGCCGCCGGCATGGCGACGCTCGGCGGGCAGTTGCGCGCGGAGCTGCCGTCGGCCCTGGAGAAGGCGCTCGGGGTACGGCGGCTGGCCCTCGCCGCCGACGCGGTGACCGCGTACGCGGGAGCGGTCGGCCAGCGGCCGGGCGCCGTCGTCGCGGGTGGCACGGGCATGATCGCGCTGGGTACGGATCTGCGGAGCTGGCGCCGGGCCGACGGCTGGGGGCACCTGCTGGGCGACAGCGGCGGCGGTGCCTGGATCGGCCGGGCCGGGCTGGACGCGGCCATGCGCGCCCACGACGGTCGGCGCGGCGGGTCCGCCGCGCTGCTGGCCCGGCTGGAGGCGGTGTTCGGACCGGCGCCGGAACTGCCGGGGCTGCTCTATCCGCGTACCGACCGGCCTGCCGTGCTGGCCTCGTTCGCGCCCGAGGTCGCGGCGTGCGCCGGGGACGACCCGGTCGCCGCGGGCATCCTGCGCGAGGCCGCCGGGCACGTCGCGGACGCGGCCGCGGCGGTGTGCCCCGAGGCCGGGGCCGACGGCGAGCCGTGCGAGGTGGCGCTGACGGGCGGCCTGTTCCGGATGGGCGAGCCGCTGCTGCGGCCGTTGCGCGCGGAGCTGGCGCACCGGCTTCCGCGGGCACGGGTGGTCCCCGGTTCGGGTGATCCGCTGGCGGGCGCGCTCGTCATCGCCCGGGCACTGGCGACCGGGGGGCTGCTGCTGCCCCGCCATCCGACGCTGCTCGGCGTGCCTGGTGAGGGGCCCGCGCGAGGAGTCGGATAGGGGACGACAGAGCGGGACAGTCGACCGGTACGTCACTCATCGGATAAAAGGGGACAGATGTCGCCCGTCCGGGCCCTCCCCGAACAGAGGCGCACCCAAAACCAGTAGCATGCGGCGCCATGAGCACCCCCACTGGGCCCGCTTCCGGCCTGCCTGTACGAATGCCGCGACCTCGCCAGTCCGGACGGCACCGCCGCCCGGAGCCCGTGGTCGCACCCGAGGGCGCCGCCGCGCTCGTCCTCGCCGTCCCCGGTACCCCCTCCTCGGCCATCCGCGGTCTGGCCGAGGAAGTGATCAGCATCGCCCGTTCCGAGCTGCCCGGTCTCAACGCCCGGATCGGTTACCTCGACGGCGACGAGGCCGAGTACCCGACGCTCTCCTCCGTGCTCGCCCACTGCGCCGCCGAGCGCGTCGCGCGCTACGAGCAGGCGCAGGCCGCGGGCCGTGAGGTCGCCGAGCCCGAGGGGCCGTCCGCCGTCGTCGTACCGCTGCTCGCGGGGCCCGACAGCGCCCTGATCCGGCGGATACGGCAGGCGGTGATGGACAGCGGCACGCAGGCCGATCTGACCGACGTGCTGGGCCCGCACCCGCTGCTCGCCGAGGCGCTGCACGTGCGTCTCTCCGAGGCCGGGCTGGCCCGCGCCGACCGGGCGAGGCTCTTCACGGTGGCCACGGCCGCCGACGGCATCGTGCTGGCCACGGTGGGCGGCGAGGAGGCCGTGCAGGCCGCCGGGATCACCGGCATGCTGCTGGCCGCCCGGCTGGCGGTGCCCGTGATGGCCGCGGCGCTCGACGTGGAGGGTTCCGTCGCGTCGATCGCCGAGCAGCTCACCGCGTCCGGCTCGGTGCAGCTCGCGGTGGCGCCGTACCTGGTCGGTCCGGAGGTGGCCGAGGGGCTGCTGGACGCCGCCGCGAAGGAGGCCGGCTGCGCGACGGCCGAGCCGCTCGGCGCGTACCCGGCGATCGGCAAGCTCGTGCTGTCGATGTACATGACGACGCTCGGGATCACGCCGGTGACGCCGCAGGGTGCCCAGGCGCACTGACCCGGTGCCGGGTTCCCGGCATCCCAGCCGTCCGCGATCGCCGGACGGGACCGGAGGACCGGTCCCGTCCGGCGATCGTGTCGTGTGCGGGGTGCGGTGGTCAGCCGAAGATCACGCAGGAGGCGGCGGGGACGTCCAGTGAGCCGACGCGCTCCGGGACGCCGGTCGCCGGGTCGATGTCGAACCAGGTGACGTTCCCGGACCGCTCGTTGGCCGCGTACAGCCGTCGCCCGGTGGGGTCGAGCGCGAGGTCGCGCGGCCAGTGCCCGCCGCAGTCCACGGTCGTGACCGGGGTGAGCCGTTCGCCGGTGCCGTCGAGGGCGAGGACGGAGATGCTGTCGTGTCCCCGGTTGGCGGTCCAGAGGAACCGTCCGTCGTGCGAGACGACCACCTCGGACGGGTACGTCACCATGTCGTCGTCCGCCGACGCCCCGTCCGGCAGCACGGGCGTCTCCCCGACCGGCTCCAGGACTCCGGCGGCGGCGTTCCACCGGCACGTGGTGACGGTGGTTTCCAGTTCGTTCAGGACGTAGGCGTGGCCGCCGGCGGGGTGGAAGGCCAGGTGGCGCGGGCCGGTGCCCGGCCGCAGGGGCGTCTCGCCGTGCGGCCGCAGCGCCCCGGTGGCCGGGTCGAGCGCGCAGATCCGTACGGAGTCGGTCCCCAGGTCCACGGCCAGCACCCAGTTCCCCGACGGGTCCGGCAGCACCTGGTGGGCGTGCGGGGACCGCTGGCGGTCGGGGTTCGGGCCGCTGCCCACGTGCCGGAGCACGGACGCGGCCGGGCCGAGCGAGCCGTCCGCCCGGACGGGCAGGGCGGTGACGCTGCCGGAGGTGTAGTTGGCGGTGAGCAGGTGGCCGCCCGCGAGCGCCAGATGGGTCGGGCCGCCGCCGTCCACCGGCCGGGTTCCGTCGATCGGCCGCGGTACGTCGCCGGTGACGTCCAGCGCGGCAGCCGCGCCGTCCTCGGTCTCACTGACCGCGTAGAGCACGCCCCCGTCCGGCCCCGGGCCCCGGCCGAAGGCGAGGTACGAGGGGTCGGGCACCGCGTCCGTGGTGCCGAGGGCGGTCAGCGCCCCGGACTCCCCGTCCACGGCGGCGGCGGTGATTCCCGGTCCGCCCGCCGAGGTGAACGAGCCGATGAAGGCCCGTGTCGCACCGCTGTCGTTGCCCATCGCACTGCCCCTCTCAGCCGACTGATCACGGCCGCGGGTACCGCCGTGATCTTCCGGGGCGACGGTAGCAGTGACCGCCCTGGTACGGACCAGCGCCTCGGTCATCGGCCGGTGCGGCGGGACGTCTCACGCTCCGACCAGCGGCGCCCGGGGGTGGGAGCGCAGCGGTGCGGCGAGTTCAGCGAGGGCCCGTTCCAGGCCGTGCAGATGGGCGAGCGCGGGGCCGGCCGCGGCCGGGTGCGGCGGGAGGCTCGACGCGGGGTCCGTCCCGTGCGGCGGCTTCGGGGTCGTCAGGGCCTCCACGGACGCCTCCACGCGCCAGCAGGCGGCGGCGAGCCGGGCGTCATGGCTGGCTTCCGGGTCGGCGGCGACGGAGGCCAGGCCGCGCACCTCGCGGGCGCAGTCGTCCAGCAGCGCGAGCACCTGCCCGGCACGGACCCGGCGGGCCCGCAGCGGACTCAGCGGGTGGACCAGCGGGGCCAGGGACAGCCGTACCCGGCCCAGGAGCGCCTCCAGCTCGGCGATCCGGGGCGCCGGATCCGCGGTGGGCGATCCCGAGAGCCGGGCGGCGGCCTCCGCGGTGCAGGCGTGCACGCAGCGCAGGGCCCGCTGGATCCAGGCGTCGGTCGTGGCGTGCGTGGTGACGGGCAGGACGAGGAGCACCGCGAGCATCGCGCCGAGCGCGCCCACCCCGGTCTCCGCCAGCCGCAGCGCGAGCAGCGCCGGGTCCAGTACGCCGAGGAGTCCGTAGAGCGCGCCGGCCATCACCGTGACCGAGAGGACCATCCAGGTGTAGGAGACCGCGGCGGTGTAGAAGATGCCGAAGACCCCGGCGGCGACGAGGACCGCGGTGGGCACGGGCGCCCCGTGCAGGGGGACGACGAGGACCAGACCGATGGGGATGCCGATCAGCGTTCCCAGGATCCGGCGGAAGCCGCGCACCAGCGTCTCGCCGCGCGATGCGGTGTTCACGAACACCCACCAGGTGGCGCCCACGGCCCAGTACCACCGCTCCTCGGAGAGGAGCAGTCCCGCCATGAGGGCGAGGGCGCCGCCGACGGTCGCCTGGACCGCCTGGCGGGTGGTCGCCCTGGCCAGCCCCCGGCCGGTCACCGGGGCGAGCGCGACGGCGGGCGGCTGCCGCCGTTCGTAGCACCACAGTCCGAAGCGGACGGTCGACGAGACGAGCAGCGAGAGGACGATCGCGGTGTACAGCTCGGGCAGTTGTCCCGGCAGGGTGTGGAGGAACTGCGCGGTGAAGAAGGCCATGAACGCGAACACGCCGAGCGAGTGGCCGCGCGGCCCCCAGCGCCGGGCGTACACGCCCGCGCCCACGATCGCGAGGAAGGCCGCGTCGCGGGCCACCGGGTGGTCGTGCAGTCCCGCGGCGAGGGCGAGCACGGGGAAACCGACGACGGGCAGCAGGGCCGTGGTGACCGCCTGGCCCCGCACGGTGGTGTCCAGCACCGTGAACAGGGCCAGCAGCGCGGCGAGCCCGCCGGTGATGGCCGCGACGAGCGAATGGCCGGCCAGGCCGCACAGCGCGACGGCCCCTCCGATGCCGAGGACGGCCCGGAGGGCGCCGCGCAGCCGCGCCCGGCCCGGGTCCGGTGAAACGAACATCCTCTTCAGCACCGCATGCTCCCGCTTCAGCGCACCGGTTCCGTGCACCGGCATGAAAAAGGCGCCGCGGAGATCCGCAGCGCCATCGACGGGTACATCACAGCATCTTTCCGAACCATGGCTCAACTCGGTACGAAAGTGATGGGCCATTGGCCCAGTGAACCGGTCTTCCGGTGCACCACGGCTAAGCCAACGGACCGGCGGCGCACCGCGTCCGGGCCGTCCCGTCGCCCTGCGGACCGGCGGCGACGGGACGGCGCTCCCGCAGCGGGGGCCGTGCCTGTCAGCGCGCCTGCGTCCGTTCCTCGACGGGGGCCAGGAGGTGGGTCAGGTGGCGGGCCGAGGCCTCCCAGGACCAGGTCTCCTCGACCCAGGCACGGCCGGCGGCGCCCATCGCGGCCCGGTCGGGGTCGAGGAGCATTCCGGTCAGCGCCTCGGCGACGGCCGTGTGGTCGGTGCCGTCCACGACCCGGCCGGTCCTGCCGTCGAGCACGGTGTCCGGGGCGCCGCCCGAGTCGCCGACGACCACCGGCAGCCCGCTCGCCGCCGCCTCCAGGAACACGATCCCGAGCCCTTCGGCCTCCAGTCCGGCCCTGCGGGTGCGGCACGGCATCGCGAAGACGTCCGCCGCGGCGTAGTAGGAGGGTGTGTCGGTGTGCGACACGCCGCCCACGAAGCGGACGGCTCCCCCGCCGTGGCGGTCGGCCAGTCTGCGCAGCCGGGCCTCGTCGGGGCCCTGGCCGACCACCACCAGCACCGCGTCGGGCACCTTGCTCCGGATCAGCGGCAGGGCCCGGATCAGTGTGTCCTGCCCCTTGCGGGGGACGAGCCTGGCGACGCACAGGATGATGCTCGCCCCGTCCGGGGCGAGCCCGGCCCGCAGGTCCGCCGCGGCGCCGGCGGGCGGCCGGTACACCTCGGCGTCGACACCGGGCACCAGCCGGCTCATCCGCACTCCCGGGCCGAGGGCGGGCTCGATCCGGTCGCGCGTGTACTGCCCCAGGTAGGTGACGACGTCGACGCCGCGGCCCATCCGGCGGATGAGCCCGCGCGCGCCGGGGGTCCTGGCCCACCAGATCTCGTGGCCGTGCGTGGTGGCCACGATGCGCCGCACGCCGCTGCGGCGCAGGGCCGGTGCCATCAGGGCCAGGGGGGCGGCGGCCCCGAACCAGACCCGGTCGCAGCCGTGGCTCCGGGCTATCTCGACGGCCCTGCGGGTCGCCCGGCGGGTCGGCAGCAGCATGCGGCTGCGGTCCCGTACGACGGGGAACGGGAGCTGCGCGTCGTAGGCGGTGTCGCCGGGCTCGTGCGAGGTGTAGACGACCACGTCGTCGTCGGGCACGCGGGTGGCCATCGCGTGGACGAAGGTCTCGATGCCCCCCTGGCGGGGCGGGAAGTCGTTGGTGATGACGAGGGTGGAGCCCATGGGTGTGTCGGTTCCTTCGGCTGGACGGGATCGGTCGGTCCGCGGGGAGGCGGGGGGCGGATGCGGTGTCGCACCGTGGCGACGCTGTTGCGCACCGTGATGACGGGTGGCCGGGCGCGGTCCGCACGGCACGGTTCGGTGCCGCACGGCCGTTTCCGGGCAGGCGGATGTCTCCGGACGGGCGGCCGTTTCCGGGCAGGCGGAAGCGGACGGTGCGGGTGGGTGGTAGGGGTGGTGGTGTGGGGCGGGTGGCGGCGCCGGATCAGTAACCGGTCGGGCGCACCAGTCCCGTCTCGTAGGCGTGGACCGCGGCCTGGGTCCGGTCGCGCAGCCCCAACTTGAGCAGTATCCGGCCCACATGGGTCTTCACGGTCTGCTCGGCGACCACCAGGCGTACGGCGATCTCGGTGTTGGACAGGCCCTGTGCGATCAGGGAGAGGACCTCGGTCTCGCGTTCCGTCAGGTCGCCCGTCCGGCCCTTCGCCGGGGGGCGTGGCGCGGCGCTCACCCGGGCGAACTCGGCGATCAGCCGCTTGGTGATGTTCGGGGCGAGCAGGGCCTCCCCGGCCGCCACCACCCGTACCGCGTGGGCGAGTTCGTCGGCCGATGCGTCCTTCAGGAGGAAGCCGGACGCGCCCGCGCGCAGCGCCTCGTAGACGTACTCGTCGAGGTCGAAGGTGGTGAGGACGAGGACCTTGACCGTGGCGCCGTCGCGTCCGGTGATGGTGCGGGTCGCCTCGATCCCGCCGAGCCGGGGCATGCGGACGTCCATCAGGACCACGTCCGGGTCGAGTTCGGCCACCTTCTCGACGGCGTCGACGCCGTCCACCGCCTGGCCGACGACCTCGATGCCGGGTTCCGCGTTGAGCAGCACCGTGAAACCCTGCCGGACCATCATCTGGTCGTCGGCGATCAGAACGCGAATGGCCGTCATCGGTTGTCCTCGGCAGGGTCGGCGGGGGCGGTGTGCCCCGCTGGGGGCTGTGCGGGCAGTATCGCAGCGACTTCGTAACCGCCCTCGGGGGTGGGTCCGGTGACGATCTCGCCGCCCAGCATCGCGGCGCGCTCGCGCATGCCGAGCAGGCCGTGGCCCGCGCCCGGCGAGGGCGGCACCGCCCGGTCGGGGGCGGTGTTGGTGACCCGGACGGTGACCTCGGACGCACCGTGGCCGATCTCCACCCGTACCCGGGCGCCCGGGGCGTGCCGCATCGCGTTGCTGAGTGCCTCCTGCACGATGCGGAAGGCGGACAGTTCGACACCCGGGGACAGCGGGCGCGGCTCCCCGGTGGTCTCGGCGGTGACCGTGACGCCGGCACCCCGCGCGTTGCCGATGAGTTCGTCCAGCCGGTCGAGGGTGGGTTGCGGGGCGTGCCGGGCGGCCTGCGGGAGGGGGTCCTCGGAGCCCAGGACGCGGCGCAGTTCGGTGAGGGCGTCGACCGCGTTGCGGCGGATGCCCTCGACGTTCTCTCGCAACTCGTCGGACGGGTTGTCGACCAGGTGCGGGACGACCTGCGCCTGGATGGAGATGACCGACATGTGGTGGGCGACCACGTCGTGCAGTTCCCGGGCGATGCGGTTGCGTTCCTCCAGCAGGGTGCGCCGGGCGCGTTCCTCGGCGGTGAGTTCCTCCTGCACGACGAGTCGGGTGCGGGCCACGGCCAGGCCGTGCAGGGCGGCGCCCATCACCGCGGCGACCAGGAGGACTGCGGCGGCGAAAGCGGTGCCGGGGCCGGTGCTCCAGGGGACGGCCGAGGCGCAGGCGGATCCCACCAGCACGGTGATCGTCAGCGCCTCGGCGGTGATCCGGGGGCGTACCCGCAGGGCGAGCAGGAACAGCACACCGGCCTGCACCGCGATGTGGGCCGCGTTCCAGGGGAACGCCACATGGTCGGGAACAGTGATCCCGGCGCTTCCCTCCCGGAGGAACAGCATCTGGCCGGAGCCGGCTTTCGTGGCGAACGGGGTGACGACCACCATGACGAGCAGCGACGTCCACCAGGCCGGGACCGGGCGGTACAGGGTGACGACGAACGCCGCCGACTGGATCCCGGCGAACAGGAGGCCGAGCAGGAGGCCCGTCCCGAGTTCGAAGGTGTACTGGTTGGTGTTGGCGACGAGCAGGAACACCGCGAGCAGCACCAGCGGCACCATGATCACCGGTCGCCATTCCAGCCAACGCGGCTGCCCGTGACGCCCGTTCGGGTCGGTTGCCGATGTCATGAGGTCCTTGTGCAGGGTGCGGGGCAGCTCCCGCAGCACCCGCGCCGACCGCTTCGTCATGTCTCCCCGTTTCACAGGTGGCACCTTAAACACCTCGTGCCACCGTTCGTCGGGGGCTTCCCTCGCGGACGACCAGGCTCTTCCTCCGCGACCGTCCCTGCTCGTGGCCCCGGAACGCCGCCCAGCAGACCGTCAGCGCGAGGGCGAACACGGGCAGCCAGGCCAGCCGGGCGAGCACCCAGCCGGGATGGTCGGGGACGGTGTGCAGACCCGTCAGGGCGCCGCCCGCCGACAGGCCGAGCGCGGTGACCGCGATCATCGCGGTCTGGTGCCACAGGAACACCGTCATCGCGGAGAGGTTCAGCACCGCCACCGCCGCCCAGAGGGCGGGGCGTCGCAGCACCCGGCGCAGCGGGCCGAGCAACAGCAGCGCCGCACCGCACTGCGCGAGGCCGAAGGTGACCACGGCGAGGGTCGGCGGGTCGAGGTTGGAGACCTCCGTGCCGGGCACGCCGACCATGGCGGCGGGGTAGCCGCCCCAGCCGACCAGTCCGGCGGTGGCCGCGGCCCCGCCGAGCAGCAGGGTCCAGCCGGTCCGGCGGCTCCGCAGTTCACCGCGTGCCCACGCCGCGCCCAGGCAGTACGGCACCAGCCAGCCGGCCGCCACGTTGACCGGGGCGAACGCGGTGGGCGCGTCCAGGCCGAACCGGTACAGGTCGACGACGAGCACGACGGCGAACGGCCAGAGCGGGTGCAGCCTCGCCACCAGCGGGGTGGCCGCCGTCAGCGCCCCGAAGACCGCCAGGAACCACAGCGGGGACCAGACCAGTTTGCCCAGGGCCCGCACGGTGTCCTGGTCCGTTCCGGAGACCAGCATCGTGCACGCCGCCACGGCCCACACGGCCAGTACGACGACCACCGGGCGCAGCAGCCTGGTCATGCGGGCGCGGAGCCATGGGCCGTAACTCCCGCCCCGGGCCAGGGTGTCGGCGTGGCTCCTGGCCGCGACCTGCCCGCCGACCAGGAAGAAGAGCGCGAGGGTCTGGAGGACCCAGGAGGCCGGTACGAGTCCGGGCATGTGCTGGAGCGGGCTCGCGCCGCGCAGGGTGCCGCTGTCCGCCACCAGGGCGGTCACCAGCCAGTGGCCGAGGACCACTCCGAGGATGGCGACGGCGCGCAGGGCGTCGACGGCGCGGTCGCGGTCGGCGGGGGTGGCGGCGTCGATCCGCCGCACGAGGTCACGCACGGCGTCCGCCCCGGCCCGGGGCGGACGCCTCGTCCGCGGCCCCGCCGTCCGCGTGCTTCTCCCCGGTCACGATCCGGGCCATGTTCCTCAGCGATTCGGAGCCGCTTCGCAGGTAGTCGCTGTGACCGGCGGAGCCCGCCGCGAAGATCTCGGCGCCGAAGCCGGACGAGACCGGGTCCGTCCCGAACCCGATGTCCGCGAAGGGCAGCCGGAGCTTCACGTGGGGCACGTCGGCGATCCAGTCGCCGCTGCCGCGGCCCGCCCAGACGGTGGCCCGGGCGTGCAGGTCCGCGGCGTTCCCGTAGCCGGTGCCGGGGCTGCCGTACAGGACGATGTCGGCGACCCGCAGACCGTGCGCGGCCCGCGCGCAGACGACGGAACCGTAGGAGTGGCAGAGCAGGGTGGTCCGGGCCGTGGGTCTCATTCTTCTCAACTCCCCGATGAACGAACGCAGTCCGGGGGCGGCCTCGGCGGCCCGCCCGGAGGTCAGCGAGGTCGTGCTCACCGTGGCCGGCGTCCGGTAGCCGAGCCAGGCGATCACGGCCGACCTCCCGCCCAGTTCTTCGCGCAGCGCGAGCGCTCCCTTGCGCAGCCGCCAGTAGTGGTCGAGGTCGACGCCCGCGCCCGGGACCAGTACGGCGATCCGCTCGGCGCGGGCCAGGTCGCCGACGACCTCGACGCCGCGGCCCCCGTCGCGTCCGTCGAAGGAGAGGAAGTGGCGGCCGGGTCCGGCCATCGCGCGCAGCGCCGCGGCCCGTCCGTGGTCCTTGTGCCGGGCCGCCGCCCGTCCGGCCGCGGCGATGTCGGCGCGGGTCGCGGCGTACCGCTCGGCGAGGGCTCCGGGGTCGGCGGTGCGCAGCGGTGCGTGTGCGGCCGGGGCGGGCGCGGGCACGGCCGAGGGAACCGCCGCGCCCGAGACCGGCACGGCCACCGAGGCGGCCACCAGTGCGGCGAGCAGGCCGCGGCGCGATCGGGTTCCGCGCGGAGGGGACGGCATGAGGGGTGATCCTTCCGTACCGGGTCGGCTGGGGCTTGGGGTACAGAAGTTATGGACGGCGCCGTGTAGTCGGCGTCCCACCGGGGTGTGAACCTTCTTCGTAGCTCTGAGGGACTACAGGTATGAGGCGGCATCGAGCCGGGCCGGACATGTCCGTCAGGCCCGCCTTTCCTCCCGTTGGTACATTCGCAGCCCCGACCGATCCATCAGGAAGAGACCGACGGAACCATGGCGGTGGACGCCCTCGACACCCGCATCCTGCGGTTGCTCATCGAGCAGCCGCGCACCAGCGTCCGCGAGTACGCTCGCATCCTCTCGATCGCCCGGGGAACCCTCCAGGCCCGGATCGACCGGCTGGAGCGGGACGGGGTGATCACGGGGACGGGGCCGGTGCTGTCCCCGGCCGCGCTGGGCCATCCGGTCCTGGCCTTCGTTCATCTGGAGGTCACCCAGGGGCATCTGGACGAGGTGGGCGAGGCGCTCGCCGCGGTGCCGGAGATCGTCGAGGCGTTCTCGACGACGGGGGGCGGCGATCTGCTGGCGCGGGTGGTGGCCCGGGACAACGGGCACCTGGAGGACGTGATCCAGCGGCTGATCCGGCTGCCGGGCGTGGTCAGGACCCGTACCGAGGTGGCGCTGCGCGAACGGGTCGCGCACCGGCTGCTGCCGCTCGTCGAGTCGGTGGGGCACGCGGCTGCTGGTGGCCGGAAGTGATCGCCGGTCCGGGGTGCCGAGGGGCCCGGGTCCGCAGGGTGGCCGGCCGGTCGTCCCGCGCGGGGGCGGGACGGGGCGGGACGGGGTTCGGCGGACCGATATCCTGATCTTGCCGCGCGCCCCCCACCTCGCCCCGATCCCATCGGGTCGTCGCCGTGGCAGCAGAAGCGGTCCACGATCCGAGATTGGTGCACAGGTGCTGGTAGCTGGTCGGTACCGGTTGATATCCCCCATCGGCCGCGGCGGCATGGGGGAGGTGTGGCGTGCCGCCGACGAAGTGCTCGGCAGGGCGGTCGCGGTGAAGCTGCTGCTGGGCGACCACGCCGACGAGTCGGCCACCGCCCGGTTCCGCCTGGAGGCGCAGACCGCGGCCCGGCTGAGCCATCCCCATCTGGTGGCCGTGTTCGACTTCGGCGCCTGGGAGGACCGTTTCTTCCTTGTGATGGAGCTCGTCGAGGGCAGGAGCCTGGGCGATCTGCTCGCGGCGGAGGAACGGCTCGGCGCCGAACAGGTCGCCCGGATCGCGGGCCAGGCGGCCGCCGGGCTCGCCGCCGCCCACCGCCAGGGCATCGTGCACCGCGACATCAAGCCCGGGAACCTGATGCTGGACGCCGAAGGGTCCGTCAAGATCGGCGACTTCGGCATCGCCCAGTTCGTCGACGACCCCTCGGCCGCGCTGACCACCACGGGGCAGATCGTCGGTACCAGTCTCTATCTGGCCCCGGAGCGGGCCCTGGGGCGCACGGCCGACTCGGCGTCCGACATGTACTCCCTCGGCTGCGTGATCTACCAGCTCCTGCTGGGGCGGCCGCCGTTCCGTTCGGACACGGCAACCGCGACGCTCTATCAACATGTCGACACCCCGCCGGTGCCGCTGCGGCAGCAGGGCGTCGAGCTGTCCCCGGCCTTCGACTCCTATCTGCTGGGGCTGCTGGCGAAGCAGCCCGAGGACCGGCCCAGTGCGCAGCAGGTCGCCGACTGGTTCCAGAGCGGTGCCTGGCGGGGGCAGCCCGAGCCGCTCCCGATGTACTCCCCCGCGCCTCCGGCGGCGACCGGCGCTCCCCGCACCGCGCCGCCGGGCGCGGGCGTCCCTCGCCTCTCGGCGCCCGCACCCGCGTTCGCGCCCACGCCCGGCCCCGACCCGCAGGCCGGGGGCTCGGCGACGTACCGCCTGCCGCAGCAGACCGGTGGCCACCGGCGGCGCGCGGCCGAACGGCCGGCGTCCGGCCGGCGGGGCGCGCCGGACCGGTCCGCGCCGCTCACCGGTACGCGCGAGGCGATCAGGCGGCGCCCGCGGGTGGCGAGCGCCATCGCCGGCACGATCGCCTTCATCGCGGCGGTCTACCTGGGGATGGCCCTGTTCTCCCCGGACGACGGGCCGGACGACACCCCCGAGACCGGTTCGACCGCGACCACCGGGCCCGTGACACCGGCTCCCTGACCGGGCGTCGGCCCGGCTCCGGGCAGAACGGCCGCGCATCGGGGCCGGGGCGGCCGCCTCGGCCCCGTTCCCGGCTGTCGTGCGATCGCACCACCGCGGCTTGACCAAACTTGCCAAGTCCCCCGGCAGTCGGCGCAGTTCATTGACGAGTTCATGGCGACGTGTGAGTGTTCGGTCGCTCGATCACGGGCGCCGGAAGCCGGCGGCCGCCGCCGTCGCGTCGCCGTGCGCTGCTGTCCGCGATCGAGGACCCCCCGACTCAAGGAGCCTCGATGAAACGCAGACCGTTGACGGCCGGGACCACCCTGGCCGTCCTCGCCGGAATGCTGGTGGTCACCGGCGGCCAGTCGGCGTCCGCCGAACCGTCCCCGCCCGCCCCGTCCGCCCTCTCGGCCGCGGTGTCCGCCGCCGACCGGGCCGCCGCCAGCGGCCTCGACACCCTGGCCAAGGGGCCCGAGGAGCGGTACGAGCGGCAGATGGTGACCCCGTGGGTCAAGGGTCTGTACTCCGTCGCGTACCAGCGCACCTACCGCGGTCTGCCCGTCGTCGGCGGGGACGCCGTCGTGGTGGCCGACTCCAAGGGCCGGGTCCGCGGCACCCAGTCGGCGGTCTCCCGCCGGATCAACGTGCCGACCGTCCCGACCGTCTCCGCGAAGAAGGCCGAGGCCACCGCCCGCAAGGAACTCCGCGAGGTGCGGCGGGTCGAATCGCGGCGGCTGGTGGTGCGCGCCACCGAGAAGACCTCCCGGCTGGCCTGGGAGACGGTGCTCTCCGGACGTACCGCCGAGGCCCCCAGCAAGCTGCACGTCTTCGTGGACGCGGGCACCGGCAAGGTCCTCGACAGCTACGACGACGTCAAGGCCGGCACCGGCAACAGCCAGTGGAACGGCCCGTCCCCACTGGCCATCGACACCACCGCGTCGGGCAGCGGCTTCTCGCTGCGCGACCCGAACCGGCCCGGCCTGAGCTGTGCCGATTACAGCACGGGCAGCGTCTTCAGCAAGTCGACCGACTCCTGGGGCAACGGCAACGCCTCCAGCAAGGAGACCGGCTGCGTCGACGTCATGTGGGGGGCACAGCACGAGTGGAACATGCTCAAGGACTGGCTGGGCCGCAACGGGCACGACGGCAACGGCCGCAGCTGGCCGGTGAAGGTGGGCCTCAACGCCGTCAACGCCTACTGGGACGGCTCGTCGGTCTCCATCGGCCACAACAACGCCAACCAGTGGATCGGCGCGATGGACGTGGTGGGCCACGAGTTCGGCCACGGCATCGACCAGCACACGCCGGGCGGCGCCAACAACGAGTCGGGGCTCGGCGAGGCGACCGGCGACATCATGGGCGCCCTGACCGAGGCGTACGCCAATGAGCCCGCCCCGTACGACGACCCCGACTACACGGTCGGCGAGAAGATCAATCTGGTCGGCAACGGGCCGATCCGGGTCATGTACGACCCCTCGCGCACCGGGGACCCGAACTGCTACAGCTCCTCCATACCCAACACCGAGGAGCACGCGGCGGCCGGCCCGATGAACCACTGGTTCTACCTGCTGGCCGAGGGCTCCAACCCGGGCGGCGGCAAGCCGTCCAGCCCCACGTGCAACAACTCCTCGATCACCGGCGTGGGCATCCAGACCGCCGGCAAGGTCTTCTACGGCGGCATGCTGCTCAAGACGAGCGGGATGACGTACAAGCGCTACCGCACGGCCACGCTCACCGCCGCCAAGAACCTCGACGCCGGGTGCACGCTCTACAACCGCACCAAGGCAGCGTGGGACGCCATCAGCGTCCCGGCGCAGAGCGGTGACCCGGTCTGCACGCCGAGCGGGAACAACGACTTCTCGATCTCCCTCGACCCGTCGTCGGGCTCGGTGCAGCCGGGCAGTTCGGTGACGGCCGCGGTGCGCACCACGGTCAGCTCCGGGAGTGCGGAGGCCGTCGCGCTGACGGCGAGCGGTCTGCCGAGCGGGGTCACGGCCTCGTTCAGCCCGTCGTCGGTGCAGTCCGGCGCTTCCTCGACGATGACCGTGTCGGCGTCCTCCGGTGCCACGCCCGGCTCGTACACCTTCACCGTCAAGGGCCAGGGCACCCAGAGCCACACCGCGCAGTACACCCTGACCGTCGGCGGCGGTGGCACCCCGGGCGGTGACGCGCCCGACATCAGCGTCGCCAACGTGCAGGCGCACCTCACGCAGCTCAACACCATCGCCTCGCAGAACGGCGGCAACCGCCGGGCGGGCAGCGCCGGTTACACCGCCTCGGTCGCCTATGTGAAGAGCAAGCTGCAGGCCGCCGGATACACGGTCACCGAGCAGACCTGCACCGGTTGCACCTACCGCGGCAACAACCTGATCGCCGACTGGCCGGGCGGCCCGTCCGACCAGACCATCATGTTCGGCGCCCACCTGGACGGCGTCTCGGCCGGCCCCGGCATGAACGACAACGGCTCCGGTTCGGCCGCCCTGCTGGAGAACGCGCTCGCCCTGGCCCAGCGCAACCCGACCATGACCAAGCACGTCCGCTTCGCCTGGTGGAACGGCGAGGAACAGGGCATGCAGGGTTCGGAGTACTACGTCGGCCAGCTCACCTCCGCCCAGCGCAGCGCCATCAAGGCGTACTACAACTTCGACATGGTCGCCTCGACCAACGCCGGCTACTTCGTCAACAACCTCAACTCGGCCGCGTCCGCCCCGATGAAGGAGTACTGGGACTCGCTGAGCCTCTCGCCGGAGGAGAACGTCGAGGGCCGGGGACGGTCGGACGACTACTCCTTCCAGCGGGCCGGCATCCCCACCTCGGGCTACGCCACCGGCGCCAGCGCCACGAAGACGTCGGCGCAGGCCGCCAAGTGGGGCGGCACGGCGGGCCGTTCCTACGACCCGTGCTACCACTCGTCCTGTGACACCACGGCCAACATCAACGCGACCGCGCTCGACCGCAGCGCGGACGGCATCGCCCACACACTCTGGAAGACGTCCGTCGGCACCACCGCCCCCGGCGACGACTTCTCCGTCTCGGTGAAGCCGGTCACCGGCAACGTGCAGCCGGGCGGCTCGGTCACCGCGACCGTGTCGACCGCGACCACCGGCGGCTCCGCGCAGACCGTGCAGCTGTCCGCCTCCGGCGCGCCGAGCGGTGTCACCGTCTCGTTCGACCCGGCGTCCGTGCAGTCGGGCTCCTCCTCGACGATGACCGTCTCCGCCGGGGCGCAGACCGCGGCGGGCACGTACACCCTCACGGTGACCGGGACCGGCAAGGCCACCCACACCACCACGTACTCCCTCGTCGTCGGTGGCGGCGGCAGCTGCCAGGCCCGGCAGGTCGTCGTCAACGGCGGCTTCGAGGACGGGGTGACCCCGTGGACGCAGACGGACGGTGTGATCAACAACCGGACGTCCGAGAAGCCCGCGCACAGCGGCTCGTACACGGCGTGGCTCGGCGGCTGGGGCTCCACCCACTCGGACACGATCTCGCAGTCGCTGACCGTTCCGTCGGGCTGCTCGACCTACAAGCTGTCGTTCCACCTGCGCACCGACACCGCCGAGTCGGCGAGCGACCCGACGGCGTACGACACGTTCACCGTCAAGCTGGGCACCAAGACGCTCGCGACGTACTCCAACACGGACGCCACGGGCTCCTACGTCCAGCGGACCTTCGACGTCGGTGAGTTCGCCGGCCAGACGGTCACCCTCGGTTTCACCAGCAACGAGGACGCCTATCTGCAGACCAGCTTCGTCGTGGACGACGTCGAGCTGAACGCCGGCTGATCATCCGTCGGTGAACCACCGGGGCGGGGCGTGCGCACACGCCCCGCCCCTCCGCCGTCTCAGCGCACGACGGCGGCCAGCCGGCGGATGAAGTCCTCGGTCTCCGGCCGGTCGTCCCGCCGGGACGCCAATCTGCCGTGCAGGCCGCGCAGTTCCTGTCCGAGCAGGGTCGAGGCGGTGATCTCGGTGGTGTCGAGCACGGGCCGGGCAATGGCGATGGCGGCCTGCGGGTCCTGGGCGCAGGCGTGGGCGTCCGCCATGCGGACCAGGAACAGCTTCCGCGTCGAGTGCATCCCGGGCGGGAGCAGGTTCAGCGCGGCGCGGGACGCCCCGACCGCGCGCAGCGCCAGCCGGCGGTCGCCGGTCGCCGCGGCGAGGTCCCGCAGCGCCCCCGCGGCACCGGACTCCACCCGCAGGCGCACGGAGGCGACGGACAGCCAGGGCGCCTCGGTCTCGTCCCGCTCGCCGACCCGGTCCAGCTCCGACCGGGCGTGCTCGATGTGGTCCAGGGCCTGTCGCGCGTCGCCGCGGACGGCGTGGCCGCGGGCCTGGTACAGGTCGCTCAGGGCCGCCGCCCAGTACCGGCCGGCGGCCACCTGCCGGATCGCGCCCCCGTAGGCGAGGGCGGACAGGCCGTCGCCCTCCAGCCGGGCCAGGGTGCTCATGTCGCCGAGCGCGGCCACCTCCGTCCCGACGTGCCCGGCCAGTCCGGCCCAGACCAGTGACCGGTCGAGCCAGGCCATCGCCGTCGCGTTGCGGCCCCACAGCAGCCTCAGACAACCGGCCGACTGCGCGTACTCGGCTGCCAGCGGCGCCAGTTGGCGCTGGTGGGGCGCCGCCGGCAGGGCCATCCAGCGAAGCATCGCGTGCAGGGTGCGCTCGACCACGACGGTCGCTCCGGGCCAGGCCCGTTCCTCGTCGGCCCGCAGACAGACGGCGAGCAGCGCCGTCAGGGCGTGCACCGTGTCGGTGTCCAGGGCGGGGCGGGACGCGGTGGCCGGGTCCAGCGCGCAGAAGGCCGTGTGCAGGGCGACCACGTCGTCGAGCGCGGGAACGGCGCACCCGTCGCGGCCGTGCACCGGGCACACCAGTCCGTAGGCGGGCAGGCTCCGGGGCAGTGCGGTGTCCGGCGGCAGCATGGCGAGCAGGGAGCCGCCGACGGGCTCTCCGGGGAGCGGGCCGGTGCGGGCGGGGGCCGGCGCGGGCGGCGCTCCCCCGGTTTCCTCGCCCTGGCCCGCCGCGCTCTCGGCCCGGGCCGCGGCCTCGCAGGCGGCGAGGAGGTCGCCGCCCGCCGTCATGAGTTCGTCCAGCCTGCGGGCCAGCGGCAGCGGCGTCCTGCGGGTGCCGTGCTCCAGTTTGCTGATGGCGGTGTGGTCGTATCCGACGCGGGCGCCCACCTGGGCCTGGGTGAACCCGGCGCGCCTGCGCCACTGCCGCAGCCTGGTCCCGAAGTCCTGCCACACCTCCGGGGTACGGGCCTCCGGCAGAGGGCCCATGCCCTCGGTGATCACCCGGAACTCCGCGCGACCCCGTCGAACTCCCCACCCGTGCCACGCTCATGGCTCATGGTCGGGAAGAATAGCGAGCGGGCGCGCCCGCTGTCCCCTGTGCGAGGTAAAGATGGCGTCTTCCCGTTGCCTCCCGTTCCGTCCCGCGCAAGACACGTCGGCGCCGGTGCGCGACCGGTTCCTCACGCATCGTCATGTTCCTTGTGGCGCATGCGTGGTGGGACGGAAAGGGCGGATGCGCCGTCCCCTCGCGAAGAGTGCCGGAAGATCCGCATGAGTGGGTCGCGCACCGGGCATATGACGGGTTACCGATCAGGAGGTGATGGCAATGGGCCGCATCAGGATCGTCCGACGTCCACAAACGCCGTCCCGGCCGGCGCCCCTCGATCTGCGGACTCCGTCCGGTCGCCCGCTGCCGTACTGAGCACGGGCCCGGCACACCGCCGCCCCCGGCCGGGGGCGGCGGACGACTTCCCCGGCCGTCGTGTCCGCGCGGCACCATGACCTGACGGCACCATGACCTGACGGCACCGTGGCCTGGCTGCCTCGTGACCTCATGACCTCGTGACCTCACGATTGAGGAAAACCGCAGGGTGGTGGGTGCGGAGGGCCGCCCCCGGTTCGGGGGTGATCCGCGTACCGGGGGCGACCGCCGATTCCTAGCGTTGCCGGTGAGGCGCGACGGACTTCTCGCGCCCGTCACCACCGGCCGGGAGTCAGGTCATGGATTTCGTGCAGTTGGGCCTTCCGCAGGAACCCGCGGGGGGCATCGCGGACTGGGCAGCCGATCTCGTCGACGCCATGGGAGGTCCGGGAGCCGGCCTCGCCATCGCCCTGGAAAACCTCTTTCCCCCGCTGCCCAGCGAGGTCATCCTCCCGCTGGCAGGTTTCGCGGCAGGGCAGGGCGTCATCTCCCTGGCCTCCGCGCTCCTGTGGACCACGCTCGGTTCCGTGGTGGGCGCGGTGGCCCTGTACTGGATCGGGATGCTCTTCGGCCGCGACCGGATGCACGCGATCTGGGCGAAGCTGCCCCTGGTGAAGGCGTCCGATCTGGAGCGTACGGAGCGGTGGTTCGCCAGACACGGCACCAAGGCCGTCCTCCTCGGCCGCATGGTGCCGATCTTCCGGAGCCTCATCTCCGTGCCCGCCGGGGTGGAACGCATGCGGCTGCCGCTCTTCGTGTCACTGACCGCCGTGGGCAGCCTGCTGTGGAACACGGTGCTGGTGATGGCCGGGTACTGGCTCGGTGACCGCTGGGACCTGGTGGAGACCTATGTGGGGGTCCTGTCCAAGGCCGTTCTCGCCCTGGTCCTGGTGGCGGTCGCCGGATACGTGTGGCTGCGCCTGGGGGCCCGGGAGCGGGGCCGGCACCGGGGCGCCGCATGAGCCCCCGGCCCGTGTCCCCCGCCCGCCCCGGCCCCGTTCCCGGCCCCGGTCGGGAACCGGCTTGCCGCGCCCGTGACGTGCGGCTAGCCTCGGCGTCCGTGCAGGGGGACACCGAGGAGCGTACGGACGGGCGCGGTCCGGAGCCGGTCGGCCCGGAACGCGAGGGGGAAAGAGGACCGGTGGTACGCAGGTCCCCTCGGCTCCTCCGGACCGCGGGCACCCTTCTGGGCTGCTGCACCGCTCTGGCGGGACTCCTTTACTTCGCCGTCGTGGGCGCGCTGACGGGCCCGTTCCTCCTGTGGCCCCGTACCCGTCGGCGCGCGCGGACCGTGCTGAGCGCCGGTGCGCGACGGCTCGTGGAACTCGAACGCGGGCGCCGCGGCTTCTTCTTCGGCGACCGGTTCCCCACCCGCCGGGCCTCCGACCCGGAAGTGCTCCGCCACCTCGCCGTGCGCACCTGGGCAGGTGTGCTGACGGGTGCCGTGCTCGCGCTGCTCGCCTACGGGGTCGTCCTGGCCGTGGTGCTGGCGGCCCGGCTGCCCCACTCCTCGTCGGGGCCGCTCGCCCTGCTGGCGCAGGCCCTCCTCGGCGGCCTCCTGCTCTTCCTCGGCCTCCAGGGGCTCGTCTCCCTCTGCGCCCTCGACGCCCGGCAGGCGCGCGAGCACTTCGGCCCCTCCGAACGGGAGTTGCTGGAGCTGCGGGTCGCGGAGCTGGCCGCCAGCCGGGCCGAGGTGCTCCGGGCCGTCGACGCGGAACGCAGGCGCATCGAACGCGATCTGCACGACGGGGTGCAGCAGCGGCTCGTGGCGCTGGCCATGCTGCTGGGACGGGCGCGTCGCAACCGGACGCCCGAGCAGGCGGCCGCGCTGCTCCGGCAGGCGCACGAGGAGGCCGGGGAAGTCCTCACCGAACTGCGGGAAGTGGCCTGGCGGGTCTATCCGTCCGCGCTGGACGAGCTGGGCCTGGAGGAGGCGCTGACCGGGGTGGCGCAGCGCTGTGCCATTCCCCTGCACATCGCGTTCGACGTGCCGCTGCCGCTGCCCCGGCCCGTGGAGACGGCCGCCTATTTCGTGGTGTCGGAGGCCGTGACCAACGCGGCCAAGCACTCCGGCGCGACGCACATCCGCGTCAGCGTAAGCAGCGACGGGCTCGGCGTATCCGTGCGGGTGCGGGACGACGGCACCGGCGGCGCGGACCCCAGCGGCAGCGGCCTGGCCGGGCTGCGCGGCCGGGTGAACGCCCTCGACGGCCGCCTGTCCGTCGACAGCCCCTCGGGGGGACCCACCACCATCGTCGCGGAGCTGCCGTGCGTGTCATGATCGCAGAGGACTCGACCCTGCTCAGGGAGGGCCTGGTCCGCCTGCTCGCCGAGGAGGGACACGAGGTCCTGGCCGCAGTGGGCGACGGGGAATCCCTCGTCCGGGCGGTCGAGGCGGACCCGCCCGACATCGTCGTGGTGGACATCCGCATGCCGCCCACCCATACCGACGAGGGGGTGCGGGCCGCGCTGGAGATCCGCGAGCGCCTGCCCCGCATCGGTGTGCTGGTGCTCTCCCAGCACGTGGAGCGCAGTTACGCCGTGCGGCTGCTGTCCGCGAACGCGGAGCGGATCGGCTATCTGCTCAAGGACCGGGTCGCGCAGGTGGACGAGTTCCTGGACTCGCTGGAGCGGGTCCACGCGGGCGGCGCGGCCATCGATGCCGAAGTGGTGCGGCAGTTGGTGGTCAGGACCACGCACACCGACCCGCTGGCCGGGCTCACGCCCCGGGAACGCGACGTGCTGGAGCAGGTCGCGCAGGGCCGCACCAACGCGGCCATCGGGGAACAGCTGCACCTCTCGGTCAGCTCGGTCGAGAAGCACCTCAACTCCGTCTTCGACAAGCTCGGTCTGGCGCGTGCCACCGGCTACAGCCGGCGGGTGCTGGCGGTCCTGCGCTATCTGGAGTCGTAGGCGGGGCGGGTCCGGCAACCACGGCCGAAGACGCCGCGCACCGGACCGACGTCGCGTCAACCGGCCGCCGGACGGCCGGGCCTGGTTCCGCCCGGCCCCTTCCTGATCGATGATGATGCCCGGGATGCCGTCCCCGGTACGGCACCGGCTGTTCCAGGAAGGGGTTCCCCGATGCGGGAGACGACGCCAGAGCGGTCACCGGCCGACGCCCGGTCCGGCCACGGGCCGGACCAGGACGCCCAGGTCATCGTGGTGGGGGCGGGGCCCTCGGGCTCGGCCGCGGCCTTCCACCTCGCCAGATCGGGCGTGGACGTCCTGCTCCTGGAGAAGTCCCACTTCCCCCGGGAGAAGGTGTGCGGGGACGGGCTGACGCCACGCGCCGTGCACCAGCTCATCAGGATGGGCGTCGACATCAAGGCGCCGGGGTGGACGCGGTCGCGCGGAATGCGCTGGGTGGCCGGGGACCATCAGGTGCACATCGACTGGCCCGCGCTCGGGCGCTACCCGGATTTCGGTCTCTCCCGGAGCCGGCACGACTTCGACGACATCCTCGCCCGGCACGCCGTGGCCGCCGGGGCCCGGCTGCGCCCCGGCGTGAAGGTGACCCATCCGCTGACCGACCGGGCCGGCCGCATCACCGGCGTCACCGCCGTGACCGGGGAGAAAGAGCCCCTGGAGTTCCGCGCCCCGGTCGTGATCGCCGCCGACGGCGCCTCCGCCCGGCTCGCCCTCGCCATGGGACTCCAGCGCGACAGGAACCGGCAGATCGCCACGGCCGCCCGCCGCTACTACCACAGCCCGGAGCGTTCCAAGGAGGAGTACCTGGAGCTGTGGGCCGACCTCCGCTTCCCGGGGAGCGACCACTACCTGCCCGGCTACGGCTGGATCTTCCCCATGGGCGACGGCCGCGTCAACGTCGGTCTCGGCGCGCTGCCGCACCGCCGGCACGGGAAGGCCGATCTGCGCGCCACATTGGACGAGTGGCTGGCCCGTACCCCCGAGGAGTGGGGGCTGCGCGAGCAGAACGCGGAGGGCCCCGTCCGCAGCGCGGCCCTTCCCCTGGGCTTCAACCGCCACCCCCTGTACACCCGCGGGCTCCTCCTGGTGGGCGACTCCGGGGGCATGATCAGCCCCTGGAACGGCGAGGGTATCGGCCAGGCCATGGAGGCGGGCGAGGTCGCGGCCGAGACCGTCGCGCTGGCCCTCGCCCTGCCCCGGGGTCCCCGGCGGGAACAGGTGCTGCACGGCTATCCCCTGGAGATGAACCGGCGTTGGGGGCGCTACTACCGTCTCGGCAACAAGGCCGCCGACCTCGTCTTCAGCCGGTCCGGATTCCAGCCGGTCCTCAACCGCTACGTCATGGGCTCGCCGTTCCTGCTCGACGCCCTGGCCCGGCTGCTCACCAATCTCACGGACAAGCCCTCGCACGACCTGATCGACCATCTGCTGAACGGTGTCGTGCGCCTGGTGCCCGAGCCCCGGGTGCGCCGCGGGCGCTGAGCGCGGCGGTGCGGACGGCGCACCGGGCGTTTCCCGGTGCGCCACTCCCCCGGCTACTCGTCGATCGCGGCCCCGTACCCCGCGTCCGACGACGGCGCGTTCAGCGAACCGCCGCCGTACGTCCACGAGCCGGTGGCCGTGATTCCGCCCGGTCCGGCCGAGAGCACCCACACCACGCCGTCGCCGGTGTTCTCGCCCGGGGCGGAGGCCAGCAGGCCGTGGCGGCCGTCCCGGTTCGGATCGGTCAGCCGGACCTGGCCGCCCCAGCGGTCGCCCTTCTCGGCGGTACCCGGGACCTGTGCGGAGCTCTGGTCCCACGACCTGGCGCCCGTCGCGGTCAGCCCGTCCGCCGTGCCGCGCAGCACCCACACCGCTCCGGCGTCCCTCACCGAGCCGATGTCCTCGCCGGCCGCGCCGATCGCCACGTCCGCGTAACCGTCGCCGTCCGTGTCCCCGACGGAGAGGTCCGTGCCCCAGCCGTCGCCGCGTTCGGCCGTCCCCGGCACGCCGGGCGTGTCCTGGGTCCACCACTGCGGCGGACCGTCCGCGCCGTCGGCGCCGAGCGGGCCGTCGGGACTGCCGCGGTACACGCCGACGAGGCCGCCGGTCGTCGTCTCGCCGCCGTCGTCGGGGCCGTTCGGTTCGCCGGTGACGAGGTCGTCGTAGCCGTCGTGGTCGATGTCGCCCGAGGCGGCGACCGGTCCGCCGCGCAGATCGCGTGCGTACACCAGGCCCGCGGCCCGTCCGGAGAGGAGGGCCGACCAGCCGTGGCCCGGCTCGTCGCCGGTCGTGACGCCGGAGACGACGAGGTCGGCGTAGCCGTTGTCGTCGTAGTCGCCGGTGGTCAGGGACCTGGGCAGGATCCGCCGCTGGGCCGAGGCGGCGGGGCGGTCGGGCGCGGTGCGCCGCAGCGGGGCGGACCGCTGCTGCGGGGCGCTGTCGTAGAGGTACAGCTCCAGGTCCTCGCGGTCGGCGACGGCCAGTTCGTCGCCGGGGGTGTCGGCGCTGAAGTGCGCTGCGGCGAGGGCGCTGCCGAACCGCTTCCCCGCCGTGGGCTCCGCCGCCTCCAGCCAGTCGGCGTCCGCGCCGGTCAGTCCGCGTGGCGAGCCCCACAGGACGGTGACGCCGCCGGCGTCCGCGACCGTGCCGACGTCCTCGCCGGGGATGCCCACGACCGCGTCGTCGTAGCCGTCCGCGTCGAGGTCTCCGGTGGCCAGCGCCCGGCCGAAGCCGTCGCCCGCCTCGGGGGCGCCCGGCACTCCGGTGGTGGACTGGGTGAGGACCACGGCGCGGCGGGTGCCCATGCCCGTCGGGCCGCCGTACTGCGCGGTCGCGTATCCCGCGCCCTTCTTTCCGCCGACGGTGGCACCGGGCGCGCCGACGAGCACGTCCTCGTAGCCGTCGCCGTTGAAATCGCTGTTGCGGTCGCTTGCGTGCGTTCCGCCGGGGGTACCGGCGTACGCGGCGGGGGCGGCGAGGCCGACCCCCGCGGTCAGGAGGAACGATGCCGCGACGACGGCGGCCGAACGGTACGTGCGCACGAGCGGCTCCTTGGTCCAAGGATGGCCGGGCGAGTGCGGGGGCGACGGCCGGAAAGGGCCCGTTCCCTCCCGACGCACCGTTCGACCGCACATGGGGCGAAACGGTTGTACGGAACCGGGGGACGCATATGCCGATTCACCCGTACGACTGATTCCCGCCGTACGTACCGGGCCGGGGCGGCTACGAGCGGCGGCGGGGCTTGCCCCGACCGGCCGACCTGCCGCCGGAACCGCCGCGCGGGTTCTTCCCCGTCGACCTGCCGTCCGTCTTCTTCCCCGTCGACCGGCCGGCCGTCCGGCCCGTCGCCGACCTGCCGCCGGCCGCGGGCTTGCGCCGCGCGCCGCCCGTCTCCGCGCGCTTGTCCTTCGCCGACCGGTCCTGGGCCGGGGGCTTGGCCCGGCCCCTCGTGCTGTTGACGGTCCGCCCGCGGACGATCCCGATGAACTCCTCCACCAGATCGGTGGTCCCGTCCTCCAGCTCCAGCCATGACAGCGCGACACTGGAGCCGGGGGCGTCCGTCACCGGCCGGTACGTGAGGTCCTTGCGGTGGTGCAGGCGGGCGAGCGACTGCGGTACGACGAGCAGCCCGATGCCCGCCGCCACCAGCGCGACGGCATCCGCCGTCGTGGCGGGGCGCTCATTGGCCGGCCGGCCGGGGGGCCGCTCCCAGTCGAGCGTGTCGTCGAGGGGGTGCAGCACGAGCTCGTCGGCCAGGTCGGCCGTGGTGACCTCGTCGACCGCCGCCACGAGGTGGTCCTTCGGCACCACGACCACGGTCGTCTCGGTGTAGAGCGGGATCGCACTGAGGGCCGTCCGGTCGATGGGCAGCCGTACGAGACCGGCGTCGGCGCCACCGTCCCGCAGCATGTCGGGTGCCTCGGCGGCCGACACCCCGACGAGGGTGAGCGGGACGTCGGGCAGCCGCTCGTTCCAGACCCGCACCCACTTGGCGGGGGTCACCCCGGGGACGTAGGCGAGCCGGAACGAGGGGGTTTCTTCCGAACATGTCACCCCGCCAGGTTACCGGCCCTGGTCGGAGGTAGCTCACATGCTCGATACCCTGGACACCATGACGTCGCACAAGACCGCCCAGACGATGAAGCCCGCGACCGCGGCGAAGAAGCTGGGCGTGTACCTAGAGGCCACCCCCGCCGAGTTCCAGGAGGGTGTCGTCTCGCGCACCGAGCTGAACGCCCTGCAGTCCGATCCCCCGCAGTGGCTGCAGGACCTGCGGCGCAACGGCCCGCATCCCCGCCCGGTGGTCGCGGCGAAGCTGGGCGTCTCGATCTCCGGTCTCGCCCGGGGCGGGATCACGCAGGCCCTCACGACGGAGCAGATCGACGCGCTGAAGCAGGAGTCCCCCGAGTGGCTCCTGAAGGAGCGGGCCACCCAGGCGGAGGTCCGCAAGGAAGCGGCGCGGATCAAGGAGAAGAACGCGGCGCGCGAGGACCGGGCCGACAGCCCCCGCTCCTGACGTCCCCCGTCCCCGCCGTGACGGAGGAATCATCGGTCATGACAGAGTCCGAACCCTTCGAGCCGGAGTCGGAGCGTGTGACCCGGCAGTTGCGGGACGACATCCTCGACGGGGTCCGGCTGCCGGGCAGCAAGCTCGTCGAACGCGAGATCGCCGCGGAGCTCGGCGTGAGCCGGGTGCCCGTGCGCGATGCCCTCAAGGCACTCGTGACCGAGGGTCTGGTCACCCCCAGGCCCCGGACCTGGGCGGTCGTACGGGAGTTCACCGCCTCGGACATCGCCGATCTGGACGAGATCCGGAGCGCGCTCGAACTGCTCACCTTCCGGCTGGCCGCCCAGCGGCACACCCGCGCGGGTCTCGAACGGCTCCGCTCGGACCTCGATTCCGAACTGTCCGCCGCTCTGGCGGGTGACGCGGTGGGGGCCCGGCGGGCCGCCGCCGACTTCCACCAGACGGTGACCTCGCTGGCCGGGAACGACCTGCTCCGCGAGCTGGAGCACACGCTCCGCAGCAGGATGCGGTGGTTCCTGGCCCAGCACGACGACCTCGTGGGGGTCGCGAAGGAGCACGAGGCGCTCTACGCGGCGATCGCCGACCGTGACGTCCAGCGGGTGGAGGAGTTGGTGACGGAGCACCTGGTGAACAGCCGCCGCGCCGTCGCGGCGCGGCGGCGCGGGACGCCGGGTTCCTGAGCCACGGGAAGCGCTGCCGGGCCCGTCCGGCCCGGCGGCGCCGGGGCGGGTCAGGGAGTGGGGAAGCCGCTGTACCTGAGCAGTTGGGGCACCCGGAGCGCGAGCGTCAGCAGGATCGCGACGAGCAGGAGTCCGCTCAGGAACGCGGTGGTGCCGACACCCACCGACCCGGCGGCCGCGCCGAGCCCCAGCGACGCGAAGGGCATGACGCCGATCGCGAGTTCCTGGAGGCCGAGGGCCCGGCCCTGCACCTCCGGCTCGGTCGTCATCAGCAGCAGCGTGGTCTGGAGCACGCCGAACGCGGCGCTCATCAGGCCGATGCACGCCATCAGCGCGAACGAGAGCGGGACCGTCCGGGACAGCGCGAACAGCGACCACAGGGCGCCCCACGCCGCGGTCCCGAGCACGAAGAGGCCGCCCTTGAACCGGAAGTCGCCGAGCATGGCTATGACGAGCGAGCCGACGAGACCGCCCAGGCCGCTGCAGGTCAGGAGCCATCCCAGGCCCGCCGCGTCGAGCCCGAGATCGTCCGCGAACACCGGCATGAACGCCTGGTAGACGGGCCAGAGCAGGACGTTGGCGGCCAGGGTGACCAGGAGCACGGCCGCGGCGAGCCGGCTGGTCAGGACGGTGCGGAAGCCGCCGGTGAGCATCTTCAGCACGGGTTCCGGCCGGTGCGGTGCCGTACGCCCCGCGCCGCGCAGCGGCCAGATCGCCACGAGCGAGACCGCGTACCACGTGGCCGAGATCCACAGGGCCGCGGGCGCCCCGAAGGCGCTGATCATCGCCCCGCCGACCGCCGGGCCGATGACCTGCGTCATGTTCATCGCCAGCGCGTTCAGCGCGTTGGCGTTGCTGAGGTTCTCCCGCCCGACGAGGTCGAGCACGAGCGAGGCGCGCGCCGGCTGCGACGGAGACTGCGCCAGGCCGATCGCCAGACCGCCGGCGACCAGCGCCCCGTACGAGACGAGGCCCGACGACGCCATCGCCGCCACGACGACGACGGCGGCCAGGGCCCACAGGCAGGCGATCACGAGCAGGCGCACCCGGTCGTACCGGTCGGAGAGCACCCCGGCGAACGGGCCCAGGAGCATCGGGGCGAGACGGACCGCGGTGAACACCGCGAGCAGGAACTCGGAGCCCGTCGTCTCGAAGACGAGCCAGCCCAGGACCATCGTCTGGGTCCACGCGCCGCCGTAGAAGAAGAGGTTGGAGACCCACAGGAGGCGGAATCCCGGGCTGCTCCGCAGCGAGGTCAGCGCGTGCCGGGCGCCGGCCGCCCCCGGTTCCCGCGGTGCGGGCCGCGGTGACCTCCCGCCCCGTTTCGCGACGTCCGTCCGTTCCCCCGGCTCCTCCTGCGACAACGCGTTCCCTCCTCGTACGGCGCCCCGGCGCTCGGACCGTCCGCGGGTACGCGAAGTCGCCGCCCCCTCCCCCGGTGCGAGACGGCCGCCCCGGAGGACAGTCACCGGAAAAATGGTATACCAATAATGGTTGCCGGTTGAATCGATCCGAGGGGGAGCCGGGCGGTGACCTGACGGGTCAGGAGGCCGTTGTCGGGGCCTCCCGCAGGGTGACGTTGACGTGGCTCTCCTGGAAGCTCTGGTCCGAGACGAGGGTCATCCGGGCCGTGGAACGGAACTCCGGCAGGGTGGTGGGGCCGCAGGAGACCATCGTGGTCCTGAGCTTGGCCGTGGTCAGGGCGAGTTCTTGCCCGCGTAGGGGACGTAGCCGTCCACGCCCTCCTCGAAGACCAGTGCCTGGCCGCCCTGCCCGTAGCACTGCCAGTTGCGGGCCCGGTTCGAGCCCTCGCCCCAGTACTCCTTGACGAAGCCGTCACGGGTGGGCAGTTTGGCGCCGGCCGCCTGGTCGAAGCGTGCGGAGTACCGCCCCATCATGACGAAGTCGGCTCCCATCGCCAGTGCCAGGGCCACGTGGTAGTCGTGCACCAGCCCGCCGTCGGAGCAGATCGGCACGTACTCGCCGGTGCGTCCGCAGAAGGCGTCCCGGGCCGCCGCGACGTCCAGCACCGCGCTGGCCTGGCCGCGGCCGATGCCCTTCTGATCGCGGGTGATACAGATGGAGCCGCCGCCCACCCCGACCTTGACGAAGTCCGCCCCCGCCTCGGCGAGGAAGGTGAACGCCTCGCCGTCGACCACGTTGCCACCACCGACCGGGATCTCCGGGTAGTGCTTCTTCACCCAGTTCAGGGCCTGCGCCTGCCAGTCGCTGTAGCCGTCGGACGAGTCGAAGCACAACGCGTCCGCCCCCGCCTCCAGCAGGGCCGGAACGCGCTCCTGGTAGTCGTGGGTGTTGATGCCCGCGCCCACGCGGAGCCGCTTGGCGGCGTCCACGAGCTGGTTCGGGAAGCGCTTGTTGTCCGCGTAGTCGGAGCGGAACACCAGGTGCTGGAGGCGGCCCCCGTCGTCCAGCACCGGGAGGCAGTCCAGCCGTTCGTCCCACAGCCGCGCGTTGGCCTCGGAGAGCGTGATGTCGGGGCCCGCGAGGGCCAGGTCGGCGACGGCGGTCATCCGGCCGCTCACCGGTCCGTCCAGGCCGTGGCGCTGGGGGTGGAAGTCCCACGAGGTCACCAGGCCGAGCAGGCGGCCGTTCGCGGTCCCGTCGTCGGTGACCGCGGCGGTGCTGTGACCGGTGCGGCGCATGACCTCGGCCAGGAGGTCCAGGCCGTCGTCGGGGCGGACGCCGTCGTGCCGGCGGCGGCCGGTTCCACCGATCCCGCCGCCCGCACCGACACCGCGGCGATGGCGGACCTGCTCCGGCGGCGGCTCGGGCGTCCGGTCGTTCCCGCCCATCTCTGCGCGAGTTCCCCGACGCCGGCCGAGGCCGTGCGGGCGCTGCGGGCGGCGGGCCACCGGCGGGTGGCGGTGGCCCGGTACCTGATGGCCCCCGGCGATTTCGCCCGCCGCGCGGACGGCGCCGGCGGCTGTCTCGTCTCGGCCCCGCTCGGCGCGCACCCCGACGTGGCGCGGTTGGTGCTGAAACGCTTCGACGAGGCGTGCGGGGAGCCGGCCCGGTCCCTGTGACGGCGGGCCGGCAGGGTTACGGGGCGGCGGGTCCTACTCGAATCGTGCGGGGTCGCCGGCCCCGCGGCGGACGATCTCGGGTTCGCCGGCCGAGAAGTCGATGACCGTGGTCGGCTCGGTGCCGCAGTCGCCCGAGTCCACGACGGCGTCCACCACGTGGTCGAGCCGTTCCTTGATCTCCCAGCCCTGGGTCATCGGCTCGTCCTCGTCGGGCAGGAGCAGGGTGCTGGACAGCAGCGGCTCCCCGAGTTCGGCGAGCAGTGCCTGGGCGACCACGTGGTCGGGGATCCGGACCCCGACCGTCTTCTTCTTGGGATGCATCAGCTGGCGCGGCACCTCCTTCGTCGCGGGGAGGATGAAGGTGTAACTGCCGGGCGTGGCCGCCTTGATCGCGCGGAACACGTCGTTGTCGATGTGGACGAACTGGCCGAGCTGCGCGAAGTCCTGGCAGACGAGGGTGAAGTGGTGGCGGTCGTCGAGGTTGCGGATCGATCTGATCCGGCCGATGCCGTCCCGGCTGCCGAGCCGGCATCCCAGTGCGTAGCAGGAGTCCGTGGGGTACGCGACGAGCGCGCCGGACCGGATGCTTTCGGCCACGCTGCTGATGGTGCGTCGCTGGGGGTTCACGGGGTGTACGTCGTAGTACTTCGCCATTTCACCGAGTCTAGGCCCGTTCGCGGTCCGGTCCGCCCATCGGCGGTCGCTTCGCCCGTCCGGGTGCCGTTCGCGGCGCGGCGACCCTCAGTCGGAGAGCGGGACGCGGAGTTCGGGCGGGAAGCCGGTCCAGCGGAGTTCCCCGGGGAGGTGCCCCGTGTCGTTGAAGAGGAGCACGGACGCGGGGCGGTCGGGCGCGTACCGGATGACGGTGAGTGCGGCGTTGGCGTGGTTGAGGCCCATCCAGCGCCATTCGGGGGCGTCGAGGGCGTCCCGGACGAACCAGCCGATGAGGAAGTTGTGGGTGACGACCAGTTCGTGGCGGGGTTCGTCGCCCTCGACGGGTCCGGTGAACCGGGCGAGGGCCTCCCTGGCCGGTCCCGGTCCGCACTCGCGTTCCTCGGCGGGGAAGCCGGACAGGCGGGCGAGCATGGAGTCGGCCCATTCCACGGGGAGTTCTTCTCGTTGCGGCAGGTGGGGGAGGTAGTCCCCGGCCGGTTCGGACGGTTGCGGAAGCACGCCGTCGAGCCGGTCGCAGATCAGCCGGGCGGTCTGTGCCGCCCGTGGGAGCGGGCCGTGGTGGACGGCCGCGAGCGGGACGTTCCGGAGCCGCTCGCCGAGCAGCAGTGCCTGCCGGCGGCCGTTGGCCGTCAGACGGCTCTCGTCCGCCGTGGCCTCGCCGTGCCGGGCGAGGTAGAGGTAGCGGGCAGCTGTTCCGGGCATGGGCGAGTCCTCCGGCACCGTTCGCGATCTTGTGAACATCCGGACGGACGCCGGTCCGCACCACGCGGTTCCACCGCCGTCCGGGAGCCCGCCGCCGGGGCCGAGGGCGGCGGGCCCCGGCGGAGCACCGATCCGCGGGGGCCGGGCCCGTCCGTGCGCGCCGTGTGCGGGTCTCAGTCCCAGCGGTCCTGGTTGATGAAGCGGCTGAAGCCGCGCCAGGAGTTGGGGCCCATCACGCCGTCGATGGGTCCGGTGTAACCGTGTGCGGCGGCCAGTCGCTGGACGGCGGCCCAGGTGCGGGGGCCGGGGGCACCGTCGATGGGTCCGGTGTAGCCCCAGCCGCGCATGTTCCGCTGGAGCGCGGCGTAGGTGTGGGGGCCCGGGACACCGTCGATCGGGCCGGTGTAACCGGACTCGATCCGCAGCCAGTTCTGCGTACGTTTCCACATGACGGGACCGGGCACACCGTCCTGCTCCGTCGTCGTCTTCGGCAACCCGCCACCGCCGCCGCCCAGGTAATCCAGCGGATTGACCCGGGTACCGCCCGGGGTGATCAGGTGCCAGTGCACGTGCGGACCGGTGGAGCTTCCCGAGCCCGGGGCCCCGGCCGCGCCGCCGGAGTACCCGACGACGTCCCCCCGGCCGACCGAGGTGCCGTCGGACAGCCGGAACTCCGACAGGTGCATGTACTGCGTCCGGTACCCGTCGCCGTGGGTGATGGTCACCGTGTGCCCGCCGGTGCCGTTGTAGGGGATGTTGGTGACGACCCCGGCGCCGGCGGCCGGCAGCGCGGTGCCGACGCCCATCGCGTAGTCGATTCCGCCCAAGGACCCGCGGTTGATGTGCTCCCACCAGCCGTCCGTCATCGGGTAGCCGCTGAACGGGTTGTAGATGTCCAGTGCCTGGGCGGGGCTTCCCGAGAACAGCACACCGCCGGCGGCCAGGCCGAATGTGGCGGCCGAGCCGCGCAGCAGCGTACGCCGGCTCATTCCGGTCTGCGACCGATCCTTCCGACCGTCATCGGATCCACGACTTCCGCACACATCAACTCCCTTGATTTCACTGCGACTTGACTCGTCCTGACGGGCGGAGCCACGGTAGCCTACGCGCATAGATTTTGATAGGAACATGACATTCTGCGGTCATGAAACCCGCCCCCGGAGGAGACATGCGCAGAACCGGCTGCGGATCGAGTCCGGCCGCACCGGACCCATCGACGGCGTGATGGGCCCCGACTCCTGGCGCGGCTCCAGCCGCTTCATCAACCAGGACCGCATGAGACCGAGACCCATGCCGAGGGCATGAGAAATCCCCGGACCGCAATTGCGGTCCGGGGATTTTCCCGGGTATATTGAGTGTTTCTGTGTGCCCACAGAAAAAGCCCCACAATGGGGGTCACTAAGAAACAGCGTATCCGACAGGGAGCCATTTTGTCAAATCGGGAAAGCACCGAATTGCAGAAGGAACAGGAATTCGTCGACCGGCTCCACGACCGCGTCGACGTCCTGCGCGGGATCACCGCCCAGGGCGTCGAGGACGCGCTGACACCGGTGGGGAACGGCTTGCAGGCCCGTCTCGAACGCGATGTGCTCGTCGCCGAACGTTCAGGTCTGCTGGCCGCCCTGAACGCGGTGGACGGCTCGCTGTGTTTCGGCCGCATCGATTTCCGCGACGGCACCGCGCGCCATATCGGCCGGGTCGGAATCCGCGAGGACGACGCCGAACGCACTCCGCTGCTGATCGACTGGCGCGCACCGGTCGCCCGGCCCTTCTATCTCGCCACCGGTCACACGCCCATGGGATTGCGCCGGCGCCGGCACATCACCTCCAGGAACCGCACCGTCACCGAACTGCACGACGAGATCCTCGACCTCCGGGACCGGGAACGCACCGGCTTCGAGGACCCGAGCGGCGACGCCGTGCTGCTCGCCGCCGTGAACTCCGCCCGCACCGGCCGCATGGGCGACATCGTGCGGACCATCCAGGCGGAGCAGGACCGCATCATCCGCGCCCCGCACCGCGGGGTCCTCGTCGTCGAGGGCGGCCCCGGCACCGGAAAGACGGCGGTGGCGCTGCACCGGGCGGCCTTCCTGCTGTACGAGCACCGCGAGCTGCTCGCCCGGCGCGCCGTCCTGATCGTGGGCCCCAACCCCGCCTTCCTGCACTACATCGGCGAGGTGCTGCCCGCCCTCGGCGAGACCGGCGTCCTGCTCGCCACGCAGGCCGAACTCTTCCCCGGGGTGCGCGCCGACGGCACCGACACGCCCCGCGCCGCCGCGGTCAAGGGCGGGGCGGGGATGGCCCGGGCGCTCGCCCTCGCCGTCCGCGACCGGCAGCGACTGCCCGAACCCGGCGCGCCGCTGGTCGTCCCGCACGACGACGGGGACCTCGTGCTCGACCGGGAGACCGCCCGCGAGGCCCGGCAGGCGGCCCGGGACACCCGGCTGCCGCACAACCTCGCCCGCCCGCACTTCGCCTTCCGGATCATCGACGCCCTCACCGCGCAGCTCGCCGAGCGGATCGGCGCCGACCCGTACGGCGGTCCCAACTTCCTCGGCCCCGACGACATCGCCCAGCTCGGCAAGGGGGTCGCGGCCAGCCGGGAGGTGCACTCCGTCATCGAGGAGCTGTGGCCGGCCCTCACCCCGGAGGGGTTCCTCGCCGACTACCTGTCCGATCCCGTGCACATCCCGGACGAGGACGCCGGAGCCGTCCGGCGCACACCCGGCGACGGGGCGTGGACCCCCGCGGACGTTCCGCTGCTCGACGAGGCGGCGGAGCTCCTCGGGGTCGACGACAGCGCCGAACGGGCCGCCGCCGAGGCCGAGCGCCAGGAGCGGATCGCGTACGCGCAGGGCGTGCTGGAGCTTTCGCGGGGTTCGGAGACGTACGAGTTCGAGGACGAGGAGTCCGAGGTCCTCGCCGCCCACGACATCGTCGACGCCGAGCGGATGGCGGAGCGGCACGAGGAGGCCGACCACCGCAGTGCGGCCGAACGCGCCGCCGCGGACCGGTCCTGGGCGTTCGGACACATCATCGTCGACGAGGCGCAGGAGCTGTCGCCGATGATGTGGCGGCTGCTGATGCGCCGTTCGCCGACCCGTTCGATGACCCTGGTCGGCGACCCGGCGCAGACCTCCGAGGAGGCCGGCGTCGGTTCGTGGGAGAAGATCCTGGAACCGTACGTCGGTGACCGCTTCGAGCACGTCCGGCTCGGGGTCAACTACCGCACGCCCGCCGAGATCATGGAGCTGGCCGCCGGGGTCGTACGGGCAGAGCACCCCGACTTCCGGCCGCCCGGCTCGGTGCGGTCCACCGGCGAGGCGCCGTGGACCCGGCACGCCGGGGAGGACCTGGCGGGTGCCGTGGCACGGGCTGCCGCGGAGCTGACGCCCGGGGAGGGGCGCCTCGCGGTGATCGCGCCGCGGGAGCTCCACGAGGAGATCGCGGCCCCGCTGGACGGGATCACGGCCGGGGCCGAGCCGGATCTGACCCGGCCGGTGGTACTGCTCGGCCCGCGCCAGGCCAAGGGGCTCGAATTCGACCACGTGCTGGTCGTGGAGCCCGCCCGATTCGGGACCAGCGACCTGTACGTGGCCCTGACCCGCGCCACCCAGCGCCTGGGCATCGTCCACCGGGAGGAGCTGCCCGGGGCGCTGCGCTGACGGGAGCGGGGAGGGGAAGGGAAACCGCATCCCGGGCGAGAGACGTGGGGCGGGAAACGGTGTAATCGCGTCGACAGCGTCTGTCGGGCCCGGCAGAGTGGCCGACCATGACGAGCAGTGAGATGTGGACCCGTGCGACCGCCGACCGCTACGACGCCGAGGAGAAGGAGATGTCCTCGGCCGCCGTTCTCGGACCGACCCTCGACTTCCTCGCCGAACTCGCCGGGGACGGCCGGGCGTTGGAGTTCGCCATCGGAACCGGACGGGTGGGCGTCCCGCTTCGGGAACGCGGTGTGCCCGTGGTGGGCATCGAACTGTCCGAGCACATGGCCGCGGTCCTGCGGCGCAAGGTCGACGAGGACACGCTCCCGGTCGCCATCGGGGACATGGCCACCACCACCGTGCCCGGCGAGTTCGCCCTGGTCTACCTCGTCTACAACACCATCACGAACCTGCTCACGCAGGACGAGCAGGTCGAGTGCTTCCGCAACGCCGGGCGCCATCTGGCGCCCGGCGGCCGTTTCGTCATCGAGCTGGGCGTGCCGCCGTTGCGGTTCCTGCCGCCCGGACAGGTCGCGGTGCCGTTCGACGTCTCCGAGCACCATCTCGGCTTCGACACCTTCGACCTGGTCGAGCAGATCCTCCTCTCGCACCACCTCACCCGTGACGGCGACGACGACCGCTACCGCCGCGACGTCTCCCGGCACCGGTACGCGTGGCCGGCGGAGCTCGACCTGATGGCCCGGCTCGCGGGGCTCGAACCGGAGCGGCGCGTC
Organism: Streptomyces sp. ML-6; assembly: GCF_030116705.1. NCBI lineage: Bacteria > Bacillati > Actinomycetota > Actinomycetes > Kitasatosporales > Streptomycetaceae > Streptomyces > Streptomyces sp. ML-6. Next base: position 706,738 of record NZ_JAOTIK010000001.1, read on the forward strand.
GCGGACTGGGACGGGGCGCCGTTCACCCAGGACTCCACGAAGCACGTCTCCGTGTGGCGCAAGCCGGTCTGAGCCTCCCCTCCCGGCCCCGCCCGCCGACCGGACATGAGGACGCCGGGCCCGGTCCGGCAGGACCGGGCACCGCGACCGGTCCGGTGGTCGCACCCGCACGGTACGGTCGCCTCTCATGGCATCACTTCAGGCATGGGGGCCGGGGCCCGGGAGAGATCTGCGGGTGGGCGACGTCGTCAGGATCTCGTGCCCGTTCACCAAGGCCCTGGTCGCGGAGGGGTGGCGGCCGGACGGAGAGGTGACCCTCCGGTGGCCCTGGTGGTCGCCCGACCCGGACTGCTCGTGGTTCCGCTGGAACGGCGCGGTGGTCGTCGACGGCGGTACGGGGCCGGACGCGGGGGGCCGGGGGCTGTTCCGCACCGACCCGGCACCTCACCTGCTCACCACCGGCGACACGTGCCGCGTCGGCATCCCTCCGACCCTCGTCCACGTCATCGACGTCGCCCACTACGACCCGCCCCAGGAGACCGGCCGGCTGCCGCGCCCCAGCCGGCTGGTGGTCGTCCTGCCCGCGGGCCGCTCGTACGACTCCCGCCTGGAAGAACAGGGGGAGAGCTTCGACCCCGACGACGACATCCCGGTCTCCTTCGCTCCGGTCCTCCGCCCGTACGCCTTCCTGGAACCCGGTGACGAGGTCGCCGACAGCACCGGCCGGGCCTGGCGCTTCGACGGCCCGTGGGACTGGTGCCCCTTCGACGGCGCCGGGCCCCACGAACCCGTCTGGCCCCTCGTCCTGCTCACCCGCCGCGCCTGTGCCGACGTGACAGCCGCGGGAGCGGAAGCCGCCGTCGCCGGGGCGACCCGTACCGGCTCCCACCGAAAGGAAATCGCCCGCTGGAGCGCCGCCGCGCAGGCGGAACCCCCGTCTTCCCGGTGTCATGAAGAGTGGCGCGAAGTCGCCGGGCCTGCCGCCGGTCCGTTCGCCCCGTAACCCGTCCGCCCGCACCCGGTCGTGGCCGCATCCTTCTCCCCCGGTCCGTGGGGTCCGGGACCGTCATTGTCCGGCGGCAGGGGGCGTGAAGGCCCGCGCGTACCGTTTCCCGTTCGGCCGCGCGGGAGAACCGCCGGAGGGGTTTTCCGGTCCTTCGCGCGGGATGCCGAGGAACGGACCCGTGTCGTCGCCGTGGCCGAAGTGGCTGAATACATGTCACGGCACGGGGTACGGGCGCGGGCCGGAGGAGCGATTTCAAGCCGGTCAATCGACGGGATCTTCGGGGCGGGGGCCGGCCACGGCAAACCGGACGGGAAAACGGGGCGGGCAGCACCGGGGCCGCCAACCGGTCCGGGCGATGGGCGGACGGCACGACCGGGCCGCGTACCGTCGGTCGCGGGCGCCTCTGCGGCACAGCGCGCTCGGGTCCGGCGCCTGGAACCGTGCAGCCACGCTCCGTGAGGGCTTCAGCCCCCTCCGAGACACTGTGATCTTCGACACATCGACCTTTTCGCGCCGCTCGAACACACGTCATACACGTGTCATGGCCATGACTTGCAGGTGACGGCCGGTGCACACCCGCGCGAGGAGGTCCGGATTGCCGCACCTCGGGGTCTTTGCGGTTCACACCCGCTTAACGCGCGTAGACATCGGCGGCCGGACGGAGCAACGGGACCTGTTGACCGCACAGAGCCCCACCAGTTAACTACCGCAGATCACGCCCAACGGACCCTCGAATCAGGAGACTTCATGTCGATGCCGTTATCCGGCGCGCCCTCCGTGCCGTCGGCGCCGGACCTGGTCATCGCGGTGAATCCGCTCCACCGCCCCTCCCCCCGGCTGACCGCGGCGGCGGCCCGGGCGGGTGCGCTCGGTGTACTGGAGCTGCCCACGGGGGACGCGCGCGGGGCCGGGGAGTTACTGGCCCGTACGGACCGATGGACCCGGGCACCGTTCGGCGTACGGCTCCGCCCCGGCTGCGTACTGCCGGACGGCGACACCGCCGACTCGCTCCCCGAGGGCGTGGGCACCGTCCTGCTGGCCGATTCCGCCCGCCACCCCGCCGACTTCCCCGGCCGCCGGGTCCTGGTGGAGGTCACCGATCTGGCCGGAGCCCACGAGGCGGCCCGGGCCGGTGCGCACGGCCTGGTGGTGCGGGGCCACGAGGGGGGCGGCAGGGTCGGCGAACTGAGCACGTTCATCCTCCTGCAACAGGTCCTGGCCGACGGGGCCTTGGGGCTTCCCGTGTGGGCCTGCGGGGGCATCGGGCCGCACAGTGCGGCGGCGGCCGTCGCGGGGGGCGCGGCCGGGGTGGTGCTCGACACGCAGCTGGCGCTGTTCGACGAGGCCGAGCTGCCCGCCGGGATCGCGGACGCCCTGCGCGGACTCGACGGCTCCGAGACCGTGGTGCACCACGGTCGGCGCGTGCTGCGCCGCCGGGGGCCGGGGGCTCCCCGACTCCCCGACGATCCGGACGAGTTCGCCTCCCGCATCGGCTCGGACGATCTGCGCAGCCAGTTCCTGCCGGTCGGGCAGGACGCCTACCTGGCCGGGTCGTTCGCCGGACGCTACGCCACTGTCTCCCGGGCGCTGCGGGCGGTCCGCGGCGCCGTGGCCGAGGCGCTGGCCGACGGCTCCCCCGGCGCCGCGCTGGCCGCGGGCTCGCCCGGTGCCCGGACGCTCGGCACGGACCTGCCCGTCGCCCAGGGCCCGATGACCCGGGTCAGCGACCAGCCGGCGTTCGCCGCGGCCGTGGCGGCAGGGGGCGGACTGCCGTTCCTGGCACTGGCGTTGGCGGGGCCCGAGCGCACCCGCGCCATGCTGGAGGAGACCCGCTCCCTGCTCGGGGGCGCCGCCTGGGGCGTCGGCATCCTGGGCTTCGCGGACGACGCCGTGAAGGACGCCCAGCTGGAAGTGGTCCGTGAGCTGCGGCCCTCGCACGCGATCATCGCGGGCGGCAGGCCCGCGCAGGCCGCCGCCCTGGAGGCCGAGGGCATCACCACCTTCCTGCACGTGCCGTCGCCGGGGCTGTTGCGGCAGTTCCTGGCGGCCGGGGCGCGCCGGTTCATCTTCGAGGGCTCGGAGTGCGGCGGTCACGTGGGCCCGCGCGGCAGCTTCCCGCTGTGGCAGGCGCAGACCGAGGTGCTGCTCGACTTCCTGGCCGAGTCCGGCGGACGGGGCGCGCAGGAGCTGACCGTGCTCTTCGCGGGCGGCATCCACGACGAGCGGTCGGCGGCGATGGCGGCGGCCCTGGCCGCCCCGCTGACCCGGGCCGGGGTGGGCTTCGGCGTGCTGATGGGCACGGCGTACCTGTTCACCGAGGAGGCCGTGACCGCCGGGGCGATCCAGCCGCTGTACCAGCGCCAGGTGATCGCCGCGGACCGCACCGACCTGCTGGAGACGGCTCCCGGGCACGCCACCCGCTGCGCGCACTCCGCGATCACCCGGGACTTCGCGGCCCTCAAGAACGGGCTGCGCGAGCAGGGGGTGCCCGACCGGGAGGCCTGGGAGCAGCTGGAGCGGTTCAACGTGGGCCGGCTGCGGCTGGCGTCCAAGGGCATCGAGCGGGTCGGCGACGAACTGCTGACGGTGAACGAGGACCGCCAGGCGCACGAGGGCATGTTCATGGCCGGCGAGGTGGTGGTGCTGCGGCACGGCACGACCGACGTGGCGGCCCTGCACGCCTCGGTGACCGAGGGCGCGAACCGTCTGCTGCGGGAGCGCTCCACCGTTCCCGACGCGCCCGCCGAGGAGCCCGCGCCGCTGCGGATCGCGGTGATCGGCATGGCCGGCATGTTCCCGGGCGCGGCCGATCTGACCGAGTTCTGGGCCAACGTCCTGTCCGGCGAGGACTGCGTGTCGGAGGTCCCGGCGGACCGCTGGGACCCGGAGGTGTACTACGCGCCGGACGGCGACGGCGAACGCACCCCGTCCCGCTGGGGCGGTTTCCTGCCCGAGATCCCCTTCGACCCGCTGGTGTACGGCATCCCGCCGGCCTCGCTCACCAGCATCGAACCGGTGCAGCTGCTGGCGCTCGAGGCGGCCCGCCGGACGCTGGTGGACGCCGGGTACGACGCGCCGGGCACCGACCACCGCCGCACCTCGGTGATCTTCGGGGCGGAGGCGGGCAGCGACCTGTCCAACGCGACGACGCTGCGCACGGTGCTGCCCGCGTACACCGGGAGCGTCCCGGCCGGTCTCGACGAGCAGTTGCCGAAGCTGACCGAGGACTCCTTCCCGGGCATGCTGGCCAACGTCATCGCGGGCCGCATCGCCAACCGGCTCGACCTGGGCGGCACCAACTACACGGTGGACGCCGCCTGCGCCTCCTCGCTGACCGCGGTGGACGCGGCCTGCAAGGAGCTGGTCGGCGGCACCAGCGACCTGGTGCTGTGCGGCGGTGCCGACCTGCACAACGGCATCAACGACTTCCTGCTGTTCTCCTCGGTGCACGCGCTCTCCCCCTCGGGCCGCTCGGCCACCTTCGACAGCTCCGCCGACGGCATCGCGCTCGGCGAGGGCGTGGGCTGCGTGGCGCTGAAGCGGCTCGCCGACGCAGAGCGCGACGGCGACCGGATCTACGCCGTCATCGACGGGGTGGGCAGCGCGAGCGACGGCCGGGCCCTGGGGCTGACCGCGCCCCGCCCCGAGGGCCAGCGCGCGGCGCTGGAGCGGGCGTACACGGGGGCGGGCGTCTCCCCCGCCGAGGTCGGCCTCATCGAGGCGCACGGCACCGGCACCGTCGTCGGCGACCGTACCGAACTCACCACGCTCACCAAGTTCTTCACCGAGTCCGGTGCGTTGCCCGGCAGTTGTGCGGTCGGTTCGGTCAAGTCGCAGATCGGGCACACCAAGTGCGCGGCGGGCATGGCCGGTCTGATCAAGACGGCGCTCGCCCTCCACCACGGGATCAGGCCGCCGACCCTGCATGTCCGCGAGCCCAACCCGGCCTGGGAGAAGGAGTCGAGCCCGTTCTTCTTCCACTCCGAGGCCAGTCCGTGGCCGGTGGAGCCGGCCGGGCGGATCGCCGGGGTCAGCGCCTTCGGTTTCGGCGGCACCAACTTCCACGTGGTGCTGCGCGCCCACGAGCAGGCGCCGGCGCCCCACACGCTGGACGGCTGGCCCGCCGAGCTGTTCGTGTTCCGCGGCAGGGACGAGGAGACCGCCGCCCGTTCCGTACGGCGCCTGCTCGACCTGCTGGAGCGGGGCGGGACCTGGCGGCTGCGGGACCACGCCCGGCACGCCGCGCTCCGTGCCGACCGGGCGGCGCTGAACGGGGAGCCCGTCCGGTACGCGGTGGTGGCCGAATCGCTCGAGGCGCTGCCCGGCCTGCTGGGGCGTGCCGTCTCCGGTGAACACGCCCCCGAGGACGGCGTGTTCGTCGCGGCACGGGAGCAGGAGGGCCTGTACGAGGGCGCGGGGACCGTCCCCGCCGAGGCGCTGGCGTTCCTCTTCCCGGGCCAGGGCAGCCAGCGGCCGGGCATGCTGGCGGACCTCTTCGTCGCCTTCCCCGAGCTGCACCGCTACCTCCACCTCGGTGCCGAGTGGGCCGGGGCGCTCCATCCGCCCACCGCCTTCGACGCGGACACGAAGGCCGGGCAGCTGGCCAGGATCACCGACACGGCCGTGGCGCAGCCCGCGCTCGGCATCGTGGAGCTGGCCGCGGCCGATCTGCTCGGCAGCCTGGGGGTGCGGCCCGCGATGGCGGCGGGGCACAGCTACGGCGAGCTGGCGGCCCTGGGCGCCGCCGGGGTGTTCGCGCCGGAGGACCTGCTGGCGGCGAGCGCCGCGCGCGCCACGGCGATCCTCGGCGCGGTCGACGGCGGCGACCCGGGGGCGATGGCGGCCGTGAACGCCTCCGCGGAGCGGATCGAGGAGGTGCTGCGGCTGGCCGGCCTGCACGGCGACGTCGTCACCGCCAACCACAACTCGCCGCGGCAGACCGTCATCTCGGGCCCGACCGAGTCGGTGGAGGCGGCCTGTGCCGCGTTGCGGGACGCCGGCCGCTCGGCCAAGCGGCTCCAGGTGGCCTGCGCCTTCCACAGTCCGGTGTTGTCGGGCGCGGGCGACGCCTTCGCCGGGCACCTGGCACGGGTCGCGCTGCATCCGCCCGCCTTCGACGTGTGGGCGAACCGGACCGCCGCGCGCTATCCGGCCGCGCCCGAGGACATCCGTGCGTCGCTGGCCGCGCAGATCGAGGCCCCGGTGCGGTTCACCGAGCAGATCGAGGCCATGTACGAGGCGGGGGCCAGGGTCTTCGCCGAGGTCGGCCCCGGCCGGATGATGTCGCGGCTGGTGGACACGATCCTCAAGGACCGGCCGCACCGCACCGTACCCGTGGCCGCCGACCACCGGGGCGGTCTGCGGGGACTGCTCGACGCCCTGGCCCGGCTCGCGGTCCTCGGCGTCGACGTGCGCCTCGCCCGGCTCGTCCAGGGCCGGGACACCGTCGACCCCGAGACCGCCACCGCGCCGCGCGCCGCGGGCTGGACGGTCGACGGCCATCTGCTGCGCCGCGCCGACGGCACCATCCCGTCGGGCGCCCTCCATCCCCCCACCCAGATATCGGAGTCGGTCGTGTCGGATCATTTCCACAACAACGGTTCCCTGTCCGGCCCCGACGCCCTGATCGCGGAGTTCCTCCGCAGCAGCCGGGACATGGTCGCCGCCCAGCGCGACGTGCTGCTGCGCTATCTGGGCGGGGCGGACACCGGCCACGCGGCGGCGCCCCCGGTGCCGACCGCCCCGGTGTACGCGCAGACCGTGGCGTACGAGCCGGCGCAGCCCGCCCCTGCGCTCCCGGCTCCCGCCGCCCCCGAGGCGGTGGCCGTGGCTCCCGCGCCCGCCACGGACCGGGAGAGCGTGCTCGAGACCGTCCTCGGTGTCGTCGCGGACCGCACCGGTTACCCGGTCGACATGATCGAGCCCGAGCTGGACCTGGAGGCCGACCTCAGCGTCGACTCCATCAAGCGCGCCGAGATAGCGGGCGAACTCGCCACCCGGCTCGGTCTGCCCACCGACACCCCCGAGGGGCTCGACCGCCTCAGCTCCGCCCGCACCGCCGCCGCCCTCACCGGTCTCCTCGTCGAGGCGCTCGGGGCCGGTACGCCGGAGGCCGGGGCCGGGTCGGCGGCCCCCGCACCGGCTCCTGCGTCGGCTCCCGCGCCGGCCCGGCCCGAGGCGGTCGAGCCGGAGATCATCGCCCCCGTGCGGCTGGAGTTCACCGAGGAGGTGCTGCCCGAGGTGACCGCCGCGGTGCCGGCCGGGGCCCGGGTGCTGCTGCTCGGCGGCGGTGCGCTTGCCGAGGCGCTGGCGGACCGGCTGCGGGCGGCGGGCGCCGAGCCGGTGATCTCCGACGACGTGCCCGACGAGATCCCCGGCACCGTGTACTGGCTGGGCGCCCTGGACGCCGACACCCCACCGCTGCCGGACGCCCTGCCGCTGTTCCAGAAGGTGCTCGCGGCGACCCCCGCCCGGCTGGTCGCGGTGGAGCGGCGGACCGTGGGCGCGGCCAGTGGTCTGCGCGGCTTCTTCCGTACGGTCTCCCGCGAGTACCCCGAATGCGCCGCGACCCTGCTGGAGGTGGCGGAGGGTGCCGACGCCGGGGCCGTCGCCGACGCCCTGTTCGTCGAGGCCGCGGCCACGGACCGGGAGCCGGTCGTGCTCACCGACAGAACGGTCCGGCGCGCGCTGCGGCTGACCCCCACCGGGCTGGGCGCGCTCGCCGAGACCGGGGCGGGCCCCGCCGGGGACGGCGTGGCGGAGGCGGAGGCCGTCGGTCTCGACCGGGAGGCCGTGGTGCTGCTGGTGGGCGGCGCGCGCGGCATCACCGCCCGGTTCGCCCGGACACTGGCCGCCACCAGTCGCTGCCGGCTGGTCCTCATGGGCCGCACCCCGGTGCCGTCGGAGGCCGAGGACCCGGCGACGGCGTCCGCGCAGGGGCGCGACGCGTTGCGCCGCGCGCTGCTGGCGACGGGGCTGACGCAGCCCGCCGAGATCGAGCGCAGGCTGAACTCCCTGCTGTCGGCCCGTGAGGTGCGCGACACACTGCGGGAGTTGCGGGAGCTGGGCAGCGACGCCCGGTACCACTGCGTGGACGTGCTGGACACCGAGGCCGTCAGCACCACGGTGAAGGAGGTGCACCGGGAGTACGGGCGGCTGGACGGGGTCGTCCACGCGGCCGGTGTCATCGAGGACAAGCTGATCGCGGAGAAGACCGCCGTCTCCTTCGACCGGGTCTTCTCCACCAAGGTGCAGGGGGCCAGGGCCGTGCTGGACGCGGTGGACTCGCTGCCCTCCGGGCCCCGTTTCGCGGTGCTCTTCGGCAGCATCGCGGCGGCCCTGGGCAACCGCGGCCAGTGCGACTACGCCGCGGCCAACGACGCCCTGGAGGAGCTGGGCCGCCGGTGGACCAGGCCCGGCCGGCGCGGGTTCACCGTGCACTGGGGGCCCTGGGCCGCGGCGGAGACCGGCGGCGGCATGGTGACCCCCGAACTGATGCGCTCGTACGCGGCCCGCGGGATCAAGCTGATCGACCCGGACGAGGGCCCGCTGAGCCTGCTGCGGGAACTGGCCTGGGGCCTGCCGGAGACGCACGCCACGGTCTACACCGCCTCGGGCTGGTGACAGGCGTGGGCGCACGCACACCGGTCGCCATCGTCGGCATGGACGCCTTCTTCCCGGGCGCCACCGATCTGGACGCCTACTGGCGCAACATCGTCGGCGGGGTGGACGCCATCACCCAGGTGCCGGACGACGGCTGGGACGCCGGTTTCTACGCACCGGGCGCCACCGGCGGGGACCGGCGCAGCGACCGGATCTACTGCCGGCGCGGCGGGTTCGTGGACCGGACGGCCGAGTTCGACGTGGCCCGGTTCGGGATCATGCCGTCGTCGGTGGCGGGCACCGAGCCGGACCAGCTGATCGCCCTGGAGGTGGCACACCGCTCGCTCCAGGACGCGGGGGGCACCGATGTGCTGCCGTCCGCGCGGGAACGGGCCGGGATCGTGCTGGGCCGCGGCGGCTATCTGACGCCCGGCCTGGTCCGCCTGGACCAACGGGTGCGCACCGCGCACCAGTTGGTCCGGACGCTGGGCGAGCTCGCCCCGCAGCTCGGCGCCGACCAGCTGGAGCGGGTGCGGGCGGCGTTCACCGAGCAGCTCGGCCCCGAGCAGCCGGAGTCCGCGATCGGGCTCGTGCCGAACCTGGTGGCCTCCCGGGTCGCCAACCGGCTCGACCTGCGCGGACCCGCGTACACGGTCGACGCGGCGTGCGCGTCCTCGCTGATCGCGGTCGACCACGCGGTGCGCGAACTGGTCTCCGGGCGCTGCGACCTGATGCTGGCGGGTGGGGTGCATCACTGCCACGACATCACGCTGTGGAGCGTCTTCAACCAGCTCGGGGCGCTCTCCCCCTCCGAGCGGATCCGCCCCTTCCACCAGGGCGCGGACGGGGTGCTGATCGGCGAGGGCACCGGGGTGGTCGTCCTGAAGCGGCTCGCCGACGCCGAACGGGACGGGGACCGAATCTACGCCGTGGTCACCGGCACCGGGGTGGCCGGCGACGGCCGTTCGGCCAGTCTGCTCGCCCCGGACCCGGGCGGCCAGGTCCGGGCGGTGCGCCAGGCGTGGCAGGCCGCCGGGCTCGACCCCCGGGCCGCCGGTTCGATCGGTCTGCTGGAGGCGCACGGCACCGCGACCCCGGCCGGAGACAAGGCCGAACTCGCCACGCTCGCCGAGGTGTTCGGCCCTTCCGGGGAGGGCGAGCGGGCGGTCATCGGCTCGGTGAAGTCGATGATCGGGCACACGATGCCCGCCGCCGGAATCGCCGGTCTGATCAAGGCGGCGCTGGCGGTGCACCACGGGGTGCTGCCTCCGACGCTGCACTGCGAGGACCCGCATCCGGCGCTCGCGGACACCCGGTTCGCCCCGTTGGCGAAGGCGCGCCCCTGGCAGGACCCGGCGGGCGGTGCGCCGCGCCGGGCGGGGGTGAACGCGTTCGGCTTCGGCGGCATCAACGCCCACGTGGTGCTGGAGCAGCCGGCTACGGCCGCGCCCCGGACGGCGGGCCGGGTGACGGTGAGCGAGCCGGAGCGGGTGCTGCGGCTGGCCGCCGACACGGTCGACGAACTGGCCGGGCTGCTGGCCGCCGACGACGCCTCGGTCCTGGCCGCGGGCCGGGACGAGCGGGCCCCGGGCGGCGGTCCGGTGCGGCTGGGCATCGTCGACCCGACCGGGCGCAGGCTGAAGCTGGCCCGCCGGGCCGTGGCCAAGGGCGTGCCCTGGCGGGGCCGTACCGACGTGTGGTTCACTCCACGTCCGGTGCTGGGGGCCGGCGGCCGGACCGTGTTCGTCTTCCCCGGCCTGGAGGCCGAATTCACCCCGCGTGTCGAGGAGTTGGCCGCCCGTTTCGGACTTTCCTGGACTTTCGGCTCCGACGCGCGCGTCGGTGACGTGGGGCGGCACGGCACCGCCGTCTTCCAGCTGGGCCGGTTGCTGGACACCGCGCTGCGCCGGGTGGGCGTGGTCCCGGACGCCGTCGCCGGGCACAGCGTGGGCGAGTGGACGGCGATGGCCTGCGGCGGCATCCACGCGGCCGACGAGGTCGACGCGTTCCTCTCGGCCTTCGATCCGGACGCGTTGCGCGTGCCGGGCGTTGCCTTCGGGGTGCTGGGCATGTCCGCGCAGCGGGTGCTGGAGGAGCTCGGGGACCGCGAGGACGTGGTGCTCTCGCACGACAACGCGCCGCAGCAGTCGATGATCTGCGGCCCCGAGGAGGCGGTGGCCGAGCTCGTGCACCGCTTCCGCTCCCAGGGGGTCATCTGCCAGGTGCTGCCCTTCCGTTCCGGTTTCCACACCCCGCTGCTCGCACCGTACCTGGGGCCGATCCGCGCGGCCGCCGAACGCTACTCGCTGCACCCGCAGACCACCCCGGTCTGGTCCGCGACGACCGCCGCGCCCTTCCCGGCCGAGGCGGACGCGGTGCGCGAACTGTTCGTACGCCATCTGCTGGAGCCCGTCCGCTTCCGGCAGACGGTGCTCGCACTGCACGAGGCCGGGTTCCGGGCCTTCGTGCAGCTCGGCGCGGGCCAGCTCGGCTCGCTCATCGACGACACCCTCGCCGGGCGGGACCGGCTGGTCGTCTCCGCGCACTCCACCTCACACGACAGCCTGGCGCAGCTGCGCCGGGTGGTGACCGCGCTGTGGACGGAGGGGGCCGCCCCCGACGTCACCCCGCTGCTCGCTCCCGGCACGGCCGGGGCCGGTGCCCCGGTGGCGGTGCGCGCCGCGCGCCCCGGCCGTCCGGGGGTGCGGCTGGACCTCGGCGGGGCGCTGGTGTCGCTGCCCGCGCGGGAACACGGCCTGCTCGCCCGGACCTCCGGGGCCGGTCTCGGTGCCGGTCTCGGGGCCGGTCTCGGGGCCGGTGTCGCCGCGCCGGTTCCCGGTACGCCGGGCGACCCGCTGAGCGCCGAACTGTCCGCGCTGCTCGACGACACCGCGTCGGTGGCCAGAGAACTCATCGGTGCCCGCGCTCTCGCCCGTCGCGCCCCCGCCGCCCGGCCGGGGCGCGGGGCGCCGGTCCGGCGCCCCGCGGGTCCCCCGCCGTCCGCCGGGGTCCCGGCTCCCCCGACTTCTCCGGCTCCCTCAACCCCTCCGGCACGTCCGGCACCCCCAACACGTCCGACACCTTCGGTTCGTCCGGCCGGGGCGGAACAGGTGCTGCGGGTGGACGTGGCCGAGATGCCCTACCTGCTGGACCACTGCTTCTTCCGGCAGCGTCCCGGCTGGCCCGACGAGGGGGACCGCTGGCCCGTGGTGCCCGCCACCACGGTCATCACCCACCTCATGGAGTTCGCCGAACGGGCCCGCCCCGGGACGCGCGCGGTCGCCGTCCACGACGTGCGGCTGCTGAAGTGGATCGCCGCGATCCCGTCGGTGCGGGTGCCGGTGGAGGTGCGGGACGTGGCGCCGGACCGGGTCGAGGTGGCCCTGAGCGCCTACTCCCGGGCGGTCGTCGAGCTGGCCCCGCAGTACACCGCCGCCCCGGCCGTGTGGCCCACCGACCCGGCCGCGGAGCGGCGGCCCGAGCTGCGCGCGGAACAGCTGTACACGGACCGGTGGATGTTCCACGGCCCCCGCTTCCAGGGGGTGAGCGAACTGACGGCCGAGGCCGACCACTACGTACGGGGGGTGCTGACCACTCCCGAGGCCCCCGGCGCGCTGCTGGACAACGTGGGTCAGCTGCTCGGCTACTGGATCATGTCGAAGCTCGACGAGCGCACCACGGTCTTCCCCGTGGCCATGGAACGGATCCGTTTCTTCGGCCCCCATCCCGCCCCCGGCACCCGGCTGACCTGCGCCATCCGCATCACCGATGTGACCGGATCGACGCTGACCGCCGACATGCAGCTCAGTCACGAGGGCCGGGTGTGGGCCGAGTTCACCGGCTGGCAGGACCGGCGTTTCGACAACGACGCGACGATGCGCGCGGTCGACCGCTTCCCCGGCCGCAACACCCTCTCCGAGCCGCGCCCCGGCGGCTGGCTGTCGGTCCACGAGCGCTGGCCCGACCTGGCCACCCGCGAGCTGGTGATGCGCAACATGCTGGGCGGCGCGGAACGCGAGGTGTACGACGGGCTGAAGCCCATGGTCCGCCGCCGCTGGCTGCTCGGCCGGATCGCCGCCAAGGACGCGGTGCGCACCCTGTTGTGGCAGGAGGGCCGCGGCGACATCTATCCGGCGGAGCTGGCCGTGCACAACGCCGCGTCCGGCCGGCCACTGGTCCGCGGGGTGTACGGGTGCGAGCTGGGCGAGGGCCTGGTCGTGTCGCTCGCGCACTGCGGGGACATCGGTGTGGCCGTCGCCCGCCGGGGGCCCTGCGGGATCGACGTCGAGGAGGTCGTCGACCGCCCGCGGGGCACCGTGACGGCCTCCTGCGATCCAGCGGAACTGGCCCTTCTCGACGGGCTGGTGGCGGCGGACGGGGAGGGCGGGGCGGTCTGGTTCACCCGGTTCTGGACGGCCAAGGAAGCGGTCTCCAAGCGGCTCGGGACCGGGCTGCGGGGCCGACCCGCCGACTTCCGGGTGGTGTCCGCGACCTCCGAACGGCTGGAGGTCGTGGCCGAGGGCGTGACCTACGAGGTGAAGAGCACCGAAATGACCGGCGGTGCACGGGAGCCGGACGGGCGGCGGTACGTCGTCGCCTGGACGGCGGACGACAAAACGACAGGAATCCAGGATGAGCACTGAAGCAATCGGGCG